>JAGXHA010000092.1 GCA_024636475.1 Roseobacter sp. | reverse complement strand
TATGGTCGGCTGGTCGGCTTCGATAACCTTTACGTCGTTGCACACGGGCCTGACGATAGGGTTGCGCAAATTTGCCCTCGTGCAAGCGTTATCACGATTCCGCGTGACATCCTCGAAGGGTTTGACCGCCGACGCGGTCAGACGTTGAACAGCTTTTCTGACGGTTTGGCGCTGTCTTATGACTGGGTGATCCGTACCGACGCCGATGAGCTGATCTGTTTTGACCCGTCTATCTATCAATCGCTTGAACAGGTTTTTGAGAATGTTTCGTCCAAGGCTGTGTTTGCTTTGGGTCTGAATGTGGCTGAAGTTGCAGATGACAGGGTGCTGGAAGAGGGGCAGATGGCGTTGGGATACCGGTCCAAAGCCGTGTTCACCGGCCATTATAGTAAAGCGTGGGCTGCCAAGCGCGGCACCGCCCTTTGGCGCCATGGCATCTGGGTGGGTTCGCGCAAGCTTCCGACGGCGACCTTTGATCTGCCTAAAGGTGTTTATATGGTGCACCTGAAATATGCCAACCTGGAAGCCCTCGAGGCCGCTAACCAACACCGAACAGAAGTTGGGAACGCACCTGGCAAAGGTCTTCCGGGTGCGGCATGGAAAGAAGCGGACCGGGATGCTTCGCGGTTTTATGCAAACTTGGCTGAATACGACGAAAAAGAATGGGAAGTCGCGCGCGACGAGGCCTTTGCCTCAATCGTTGCTGATCCGGTTAGGGACGAGAATGAAAGTGTGCTGCGCAGTAAATCCAAAATTTTTAAGTACCGCGTGGCCTTGCCAGGCTGGTTCAAAACGCAGTTTGGCACCGATCGGGACTGACCATACAAAGTAATTTGGCAAAGATCACCGAAGATAAATATGATGCCAAGAACAAAAGATTGCGTATCACGAGGGGCGACATATTCGAATGCTTAAAACCCAGTAATCTTCGGCTGGGTCTGAACTTGTTAGGTTGCGATGGCCGTGTTTTTCGTCTTGCGGGCTGGATAAAAGCGGCAATCAAGAATAACAAAAACAAATAAGGGATCGAGCGGCTCTGACTGGGTCTTGCTCTGATGGTTTTGGCGTCTACACGATATGTAAAAAGGATTTTCATGAAACGCGCATTGATCACGGGTATCACCGGGCAAGACGGATCTTATCTGGCGGAATTTTTGCTGGAGAAGGGATATGAGGTTCATGGTATCAAGCGGCGATCCTCGTCGCTGAACACGCAACGGATCGACCATATCTATCAGGACCCGCATCATCCCGATCCAAAGCTGATCCTGCATTATGGCGATTTGACCGACAGTTCGAACCTGACGCGGATTATGTCCGAGGTGCAACCGGACGAGGTCTATAACCTTGGTGCGCAAAGCCATGTCGCGGTGAGCTTTGAATCGCCCGAGTACACAGCGGATGTGGATGCCAACGGCACGCTGCGCCTGCTGGAGGCGATCCGGTTTCTGGGGCTGGAGAAAAAGACGCGCTTTTACCAGGCGTCAACCTCCGAGCTTTATGGTTTGGTGCAAGAAACCCCGCAGACCGAAACAACGCCCTTCCACCCACGCTCGCCCTACGCCGTGGCCAAGATGTACGCTTACTGGATCACGGTGAACTACCGCGAGGCCTATGGCATGTATGCGTGTAACGGCATCCTCTTCAACCACGAATCCCCGCGCCGCGGCGAAACCTTTGTGACCCGCAAGATCACCCGCGGCATGGCGAATATCGCCCAAGGACTCGAAAAATGCCTGTATATGGGCAATATCGACGCGCTGCGCGATTGGGGGCACGCCAAGGACTATGTTCGGATGCAATGGATGATGCTCCAGCAAGACGCGCCCGAAGACTTCGTGATCGCGACCGGCGTGCAATATTCCGTGCGCCAGTTCATCATGTGGTCTGCAGCCGAGTTGGGCATCACCCTGCGGTTTGAAGGCACCGGCATCGAAGAGCGCGCGATCGTCGACAGCGTCAAAGGCGATGATGCGCCAGCGCTGCAATCCGGTGACGTGGTGATGCGGATCGATCCGCAGTACTTCCGACCGGCGGAGGTCGAGACGCTGCTCGGCTCCCCTGCCAAGGCCAAGGAAAAACTGGGCTGGGTACCTCAGATCACCACCCAAGAGATGTGCGCCGAGATGGTGGCAAACGACCTTAAAGTCGCAGGCCGCCATGCGCTGTTAAAAGAGCACGGGCTGGATTTGCCGATCTCGCTTGAGAACGGATAGACGTATGCGCAAGATTTACATTGCTGGGCATCGTGGCATGGTGGGCGGCGCTATTTTACGCCAGCTTCAGACGCGTGAACATGCTGGTGAAGCGTTGGCGCTGATTACCCGCACCCATGCGGAACTGGACCTGACATCGCAGGCGGCGGTGCGAGATTTTATGGAGGCGGAGCAGCCTGATGTGGTGATCCTGGCTGCCGCCAAGGTGGGCGGCATCATGGCCAACAACACCTATCCGGCTGACTTCATCTACGAAAACCTGATGATCGAATGCAACGTGATCCACGAGGCGTTTGCTTCTGGCGTCAAAAGCCTGCTGCAATTGGGAAGCTCGTGTATCTACCCGCGTGAAGCCGCGCAGCCGATGGCTGAAGATGCGCTGCTGACTGGCACACTGGAACCCACAAACGAACCTTATGCGATTGCCAAGATCGCAGGCATCAAGCTGTGCGAAAGCTATAATCGGCAGCATGGGGTCGACTATCGTTCAGTTATGCCGACCAATCTTTACGGTCCCGGCGATAACTTCCACCCGCAAAACAGCCACGTGCTGCCAGCCCTGATCCGCCGCTTTCACGAGGCTGCGCGCGACGGGTTGGACGAGGTCGTGATCTGGGGCACTGGCAAACCGATGCGTGAATTCCTCCATGTGGATGACATGGCAGAAGCGTCATTGTTTGTGCTCGACTTGCCGCAAGAAATCTATGCAGCCAATACGCAGCCGATGCTGAGCCATATCAATGTCGGGACCGGCACAGATGTCAGCATTGGCGAGTTGGCGCAAATGGTGGCAGAGGTGACCGGTTTTCAGGGGAAGTTGGATTTTGACACGACCAAGCCAGACGGTACAATGCGTAAACTGATGAACGTGTCGCGCTTGGCCGATATGGGTTGGGAGGCCAAAATTGCACTCAAAGACGGGTTGCGAGAAACTTATGGCTGGTTTTTGAAGCAGGAAACGGTGCGATCCTGAAATCAAGACATGTTAACAGAATATTACATAACTAACCTTATTGGTAATTAATATGATCCATCCGATTCTTCTTTGTGGCGGCTCCGGTACGCGGCTTTGGCCGCTCTCGCGTAAGTCCTACCCCAAGCAATTCGCCAAACTTATGGGCGATGAGAGCCTGTTTCAGGCGTCGGCCCGGCGACTTTCCGGCAAGGGCTTTACCGCCCCTGTGATCGTGACGGGCGACCCGTTCCGCTTTATCGTGACCGAGCAACTGGCACAGGTGGAACAGATCGCGCAAAGCATTCTGATCGAACCGGAGGGGCGCAATACAGCTCCAGCGATCCTTGCCGCAGCGCTGATGATCGCCCGAAAAGATCCACATGCCATGATGCTTGTGGCCCCGTCTGACCACGTGATCCCTGATACAGCCGCATTTGCTGCCACGGTTCAGGCAGCTGTTGCGCGTGCGCAAGCGGGTGATCTTGTGACATTCGGCATTACGCCAACACGGCCCGAAACGGGATATGGTTATCTGGAACTTGCAGAAGGTGCGGATGCGGGTGCGAACACGCCCCAGTCCCTCGCCCGCTTTGTTGAAAAGCCCGATAGCACCCGCGCGACCGAGATGCTGGCGGCGGGCAACTACCTGTGGAATGCGGGCATCTTCCTGTTCACGGCAGAGGCAATCCTCGCTGCGTTTGGAAAACACGCCCCAAACATGGTCGAAGCAGTGACCGCGTCGCTGAAAAACGCCAACGCGGATCTGGGCTTTACCCGACTGGCCCCCGATGCCTGGGCGGAGGCTGACAACATCTCGATCGACTACGCCATCATGGAAAAGGCCGACAACCTTGCCGTCATGCCCTTTAGTGCGGGCTGGTCTGATCTGGGTGGCTGGGACGCGGTTTGGATGGAATCCGGTCCTGACGCGCAAGGCAACGTCTGTTCTGAGAACGCGACTGCAATCGACTGTACGGATACCCTGCTGCGTTCTGAAACCGACGGCTTGCAACTGGTGGGCATCGGCCTCGACAATATCGTGGCTATCGCCATGGGTGACGCGGTGCTTGTCGCCGATAAGTCGCAAGCCCAGCGGGTGAAAGAAGCCGTCGATGCCCTTAAGGCGAAAGGCTCAAGTCAGGCGGTGCAACTCCCCCGCGATTATCGCCCTTGGGGCTGGTACGAGAGCCTGGTCATCGGCGGCCGTTTCCAGGTGAAACGCATCGTGGTAAACCCCGGTGCTTCTCTGAGCCTGCAAAGCCATCACCACCGCTCTGAACATTGGATCGTCGTCGAAGGCACCGCCAAGGTGACCGTCGATGACACTGTCAAGCTGACCAGCGAAAACCAGTCCGTCTACATCCCGCTGGGCGCCGTCCATCGCATGGAAAACCCCGGCAAGGTGCCTATGGTCCTGATCGAGGTCCAGACAGGTAGTTATCTGGGTGAGGATGATATTATCAGGTATGAGGATATTTACGCTAGGGGATAGTCAATGCGGCGCAGCACATACCTTTCTAAGGCGTGAGCATAACTGATCTGAACTGGCACTCGCCTAGCCAGCGTTGGGCCGTAGAAATCCAACTGTGATGGCTGACAGCGCCACCATAAGGGCTGCGGTTCCGAGCATGAGAGCCAGACCACCGACCTGATATGTTACACCCGAAAGCAGCGTCCCCATTAACCTGCCGGCAGCGTTGGCCATGTAGTAAAAGCCGACGTCCATCGTCACACGTTCGGCTTTGGTGAAAGACAAGATCAGGTAGGAATGCAGGGACGAGTTCACAGCAAAGATCGCACCGAATACCAGCAATCCGGCGACGAGGATCAAGGTAAGCCACATCTGTGGTCCAGTCGTCAACAAAGCCGCCAAGGTTAAAACCGATGGCACAATGAAAAGATACCAGGCCCATAAACGTGCTGAGGCGATCAGATCGGCCTCGGAGCGGTTTTTTGCCCGCAGGATGCGGGGGGCATTGGCCTGTACAAGACCGTACAGGATCACCCAACCGGCCATGAAAGTCCCGATCAGGAAGAACGTGGCACGGTTACCCTCATCAGTGCCGTCTGACAGCACGGCATAGAAATAGATGGGAATGCCGACGACAAACCAAACGTCGCGCGCACCAAACAAGAAAACCCTGGCCGCGCTGAGCCAGTTTACGTTGGAAGACCTGGAGAATACGTCCGAGAACTTTGTGCCCTTGCGCCCTTTTGGCAGACCTGTCGGCATGGCAATCAGAACCGCCAGCAAGATCATAGCCAGGATTGCGGCCATGCCAAGAACGGCCCAGACAAATCCTAATGTGGCCAGCAACCCGGCACCAAGCAGGAATCCAATGCCCTTCACCATGTTTTTTGAACCCGTCAGAAGTGCGACCCAGCGGAAAAGTGCCCCGTTCTCAGACGGTGCAAGCAGCTTTACAGCGGATTTTGACGACATCTTGGCAAGGTCCTTGGCAACGCCGCTTGCCGCCTGAACCAGCATGACAAAGGCAACCGACACGCCGACCGTCCACGCGGGAGCAAGCTGCGCCAAGACCAAAAGCGCCAGCACCTGTAGGCCAAGTCCGGCGTAAAGGGTCGAAGTCAGGCCGAAGCGCACAGCAATCCAGCCCGCATACAGATTTGTCACCACACCCGCGATTTCATAAAGAACAAAGAGATAGGCAAGTTGCACAGGCGAGAAGCCCAGTGTGTGGAAGTGTAGCAAAACCAGCATGCGCAGTGCGCCATCGGTGAGCATGAAAGCCCAATACGATGCGGTAACCGCGATATAGGCCGACTGCCCTTCCGCACGCGCAGGCGTATCGGTCACAGGCTTTCCCCAACCATGATGGCCACGTCAACCAAGCGGTGCGCATATCCGATCTCGTTGTCGTACCAAGCGTACACCTTCACCTGAGTGCCATCGACAACCATGGTCGACAGGGCATCAACGATACTTGAACGCTCATCATTGGTGTAATCGGCAGAGACAAGCGGGCGCTCTTCATAGCCCAATATGCCTTTTAACGGCCCAATGGATGCAGCTTTGAACAGCGCGTTGACCTCTTGCGCTGTGGTTTCACGCTCTACCTCGAAAACGCAATCCGTCAAAGAGGCATTGAGCAAGGGCACGCGAATGGCATGGCCGTCTAGCCGGCCCTTTAGTTCGGGGTATATCAACGTGATAGCGGTTGCACTGCCTGTCGTGGTTGGGATCAAGGAGTTCAGCGCAGATCGGGCACGGCGCAGATCTTTGGCAGGACGGTCCACAATGGTTTGGGTGTTTGTCACATTGTGAATTGTAGTGATGACACCATGGCGGATTTTGAGATTCTTGTGAATGACCTTCACGACCGGCGCAAGGCAGTTGGTCGTGCAGCTGGCTGCGGTCACAATGCGATGGCGGTCAGGCTCGTAAATATCGTGATTGACACCGTAGACGATATTCGCGGCATCCCCATCCTTTACGGGCGCAGACACAACCACCTTTTTCACGCCAGCATCAAAATATGGTGCGATCTTGGCTTCTGTCTTGAAGACGCCTGTGCAGTCGATCACAACGTCAACGCCCTCCAGCGGCAGCGCATTGATATCATCGGTGCCAATAAATGGCAGACGAATGCCATCGATTGTGATGCTGTCTGCGTCATGCGTAATTTCAGCCCGCCACCGCCCGTGCACTGTGTCGAATTCAAGCAGATGCGCATGCATTTGGGCATCTCCTACGGCATCGTTGATCCAGGCGATCTTGGCACCCCGTTCAAGCAATGGCTTGAGGGCTAGTTTGCCGATGCGGCCAAGGCCGTTGATGGCATAAACGGTCATGTGGACTTTCCTTCTGGTTTGGACTGGCCGATCTGATCCACGTGCTTTTGCAAGGAAATGCGATCAAGCGATGTGAGGGGCAAAGCGGTAAAGGCGATCATGCGGTTTAACAGAGCTCCGTAGGTTTGATGAAAAGAAAGGCTCTTTTCTGCATCTGACCCTTCGGCCTTGACGGGATCAGGAAGCCCCCAATGCGCACTGATCGGTTTGCCTTGCCACGTGGAGCACTCCTCGTTGGCGGCCTGATTACATACGGTGAATACGAAATCAAAGTCGGGTGCATCCGCGCGTTGGAACTCTGAGATATTCTTAGAGCGCAAAACCGATACGTCGTGGCCCTTTTGTTTCAACACATCTAGTGCCAACGGGTTAAGGCCCGAGCGTGGATTGGTCCCTGCCGAATAAGCGACAAAGCGATCATCTGCGATCTCGCGCAAGATGGCTTCCGCAAATATCGAACGGGCAGAATTTCCCGTGCAAAGGAAGAGAACGTTGAACTTGCGCTTGGTTTGGCTGATGTTTTTGAGGGGTGCGCAGATATCAGGACGGCCTTTGCAGCAGTCGTTTAGCAGGTAATCCATGGTCTCGCGGGCAGCATCCAGATCGATGGCATAGCGCAGGGACGTTCCTACTCGCTCCTGCGTTGCCAAACCGGCTTGCATGAGGGCGTTTACGTAGGACGAAAGCGTGTTTGGTTTCAACCCAAGCGCTTGGGCCAATTCGGTTGCGGGAACGCGATCAGGATAGCGGCGCATCAGCAGTCGAAACAGCGCCAGCCGTTGCGGGTGGCCAAGTGCCGAGAGACGATGAGATATTACTGATTCCATAATTCATGAATAATCGAACTAAAGAGAAATGAAAAGTGATGGTTTTGTAACAGCCTGACCAAAGCCTTATGATGCTAAGATGGGCGGATTCACCTAAGGCAAACTTTACGGGCCACCTACACAGAAAATTTATATGTTTTACGTCACGACAGGCTAAGTACTCAAACTAATGACATTCTGACAAAGGCAATCATGATGAAAGCGCTCCGGCAAATCGGTCTTTTATGCTTCGCCGCTCTTATCGGGGGCTATATCTGGATCACCTACGTGCCAGCGTCGCACCCGTTTCTGGACAAGATAGGTGTGTTTGACTTGCTTGGTATTGAACCTGCCGACACAGCACAGGGTGAACAAGACAGAAGACGTGGCGGAGGTCCGACGCAGGTCATTGCATTGCCGGTTCAGGAAAAAGCATTGGCAGAGCGGATCAATGCTATTGGTGACGGTCTGGCACGTCGGTCGGTCACGGTAAGATCGAATGCCGTGGGCGTCATCACTGATATCGCAATTGCAGCAGGCGGCTATGTTGAAAGTGGCACCGTCATATTGTCGCTGCAAGACGAAGAACAGCAGATCGCGCTGGAACAGGCGCGGATCGAACTCGCAGACGCCGATTCAGAGGCAAACCGCATCCAGCGGCTGGAAGCATCCGGGGCCACGACTGGAGTCAGGTTGCGCGAAACCGAATTGGCGTTGCGCAGCGCTGAACTTGCTGTCCGGCAAGCGGAATTCGACCTTTCGCAGCGCCAGGTTGTTGCACCCATCTCGGGCTGGATGGGCATCACGAGCCTTGAAATAGGGGACCGCGTGAATGCTCAGGATATTTTGGTCACCATAACGGATCGTACCGAGATATTGATTGATTTCCGCGTGCCTGAACGCATCGTCAGCAAGATCGCCGTTGGCCAAACTTTTGACCTAAGCCCGTTGGGCCTGAACGAGACAAAGATGCAGGGCGAAATCAGCGCCATCGATTCAGTGGTAGAGCGGGCAAGCAGAACCATGCTTGTACAAGGTCGGGTGTCGAACGAGGCGGATTTGCTGCGCGCCGGGATGGCGTTCTCTGTCGACATGACCTTTCCGGGTGAGACTGTCTTGTCCATCGCACCTTTGGCGTTGCAATGGTCCAGCGAAGGGCCATTCGTCTGGGTCGTGCGTGACGGAAAAGCTTCGCGCATCAGCGTATCTATTGCGCAGCGCAACAGGGACGAGGTGCTGGTCACATCTGATGATCTGCGCAAAGACGATATGGTCGTGACTGAGGGCGTGCAAACCCTGCGCGACGGCGCTGATGTGACTGTTGCCCCGCAAAAGGAAACCGCGCTGAACAGTCAAAGCCGCCCAGGAAAGGTTCAAATATGAGCGCCGCCTCCTCGCCCGGCACCGGGCTCTTTATCAGGCGCCCTATCCTTGCCTTTGTCTTGAATGCACTGATCATTCTGGCTGGTTTTGCCGCCCTTTTCGGGGCCGAAATTCGCGAACTGCCCAACGTTGACCGGCCTGTCGTAACGATCACCACACCTTTCCCGGGCGCATCGCCCGAGGCTGTCGATCAAGAGCTGACAGGCCGCATCGAAGGGGCCGTTGGTCGTGTATCCGGGGTGCGCAGCATCTCGTCAAACTCTCGGTTTGGGCGCAGCCGTGTTACTGTAGAATTTGATGATACGGTCAATATCGACGTTGCCGCGACAGATGTAAGGGACGCGGTGGCGCGTATTGTCAACAATCTGCCCGAAGACGCGCAACAGCCCGAAATCGTCAAGGCCGATGCCAATGCGCAACCCGTCATGAGGATTGCCGTCACCTCGGCCGGGCGGTCGCCCCAAGAGCTGACCGAGATCGTGCAAAACCGGGTCGAGGACCGCCTGATCTCTGTCGATGGAGTGGCAGATTTACAGATTTACGGTGACCGTGAACCGATTTTTCGCGTCGATATCAACCAGCTCGAACTTGCGAGCCGAGGACTAACCCTTGCCGACATGCAGGCAGTACTTGCAAGCGTTGCCTTTGATACACCGGCGGGTGATCTGGCAGGGGATCGCCAATCAATCAACGTGCGCACAACAGCAAGTGTTGCGACCGCTGACGCGTTCGAATCGCTGGAGATCAAGGACAAAGTCAAGCTGGGGGATGTCGCCACAGTAACCTTGGGGCCAGCATCGGGCGAAACCGTTTTGCGCGCGAATGGGCAGCAAGGTCTGGGCATCGGTATCATTCGCCAAGCAACATCAAACACGCTTGAGATATCG
>JAGXHA010000091.1 GCA_024636475.1 Roseobacter sp. | reverse complement strand
CTTGGCCTCCAGTTCAGCTGCTGTCACAGTGATGGCATAGCCGCGTTTCAGACCTTCGTTCAGCGTCTCGTTGACCTGCATGTTAGCTCCATAGGGTAAGGCCGCGCGTTGCTTGGCGCGGGCGGAAAAATTTCCGCTCTTCTATTGGTGCCTGCGCCGGGGCGCAAGCGGATTTGGCTGGATGCCGGGTGGGGGTGCCAGAAAACTGATCCTCCGCCTGCCCGATTACATCCCCAAAGCTTCCTTGTACATTTCAAGTACGGCTTCTTCTTCGGCGATGTCGTCCTTGTCGCGCTTGCGCAATGCAATGACCTTGCGCAGCACCTTGGTGTCGTAGCCGCGCGCTTTGGCTTCGGCCATCACCTCTTTTTGTTGCTCTGCGAGATCTTTCTTCTCGGCATCAAGCCGCTCGATCCGCTCGACGAACTGGCGCAGCTCGTTTGCGGTGACGCGGTAGGTGGCATCGCCAACGGTGTCGACGACTTCGGGATTGGTGGCACTGTCGCTCATGGGGACATCCTGTGTCTGGAAAGGGTCAGCGCCCTGACTAACGCCGCACTTGGCCTGCCGCAAGCCACTCTTGCTCTGCCCGCGCAATTCAGATAGCCCGCACTGCATGGAAAATACACCATCCACTGTGTTCGACATTTTGATATGGGTTGGGGCAATCGTCTCGCTTGTAGGGTTTTTTGGCCTTGTCTGGTGCATCTTCCGTGTGATGCGCGCCAAACGCGCGAACTTGCCCGAAGACGAGATGCACGCCGTACTGCAAAAGGTGCTCCCCCTGAATTTGGGCGCATTATTCCTGTCGGTGATCGGATTGATGATGGTCGTCGTCGGAATTTTCCTAGCCTAGCGAAACGGCGCGGCTCTTTGCGCCTTGCAACACATTCAATAACTGTTATATATCCGAGTGAACTGGGGCCAGCCCCTTATGTCTTCCTGCGTAAGTGGAATAAAATATGATTGAACTAGACTGGATTTGGGGCCTTATCGGTGGCCTTATCATCGGATGCGGCGCAGCTGTTTATCTTTTGGGCAACGGGCGCATCATGGGGGCAAGCGGTATTCTTGGCGGTCTTGTGGATGGCACGGGCCGCAACCTGCGTGTTGAGCGGATGTTTTTTGTTGCCGCTCTTGTCATTGCACCGGCAATCTTGATCTTTTTCTCTGGCCGCCCTGCTGACACAAACCTGACCGGCAATGTCCTGCTTGTTGCCATTGCTGGCCTGCTCGTCGGTGCTGGCACACGCATCGGAAACGGCTGCACCTCTGGGCATGGCGTTTGCGGCATCTCGCGCTTGTCGCCGCGTGGCATCGTGTCAACGTTGATCTATATTTTTGCAGGGGCGATGATGGTCGTCGGTCTGCGCGCAATCATGGGAGGGCTTTAAGATGCGAAACCTATTTTCCATTCTAGCCGGTACATTATTTGGCATCGGTTTGTACCTTTCCGGCATGACCAACACCGACAAGGTGCAGGGTTTTCTTGACTTCTTCGGCTCGTGGGACCCGACGCTTGCCTTCGTCATGGGCGGCGCGATCTTGCCAATGGCCGTCGCGTGGGGCCTTACACGCAACCGCGAACCTCTGGCCGGTGGCAGTTTCCCAGCACGTCCAGAGCCCAAATTTGACCGCAAACTTGTCATCGGTGCAATCCTGTTTGGCATGGGTTGGGGCCTGGCCGGGCTTTGCCCTGGGCCGGCACTTGCCTCGCTCAGCTTTGGGGGCACAGGCGGGTTGATATTCCTGGCCACCATGGTGCTGGGGATGATGATCGCGCCGAAAATGTCGAGATTACTAGACAGCAAAGAAACGGCTGGTTAAATCAAGTCATGAACATGAACCAAATCACCCCCCGCTTCTATGCCGCGCCCCAGATTGATCCGACAGATATGGCCGCGATCGCCGAAGCAGGCATCACCCTGATCCTGTGCAATCGCCCGGATGAGGAAGTGCCCCCCAGCCATCAGCACGCCGCAATCAAGGCAGCTGCCGAAGCGGCGGGCCTGGGTTTCGCGTTCCAACCCCTGACGCATCAGACGATGACCCCCGACGTGATCGCACATAACCGCGAGATCGGCGTGGCAAAGGATGAAACCGTTCTGGCCTATTGCGCTTCTGGCACACGCTCTACAATTGCTTGGGCGCTTGGTCAGGCGGGGCAACAACCCGCTGACGAATTGATCGCTGCGGCGCGCGCCGGTGGCTATGACATCTCGAACATGCGTGGCGTCCTTAGCGCGACCTATACCTAAGCCACGTTTCAGCCAGCCTGATATTGGCGCATCGGCTCCTCGTCGTCGTCATCGTCGAAGCCGGGCAGATCCGACATATCAGGCATCGAGCGGCTTTCAACCGGTTGGCCCAGTTCATCATGATCCATCTTTGGTATATTGGTCTGCGCAAGCTCGGGCAACGCGGGCAAATCCTGTACGCTGTAAAAATCATCGAATTGCGCATCTTGGGCTCGCTCGACTTGCAAATCGTCGACATCAGATGTTCGACGTTGCAGCGTCTCTCGCTTCTTTTCGCGGTGTTTCAGGCGCAAGGCGCGCATCCCGTCTTGCTGTCCCAAAACGCCACGCGCCAAAATTCGCCCTTGCCGGGTTCTTACCTGCGCGTCTTCAAAACTCACATGGCCCAAATCCAGAACCTGCCCGACCCGCAAGGCCCCTGCCACCCGGATTGGCAGCTGAAACTGGGTCAACGACACCATCAAATCCGCCTTCAAAGACAGCACAGAGGCACAAAGCGTTTTGGGCGAAGCAGGCAAAACGTCCGATCCACTTTGTGAATCAGCGGCTTCGGCCACGGGACGGGGCGGCGGTACGGGCAGGCAAAACAGCAATTCGCCCTGTCGCACTCCTTTGGCCATATCAACGGTAAGCCGCAGAATATGAAACTCGCGCGCGTCCAGCGCCAACATCAGCAGGCGCGAATCCTTTGCCTTCGCTCCAAATTTGAACCCCACCAGAAGACTGCGTTCGGCCTCCGTCTCGGGCAGGTCCGCGGCGCGCGACAGCAGCGCATTGATCAGCGGTTCCACCAGCGACGCATCCGTTGCCGTCATCGGGCGCCCCGAGGGATCCTTTACCGGATAAACGGCCCCCATGGTTTGTTGTTGGATCAAACCACCGACCAAAACGGGGTCGACCATCACAGCCCCGCGCAAACCATCGGAACCATCCAGCAAGATCAGCAGGTGATCATCCTGAAAAACCTCGGCGCAGTCTTCGTTTTCCAGGACAGTCTGTGTCGCGCCCAAGATTGCCACGGGGAGCGAAAAGAGATCATTGCCGACCTTGGACATGGTCAACCGCAATGCCTTCAATACAGAAACGGTACGCGACTGGTGCAAGGCCCGTCCCGCTTGCGTCTTGCGCCGCATTACCGTTTGTTGATGATCCGTCACTCGATACTCCGCCCGGCACATATCCCCACTGGCTCAGTTTTAAGCGGTTAATGGTTACCATGTCCTTTATGCAGACGCGGCATCTTCAGCAATTGCATCCCAAACGCCACCTTTCGGCACAGGCAACGTCACTCTGAACCCGGTCCCAGACATATCGGGCAGATAGATGATATCACCTTTAAGGCGGGTAATGATCTCGCGGCAAATGGCCAGGCCCAGCCCCGCACCTTCCCCACCCTGACCGGGAAGACGACTGAATTTCTCAAAGATCAGCGCACGGGACGCCGCTTCGATCCCGGACCCGTTATCGATGAAATCAATCATGACATGGTCCCATTTCTGCACCACGCTGATGACAAGTTTGGGCGCATCCGCAACGCAGTATTTCTGGGCGTTGGTGATCAGGTTGATGAACACCTGCACCAGCCGGTCAAGGTCTGTCTCAAGGGCCACATCTTCGGCAGCCCGATCGCGTTCCACCTTGATCGCGCGGGTATTGGCCGCTTGTGCCGTGGTCACCGCCAGATCCAGCACATCGCGCAAAGATCCACGCTGGCTGTTCAACGTCACTTCGCCGTTTTCAAGCACGGACAGATCCAACAGATCATCCAATAGCCGCGTCAGGCGAATTGTCTCGGAATGAATGATCGAGGCATAGCGGGTTTTCTCTGACGCACTCAACGCTTCGGCATCGCGCAGTATCTCGGAAAACGACCGGATAGAGGTCATTGGCGTGCGCAATTCGTGACTGATCTGGCTTAGAAAGCTATCCTTTTGATACGAGAGCTGTGTCAGCTTTTCATTCGCACTGCGCAGTTTTTCGGCCGTGTCGGACAGTTCGCGCGATTTGATTTCAAGTTGGCTCGAATATTCCAGCATCTGGGCGGATTCGTCCGCTACCGCCAGCAAATCACGTACCGAAACCGACGCGCCCCCCACCAGTTGTGCCACCATCGCATGCGCCGTTGCCGCCCCAACCGAGGCCGAAAGCTCTCGTTCCAGCGCTTGCACAAACTGCGGCGTTGGCTCTGGCAGGCCTTCCGACTTTTCCTGCAACCGGGCTTGCGCCCGAAAGAACGCTTGCGCTTCGGCAGGGCCAAGGATGCGCTGCGCCATGATCATCAGATCCTCGCTGCCCGCATCAGATGCCGTCCAAGCGCGTGCGGGGCTGGAATGCTCGAAAACATTGACAAACTGCGCACCCTGAAGCCGCTCCATAGGTGCGGGGAAACTGACCAGTGATCCCACAACAAAAGCCAATGTATTCAGCGCCAGGCTCCAGAACACAGCGTGGACCGTGGGATCAATACCGCTGATCCCAAAAAGCGCCTCGGGACGCAGCCAGAACAGCCCCATAAGCCCATGTTCAAACGTGGCCAAAGAAAAAACGGCCTCTGGACCGAAGCTCGGCAAAAGCATCGTGAAAAGCCAGACCGCAAACCCCACGCACAGCCCCAAGATTGCACCCGTGCGCGTTGCCCCCCGCCAAAATATACCCCCCAACAGAACCGGCAGGAATTGTGCGACCCCGCCAAAGGAAATCGTTCCGATCGCCGCCAGGGCACCGCTGCCGCCCGAGGCGCGATAGTAGAAATAGCCAAGTGCGATTATGAAAAGGATCGACAGGCGCCGCGACAGGATCACCACATTTCGCACATCCCCCGATTGCTGGACCGTGCTTTGCCCCACCGCCAGCCAGATCGGCATGACGATATGGTTGCTGACCATCGTCGACAGCGCCAAAGTCGCCACAATCACCATAGAGGTGGCCGACGAAAACCCCCCCAAAAACGCCAGATCGCCAGATTATTCTGCCCTTGACTGAGCGGCAGGCTCAGCACGAACAAATCGGGATTGGACCCTTCCGGCATCAGATCAAGCCCCACAACCGCGATTGGCACGACAAACATGCTCATCAGCATCAGATATAGCGGAAACGCCCAACTTGCCGTCTGCAAATGCCGCTCATCGTCGTTTTCGACGACCATCACCTGAAACATCCGTGGCAGGCAGATAAACGCAGCCGCAGCCAGCAAGATCAGCGCGGTCCACCGCCCCCCCTCCACTTGCCACGTTCCGATGGGCGAACGGTCGATTTGAGCCATCACCTCTTCCACACCGCCAGCAAGGCCCCAGACAACGAACACACCCACGCAGATCAGCGCGACAAGCTTGACGATTGACTCGACCGCGATGGCGATGACCACGCCGTGGTGACGTTCATTAACGTTCAGGTTTCGGGTGCCAAACAGAACGGTAAAGATCGCAAGACCCACAGCAATCCAGAAAGCGGCTACAGCGGTATTGATGGGTTCGCTCGCGCCCCCAGCAAGCGTGGCAGGTGCGGCAAAGATCGTCAAAGAGAGGGTAACCGACTGCAATTGCAGCGCAATATAGGGCGTAATCCCGATCACCGCCATCACCGTCACCAAGATCGCCAACAGGTTCGACTTGCCATAACGAGACGAGATCAGGTCGGCGACCGATGTCACGCGGTGCGACCGTCCAATGCGCACCAAGCGGCGCAGCAGCCACCACCAACCGATCATCACGATGCTGGGGCCCAGATAGATCGTCACATATTCCAATCCTGACCGTGCAGCATAGCCAACGGCACCGTAAAACGTCCAACTTGTACAATAGATCGACAGCGAAAGCGTATAGACCAAGGGCGAGCGCAACAGCCAATCACCGCGCCCTTTGACGGCAGCACGCTCTGCGGCAAAGGCGACCGCGAACAGCGCCACAACATACAATAGGCAAACGGCGATCAGCTGGTTCAGAGACACCATCAGCCCTCGTTTTCCTGAGCAATCTGGCGCGCAGTACGCTGCCACAACACAAAGCCCAAAACGATCATGCCAAGCCAGACACAGAAAATATAGCGCACCGCTTGAGAAGTGGACACGAGGGGCTCGGCCTCACCCACCAGCGTTCCCTCCCCCGGAACAGGCCACAACAGCGGCACCATCCAAAACGTCAGCGCAGCAAGCGGTAACAAGCGCACAGCGTCCATGAGGCGGCGAAACCGGTAGCTGCGCCGCGCCAGAAAAAGGGGCGATCCGGGGCGGTTGCTCATGGGGTGGTTGGCGTGGTCGCGGTCAGGGCGCGGACGGCATCCAGCATCTCGCCGTTCGAAAACGGCTTGGTCATAAAGCGGCTGACGCCAGCAGTTTCGGCCATTTCGCGGTCACGCGCCTGCCCCCGTGCGGTCAGCATCAAGATGGGCAGGTCAACAAAAACGGGGTCTGCGCGAAGGTCCCTCAGAATTTCAAAGCCGCTTTTTCCCGGCAGCATAACGTCCAGTATCACAAGATCGGGGTTTGCGTTGCGGATCACATCGACTGCCGTTGATCCATTCGCCAAGGTCTCAACCCGCCAACCTTCACGGCCCAGCAAAAAACGGATCGCCTCTGCGATGTTTGTCTCGTCTTCAACGAGCACGACATGCTTTGCCATTGAAATATCCCTCTCCCTGAAGGTGCCCGCCGCCTTGTTTTGCGATCTGAAACACCGTTCCAAACGATGCACCTAAATGCGCGCCCTGTCAAAACCATGTTGCGCGTTTATACTCCTCCGTTCAGGATGGACGGCTCGCGCCGCGCGGGGCAATGATCGCGCGGGCAAATGCGACACGTCGATCCCACATCCAGTTTTTGCGCCGCTGGCCCCTGGGCAGGCAGAATCAGCATCACGGACTGCACCAACGGCTGCATGTTGTAACCGGGTGCGGACTGAACTTCGCTGGTTGCGATGCAGTCGAATTCTGAATGCCCCCTGCCCAACTGTTCCAACCTTTCGCGCACAACGAGACCGGGATGCCCCAAGACCGAAAACAGGGGCCAGAGCGGGCAACAGGCCCCAAAACGCGGCACCGCAAAACCATCTACCGATTTGCGAAAAATCACCGTGCCCGAGCGATCACATACCAACAGCCCTGCGCGAAGTTCAGGCATCGCGGCCATCCGGCGCAAAACGCGCCCGACGGGCTGGCGGCAATGCTGCGCAAGCAGCATCGGATCTGGGCCAAATTCCTGAACCGCTGCACTTAACTGTTTGATGGGCAAGGCATCGGCATCCCGTGCAACCTGATGCAAAACATCCCGCGCAATATGGCGCGCTGCAGCGCTTTGCAGTTCTGGCGCGGCCTGGGCAAGCCCCTCGATCGCACTGTCGTCATGCCCCGCCTCTTCCAGCATGGCAAACCGGAACCGATGCGCTTCCAGAAAGGCCTCGACTTCTTCCTGAGGGGAGCTGGCGGCGGGTGTGGTGTCGGGGTCTGCCTCAAGATAGCGGACCAAGGCCTGCGCGCTGTCGGCCAACCGGCGGCTGTCTTGGTCAATGTTGATATGAAAGCGGTCGCGCCATTCGGGTTCCAGCGTCTTGGTATCGGCCAGGATTGACGCCGTAGACCGGATGGCGGCGGCGGTGGTCAACAGTTCATGCATGGAAGCCGCCAGATGCGGGTCGTGCGCCAAACGGTCCGTCAGCGTCTCGATGGTGCGGACCAGCGTGGCGATGCGGCGCTGCGTGCTGGCAAGGACATCGGCCCAGCCGGGAAATCGGCCTGCAAATTCGTCAGCGCGGGTCACTTCGGGGCCCGTCAATCCGGCCTCGTCGGCCGCCTCGCGCAGGGTCGAGATCAGCGCCACCTCGGCCCCTTCTGTCAACGCGGTCGGCTCGACCCCCAAGGCCGCCGAGATGTTCAGCAGCAGTTTACCGCCGATTCTGCGGCGGTTATGTTCGATCAAGTTCAAGTAGCTGGCCGATATGCCAATCTCTGTCGCCAGATCGGCCTGCTTCTGCCCGGCCATCACGCGCCGCTCTCGGATTCGACTTCCCGTCAATGCCTCACGTGACATGGGTACCCCTTGTTGTTTTATGCCGCATTTTCAACGGCTTTCTGCGCTGCAACATCATTAAGTTTACAGTATACCTACGCATTCTGAGAATATATTTACAGAATAAGTGTTTTTATCAAGGGACTTATTGATTGGTTTTCAGTTTTGCCCTCTTATTCTCTTTGCACCTCTGTGCACCGTGTACTTGGGCAATAACCCAAGACGCGGTTTCAACAATTGGGAGGAAATACATGTCATTTTCGAATTTGACACGTCGTGGTCTGATCAAGACCGGTGCCGTTGCTGGCGCTGGCTTGGCACTGCCGACGTATCTTAGCGCTGCTGCGCATTCCGGCTTTACCAACGCGCCTGAGGGCGACACGGTAACTCTCGGCTTTAACGTTCCACAATCTGGCCCATACGCAGACGAAGGTGCCGACGAGCTGCGCGCATTCGAGCTGGCGGTAGAGCACCTTAACGGCGGGGGCGACGGCGGCATGCTGCAAACCTTCAGCTCCAAAGTGCTGGACGGTACGGGCATCATGGGCAAGAAAGTCCAGTTCGTCAGCGGCGACACACAGACAAAATCCGATGCGGCACGCGCTTCTGCCAAGTCGATGATCGAAAAAGACGGCGCGATTATGATTTCCGGCGGATCCTCCTCCGGTGTGGCTGTGGCCGTACAAGCGCTGTGCCAAGAGGCCGGCGTTATCTTTATGGCGGGTTTGACCCACGCCAACGACACAACAGGTAAAGACAAGCGGGCCAACGGCTTCCGCCACTTCTTTAACTCCTACATGTCCGGCGCGGCCCTTGCACCGATCTTGGTCAATGAATACGGCGCGGACCGTAAGGTATATCACCTGACAGCGGACTATAACTGGGGTTACACCACAGAAGAAGCCGTGCGTTCGTCCACTGAAGCCTTGGGCTGGGAAACCGTGAACGCGGTTAAAACTCCGCTCACACAGACCGACTTCTCGTCTTACATCGCGCCTGTCTTGCAGTCCGGTGCGGATGTGTTGGTTCTGAACCACTACGGCGGGAACATGGTCAACTCTTTGACCAACGCTGTGCAGTTCGGCCTGCGCGACAAGATGGTCAACGGCAAGAAGTTCGAGATCGTTGTACCGCTCTACTCGGAGCTGATGGCCCGCGGTGCTGGTGCCAACATCAAGGGTATCCTTGGTTCGCAAAACTGGGATTGGAAGCTCGAAGACCAGCTGGGCGCGCGTTATACCGGCACGAACGCTTTCGTTCAATCCTTCGGCACAAAATACGGCTTCCCCCCAAGCCAGGCTGCGCACACATGCTATGTGCAGACCTTGCTTTATGCGGATGCCGTTACACGCGCCGGTTCGTTCAACCCATGCGCCGTTGTCGAAGCGATGGAAGGCTTTGAGTTCGACGGTATGGGCAACGGCCCAACGCTGTACCGTGCCGAAGACCACCAGTGCTTTAAGGACGTTGTCGTTGTGAAGGGTAAAGAAAACCCAGAAAACGAATACGATCTGGTGGAAATCGTCGAAGTGACGCCGACCGAGCAGGTGACCTACGCACCTGATCACCCACAGTTCGCTGGCGGTAGCCTTGGAACCTGTAACTCGGGCGCATAATCGCACAACATCTTTGCAGGGTGGGCCAAGTGCCTGCCCTGCATCACCAACCGACAGACACACCGCCCGTTTTCGGGCGCATTGCACGTGTGACAGATGGGAAATAGACCATGGACGCAATCCTTCTTCAAATTCTAAACGGTCTGGATAAGGGGTCTGCCTATGCGCTGATCGCCTTGGGTCTGACCTTGATTTTCGGCACGCTAGGTGTGGTCAACTTTGCCCACGGTGCCCTGTTCATGATCGGTTCGTTCTGCGCTGTGACGTTCAGCAAGTTCCTGACCCTCAGCCACACCGTTATCGATGATACCCGCAAGGATTTCCTTGGCAATCCGCTGAAGGTGGACGTGCCTTATATCCATGAAATTGTCGGGCAATCTGCCGGGGACTGGATGATTGACTGGGCGGTGCCGTTGTCGATCCTTTTCACCATCCCTGTGATGGTCGCCCTCGGCTTTATAATGGAGCGCGGTCTGATCAAACACTTCTACAAGCGCCCCCATGCCGACCAGATCCTCGTGACTTTCGGTCTGGCCATCGTGCTGCAAGAAGTGATCAAGTATTTTTACGGTGCCAACCCGATCCCGACACCCGCACCAGAGGTGTTCGCAGGGTCGTTCGATTTTGGCGCGGCTTTGGGGTTTGACCCGAACACCATTATCTACCCCTACTGGCGCTTGGTCTATTTCGGTTTTGCCGCTTTGATCATCGGTGCAGTCTTTGCTTTCTTGCAGTTCACCACCTTCGGGATGGTTGTGCGCGCCGGCATGGCCGACCGCGAAACCGTCGGCCTTTTGGGCATCAACATCGACAAGCGTTTCACCATCATGTTCGGCATCGCGGCAGCTGTCGCGGGTCTGGCAGGTGTGATGTATGCGCCGATCAACTCCCCCAACTATCATATGGGGATGGATTTTCTGGTCCTGAGCTTTGTGGTCGTGGTTGTGGGCGGCATGGGCTCTCTGCCCGGCGCGGTGCTGGCCGGGTTCTTGCTGGGGATATTGGAGAGCTTTGCCTCGATGTCGGCGGTGCTGGAACTTATTCCGGGCATCAACCAGATCATCATTTATCTCGTTGCGATCATCATTTTGCTGACGCGTCCCCGTGGCCTGATGGGCCGCAAAGGCGTGATGGAGGATTAAACCATGCTTGGACTATCTAAAAAGGACGCGGGCCTCCTG
>JAGXHA010000009.1 GCA_024636475.1 Roseobacter sp. | reverse complement strand
GATTGACCGCGCCGCTCTCGATCTTGGAGATATGCGACTGCGGCACGCCTGCGCGGGTGCCTAGCGCACGCTGGCTAAGGCCCTTTTTCTCGCGCGCAGCCTTCAGTGTTGCCGCCAGTATTTCAATCTCATAGCTCATCTTGATATAATCCTGCACGTCAAACGAAGCGCTTGATATAGTTTTATATATCATATGAATTACGGTCTTTCAAGATTTGATATATTTTGCTATATATTATCACAACTTAAATATATTTTTATATATCGAAACGTGATGACGCGTCGCCCAGGTGGTCATGATGTCAATCTCACTCTGCAGCCATGAAATTTCGAAGGGCGGTAAAGGCAGCCTCCTGAGCGTCACCCTGCAAATCACCAGTCTCGCCCTAGCGGATCTCTTCCAAGGCTATCACAGTGGTTGGTCTGCCTCCTTCGACAATCTGTCGGCGCTGGCTTCCAACTCCGAACAGTCTTGATAGGCAGAATGGCAAAACTGGCCATGTGAAGAGTTCAAAAAAAACGCTGGTTTGTGAACGCGCAGAAACGGTGGTCTATGGTGCAGTTGGTCTATTGCCAGAGGGAGGCTCCTGCGATTTCAACTGCCGATCATCAGGGTTTCCATGGGCTGCCATCCCCGATGTGGCATGCGTGTCTTAAGGTCGAACTGAAACCAGCACCCGCCACCTCTAAGCCCCTGATCAAAGTGTCTGTCAATGTTGATGCCCGAGAGGGCACAGTACAAAAGGGTTCCTACACCGCCATGTCCGACAATGAGAACGTCGCCATCTTGTGAGCCTTCAAGTAAGGCATTCATTAGCGAGACAATGCGCCATTGAGCATCGTCGGCCCTTTCCCATCCCCGCGCACTTTTGGATGGTTTGGCAAAAAATTCGTTAGCAACTTTCTCAAACTCTTCAGGAGGCAGAAATCCTGTCGCACTGCGGTCATGTTCGTGCATTAGCGAGCAGACTTCCAGTTTCACCCCCAATGCCCGCGCAAGGGGCGCAGCCGTCTCGAGTGCCTTTGTTTCGCCGCTGCTGATGACCCTATGCGTTTGGGTGAGGGGGCCAAGGGTTGCTGCTAGAGCAGAAACGCGGGCGATACCGACAGGGCTCAGCGACCATTGGCGAACATTCTTCAACGGCTCAATACAGACCTGAGGGTGGGTTAGATAACGAACAGATATAGACATTTTGAGGTCAATCAGGCTGCAGAACTTTGATGTACCTTGATGAGCCGTTTCTTGGGGGTCAATGCTCGCAAATCAGATTTTAACCACTGTGCCAAAAACGCCGGTTTGTGAACTTTCGTAAGGGGTCTTATGAAAGGGTTGCGGAGCGCGGCAATGATGGCCGTCAGCCAGAAGTGACGGGCCGCGCGCCCGCTGCTATCGTGAACATTCGGCGTTCAATGAGTTTAGGCGGGGAGGTCCAAATGTTTGTTCCTGAAATTGTTAAGGATAATTGCTGCATCCTTGTTCATAATCATGATTTGACGACGCGTAGATCGGTCGACCTCGCAGCACGGTTTGCCCGTGCGCGGGTGGCGCACGGCACAATCAATCTCTCGCAAACAAACAGCCGCATCGAGATAGTCTTCGATGTTCGCGGGCAAAAATTTAATGATACTATTGAGATGCTTTTGAGCGCTGAGGCACTCGGGTGTGCAAGCGTAACCTTTTTCCGGGATTAGGCATGGCGAGGCAATTCATTGTGCAGGATGCAAGCCGAGACGGGCGTCTGCGAGACGTCCTTTTTGGCCTCGATGAACACATCGAGTACTTCGCGCTGGATGGTGACGATGTGGGGGTGTCGGTCCCGACAAAGGTTATCGCGCGGATCGGAGAGGGCGAGATCTACAAATTGCTCTCCCGGTATCGCTACTACGACCTTTACGCTGCCAAGTGGCACATCCCGGAACCGCTCGGAAAAGGTCGAATATTGTGTTAGACTGACGGGTCGTAGACGGCAGATTTTCCTGTAAAGCGGACCTTGATGTAGCACCTAAAAACGCTGGTTTTTGCACGGCATGTAAGTCCAAATAGTCTGGAACATTGGTACATTTACTGTAGTAACATAAATTATGGATATCGAGTGCTCACTTATTAAGCGTGACGCCACACTTGCTGAGCGTGGATTGGACATGGCCGCGCCACCAAAATCTTTGAAGGTCCTGCATTGCCCGTCGAGGGTGATCGGGAAGACTACAGTCAGATCCGTCTGATCACGATTGGATTTTTGGATGCTCGCATGGTGGTGGCAGTCTGGACGGAACGCAGTGTAGCACGCCGCATCATCAGTTTGAGGAAAGCCAATGAGCGAGAACGAAAAACATACGCAAACCGGTTTTGATGACGACGCACCAGACTTGTCTGCGCCTGACTGGAGCGACAAGTTT
This sequence comes from Roseobacter sp., assembly GCA_024636475.1. Taxonomy (GTDB): domain Bacteria; phylum Pseudomonadota; class Alphaproteobacteria; order Rhodobacterales; family Rhodobacteraceae; genus Sulfitobacter. The sequence continues at coordinate 3,137 of JAGXHA010000009.1, read as the reverse complement.
GCAAGTGCGACCGTGCAGCGTGGCCGACCAAAGGCGGACGTCACAAAGGTATCAACCACAATCCGCTTGGATGCAGACATCATTGCAGCTTTCAAAGCCGAGGGCTCTGGCTGGCAAAGCCGGATCAACGATGCATTGCGTAAGGTTGCCGGGCTCTAACCCTGCTCCAAACGGGGTTGTTTTTGGAAGGACTAGAATGGTGAGTTATAGCAGCCGCTAATTCTTACATCTCATCAGGTAGTATGGCCGTCGGCAGTGGTCCACTTACTGCAAATCGAAGTCACTCAACCCAATCAGCAGAAGTAAAGATGAGCTTAGAAAGCGCCCGATCCTATCCAAGGGATGGGGAGCACCTCACAAAGTTGAATTTGTGTTTGTTGATTTAATACCAACCGTATGGTATGTTATAGCATGTCCAGACCAACCAAACAATCTCCTGAGCGCGGCGATGCGCGAACCCGGCTTTTGGAAGCTGCCCGTGACCTAATCCGACAGAAGGGGTTCGCGGCGACGTCTGTTGACGACCTTTGTCAGTCGGCAGGGGTCACGAAGGGCGCATTTTTCTACCACTTCAAAACGAAGGACGCACTTGGTGTTGCGGCCGCGAACTTCTGGGCCGAGACGACCAGCGCGTTCTTCGCCGGAGCACCTTACCACAAGCCGGACGATCCACTGGATAGAGTTCTGGCCTATCTCGATTTTCGCAAAGGGATCATCGGCGGCGAGACGTTTGAATACACCTGCCTTGTCGGCACCATGACGCAAGAGGTGCATGATAGCGCGCCCGCGATCCGGGATGCCTGCGCCGCCAGCATTTTTGGCCATGCCGCCACGCTGGAGACCGACATCGAAGCGGCGCGCAAGCAGCGTAACATCAACGCCGATTGGACTGCCGAGAGCCTTGCCCGCCATACGCAGGCAGTTCTTCAGGGCGGCTTCATCCTCGCCAAGGCCACCGGAGACTCGGACCTCGCCCGTGAAAGCGTCGACCACCTTATTCGCTACGTGCGCGGCCTGTTCGGGGTGGGAGCAAATACATCTGAAACCAGCGAGGAGAACTCATCATGACCAAACAGCAAATTACCGTCGAAACCACCATTGCCGCCCCCGTTGAGGAGGTGTGGAGCGCCTACATAACCCCGGACGACATCACGCAGTGGAATTTCGCGAACGATGATTGGTGCTGCCCGCGCGCCGATGTCGATCTTCGCCCCGGCGGCAAGCAGATCGTGCGTATGGAGGCCAAGGACGGCAGCATGGGTTTCGACTTTGAGGGCACTTACGAGCAGATCGAGCTACACAGGGTGCTCACGCTCGTTCTCGATGACGACCGCAGGTCCCGTACGACCTTCGCCGAAAACAGCGGTAGGACCCATGTGGCGACCACGTTCGACGCCGAGGGGCAGAACCCGATCGAGATGCAGCGCGACGGGTGGCAGGTAATCCTGAACAATTTCAAGATCTATGTCGAAGGCAATCGCGGCTGAATATAGGCCGGGACCTCCTGCTTAAAAGCTGAACCCTAAACCACGACGACAACGGTGGAGTGACCGATGGAACATGCTTCAAAAGTGCGGACCTGCCTCTGGTTTGAGAAAGGCGGACATGACGCCGCGCAGGAATACGTACAGTTAGTACCAGACAGCAGGATCGAGGCCGTGCGCAAAAACGGCCAGCCGGACGACCCGATGATTGTCGAGTTCACGCTGGCGGGTGCGCCGATGATGATCTTGACGGCCGGGCCGCTCTACAAGCTGACGCCCGCCGCATCAATCTCTGTGTTGACCGAGGATCAGGACGAGACCGACCGGCTCTGGGCCGCGCTGACCACGAAAGGCGGTGAAGCGGGAAGGTGCGGTTGGCTGAAGGACCGTTTCGGCGTGTCTTGGCAGATTGTGCCGAAGCGCATGCCAAACCTTCTGGCCAGTGACGACCCTGCGGTGGTGAGCCGCGTGAGCCAAGCTATGATGCAGATGAGCAAGATCGACATCGCCGCACTCGACGCTGCCGCTGCGCAGGAGCCTTCTTATGGCTGAGACAACAAAGATCGGATGCGTCTGCGGTCAGACCCGCCTTGAAGTCGAAGGCACTCCCATCGTCAGCGTAGAATGCTGCTGCACCTCCTGCCGCACTGCGGGGGACCGAATGCAGAGCTTTGAGGGCGCGCCCCGAACCCTTACGGATTACGGCACGACACCTTTCGTCATGTATCGAAAAGACCGTATTCGCTTTCTCGCTGGCATTGAGAGCCTCAAATCATTCCGACTGTCGTCCGAACATTCAAGCAAGCGGGTGATCGCGTCCTGCTGCAATACCCCAGTGTATCTAGAGTTTAAGGGCGGGCACTGGCTGAGCCTTTATGGCGGGCTCTGGCCGGAGGGGGCAATGCCTGCGCCCGTGATGCGCACTATGGCCTCAGACCTGCCGCAAGGTGCCACACGGCCGGGCGACATTCCCAACGCGAAGAAACAGAGCATTGGGTTCTTCGCCAAGCTCTTCGGCGCGTGGGTCGCGATGGGGTTCCGTAACCCGAAGACGCCAAACACGGGAGAGATCAATGCCTGACACTGACGAGAAAATCGAAATCGAGAGCATCACATCGCCGCACCATGTCCAACGGGTGAATAAAGCGAAGTTCACGGCCATGCGGGACGCCTTGCTTCCAGTGCTGCCGTCGGAGGCCCCCGGTATGACTGTCGCCGAGGCGAAAGCCGCTTTGCTACCGAACCTTTCGCACGCGTTGTTTCCGCGCGGTGAAAAGGCCGGCTGGTGGCTAAAGACGGTGCAGCTTGACCTCGAAGCCAAGGGTGTGATCGCACGCGGTGGCAACGGACCTGTCCGCCTCTTTAAGCGGGGTAGATCAACGTAATAACATTGGGGCAATGAACCATGTCGATACAGATGGTGGCGGCACCATAGCTGACATCGGAGCAACCCGCAGTATTCATTAGAATGGGCGCGAAACGGTCTTTCGCTGCACAGCCCGCAAATGGGTGGTCTTGAATGCGGCGGAAGTGATCTTGTTGAACCGCTTACACAACCTTGTCGATTTTAACCGATAGCAGGTGTCGGTTTCCACGCCTGTCCGTGATGGGTTGGATGCAAAATCAGCAGCTGGGGGACGGGCACGACATGGG
>JAGXHA010000090.1 GCA_024636475.1 Roseobacter sp. | reverse complement strand
CCCGAGCGCTTCGTCCGCAAGCCACCCAAACCGCCTCACATCCCAACGGCTGTCTGGATCAACCCACCAAAGCAAACGGAGTAAAACCAAGCTTAAAGTTCAATCGCCACTGTCTCAAAGTCGTTGACACGTTCCGGCCCGCTACCTCGCTACCTCGCCATCCGATAATAATCCGTCTCGAAATTCTGTTCCATTCCCGATAAACAGAATCCCATTTTTGAGTTCGACGTGCCGTTTAACTTGCCGCGCGTGACGATTGAAGCGCCTTGCAGACCATCCGCGTTTGCTGCGAAACTTACATCTTTCATTGCGAGAATTTGGCCTCCAAACATAGAGAGCTTGGACGCAACGCTGACGCCGCCCATAGTCACAATCTGGGCTCCCCCGCCAGCCGCACAGTTGTCGTTCAGGCCGATCTGAAGTCCCTGCGGCGCAGTTATCGAATTCGCTGTTGTGTCAGACGTCAGGATTACGGCATCCATAATCTTGCTACCATTCGCAAACTTTACAGGGCAAGTCGTGATGATCACGACTTTTTGGATCGGAACCGACGATCCATCAATATTTAATGTCGCTCCTTGGCAATCGACCTTGTAAATGCGTCCCGCTATTAACGCTCCCTGCGTGATCGTCGAAGCCTTTAAGTTTGTGGCCAATGATGACGTGATATATTTCGGAATGTAGTCACCATTGCCAGAGCTCAATCCAGTCTTAATATCGTCAAGCCTGTTCAAGATATTCAAATACATCCGTTGATCGCGCAGCGCTTCTTGAAGGCCAGAGTTCTTTTCAAACCCTGAACGCGGCATATCGAGATCATTGATGTTCGGCATGGATACAACAGTACCTGGTTCAAAGTAATTGTTCTGATTAATGGAAACATGGCTATTGGAGTGGATGCAGAAACCGTTGGAAAAGCTGTTGTTGGACTGCAAATCGACGATTCCGTCCGCCATCAGGCCTTCTTTCAGACATCCTGGCCGATAGGTCATAAACACGGAACTGGCCACAACATCAAAATGATCGACACCCAACATCTTGAAAAGATAGCTTGGGGCGGCGTTTTTTTTCGTCTCCAACATAGATGCCTGGACTCGAACGGCTTTGTTTGACCCTGCTTCAGATGTGAATTCAGCAGTCATGCGATCAAATGACCCAAATTCGATGTTTACTGGTGTAATTATATCGCCGTATAGTTCGACGGGAAGCAGAGGTTGAATGAGATTGATAGCAGCTATCTTTGCATCTGATTCCGACATTGTTCGCCGATTGTAAAGTGCCGCATGAGCCGCCTGATCGGCTGCTACTTGAAGCTGTGTTTTTGTTGTCTGGAGGTAGGTGTAGTCAAGAGCGAAGGCTCCAATCATAGTCCCGACCACAAACATGTACAGGCCCAGAACGGTCACGGACCCTCCGCAATCACGGATCATTCTCGATATTTTCGACGTGATGAATTTCCACATCTTACTGCTCCAGAAACTGTTGCGACGCGATCGTTACATTGACGTTTGAAAGTCCGGGTACCGAACGGACGGACGTAAAATCGTTGGCAGGCAGCGTAAGTACGGTCTTTATAATTCCGCTGGTAACGTTCGTCGTGACCATGACGTTTTCCGATATTCCGGACATGCCTTGACGCACCAAGTCTTCGACTTCAGACGTCGTCGTAACCTGACCGACAGACAGGGCGCGGTTGCTATCCTGCACCAACCGGAGCGCGTTTGCCTTGCCGTAAAACACAAAAGAGAAATCGGCGATCATCGTCATCAGAAAAACGATAATTGGGACCCAAATCAGTGCTTCGAGCGTAGATGAGCCTGTCTCCGACCTTGCAAATATTTTCAGCCGTCTGGCGAAAAAACCCATTTTCGGTACCATCATTGTTTCACCTATAATTAAGGTTAATTTAACTATATTTAAGTCCTAATTGAGGCTTTGCTGGGAATTTATTGCGTCATCTGATGAAAAGCCTCTGCGCATGCGCAAAGGCCTTTTTCGATACTACATCTTGAATGACGCGTTTTAAATGGCGAACAGCTTTAGGCTGCAATGGCTGTAAATCCGCGTGCTGTTGAATTGTGCGAGAAATTGAACCAGTTTTCTGAAACGTCGTGACCCACCAGCTGTCATTAATTCCGCCGACTTTCCATCAGGTTATCATAAGCCAGAGGGGTCAACGCGAAATGAAAAAAGGGGTCAATTCGACCCGGAAATCAACACTCAGTACCTGACAGCCGATCAAGCGTTTCACCTATGTGGGGTAAGATGTTGGGTATCGGCGCAATATCGTCAAATTATACAATAAAATCAAAGGTGAAAGGCGGTGCTGTCAGACGAATGCGAACTAGTCTCAGTTTCCCAAAAACCTCAATTTATTAGGCATTCTCTTTTCAGACAACAGGATCAAGCTTCAACTTATGTGCCAATTCGGCAAAACTGTTCGCAGTCACGGGATCCAAAGAAATGCCGTTTTCTTGGCGATCCAGCGCTACGGCCCATTCTCGATCCCCGGGTGCCATCACCTTTGTGCCGGCCCGCGCCGGAGATGCGCGTAAAAGCTCAAGATATCGGGTGATCCCGGCTTGTACCATGTTGGCACCGGCAAATGCATCGGGGTCAAGGGCTATGACAAATGCCCCCATACCACGTGGTGTACTGAAATCCGGTCCGCCCATGGAGGCGATGTCGGGCGAAAGCTTCATGCCCGTCAAAACGGCTGAAAACAGCTCTGCTACACCGCCCAGACCCGCCCCCTTGAACCCGAACATAGCGCCCAAAGGCGCGAGCATCTCTGCCACATGCGGATCTGTCGTATCGGCACCTTCAGAGTCGGATGCCACTCCCTCGGGCAATTTGGTGCCGGTTGAGCGATACAGTTCCACACGGTTATAGGGCACGGCACTGCTGGCCATGTCCAGAAGCCAGGGGTTGCCCGGGGCTGGGCAGGCGATGGACAAGGGGTTGGTGCCGTGAAAACGCTCGGCCCCGTCATGCAGGCGAACGAAACTGTCACTGTTACATGTGACCAGCGCCAGAAACCCGCGCTGCGCCGCGCGCACCGCATAAGCGCCCGCCGGTCCGAAGTGTGACGAATGCGTAATCCCCACCGCTCCAATCCCCGCTTCGGTTGCCAGATCGCAGGCATGATCCATCGCGGCATAGGTGGCGCGTGCGCCTTGGGCATTGTGAGCGTGCAACATGCCCGAACCTGCGCGATTGCGGGTAAACTGCAGTTTCGGCGTTTTGTTTAGCCGCCCGCCTTGCAGCGCATGTGTATAATGACCCAGAAGGCGCACCCCATGGCTGTCGACGCCATGCAATGATCCATGCATCATCGACGCAGTACAATCGCGAGCAGTTTCGGCATCGGCCCCGATGCCCTTCAAAACAGTCCGGCAGAAACGGGCCAGATCATCGACCGGAACTGGTTTTGTCATGTTTTTCCTAGCGATATATCAGGGTTGGCAACCACATCGTGATGGCCGGAATGAATGTCACCAGCAACAGCACGGCCACCAATGGGATCAGGAAGGGCGCTGTGCCGACGACGCATTGTTCAAACGGGATTTTTGCGACACGTGCCAGCACATAAAGTACCATGCCCACGGGTGGCGTCAAAAGCCCCAGCATCAGGTTGAGCACCATAATCACGCCAAAATGCACCGGGTCGATACCCAGGGTTACGGCGATGGGCAACAAAACCGGCACCATGATGGTGATAGCAGCCACTGTTTCCATGAAACAGCCAACCGCCAGCAAGATCAGGTTGATCAGCAACAACAGCACCCAAGGACGATCAGAGATGGCCAGCAACCCGGCGGCAAATTGTTCCGGGACGCGGTTTGATGTCAGTATCCAGGCGAAAATCGCCGCCGCGCCCACTACCAGAAGAACCACCGCCGTTGTTTCGATCGTGTCAAAGCTGACGCGCAAAAACCGGGGCAGGGTCAGCGTGCGGTACACCACCAGACCCAGAAACAGCGCCCAAGCACAGGCGGCCACGGCTGCTTCGGTCGGGGTGAAGGCACCTGACAAAATGCCCCCGACAATGATGACCGGGGTCAAAAGCGACAGAAATGCACGCTGGAATGTCGACCACAGAACCGACCAGTAAAAGGTCTGATCACGCCCGAACCCTTTGCGACGGGCCATAATCGCGATCATGATCATCAGCGATGCTGCCATCATCATACCTGGAATAAACCCCGCAACAAACAATTGCCCGATACTAGCCCCGGCCACGACGCCGTAGATCACCATCGGCAAGGACGGAGGAATTATGGGTCCGATCGTAGAGGATGCAGCCGTGATGCCGACGGCAAACTTTGCATCGTAATTGGCATCACGCATCGCCTTGATCTCGATCGCGCCAAGGCCACCTGCATCGGCTACGGCGGCACCGGACATGCCGGCGAAGATGACCGATGCGCCAACGTTCACATGGCCCAACCCCCCGCGCATCCAGCCGACAAGAGACAGAGCAAAGTTGAAGATGCGTTCGGTGATCCCGGCTGTGTTCATCAGATTGCCGGCCAGGATGAAGAATGGCACAGCCAGCAAGGGAAAGCTGTCGACACCGTTGATCATGCGGTGGGCCACCACCATTGGCGGAGGCGAGCCGTTGGCAATGATGAAGATCGCCGATGATCCTGCTAGGGCGATGGCCACAGGTATGCCGAAGATCAACATCCCCACCAGCATTGCGAAAAGCCAAATAATGTCCACTGAGGGATGCTCCTAGTCGATGGCGCGGATCTGGTCCGCGTGTAATTCGGGGTCGATCAGCTTGCTTGTGCCACTGCGCAGGTGGTGCCAGCCATTCCAGGCGGCATAAAGCGCCATACAGACGAAAGCTGCGGTGACGATCCAGTAGATCGTCGATTTTGGAATATCGAGCGATACCATCATCTGTCCGGTGCGCCCTGCAATCTGTCCGCTGAAGATCGACAGCATAATGAAAAATGCCGTGGTCAGACCATCGATCACGGCCTGGGCAATGCGCCGCCCCGTCCGCGGAATCCAGCGGTAAACGAACTCAACGGCAATGTGGCTTTGTTTGCGGGTCGCCATGATTGACCCGATGAAGGTGACACCAATCAGCAAGAACCGCGCGATTTCTTCTGTCCATGCGATGGAATCGTTCAAAATATATCGCGTAAAGAACTGTAGGAAAACGACAAGGGCCAAAACCCAGAACAGGATCAAAACAATCGCATCGTCCCAGCCTTGATCCGAGAGGTCTATTTCTTGCTCCTCCAACTTAATCGGTGCCGTCACTTCTGGTTCAGACGAGCCTCGTCTGCTCATGGCGTATCCTTTGAAATGTTGGTGGGCAGGCGAGCACGTGCACCCGCCTGCAGGCATGAACCAATTTATTTAATTGCTTGCAGCCGGTCGTATGTGGCCTGATCCCATGTGGCCATTTCGCCGTTATGCATCGCCTTGACAGCCTCGATGAACGGGCCGCGGTCTACGTCGTTGACCTGCACACCTTCACCGCGGAACCATTCGACCAGTTCGCCTTCGGCCTTGATGATGGCATCTGTCGCGCAGACGGCAGTGTCTTTGGTCACCTGGGCGAGCGCTTCCTGATCGGCACCCTCCATCGCATCCCACGCGGGGCCACCCACAATGGTCAGCAGGGCGTCGGTGATGTGGCCGGTGAGGTTGATGTTGCTCTGCACCTCATAGAACTTCTTGGCCTGAATCGTCGGCAGCGGATTTTCCTGCGCATCGACGGTGCCTTGCTGCAGGGCCAGATAGACCTCCGCAAACGCGATGGGGGCTGGATTAGCACCCGTTGCCTCTGGGAACATCATATACAGCGGCGCATTGGGGACGCGAATTTTCAAACCGTCCATGTCGGCAGGCGTCAGAATCGGCTTGTTCGATGTGACATGGCGTGCTCCATAATAGGTCATCGCCGTGATCTGATTGCCTGTGGCATCGGTGTAGCCCGCGGACATTTCGTTGAATAGGCCGGAATTTCGGAACTTGTCCCAGTGATCCCAGTCACGGAACATGAACGGCGCGCCGCCAATGGCAATGGGGCCATAGGATCGCCCTGCAAACAATTGCCCAGTGTAAATGATATCGACTGTGCCAAAGCCCAGCCCTTCGTTGATATCGACCTCTTTGCCCAGCGACGACGCGGGGAATACTTCGATACCGTAGCGTCCTTCGGTGGCATCCATTAGGAGGTCGTTCGCGGCCACGGCGCAAGTGTGATATGGTTCGCTCGACTCGTAAACGTGCGCCCATTTCAGTTTGGTTTCGGCCGCAGCCATTGCCGGCAAAAATCCCAGCACAGCGACCGCAGATGCGGTAGCGAAAAGAATATCCTTGGTTTTCATGTTGTTCCTCCCTTGTTTGGAGCTGCTTTGCCGTTGGGCTGCTGCACTCACCTTTAAACCCTAAAGATTACGTCACGTCAGGCAAGCCATAGAACTAGTTTTGCAAATAATTAACAAAGCGCCCGTAAGTAAAAGGCTCTCAGCGGGCGCTGTAAGACGAATGCGAACACGTCTGAGCTTCCCAGCCTTGCGAATTCGTTAACCTGAGATAAGGCCACGCCACTCGGCGAGAGCGGCGGCGCGATTGGCTTTGAAATTTTGCCGGCTTGAGAGGGCGCACTCCTGGTTGAAATGGTTGTGGACCGAGGCGTGGACTGCAACGAATTTCTGCAAGGTCTTCATGCGCCGAAAGCGGAGCATCGCCCGTTCTCGCCTTCGCAAGGGCTGGTGTGAATTCTCGCCCCTGTTGTTGAGCCAACGGCCGGTTTCTTGTCGGTCCGCATTGCTGATCTCTTTCATGGCAGCGCCATAGGAACGCAGCAGGTCGGTGACGAGCACTTCACCCTTGCGATGGCGCTTCATGGTTTTCCTCAGGAATTTCAACGCCGCTTTGCGGTGACGGCGCTTGGTCACAAAGCTTTCGATCACCACGCCCTCGTGGTCCACGGCCCGCCAAAGTTAGTGTGTCACGCCGTTGATCTTCACGAAAACCTCGTCCAGATGCCACAGCCAATGTG
>JAGXHA010000089.1 GCA_024636475.1 Roseobacter sp. | reverse complement strand
GGCGGGCACAGGGCCGACCCTGCTGCTGCTGCACGGTGCCGGCGGTGCCACACAAAGCTGGCGGGGGCTTTTCCCCCTACTGGCGCAAAATCATCACGTTATCGCAATCGACTTGCCCGGTCAGGGGTTTAGCCAGTCGGGTGCACGCCACCGTTTGGGCTTGCGCACGATGGCCGAGGATCTGGACGCACTGATCGCAGCTGAAGGCTGGAGCCTCGACGCCATCATAGGCCATTCCGCTGGCGTCGCTTTGGCACTTCAACTTGCGCTGACAGCAGGGATGGATCAAACCAAGATCGTCGGGATCAATGGCGCACTTTCCACGTTCAAAGGTGTGGCCGGATTCATGTTTCCCGTGATGGCAAAGGTTCTTTCCGCGACGCCCTTCACCGCTGATTTATTCGCTGCGACGGCATCCTCACCGCAAAGCGTCGCCCGCCTGATCGGAAATACCGGATCAACGTTGCCGCCAAGCGACCTGACCTTTTATCAGCGCCTTGTTAAAGACCGCAGTCATGTGGACGGAACCCTGGCCATGATGGCGCAATGGGAGCTGGAGCCGTTGCTTGCAAACCTGAAGAAGTTGCAGATGCCAACGCTGCTGCTGGCCGCGGAAAACGATCGCGCTGTGCCGCCTGAAACCTCGCGCAAGGCAGCAGCGCAAATGCCAAATGCCAGTTTTGAGCTTGTCCCGAAACTGGGTCATCTGATGCATGAAGAAGACCCAGACCTGATCTGTGCAAGGATTAAGGCCTTCCTTTAGCGCGCACTTGCCAGGATCATCTCGGCCGCCCGCTCGGCAATCATGATAACGGGGGACGCCGTGTTGCCGGACACAATTTTGGGCATGATCGACGCATCCACCACCCGCAAACCCTCCATCCCGTGCACGCGCAGCTTTGCATCCACGACGGCACGGTCATCGCTGCCCATTTTGCAGGTGCCAACGGGGTGGAAGATCGTAGTAGCAATATTGCCCGCCTCGCGTAGCAGGTCGTCATCGGTCGAAATATGAGGGCCGGGCAGCATTTCGGTGGGCTGATACCGTTGCAGCACCTGCGCGGTCATCAATTTCCGCGCTTGCTTGATCGATTCTACCGCCACCATCCGGTCGCGTTCTGTACTCAGGTAGTTCAGGCGAATATCGGGCTGGCGGTCAATGTCGGTGCTCTCGATATGGGTCGCGCCGACCGAGTCGGGCCGCAGGTTACAGACAGACACCGTGATCGCGGGAAAGGAATGCAACGGATCGCCCAGCTTGTCTGTCGACAAAGGCTGCACGTGATATTCCAGATCGGGCGTCTCAAGACTGGGATCGCTTTTGGTGAACATCCCGAACTGGCTGGGGGCCATCGACAGCGGTCCGCTTTGCGTCAGTGCATACTGCAACCCGATCTTGGCCTTGCCCCAAAGGCTGTTCACCACCTCGTTCAGCGTTTTGGCACCCGTCACTTTAAACACAGTTCTAATTTGCAAATGGTCTTGCAGGTTTTCGCCCACCCCTTGCAGCTCATGAAGCGGTGTAATGCCAAGCTCAGCCAGTCGGTCCGGCTGACCAATTCCCGACAGTTCAAGCAACTTGGGTGAATTGATTGCCCCAGCGGCCAAGATCACTTCGGCCCGTGCGGTCGCCTGCACCAACTGGCCTTTATGTTCAAACTCGACGCCCACCGCGCGCTTACCCTCAAGAAGAACACGGCGCGTGTGCGCCTCTGTCATGACCTGAAGGTTTGGACGTTTCATCGCAGGGCGCAAAAAAGCCTTGGCTGTATTCCAGCGCACGCCGTTCTTTTGGTTGACCTCGAAAAAGCCAGAACCCTCATTTGTCCCTGTGTTAAAGTCTGGTGTCGGCTTTATTCCAAACTCTTTCGCACCTTCCTGGACGGCTTCCAGAATGTCCCACCGCAAACGCTGGCGCGATACTTTCCATTCACCGCCAGAGCTGTGCAAAGGCCTGGCATCGTCATGATGATCCTCGCTTTTGAGGAAATAGGGCAAGACATCATCCCAGCCCCATCCCACATTGCCCATCTGCCGCCAGCCATCGTAGTCAGCCGCCTGACCGCGCATATAGATCATCCCGTTGACAGAACTACAGCCACCCAAAAGCTTGCCGCGTGGGTATGTCAGCGAGCGACCGTTCAAGCCCGGCTCTGCCGCAGTTTTCATCATCCAGTCGGCGCGTGGGTTGCCGATGCAATAAAGATACCCAATCGGCACATGTACCCAGTGGTAATTGTCGTTTTTACCTGCCTCCAGCAGCAACACCCGAGTCTTGGAGTTGGCAGACAGTCGATTGGCCAGCACGCATCCCGCCGTACCGCCCCCAACGATAATATAGTCAAATTCCACGCAATCCCCCTTTGATGCCGCATCTTACCGTGCGGCCAAACATCGACAATAGGGTAAGTTTTCTCTGGACCGTTAGCGCTCACTCGCCTACTCAAATTGGCAAAGCAACGTGATGGGGGCCTGAATGATACTGTGTTGTGGCGAAGCATTGATCGACATGATCGAAAAAAACGGTTCATTCACTCCCCATGTGGGCGGTGCGGTCTTCAACACGGCGATTGCACTTGGGCGGCTTGAGCAGAATGTTGGTTTTATCTCGGGGTTGTCGACAGACATGTTCGGCACCCTACTGCGCGACGCGCTGCAAGACAGCCACGTTGATACATCCCATGTTATTTTCGCCGATCAGCCCACGACACTGGCCTTTGTTCAGTTGCACATCGGCAATGCCACATACACTTTCTATGATGAAAACACGGCTGGCCGATCGCTTGAAGCATCCAATCTACCAACGATCCCCCCTCACGTAAGCGCGCTTTATTTCGGCGGGATCAGCCTGATCGGGATGCCCGCTGCCGATTTCTATGCGGCCCTCGCGGTTAATCAAGCCGACAGTCGTGTTATTATGATTGATCCCAACATTCGCCCGCAGTTCATAACGGCACCTGATGCCTATCGTGCGCGGCTGTCTGAGATGGTTTCTGCCTGCGATATCCTCAAGGTCTCGGATGATGACCTGCATTGGATTATCCCCGGCGATGCGACCCTTGATGAAAAAGCCCATCGTATCATGGCGCAAGGTCCAAAGCTTTTGGTGGTCACCAAGGGGGGGGACGGCGCGATGGCCTATCTTGCCAGTGGCGAAAGCGTCGAAGCGGCAGCGCGCAGGGTTGATGTTGTTGATACTGTAGGTGCGGGCGACACGTTTAATGCAGGTGTATTGGCCAAGCTTTCACAGATGGGGTGTCTTACAAAGGCAGGCATTGCGGCGCTCTCTGCCGACGATGCTTTGGCCGCCCTGCGATTGGGTGCAGAAGTGGCTGCGATCACCGTATCACGGGCGGGGGCCAACCCGCCCATGCTGTCAGAGCTGTCAGGTGCCGTCTAAGTCGTTTTCATCCTTGATTGGCGTAAAGATCAGGAATGTACCTGCGTCTGTCGCACGCACATGAATTTCCTTGTCTTTTGTATCCCCCAGTTCGGGTTGGGGCGGGCACAGATCGGGCTTTGCATGGCAGGTGACCACATCCCGACCCGTTAGCATCTTCAAGCGAAATTCCAACGCTACTCTCGCTTGAACGCTGGCTCGGTCGCCAGATGCGATATCCATCGGGTTTCCGTAGACATACACTTCACCTTCAAGCGGTGCGATTTCGCGGGCAAGCGCTTTGGTATCCGCTTGCCATGGTCGAAACTGACCGTAAAACAGGAAGATCTGGATGAAATAAACCCCGACGATCAGCAGGACGGCATTGCGCCCCAAACGACCGTGCCAACCCTCTTTGACGCTTAGCAATTCAACGGCACGCACGATCACCATGACGGCGAAAACCCATGCGAAAACAAAAGCCCGCGGTGGCACGATAACGCCGATTTTCATCACCTGTACCACAACCAAAGCGATGCCAATCGACAGCCCTGCAAGAAGGTACAATCCTTCCATCGGGGCACGCTTGAACAAAACGACAAACCCGCCAACCAGCAACGTCGGAATGAAGACCATCAAAGGGAAATAGCCCAGACCATTACGGTTGAAGATGATCTCAAAGGATTCCCACAGCTTTGCAAGGTTCTGCTGGACACCTTCCATACCAGCTGCCGCTGTCGCCTCGCGCCAGTTCGCAACGGGCACGCCGAATACATCATGAACCTGCCAGTTGATCGCATAGACGGTCAAAACAGCTGCAACAAAGCTGGCACAGAACAAAAACAGCAGCGCCGCAAGATCTCGCAGCGAACGATCCTCTGTTTTAGCGATACAAACCGCCAGCAGTAGCAACGGATAAGTGGTGTAAGCCATGAAGCTTACGATGACAAAACCTGGCAAAAGCGCACGCAATGTGCGGCTTGAAACGCGACACGCAAGGAATGCAAACAGTGCCACCAAGGCAAGACCAAGGATCAGCGTGTTGAACCACAACGAGATCAGCATCGCAGCGGGTGAAACCATCATCATAAGCGCCATGACCAAAGTAAACCACGTCACCCCTTTAGGACCACTGGCCACAACCGAGAGTGACGCGATAAACAAGGCCCAAAGCGATTGATACACGGCAAAGTTCAGCCACGCAGGTGTCACGACCTCGCGAAGGTGCCAGATGTAGTTCAGCCAGCGCCCCTCGTGGAGGGTTTTGTTCCAGAACTGCGGCCCATCGGCGAAGAACGCTGGATAGTCATCGTGCCGTATCATCGGATCGACCAGATTAAGGCCCGACATGACCATCACAGCAACCAACACCACCAGATAAGTAGGCCACATCTGCAAGCTGTTGCTTTTCTGGGCTGTCCCTATGTTTGTTGCCATAGCCGCTGTCATGCTGAAACGCCTGCCACTGTTTTCGCGCGGCGGGCACGCACGGCCAGAACCCATGCGCGGGCCTGTGCGATGAATGTCACAGCCGGTCGCGGCAGCATCTTTACGATGGCAAGGCGCAAGCGCCAGGCCAGGTGGCCTGCGTTCTTGACCGGCTGCCCGGGTGCAATTTCAGTATCCAGAATATCCTGAGGCAAACCTTTGCGACCAGCGGCGTTGACGTAAAGGATCGCATTATACCGATACCAAGGCGCGATATCCTTGTTATTTCTCAAATGCGGGCGCGCGCAATCAAAGGCGACATAGCCACGGGCGGCGAACAAATCCTGCCAAAAGGAAAGCGGCTGTTCGTTCACGTGGAACTCGCCCCCCTGCCCCGTAACTGCAGCAGAAAACAACACGCGGTCAGATGCGTTTGTCAGGCTATCCACAAGCGTTCCAGAGGCTTGCCGGGGCAGGTGCTCTCCGACTTCAAGGCTTTGTGCAAGATCAAAGCGGCGGCCTGTTTCAACCGGTGCGGTCAGATCAGCGGCCAGAAAATCCTCGCGGGCAACGGCCAGCTGTTCACGGTTCACATAATCGCCATCGACCGCCAGAACATCGGTCGCACCTGCACGCTTCCATTCATCCAGCCAGATACCACGGCCACTGCCCAGATCAATCACGCTTTGCGGCTGAAGCTTGGCAAACAGCAAGGCAATCATTGGCCTGGCTGACGCCCGAGCACTTTGGTTGATGTAGTCAAAAAACGTATCGTTGTAGATATGGCTCATGATGTGATTTCCGTTCTAGAAATTGGTGCGGCAAAGACCCAAAGGGTCATGAAAATGTAATTTTGAACCGGCAGATATACCGTCACCAGGGCGGCAGCGGCCCAGTCAGGGACGCCAATGAGAGCAGGCAGCACTGCTGTAATCAGCGCCGAGCTTGCAAAGCCAAGACAGACCATCACGGCAAAACGAACAATCTGGATGCGGTCGTTCAGTTGACGGCCAAAGGTAAAGGACGCTTGGCCGGCATATTGCAGCATCACAGCCAGCAGGAAGGCGGTGCCATTCGCAGCAATCTGTGGCATGCCTATCGCAAGAAACGTCATGTAAAGCGCGACATAAGCCAATGCCGTGCCGCCGCCGACGATCCCGAAACGAACCAGCTTACTTTGCAAAATCCGCATCAGGCACGCAAGCGCTGGCTAACGGTCGCCACATCGCGTGTATCTTCACTAACGAAATACATCGGGCGGTTCTTGGCCTCTACATACAAGCGGCCGATGTATTCGCCCAAAATGCCCAGCGTCAGCAGTTGAGCCCCCGAGAAGAAGCTGACTGCCAGCACCACCGATGCCCAACCGGGTGCAGTTTGGTAGATCACCAGCGAATAGATAACGTAGATCGCCATCATTGCTGCCATCAGCAAGCTGACAAAAGAAAGACGCGTCGCCAGTTTCAGCGGCTTTGTTGAAAACGCTGTCATCGCATCAATGGCAAACCGCAGCATTGCGCGGAAGGGGTATTTGGTTTCACCAAGCTCGCGTGGGGCACGGATGTATTCGATTCCGACCTGGCGAAAACCAGCCCAAGCGAACATGCCGCGAATGAAACGGGCCTTTTCTGGCATGTTCAGAACAGCATCCAACGACCGGCGGTTCACAAGGCGGAAATCGCCGGTGTCCTGTGGGATGGGCACATCTGACATCGCGTTGAGAAAGCGATAGAACATGTGGGCAGTCGCCTTTTTGAACATCGACTCGCCGCGCCGTTCACTGCGCCGGCCATAGACGACATCAAATCCCCTATCCATCATGAACATCATATCGGTCAGCAACTCTGGTGGGTCTTGCAGGTCGGCGTCCAGCATAAAGATCCGGTCGCCCTGCGAAGCCTCCAGTCCGGCAGTCAGGGCGATCTGGTGGCCCCGGTTTGCGGAAAGTTTCACACCAACAAGCTGCGGGCAAACCGCCTTGGCCGCTTCGATGGCTTTCCATGTGGCGTCAGTCGATCCGTCATCGACTAAAATGATCTCGGCCTGATCTTTCCAGGGTTTGATGGCCAGCGACAGTCGCTCCACCAGTCCGGGGATCGACTCTTCTTCGTTCATGCAGGGAATAACAACTGAAAGATACATTCCGACACTCCGCCCGGATCATTAACCTTTTTAGAGGTAATTGGGTGATGTGGCCGAAATTGGGCAAGGATTAGGTGAATTTGGGGACCAGGCTGTCCTTTATTCGTGAACAATTAAAAGTAGCTGGTGCCAGAAATGCAAAAGGCCGGGCATGTTACCCGGCCTTTTCAAAGTGTTGATATTTATCTTAATCTGACAACACATTCCCAGCGCTCAAGATTTGCGGCAGGATTTGCGAGATCGACCGGCTCCACTTGGTTACAGGCTGCTGCGCGATAAATACGATGTCATCGGGGCGCAGTTCAAAACGCGTTGCCAAAACAAAGTTCGCAGCATTGCGGGCATCCAGGTGCCAAGCTGTCACGGCACCGAATTCACGTGGGTCTGACGAAGACCGCAAAACGTAAATATGCGATACGTCGCCCGTGGCAGTTGCTACACCGCCAGCGTCATATAACGCATCAGCCAAGTTTGCTTTCCGCTCGAAAGGCAAAGCAAAACGTGACTGTTTGCCAACTTCACCGGTCAGATAAACATACTGGCGGTTATCTGCGCCCAGTTCGACCCGCGCGGAGTAATTCGAGCGCGCTTCCTGAAGGTTGGCACGGCGCAGGCCTACTTCGGCCTGAAGTTCCGATAGCGCAGAATTCCGCGAGGCCTGACGGGCCTGAATAAGCATGATCTGTTGCGAAAAATAATCCTGTGCGCGTGACAGTTCGTATTCCGTATCAACAAAAACAGAATCCCCCGGCAGAAGGCGTGTTTTCGTCAGGCTGGCGCTTGAATAAAGTTGTGACAGCGGGATCTGATACAAAGTGCCGTCGCGATAAAGACGGATAGATGCATAATCCTGATCCTGCACAGTGATACCACCCGCCACCGCAAGCGCTTCTTCCAGATAAAGTGGTGTCAGCGTCACGGGAACCACAGTTGGATTTCCAACAGCGCCACCGATAGATACTTTCCGGGAATTGAATTCGGAAATCTCTAGGCTGAATGTCGGGTCAATTTGGTTCTCAACAAGCCGCTGGAACAATGCTGCTTCCGCATCTTCAATTGTCAGACCGGCAATCCGTACACGGCCTACGTCAGGAATATTGATCGATCCGTCATCCTGCACAGTATAACCCTGTCGAGAGTTCTGGGCAGCCAGCAAACCGGAAAGCTGCTCGACCGACGTTCCCGCACGGGGCGTTGCAAGCAAGACAACATCACCAATACCGATTTCGTAAGGACCTGGGTTCGCGTCAGGTGGCAAACGCATCTCAAGCGCGGCTGGGCGGGATTGATTTTGATTTGTCGCTTCGGGAAGCGCGCCTGC
>JAGXHA010000088.1 GCA_024636475.1 Roseobacter sp. | reverse complement strand
CCTCGCGGGCGATCTCGGGCTTGGTCGATGCCCAAAAGTCGTGGAAGTCGCGCCGCAGATGCGCCCAACAGGCCGCTTCGCGCAAACGGAGCACGCCATCGGGTTCAGGCTGGTAAAGCTTGGCGTAGCCCTTGTAACCGTCCGCTTGCAGGATGCCGCGGGCATTGGCCAGATGGCTCAGGACATGCTCTTCCTTCCAGTCGGGTGCGAACCGATAGACAGCACCGGGTGGTGCAATTCCCGCCCATGGCCGTTGGTCCCGCACATAGGCCCAGATCCGGCCTTGCTTGACCCCTTTGCCAAGTCCCTTGTCGCGCCTTGAGCGGTCCAGCACCCTGATCGGCGTGTCGTCAGCGTGCAGCAGATCGCTGCCCATGATGTCAGCCTCGATCCGCTCAATCAGCGGCGACAGTGTTTTCATGGCCCGTCCGCACCAGCCGACCAGCGTGCTTTCGGGAATGTCCGCACCCAGGCGCGCGAAGATTTGGTGCTGCCGATAAAGGGGGAGGTGATCGTCGAACTTGGAGACCAACACATGCGCCAGCAAGTTCGGACCTGCCATGCTGCCGGGGATCGGGCGGCTTGGTGCGGACTCCTGCACCATCCGCTCGCAGCGACGGCAGGATTTCTTGATGCGAGCGATCTGAACCACCTTCATCTGGGCAGCGATCATATCGAGTAGTTCGCTGACATCCTCACCCACCATGCGCAGATCGCCACCACAGTCGGGGCAGCATGTGCCGGGATCAAGCTCCCGCCGTTCACGCACGGTCGCATCAGACACACGCGGGCGGCGGCGCAAAGCGGGTGCAGAAGGCTCTTCTGGCGACGGATCATTCTGTCCTTCATCGATGGGCGCATCATCGTCTTCAGCCACCGCAACCAGCAAGTCTTCAAGCGCCAGTTCCAGTTGCTCGATCTCGCGTTCAATCTTTTCCGATGATTTGCCAAAAGCCAGTTTCTGTAACTTCGCAATCCGTAAGCGCAGTGCCTGAACCAATTGATCATGCACGCGCAAGGTGGCGGATATCTTAGCGTTCTCTGCCTGCAAAACAGCGATCATCACTTTCAAAACGGCAGGGTCATCAGGGAGGTTTTGCGCATCAATGGACATGCGTCTGATTACTAAAAATCAGGCATAAACACCATATAAATAGCACTAACCAGGCAGATAATTCAGCCGATGCGAGCTGGTGGCGCGCCCCAATCTGGCCTGCGCCAATCCATATCCTCCCACAACATCGCAAGTTGCGCGGAGGTCAGCCGCGCCGCACCTTCTGTTGCTGTGGGCCAAGGAAACCGACCCCGTTCAAGCACTTTGTAATAGAGGCAAAAGCCCTGACCATCCCAGAACAGGAGCTTGATCCTATCGCCCCTGCGCCCCCGAAAGGCAAACACTGCGCCACTGGTGGGTTTCTGACGTAAAACATCTTGTGCCAATGCCGCCAGCCCCGCGATCCCCTTGCGGTTATGCTGAGCTCAGCATAACCGCAATTATGCCGACTCCATGATTATGCAAAGCTGCAGATTGGCAGGCTAATTTTTCTTCTCCCATTCAACAGGTCGCATGTCTGCCGATGTCGTAAGACTCCGCATAATTAGGCTTACTCCTCCAGCGCGTCTTTGCGCCCAATGAGGAGAATGCCAATGACCAATATTGATGAACGCCTGCCAGTTCAGCTGGGGCACATGGAGGCAGGCGAGCTTGCCGAGCCGATTGTCGCTTATGCGGCTCACCTGTCTGGCCTCGGCTACACCGCGCTGACGATCAAGGGATATACCGACTCAGCCCGTCATCTCGGGGCATGGCTCGCGCTCTCGGGCTTGACCATCTCGGCGCTCGACGAGCATGCGCTGGAACGCTTCGCGCGGCATAAGTGCCGTTGCGGCGGCAATCGGTCATCTGATCGGCTCTCTTCCAAGTATGTGAGGCGAGTTCACCGATTCACATACTACCTTGGCGACTGCGGCATCATCCCGAAGGCTGCGCCTGCAGCGTTGGTTGTCGATCCTTCCGTCGCACGCTTCGGTGAATGGCTGCGGCGCCATCGTGGCCTCTCGGAGCGGACCATCGCCCGGCATGTCCGCATGGTCTCTCGGCTTTTGCCGGCTTTGGGCGTCGATCCCGACGCATATGATGCGTCGCGGGTCCGCGCGGTCATCCTCGATGAAGGGACGCGCTGCTCCGCTGCCTACGTCAAGACGATGGCGATGGCGCTGCGTGGTTATCTTCGGTTCCTGGCCACGCGTGGCGAGTGCCGCCCCGGTCTCGATCATGCCGTCCCGCCGACTCCAGACTGGAGGTTGTCGGCGTTGCCGCGTTATCTGTTGCCCGAGGATGTCACTCGCCTGATCGAGGGATGTGATCTCTCCCTTTCTCGTGGGATCAGGGACAGGGCGATCCTTATTAAAAATTATTGCACAAAAAAAGTGCGATTCACGACGCATTGCGCGAAAACAATGCGACCGTTGAAAACAGGTTAACGGTTTTTCACGCCAAGTAGACTTGAAATCGTGTCCACGGCATGGACGCGACGCTCTGCTTGCCATTCCGGATTGTTGAGATTCTGGCCAACGACAACCCCGAGCGTTGCAGCATTGTTCAAATGATGCGCAGAAAGTGCCACGATGCTAAGGTAAAGCTGCACCGGATCGGCCTTGCGCGTGAAGGCACCAGACGCAAAACCACGATCAAGCAGCTTTCCAAGCGCCACGATCAAGGGCTGGGACATGTCGCGGATCGCATTCGAACGCTTGATGTAGTCTCCGTTCAAGAGGTTCTCATTGCGCGTGATTTTGCGGAAATTGCCGTTGAACAAGAAATAGTCGTATGTGAACGTAAGCAACTCGATTATTTTTTCTGCCGGATCACCCTCATCAAACCTCAAATCGGCTTCTTGTTTGCGAATGTCTTCAAAAACCCGATCGAGAACAGCCACATAAAGCCGCTCTTTGCTTCCAAAGTAGTGGTAAATCATACGCGAATTGCAGTTTGCTGCCTGCGTGATCCGCCCAATGCGCGCATCGTGAAATCCGTGCTCAGCAAATTCGCCGATGGCGACAGACAGTATCTCGGCCTGGGTTCGGGCGGCATCACGGGTTCGCACGTTTGATGACTTCGCTAGGTTCTCTGATTGGCTCATCGACTTCTCCGCAAATTGACGTCCGGGGACGTTCACGGAACTTTAGTCAATAAATAAAACAGTAGCCATGTCCCCGAAAGGTCCATTGCACCGGTGGCAGTCACACCAATCACGTGGAGTTTCCCTTCGGATCAGAAACTTAGCGCAGCGCCGTCAGCACGGGGGTCAGTTGCTGTCTCGACCAAGCCGTCAGGATGCAGAACAACCGCACCGGCATGGCCGACCAAGCTGCTGAATTCCGGAAGTAGCTCAACGTCATGCCCTGCTTTTCCAAGCGCTTGCACGAGATCGGGATCAAACCGCTTTTCCAGTTTCAACGATGTGGTGTCTGCGCCCCACGTCTTACCCAATAGCCAGCGGGGTGCTGTAATTGCAGCTTGCAGGTCCATCCCAAATTGGACGTATCTTGTGAAAATCGCCGACTGCGTTTGCGGCTGACCTTCGCCGCCCATCGTCCCATAAGCCAGAACGCGTCCATCTTCCAAAACGGCCATCGCCGGATTGAGTGTATGGAATGGTTTGCGGCCCGGATCGACTTGGTTGGGTCCGGGTGTTAAGGAAAAACCGGCCCCTCTGTTCTGAAAAAACACACCTGTTTCAGGGCAGGTCAACCCGGACCCGAATTCCCAGAAGACGCTTTGAATGAAGCTGACAACGGTTCCTTCATGATCAGAGGCACCCATCCAGATTGTGTCACCCAATGCAGGCTCGTATGGCCATTGCAGTGCCTTTGCACCATTGATTTGGGCCGCCATCGCGTCCAGCTGGCTTGTCTCCAGCCAGTCTTGCGCAGGGACCGCCATGTGATCAGGGTCGCCAAGTTCGGCATTGCGACGGATGAAGGACTGCTTGGTTGCTTCAACAAGCCCGTGCACATGATCAAAGCCCTCGCCGCTGGTCACGCCAAGTCTATCGAACAGACCCAGTATCATGAGCGAAGCGACACCCTGCGTTGGTGCTATCATGTTGAACAGTTGCCCGTGTGACGTCTTCAGTGTCAGTGGCGTGACAATCTGTGCATCGTAGGTCGCGAAATCCGATGCGCGCAGCGGGCTTCCGTTTGCCTCAAGATATGCCGCATGGGTACTGGCCAATGTGCCCTCGTAAAAACTGCGAAGCCCGTTTTCAGCAAGGCTTTCGAAAGTTTCACCAAGACCTTTCTGTACGAGTTTCTGGCCAGCGAAAGGCGCATTCCCGTCGATCAGATATGTCTCGGCGAACCCGGGCACATCACGCAACGTATCAAGCTTATCCGCCGTGCAATCCGCTTGGTTCCCTGTAACAGCGATACCACCCTTTGCATGTCCGATCGCGTCCTTTAGCAACCGCGCCAAAGGCATCCGCCGTTCTTGTGGCACCAAGGACAGCGCCTTGTCCCAGCCACTGATTGTTCCCGGAACAGTCAATGCGGCCAGACCACCCCTTGTCGGAATGCTGTCTTGATGGCCTTTGTTCGCATAGAATTCTGGCGTCGCAAGCGCAGCTGCTGTGCCGCATGCAGAGATGCCGATGGGTGCTTCACCACGCCGTTTGATGACCCAGAACCCGTCGCCCCCGATCCCGTTCATGTGCGGATAGACAACCGCGATGGTCGCCGCGGCAGCCACCATCGCCTCTATCGCAGTGCCACCCGCAGCAAGGATATCGCGCCCCGCAAGAGAAGCTGCGCGGTGCGGGGCGGTCATGCCACCGTTAAGGCCAAGAGATGAGTTCAACATATCATATTCCGATTTTCCGGTCAGCGACAAAGTCGGGACCGCTTATATTTGTAGCAAAGACTAATCAGCGCGGGCACAAGAACATCCACGGGCATCGTTTAAAATGCCACAAACAGATCATTGCCATGCACATCATTTGATCACTTTGGGCGAGAACGCCAGAAAAAACATCGAATAAGCGCGCGTTACAGGCGTCAAACTTTACAGCCCTTGCAAACTGCGGACCTATATTCGAGCCGTCTCAGACAGGTTGTTTGAGTGGCCCATAGAGAGAGTTTTCCACGCATGGACATCAACATACCGACCATTCTCGCAGAGGTCACGGATGCATTTCAGCGCTATGAAGCCGCGCTTGTGAACAATGACGTCAAGACCCTCGACAGTCTGTTTTGGACGAGTGAGCATGTCATCCGCTACGGTCAAACAGAGAACCTTCATGGCGACAAAGAAATACTTGCGTTCCGGCAGTCGCGGCCCTCGAAAGGGTTGGAACGTAGCTTGCGCAAGACAGTGATCACGACATTCGGTCATGACTTTGCGACCGCCAATACGGAATTCACAAAGCCTGGCCAACACAGGGTTGGACGCCAGAGCCACAGTTGGGCGCGCCTTGAAAATCGATGGCAGATTGTTGCGGCCCATGTCTCGTGGATGGATGAATAACGACAAAACGACGTTGCACTGCAATCAGCCACATCGAGACCCCAGTAGGATGAAATATGCGATGGAAGATACGGTAAACGCCTTTACGGACATTTTCACGCTGGAAGGACAGGCAACTGGTCCGCTTCATGGCGTTTCTTTTGCGGCCAAGGACATTTTTGACGTTGCGGGCCACGTGGCAGCGTGCGGCAATCCCGAATGGGGGCGCACCCATCCTGTCGCAAAGCACCATTCCCCTGTGATATGTAAACTGCTTGACGCAGGGGCCCGCCTGGTCGGCAAGACCCATACCGATGAACTGGCCTACAGCCTGATGGGTGTGAATGCGCACTACGGGACCCCGGTAAATACAGCAGACCCACGCCGCGTTCCGGGCGGTTCATCATCAGGATCTGCCGCAGCGGTTGCCGCGGGTCTGGTAGATGTTGGACTGGGCAGCGATACAGGCGGATCGGTACGCCTCCCAGCTTCGTTCTGCGGCGTTTGGGGCATCCGGACAACCTTTGGCCAAATCACGCTGGATGGCACAATGCCGTTTACCCATTCATTTGACACGGTTGGATGGTTTGCGAGGTCGGCCGCGATGATGGACCGCGTGGCCCGGTCATTTGACTGCCCAGACGGAACGCCCCCCTCCCGGCTTTTGCTGCCTGTGGATGTCTGGGCACGCGCGGGTGCGGACGCAATTGCAGCAGTGGCGCCGAAACTTGCTCAACTCGAAGCGCTGATGGGGCCTGCCACACCGATCTTGCTCTCGCAGGATGGATTGGACAACTGGCGCGAAACCTTCCGCATTTGTCAGGCGTTCGAGGTCTGGAATGTCCACAAGGACTGGGTCACGGCACTCAGAGAACCAGATTTTGGACCGGGCATCAAAGAACGCTTTGAAATCGCGCCGCAGATTGATCGCGAAACATTCGAAACTGCAGATGCGCAAAGGGCCGTCATTCAATCGCATATTCGCCAGACCATAACGCCTGACAGCATTCTTGTGCTGCCAAGCAGTCCCGGCCCCGCACCTCTGCGGACCACGCCTGAAAGCGCGCTGAATGAATTCCGCATGCGCGCCTTTGAAATGCTGTGTGTCGCTGGCCTGAGCGGCTTGCCACAACTGTCCATGCCGGCAGGTTTTGTCGACGAAGGGCCCATTGGACTAAGCATTATTGGTGCCAAGGATCAGGACCGACAGCTTATCTCCATAGGGATGGCGCTAGAGGACAGATCAGAAACCTGAGGGTGCGTTTTTTGCATCGGATTGCTGCAATAAAAGCAGTGGTCAACATGCTGTGCCGTTGCCATGCTCGGCATGTCAGGAGATGAACGATGAGCGACGCTAAAGGGCCGAAAGGTTGTCACAACGTTGGCAGAGATCAGGCAGGTGATATCCCCATGATCAAGCTGCCATGGCTGCATTGGCAAAAGCAGGTCGAAGACGAAGCGGGAAGTATCGAGGCACAAAACATTGTTGATGCTCTGCCGCGCGTGTTGATTGGCGTGGCCAGAGACGTTTGATGACCAACCGGAATGACCAGAAAACGGCCAATCGGTTCCACCAAGGAACTGATCTTTGGGAACCGCATATCCACGCTTTTGCCGCCCTTTGCGACCCCGAAAAAATTGCACATTCGGGCGTCAAGGATCGGCTTACTGGCCTGACAGTCGGGGTTAAAGATATCATCGATGTCGCAGGCTTTGCGACACGAAATGGCAGCGAAACGTGCAAGGAGGCCGCCGTTGCACCCCATGATGCGCCTGTTGTTGCTGCCTTGCGTGCTGCGGGTGCGCAGATCGTCGGCAAGACGACGACCACGGAATTCGCCTTTACCGATCCGACCGCATGTCGCAATCCTTTTGATTTGAACCGCACACCCGGTGGGTCCAGCAGCGGGTCTGGTGCCGCTGTCGCTGCCGGGTTGGTGGATATCGCCCTTGGAACCCAAACCGCCGGATCGCTGTGCCGCCCTGCCGCCTATTGCGGCGTTGTCGGGTTCAAGCCGTCCTACGGCATCTTGTCTAATGCTGGCGTGACACCGCTGGCCCCCAGTTTCGATACAGTCGGCATTATCGCCGGATCGGTCTCACTGGCGCATGAGGCATTTGCAGTAATGGCCCCGTCAGACGTGAAACCGCTCGCGTCGGCAGAACTGAACTTGCTTTGCGGGCTTTGGGATAGCGATGTGGTGGTCCCATGCCAAGACACAGTGACTGCGCTGCATGAAGCCGCAGACGCATGTGAGGCATTTTCTATGTCGACGCACAAAACAGCGTTGCAGATTGAAGTTGAACAGATCGTCGCGGCACATCGCATTTTGATGAATTATGAAGCCGCAATGGCCCATGGGGCGATGCTGTCTGACCGCCGCGCCGATGTGCTGAAGCCTAAATTCCTGGCGGGCTTGCGGGCCGGTACGGCGATTTCGGCCGATGAAGCCGCACAGGCTGCCGGTTTTCTGGCATCGGCAAAAGCCACGTTTTGGGCGGGTCTTGCGGATGTTGACGCGGTCCTGACCTTGCCCGTGCCTGACGGCGCGCCGCTGATTGACGGCACCACCGGATATCAGGACTGGCTGACACCCTGGACGGTATTTGGTGGCCCACTGATCTGTTTACCCTGGGGCTTGGACCGCCTTGGACGCCCGCGCTCTGTGATGCTGGCCGCGAAACCGGGTCAGGATGCGAAACTGTTGTCGATTGCGTCTCGGTTGGAAGCGCAAGGCCCACCACGCCCCCTGCCCCAAGCGCCGGGCCTTTAGGTCTTGAGCAGCACAATCGCATCCACTTCTACCGAGGCATTTCCCGGCAGCCCCGACACGCCAACGGCGGTACGCGCATGCCAGCCACGATCTCCGAACAGCGCGATAAAAACTTCGGTCGCGCCGTTGATCACAGCAGGGCTATGCGGAAAGCCTGACTGGCAATTCACAAAGCCGCCCAGCCGCAAAACAACATCGACCCGATCAAGATCGCCATCGCAGGCTTCGCGCAGGCGGTAGATCAGGTTCAGCGCACAGATTTTTGCAGCTTCGCGCGCAGCCACAATCGCTTCGGGCGTGTCCAAAACAGGCCCGACGTGGGTGACCTCGCCATCCCACTCGCAGATTTGACCGGATAAATAGATAACCGCCCCATCCTTGCGAAACGGAAGGAACTGCCCGCGTGGCGTCCAATCGGGCGGCAGTTCAAGGCCCAATACTTCCAATCGCTTTTCAACTTGCGATGTCATGCCGGCACAGCCTTTTGCGCCAGATAAGCGCGCCAGTCCCCGAGATGGGTAATGTCTGTGGCCCCTTTTGTGCCGATGGCTTCGCAAATGAACCCTTTCACAAAAGCGCCATCCGACAATTCGACAGTCCCAATCCCCAAGGGGGACGGGATGCCCGCCATGAAAGCCCCGAAACCGGCCTTTGGAAGCGACCAGACCTCCAGCGCGACAGCCCGCGTATCAGGTCCTTCGGATCGTACCATTCCGGGCCGGTCTGGCGGACCACCGGCGAGTGCGTAGAACTTGTAATCAGCAGAGCTTTGCGCCTTGCGCACGAATGTCGCCCCCAGATCCTTCAACTGCCAGTTCAGCGGCAACCCGGTCATGTGGGCACCGCAGACCGCAAGCTCAATGCGATCAGATGCCGCCTCAGGCAGCGGCGCTGGCTTTTGCACGGGATGTGCGGTGGCCCCCATATTGCGCAGGCAGTCCGCTTCAAAGCCACGTGCAACTGCAGCGACGGCGGCGTCCTGACCTGCACCAGCCAAAAGCGTTACACTGCCCGGCCTGCCATCGCTACGGGGGGCGGTTGGGACAGCTATGCCGCACATATCAAGCAGGTTCACAAAATTCGTATAGGTGCCATAGTTTGAATTTGGCGTGACAGGATCCGCTTCAAGATTAGCAACGGAATAAAACGTCGGGATCGTCGGTACGCAGAGCATATCAAGCCCTTCCAACATCGGTTCAGCCGCGCGTTTCAACTCTGCCAGCTTGTAAATCCCCTTGAAAGCATCCGCCGCAGACATGCTTTCGGCATGGGAGATTATTTTACGCGTCACCGGATAGATCGCATCAGGGTTTGTCGCCAAGAGGGTGTCAATGACCGTATAACGCTCTGCAACCCAAGCGCCTTCATACAGCATCTGCGCGATCGCATAGAGTGGTTTGAAATCGAGATACCGAATGGTGGCACCCGATGCAGCCAACACCGCGACATCCCGGTCGAAGGACTCTTTTTGGATATCATCACCGAAAAATTCGATGGTGGCGGCATCTGGCACCCCCACCTGCATCGGTGCCACAGGTTTTGTCAGCGCCTCGTGCTTCAAAGGTTTGGAATAGGCATCTGCCAGATCAAAACCGCGCGCGACAGCAAAAACCGCATAGGCGTCATCAACGGTCAGCGCAAAGATTGAAACGGTGTCCAAGGTGCGGCAGGCGGGCACAACGCCGCTGGCCGACAACGCGCCCAAACTGGGCTTGAGACCGACAATATTGTTCAAAGCGGCAGGCACCCTGCCCGACCCTGCCGTATCCGTGCCAAGCGAGAATGTCACAATGCCATGCCCCACGATCACACCAGAACCGCCCGAAGACCCGCCCGGCACGATCTTAGGGTCAACTGCGTTGAGGGGCGCACCGTAAGGTGTTCTCACGCCCACAAGGCCGGTGGCGAATTGATCAAGGTTGGTTTTGCCGATCATCAGCGCCCCTGCCGCCCGCAGCTTGGCGATCACAAAGGCATCCTCTTGGGGGGTATAGGCATAAGCCGGGCAACCGGCCGTTGTTTCAATGCCTGCCACGTCGATATTGTCTTTGGCTGCATAAGGAATGCCCCAAAGCGGCTTGCTAGGGTCATAGGGTCCCAGCGCTTTGGCCTCTGCACGCAGGCTGTCGATGTCGCGCAGATGGATAAAGATGCACGGATCATTGATTGCGGCAAGGCGCGCAAAAATTTCATCGATCACAGCAACGGGTGAGACGCCGCTCGCATAGGCCTTTTGAAGGGCTTCAAGCGTGAAGGGCAACTGCGTCAGCATTGATATTCTCCAGGTCGTTTTCTTCAGTTATAACGCGACGTTGTGGCGGTTTGGGTGCCGCGGCAAGCAGCGATTTGGTATAGTCGCTTTGCGGGTTGGACATGACGTCTTGCGCAGGTCCTTGTTCAACGATTTCACCATCTTTCATCACAATCACATGATCACACAACAGGCGCACAACATGCAGATCATGGCTGACAGACAGATAGCTTAGCCCCAGCTTGGCACGCAGATCAACCAGCAGGTTCAGAACAACCGCCTGAATAGAGACGTCCAAGGCGGCTGTCGGCTCGTCAAGAATAAGGAACTTCGGTTCGAGCGCCACGGCACGCGCGATCCCCACCCGCGCCTTTTGACCGCCAGAAAGCTGGTGCGGAAAGCGGTCAAGCAAAGACAACGGCAGACCGACAAGTATCGCCAATTCCTCGATCCTTGCCGTTAGTTTCGCACCCCGCATTCTGCCCAAGCGGCGCAACGGTTCTGCAATGGTTTGTCGTGCCGTATGGCGCGGATTAAGGCTGTCAGTGGCGTCTTGAAAAACCATCTGGATATCAGCGCGACGGCGGTCCTTGGCAAAAGCACGCGCTGGAACGCGGGCAATATCATCGCCATCAAAGATGACTTCGCCGCTGGTCGCATCCATCAAGCGCACCAGAATTTCTGACGTCGTTGATTTCCCGCACCCACTCTCCCCCACAAGACCTACGCATTGGCCCTGATTTACGGTAAATGAGATACCCTTGACCGCGTGAACCGGCCCGGATTTTCCTGCATAGGTCTTGGTCAGATCACGCACCTCCAGCAGCGGCTGATCACTGATTTTCAGGATGGGCTCTGCGCTGCGGTCTTCGGGCGGTAGCAGACTGCGCACGCCCGTCCCCGCACGCGGTGTCGCGTCAACCCGCTTGCGGCTATAGGGGTGCTGCGGGGTGCTGAAAATCTGCACAGGGTCGCCTTGTTCAACGATCACCCCGTCCTTCATCACCAAGATTCGGTCGCAATATTGTGCGGCCAGGCCAAGGTCATGGGTAATCAGGATACTGCTCATTTCACGTTCGCGGATCAGGTCGCGGACAAGGTCCATAACTGCCTTTTGTGTCGTAATATCCAACCCCGTTGTCGGTTCATCCGCAATCAACAGACGCGGATCACAGGCCAACGCAATTGCACAGACGATGCGTTGGCACATGCCCCCTGACAACTCGAACGGATAGGCGTTATAGCGTGCCTCCGCGTCTTTGATCTTGACCGCTTCAAGAGCGGCGATCGCCTTGGCCCGTGCATCATACCGTGTGGCGCGGGCGTGATGGCGCAGCACGTCTTCGATCTGGTGACCCACTTTGCGGATCGGGTTCAAGGCTGCACGCGGGTTCTGGAAAATCATCGAAATTTCACGACCGCGGATGTCACGCATATCGCGTTCTGCGGATCGACGCAGGTCAAGGCCCGAATACGTGGCCTCGCCTGCCTTGATCGTGCCGCCTGCATCAAGGATGCGCATCAAGGCATAGGACGTGACCGATTTACCCGACCCGCTTTCCCCCACAATCCCTAGGATTTCACCTTTGGAGACCTCAAAACTGATCCCACGCACAGCATCAACCTCGCCCCGACGGGTTTGGAACGACACGGCCAGATCTTTGACGGTTAGCATCGCACTCATGTCCGTTTACGCGGATCGACGATGTCGCGCAGTCCGTCCCCCAAGAGGTTGAAGGTAAAGACTGCAATCATCAGCCAGAGACCGGGAAACACCGCCAGCCACCATTCGCCCGACACGATAAAGTTTGCCCCTTCGGCCACCATGATCCCCCATTCCGCAGTTGGTGGGCTGACACCCAGCCCGATAAACGAAAGCCCTGCCGCATTCAGGATCGCCCAACCCAGGTTCAGCGAAACCTGCACCATCATCGGCGGCAATGCATTGGGAAAAATGTGAAATGCCAATACGCGCAGGTCGGAATTGCCCGCCAATTTCGCGGCCCGCGCGAAACCGGCATCGCGACGGATGTTCACTTCGGCCCGCACAAGCCGCGCATAGAATGGCATGTTAATGATGGCAGTTGCGTAGATGATGTTCTCGATCGTGTTGCCAAGGGCCGCGACGATCCCCATCGCCAGCACGAACAGCGGAAACGCCATGATCGTATCCAGAAACCGGTTCAGGATAATATCAAGCCAGCCCCCCCAATAGCCCGCGATACATCCCAGGATGGACCCGACGACAAAAGACAGGGCCACTGCCGCGACCGAAATGGACAGATCAAGTCGTGTTGCCACGATCACCCGGCTAAACACATCGCGACCGACGTTGTCTGTGCCAAACCAATGCGCAGCCGAGGGGGGCTGCAAGGCATTCGTGGCGTTCGTTGCCAGCGGATCATAGGGCACCAGCGCGGGCCCGAACACAGCCGAAAAGATCAGCAGGGCAAACATGCCAAAGGCAATCAGCGTAACCGGGTTTCCCCGTAGCACGTAAAGAATGTGATCAAAGTTGCCCCTTGGTTTGGCCACAGGATGTTGGGATATTTCGGTCATCTGGAGGAAAATCCAATGCGTGGGTCAATGGCTGTATAAAGCAGGTCGATCACAAGGTTGAGCGCGACGAATAAAAGCGCCATGGCCAGAACAAACCCTTGTACGGCGGCGTAATCTGAAACGACCAGCGCCTCGACCGCGTAAGATCCGATGCCCGGCCAAGCAAAGACCTTTTCCACCAGAACATTCGCACCAAGAGCAAATGAAAATACCATCCCAAGGGTGGTCACCACAGGCAGGAGGGCATTGCGGAACGCATAGCGGTACAGGATCGTCGGATTTGACAGACCCGCCGCCCGTGCCGTGCGGATAAAGTCGGACGAGAGCGCCGTCAGCATCGCTGCCCGCGTCATCCGCGCAACCGGGGCCAGCGTGAACAACGCCAATGTGCTGGCGGGCAAGATCAGTTGTTTGGCTGCACCGCGCCATGTTTCCCAATCGCCCATCAAGGCTGCATCAATCAGGTAAAACCCTGTCACATGATCGGGATCAAGATAGATGAAATCCAAACGCCCCAACGGCGATGGTGCGATCCCAAGCAGGTAGTAGAAAATGTAAATCAGCAAGATGCCCGTGAAAAATGTCGGCAGTGATACCCCCGCCGTCACGATAACACGGCACAGGTGGTCCACCGATGTTCCCGGCCGTGTTGCGGCCAGGACGCCCAAGGGCACGGCGATGGCGATGGCAAGCAGCAAGGCCGTCAGTGTAAGTTCAAGCGAGGCGGGCAACCGCTTGGCCAGATCTTCGGCCACGGACCGCCCGCTTGACAGCGACTGACCAAGATCCCCCTGCAGCAAGTCGCCAACATAACTGAAGAACTGTTGCAACAGGGGCCTGTCCAAACCCATTGCAACACGGGTTTGTTCAATCGATTCTGCATCTGCCGTCACACCGGCAAAATAGACCGCCGGATCACCCGGAAGCGCGCGGGTCAGCAGAAAACTGATGACCACGACGCCCACAACGACCGGGACCGACTGGGCCATGCGCAACAAGATGGCGCGCAGCCGAGGGGCAGAGGAAAGCATGGCTTAGACCGACTTCAGCGGACGGATGTCCAGTTGACGGTGGAACCAGAATTCATAGCCCTCCGCACCATTGACCGCGACGTTCAGCGCGGGTTGATAAAGCGGGATACGTGGCAGTTCATCCAGCACGATTTCGAACATCCGTTTGATCTTGGGCGCGTATTCGGGATCGTCCATATCCATATGCAAGGTCGCATTCGTCAACTCTTCGATCTCTTCGTTGCGGTAGTTCGACGAGTTGAACAGGTGTCCGTCCTGATAGGCCCAGAAGAAGTAGTAGTCAGGCGTGTCCAGCCAGCCACCGAAAGTTTCAAGGTGCAGCGGCAAGCGCTTTTCAACCAAAGAGGCCGTGCGCCAGTTCGCACCCGGAATTTTTTCGATCTCGACCTTGATGCCGATTTCACCAAGCGCTTCCTGTATCAACAGCGCCGCTGGCTCCATCCAGGATGCAAGGTCCAGACTGATCGAGAGGGGCACTTCGAAACCATCTGCATAGCCTGATTTGGCCATATGTTCTTTGGCCTTTTCAAGGTCGGTATAATACTGCGATTTACGCGGCCAGGCGATGTCGTTGATCGCTTCCTCACCCCCCCAAAGTGGCAAGCCGCGACCGTAAGCTGCGGCCTGAAAGATATCCTCATAGGGTACCGCATAGGCAAGCGCCTTGCGCACGTCAGGGTCCTGGAACGGTTCAAAGACAAAGTTTGGGCATAGGCAATACATGCAATTCACAACCGGCGTCGAGAAGACGTCAAGCGTTTCCGCAGTTCGGCTGCGTCCTTGTCAGGAATATCGAATGCGACCTGCACATCACCACGCTCAACCAGCGCACGTCGTGTGGCAGGGCTGGGCACTTCACGCACGACGACACGCTTGATAGCGGGCATCGGACCACCGGCCCAATCATCATTGCGCTCGTAAACCATCTGCTCTCCGGGGGTCCAACGGGCAATTTTATACGCGCCTGATCCTGCGGCGACCTTATGCAGGTATTCCAGCGCCCACGGATCGGCTGCTGTCGCATTGGCCAACGCCTCGACCGAGTTTATGATATATGGGACGGGCACCGCCAGATCAGGGATCGACAGCTTTGAGGGAAAGTCCAGTTTGACCACGAACGTCTCGTCGTCGACGGCTTCGAACTGGTCAGGCCGCTCAAACCCTCCAGCTTTCATCTGCACACTTGGGAAACCTCCGACGGACACTGCGCGGTCAAACGACCATTTCACGTCAGCGGCCGTGACCTTGCGACCGTCCCAGAACCGTGCTTCAGGCTTCAGCTTGAATGTCAGCGTCAGGCCATCGTCCGACACGGTCCAGCTTTCGGCAAGCTCGGGTTCGATCACGCTATAATCAAACGAAAACCCGCCCCCGATCGCTTCTTTCGTGCCGAACGACACCAGCCGGTCATAGCAGTTTACACCCACTTGATAAGAGGCGCGGCTGGTGCCAGAGCGGTGCAGATCAAGGCTGTTGACCGTCTGGCCGCTGACCACAACCAGAGTATCTGACCCTTGCGCCGCCGCAGGCATCGCCCGCAGGAATGGCAGGACAGACGCACCAGCGGCCCCCATTTTCAAGAAATTGCGTCGTGAAGTTTGCTTTGTCATTGTCATCATCCTCTCGCTGTTTTGGGTCGCCTGATTGGGATTCGGCGCTTGCGTCAAACAGTGCGATGGATCACCGGTCAGTTCTAATGCTATAAAGGCATATATCCGGTGCGTTTTTTGCAACGGAGTCTGGAAAGACAGCAATATGAGATACTTAAAGACGTTCGAGCTGATCGAAGCCGTGGTGCGCGCGGGATCAATCCGTAAGGCCGCCGAAGATACAAACCTGACCGCCTCTGCGCTGAACAGGCGCATCCAACAGTTCGAGCAGGAATTCGGCTGGCCAATCTTTGAACGTCTGCCCCGCGGGATGCGGCTTAACCCCGCAGGCGAACTTTTGATGCAGCATATTGGATTGCAACGCACCGATCTGGCGCGGGTGCAATCGCAAGTTGCTGATCTGTCTGGTGAACGGCGGGGCCATGTCTCGATTGCGTGCTCACAGGCTTTGCTACCGTATTTCATGCCCGAACAAATCGCGATTTACCGCGCCGCCCATCCCGGCGTCAGCTTTAGCGTCAATATCCGTGATCGCGCGCAGGCAGAGCAGGATCTTGCCTCGTTTAGCAGCGATCTGGCGCTGGTCTTCGAACCTGTGCATCTTGTTGATTTTGAGGTACTTTGTGCCCTTCCTCAGCCGGTTCATGCAGTCTTTCAGCACGACAGCCCCTTGGCGCAGAAGACAGAATTGCGGCTGCGCGATTGTCTGGAATTCAATCTTGTCCTGCCCTCAACCGCCTATGGGGTGCGCAATCTGCTAGAGCTGGCCGCGACCCGCAAAGGGCGCATCTTGGCGCCCATCGTCGAGACGGAATCGTTTGACCTGATCCGCCACTATGTGACTTGCGAAAATGCCGTTGGCTTTCAGATCCCGATTGGCCTGAGCACAGAAAAACAAAACACGATTGCACATCGCCCCCTTTCCGAAAAAGACATCCCCATCGGTCGGCTTTTGCTGGGTCAGATGAAGGGGCGCACCCTGCCCGTTGCCTCTGCCAAGTTCGGTCAACAGCTCGTCGCGGCCCTTGAAACACGCGCGGCCTCCTGAGGTCAGGACCGCCGTTTTACATCTGCCAGATACGGTCAATCAATAGCGCTGCATTTTTTGCATCACGTTGTTGCGAACTTAGCAGACGACAACAGCGCTTGAAGGCGTAACTCTTCTAGCATCGTCATTCTGGGGCTGCCGGTTCGACCCGCAGTGCCATGTCAATGCTTAAGGAGCTTTGCAAATGCCACTCACATCGTTTTCGCGCCGGAAGTTCTTGAAGGGAACCGCAGCTTTTGCTGGTGCAACCTCACTGCCAACCTTCGCCACTGCCGATGCCCATGCGCCACTGACTGTGGGTTTCATCTATGTCGGGCCAAAGGATGACTTTGGCTATAATCAGGCCCATGCCGAAGGTGCGGCCGCCGTAAAAGCCATGGAAGGCGTCATCGTCGTCGAGGAAGAAAACGTCGCCGAAACCACCGATGTGCAAAACTCGATGGAATCGATGATCAATTTTGACGGCGCAAAGTTGTTGTTCCCAACATCCTTTGGGTACTTCAACCCCCATGTTCTGGAAACCGCACCAAAGCACCCCGATGTCCGTTTTCAACACGCCGCAGGCCTTTGGACCGATGGGATGCCCACCAACGTCGGGTCATACTTCGGCTATATCGGGATGGGCCAATACCTGAACGGGATCGCCGCAGGGCATGCCACAACGACCAAGAAAATCGGGTTTGTCGCGGCCAAGCCGATCCCGCAGGTTTTGCTCAACATCAATTCCTTCCTGCTGGGGGCGCGTCAGGTTGACCCTGAAATCACCTGTCAGGTGATCTTTACCGGCGAATGGTCGCTGGCCGTGAAAGAGGCAGAGGCGACAAATGCGCTGGCCGATGCGGGCTGTGACGTGATCACCTGCCATGTCGATGGCCCCAAGGTTGTGATGGAGACCGCCGCAGGACGCGATTGTTTTGTCTGCGGCTACCACGCCGATCAGTCGCCCCTTGCCCCCGAGAAATATCTGACCGGGGCCGAGTGGAACTGGGCTGGTGTCTACACAGGCATGGTGCAGACCGTACTGGACGGCGGCACGATTGATAACTTTGTGCGCGGCGGTCTGGCCGATGGTTTCATTAAGATGTCACCGCTCGGGCCCGCCGTCTCTGATGCGTCCCGCGCACAGTTCGAAGCCGTCAAGGCCCAGATAATGGCGGGCGGGTTCGCTGCGATCAAAGGTCCGCTGAACGACAATGCGGGGAACCCGCTTTTGACCGCAGATAAGGCGTTGGTTGAAACAGATATCGCATTGGAAAGCATGGATTACCTCGTTGAAGGCGTAATCGGTTCAACCTCTTAACTGCTAAAACGGGGGCAGCGATGACAGATCAATCCGCATCGGCACCTTTGGTCGTGCCAGCCCATCGCGGGCTGCTGGGTCGGTTTGCGCGCCGTGCCGAAGCTGTCGTGCTGCCCCTCGCCGCCTTGCTGGTTGGCATAGCAGTATTCAGCATCTTTCTGTTATTGCAGGGGAAATCCCCCATCCAGTTCTTTGCGCTGACCTATCAGGGCGCGTTTGGTTCTGCGTTTTCGTGGCAAAACACGCTGTCGCGCACCGCGCCTTTGCTTTTTGCCGCTCTGTGTGTGGCTTTGCCCGCCCGCCTTGGTCTTGTGGTGATCGGCGGTGAAGGAGCGATCGTTCTGGGCGGCGTGGCGGCGGGGGCTGCGGGCGTTGTCTTCAGCCAGTCCATAGGTTTGATAGCATTCCCGCTCATGGCCGCCTGCGCCATGCTGGTTGGTGGT
Source organism: Roseobacter sp. (assembly GCA_024636475.1). Classification (GTDB taxonomy): domain Bacteria; phylum Pseudomonadota; class Alphaproteobacteria; order Rhodobacterales; family Rhodobacteraceae; genus Sulfitobacter. The sequence continues at coordinate 49,727 of JAGXHA010000088.1, read as the reverse complement.
CTGTGGATCGGCGCGGTCGGTGCTTTGCGATATTATCGGGGCGTCAATGAAACCATTGCCAGCCTGCTGATGGCCTATATCGCCATCGCTTTGATGAACCACCTTGTTGAAGGGCCGCTGCGCGATCCTGAAAGCCTGAACAAACCGTCCACAACCCCTCTGCCTGCGCAATTGCGCGTCGGTGACATTCCTGGTTGGGAGGTGCATTGGGGCCTCGCCTTTGGCATCCTCGCCTGCCTGCTGGCTTGGGTGTTGATTGAAAAGACGACATGGGGCTTTGCCGCCCGTATTGCTGGTGGCAACATGCGCGCAGCCCAAGTGCAGGGCCTGTCGGTCGGGCGGCTGATCATCGGCTTTACGGCACTTGGTGGCGCGCTTGCCGGGCTTGCGGGCTTCTTTGAGGTCGCAGCCGTCCACGGCTCTGCCAATGGCAGCCTTGCGGCCGGCTACGGCTATACCGGCATTCTGGTTGCCTTTCTCGCGCGTCATAACCCGCTTGCCATCATTCCCGTGGCGATCCTTCTGGCCGGATTTGAGGCCTCTTCAGGCCTCATCCAGCGCCGCATGAACCTGCCCGCTGCCACGGTGCTTGTCCTGCAAGGCTTTGTCTTTGTGTCCATTTTGATGAGCGACACGCTTTATGGCCGTTTCAAGATGTTCGCTCCCGAACGTTGGAGGTCTGCCTGATGGAAAGTGATCTGGGCCTTTGGGTCATCCCGCTTGCAATCTTGGGCGGCGCGATCCGCGTCTCGACACCGTTTCTGTTTGTCAGCTTGGGAGAAGTCCTGACGGAGCGGTCAGGCCGGATCAATCTGGGGCTGGAAGGCACCTTGGTCTTTGGGGCGATGTCCGGTTACGCCGCCGCCTATCTGACCGGATCGCCTTGGCTGGGTGTGCTGGCCGCCGCTGCAGGGGGTGCGTTTTTCGGGCTGATCCACGGGCTGATCTGTTCGTTGCCACGGGTCAATGACATTGCCGTGGGCATCGCGATGATGATCCTTGGCATGGGCCTCGCGTTCTATTTCGGCAAACCTTTCGTGCAACCCGTCGCTCCTGATCTGCCCTCGATCGATTTCGGCTGGTGGTCTGATGTGCCACAAGTGCGGGCCGCGTTGCGGGTGAACGTGTTGTTTATCATCGGCGCAGGTCTGGCTTTTGCGATGTGGTGGATGTTTCGGGCGACCCGCGTCGGGCTGGTTATTCGCGTGGTTGGCGACAGCACCGATGCCGCCCGCGCTATGGGGTTACGCCCTGCGTTGATCCGTACCCTTTCCACAACCGTCGGAGGTGCCTTTGCGGGTGTCGGCGGTGCCTACCTATCCCTGTTTTATCCGGGCAGCTGGAACGAAGGCATCTCGTCCGGTCAAGGCCTCATGGCCGTGGCCCTTGTCATTTTTGCCCGCTGGAACCCGATCGCCTGCTTTGGTGCCGCCTTGTTGTTCGGGGGGGCCGGCGCACTTGGCCCAACCTTGCAATCTGTCGGGATATCAGAGGGATATTACCTATTCTTCGCAGCACCTTACGTCTTGACGCTGGGTGTTCTGATCGCAACATCTTCGCCCTCGCGCGCCATGGCCGGGGCACCGGGCGAATTGAGTATTACCAAATAGGAGAGTGACATGAATGGTCTTGGAGGTCTGAACAAACCGCCAAATGGCGTGGTCATCGGCTTGGTGCAGCTTAAGCTGCCGCTTGTGGTGACTGCTGCTGATCTGGCCGAACAAACCGCGCGTATTGTTGAAATGACAGCCAAGGCGCGGCGCAACATGGGGACGATGGACCTTGTCGTTTTCCCGGAATATGCGCTGCACGGGCTGTCAATGGACATCAACCCCGACATCATGTGCACGATGGACGGACCCGAAGTGGCGGCATTCAAACAGGCCAGCATCGACAATGATATCTGGGGCTGCTTTTCGATCATGGAAAAGAACCCCGGCGGGATGCCGTGGAACACCGGGCTGATCATCGACAACTTTGGCGAGGTCAAACTGTACTACCGCAAGATGCATCCTTGGGTGCCGGTCGAACCCTGGGCCCCGGGCGATGGCGGTATTCCGGTGATCGACGGGCCAAAGGGGTGCAAGCTGTCGCTGATCATCTGTCACGACGGCATGTTCCCCGAAATGGCACATGAAGCCGCCTATAAGGGGGCCGAAATCATGCTGCGCACCGCAGGCTATACCGCGCCGATCCGCGACTCGTGGCGTTTTACCAATCAATCCAATGCCTTTTGCAACCTCATGGTCACGGCCAACGTTTGCATGTGCGGCTCTGACGGGACGTTTGACAGCATGGGCGAAGGGATGATCTGCAACTTTGATGGCTCCATCATCGCCCACGGCACGTCTGGCCGCGTGGATGAGATCATCACCGCCGAAGTTCGCCCCGATCTGGTGCGCGAGGCGCGGATCAACTGGGGTGTGGAAAACAACATTTATCAATTCGGGCATCGCGGCTATGTGGCCGTCAAAGGCGGCGCGCAGGATTGCCCCTATACCTACATGACCGATCTGGCCGCCGGGCAGTATCGGCTTCCTTGGGAGGATGAGGTGAAAGTCACCGATGGCACCGGCTTTGGCTTTCCTGCTCCGACAGCCGTTTTCAAGGCGACACCGGAGGCTGCGGAATGAAGGATGCCGCCCAGCACACGATTAACGCCGACCCCTATGACTGGCCCTATAACGGTGATTTGCGCCCCGAAAACACAACGCTGATGATCATCGACATGCAGACCGATTTCTGCGGCAAGGGCGGCTATGTGGACAAAATGGGTTATGATTTGTCAATGACCCAGGCCCCGATCGAACCGATCAAGCGGGTTCTGGCAGCGATGCGGGCCAAGGGTTACCACATCATCCACACCCGCGAAGGCCATCGCTCTGACCTTGCCGACCTGCCCGCCAACAAGCGGTGGCGGAGCAGGCAGATTGGGGCTGGCATTGGCGATCCCGGCCCTTGCGGAAAAATCCTCGTGCGGGGCGAACCCGGCTGGGACATCATCCCCGATCTTTATCCCATCACCGGCGAGCCGATCATCGACAAGCCCGGCAAAGGCAGCTTTTGCGCCACCGACCTTGAGATGATCCTGCGCACGCGCGGGATCGAGAACATCATCCTGACAGGAATCACGACGGATGTTTGTGTGTCCACCACCATGCGCGAAGGCAACGACCGGGGTTTTGAGTGCCTTGTGCTGTCTGATTGCTGCGGCGCAACGGACAAGGGCAACCATGACGCGGCACTGAAAATGGTAACGATGCAGGGTGGCGTCTTTGGCGCAGTCAGCGACAGCGCAACCTTGCTGTCGCACTTGCCATGAACACGGGTGCCATCGGCGTTGAAACCCTGCATATGACGATGCGGTTTGGCGCATTTACCGCGCTGGATGATTGTTCGATCCATGTGAAGCCGGGCAGTTTCCATGCCTTGCTTGGGGAAAATGGCGCGGGCAAATCCACACTCGTCAAATGTATGATGGGTTTCTATCATCCGACATCGGGCGAGATGCTCGTGGACCGCAAAGAGGCCCGCATTGCGGACCCAAAGGCTGCCCATGCGCTTGGCCTTGGGATGGTATATCAACACTTCACGCTGGTGCCGTCACTGACGGCGGCAGAAAATCTGGTGATCAGTCGCGAAGATGCCCCTCGCGTGATTGACTGGCACCGCGAACGTATCGACCTGCAGACCTTTATGGCAGACATGCCGTTTCAGGTGCCGCTGGATCAGCCCGTGCGCGCGCTTGCGGCCGGTGAAAAGCAGAAGCTGGAAATCCTCAAACAGCTTTATCTGGGGCGCAGGTTTTTGATCCTTGATGAACCGACATCGGTCCTGACCCCGGATGAAGCGGACGAGGTGCTGGGTCATGTGCGGCAATTATGTGAAGAAGGCACGATATCCGTACTGATGATCACCCACAAGTTCCGCGAAGTGACCGCCTATGCCGATGAGGTATCCGTCCTGCGGCGCGGCAAACTGGTGGGCAGCGGCAAGGTCAGCGGACTAAGCCATGCGGACATGGCGGCAATGATGATGGGGGATGCAACATTGGCGTCTCCCAGCCCGCGCATGGAAACTGCCGGAGCCCCGGTGTTGCAAGTTCAAAATGCCCGCATGCGCGACAGGTCCGGTCTGAAAGACATCGAGATTGCCGACCTTACCGTGCGTGCAGGTGAAATCGTCGGGATTGCCGGCATTTCCGGGAATGGCCAGATGGAGCTGATGGAAATCCTGACCGGCCAACGTGCGCTGGACAGCGGAACAATCCGCATAAACGGGGCTCCCTACAGCGCCACGCGCAAAGAGGCACACAAAGCCCGCGTGCGTTTCCTGCCCGAAGAACCGCTACAAAACGCCTGCGCGCCGCGCATGTCGGTGACTGAAAACATTGCCTTTCGCAGTTTTGATACAGGCGGTTTCTGGCTATCCCCAAGCGACATGCGCCGCCGCGCCGCCGATTTAGTCGCAGCCTTCAAGGTCAAGACCGCCTCGCTTGACAGTCCGATCCAGTCCCTGTCCGGGGGCAATGTGCAGCGGGCAGTGCTCGCACGGGAATTGTCAGGCGAGGTTGACCTACTGGTGATCTCAAACCCGTGTTTCGGTCTGGATTTCTCTGCCGTCAGCGAAATCCGAGCCCGCATCATGGCAGCACGAAATTCAAATACAGCGGTGCTGCTGATGTCCGAAGACCTTGATGAAATCATGGAACTGGCCGACCGCGTTCTTGTCATGTCCGAGGGCCGCATTTCCTATGATGCCCCGATTGCTCAGGCCGACATCGCAACAATCGGTCATCACATGGGAGGACATGCCTGATGCCACAGATTGCAACCGCTCTCCCGTTTGGTTTCGACTTTGACGCCACGACCAGCGCGCTGATCGTGATCGACATGCAGCGCGACTTTATTGAACCCGGCGGCTTTGGGGAAACGCTCGGAAATGATGTCAGCTTGCTTCAGGCCATCGTTCCGACAACCGCTGCGCTGATTGCGCTGTGCCGCGACACCGGCATACCGGTGATCCACACCCGTGAGTGTCACAAGCCGGATCTGTCTGACCTGCCAGCAGCAAAACGCGACCGCGGCGCGCCTGAGGCGCGCATCGGTGACCCCGGCCCTATGGGTCGCATACTTGTTGCGGGCGAACGCGGTGCTGACATCATCCAAGAGGTGTATCCCATCACGGGTGAGCTGGTCATCGACAAGCCCGGCAAGGGGGCCTTTTATGCCACCATTCTGTCCGACCACCTTGCCCGACTTGGGACAAGAACCCTGATTTTCGCAGGCGTCACAACCGAAGTCTGCGTTCAAACCACAATGCGTGAAGCAAATGATCGCGGATTTGAGTGCGTCCTGATCGAGGACGCAACCGAAAGCTATTTTCCCGCCTTTAAAGCCGCAACGCTGGACATGATCCGCGCGCAAGGGGCCATCGTCGGTTGGACCGCGACCTTCGCTGAACTGAAACACGCACTGAATGGATAAGCCGATGTTCATCAATGACTTTGTCGACACGTGGCAGGAACTGCCGTTTACACATTTCCGCGAAGGCGTTGCGATTCATCACATCAAGAAAGGATCACCCGCGCTGGCCATTCTTCGCTATGCGCCCGGCGCGACAGTGCCGCTCCATTTGCATACGGGGCTTGAAACGATCCTTGTCCTTGACGGCGTGCAATCTGACGAGCGGGGCGATTATCCGAAAGGCGCGCTGATCCTCAACCCGCAAGGCACCCAGCACTCGGTCTGGTCCGAAAGCGGTTGTGCGGTCTTGATCCAGTGGGAACGGCCTGTCCAGATCCTTGAATAAAGGCAGTGGTGGCTCCCCTCGCCAACCAGACCGCGCGGGCACGTCTGGTGGGGGCTCTGATGGCGGCGTTGATCGCCTGAATACCCCGGCTCAGACCTTGCCGATCTTGAAACCCCGCGACAGATGGCCTCGCATCGCGAAAAGCAAGACCGCGCCGGGGATCATGGACGCTGCCGTCACCGCCATCACAAGGCCAATGTCTGTTTGAAACCCGAACAAGGCGCTTAACGCCATCGAGATCGGCTTGCCGTTTGTGGTGGTCAGGATACGAGCAAAGACGACCTCGACCCACGAAAACATGAAACAGAAAAACGCCGTAACCGCGATGCCCGGCGCAATTTGGGGTAACAGGATTTTCCAGATAAAGCGCGGACGCGAATAGCCGTCAAGAAAGGCGGTTTCGTCCATCTCTTTGGGGATGGCCGAGATGAAACCCTGCAAGATCCAGATCGAGATCGGCAGGTTGAACAGGCAATGCGCCAATGCGATCCCGAAAACCGAATTCACAATCCCCAGCGTCGAGAACAACTGGAAGTTGGGCAGGGTCAGCACGACGGGCGGGGTTATGCGAAAGGCGATGAACGCCAAAAACAGATGCTTGTCGCCCACAAAAGACATGCGCGAAAACGCATAGGCTGCTGGAATGGCAACCGGGACCGTAATACAGATGTTGATCAGCACATAGGCGATCGAGTTTATAAACGCCGCACGCAGGTTCGGATCAGTCCAAATTGCCCGATAGTTGCGCAAGGTCATCGTGCCGACCTCGGCATCCGGGTGCGCAAGCGTTGCCACGAAACTGATTCCCGTCATCTGGATCAGCGGCAGGGCGATGAAACCGACAAAAGTCAAAAGCCCTATCAATTTGAGGGCCGCGAAGGCGCGGGATGACTTCATCATTCAGGCTGCTTCTCGTCGAGCTTGCTTTGGGCTTTGGTAAAGCTCCACGCGACGATCAGGATGATCAGGAAATAGATCACGGACCGCGCCGCGGATGGGCCGTAGTTGAACGCCTTGATCTCTTCGCCCAGATCCACCGCCAGAAACATCGTGGCCCCGCCTGGCCCGCCTGCGTTGATCGGGAAGGCTTCTGTATAGATCATGAATGAATCCATGAACCTCAGCAAAATGGCCATGAGCAACACATGATACAATTGCGGCAGCTGGATAAAGCGAAACACCTGCCACGGCCCTGCCCCGTCGATTGCGGCGGCCTGATAGTGGGAGGACGGAATGGTGGTGAGCGCGCTGTAACACAGGATCACAACAAGACTTGTCCAATGCCAGACATCCATGACGACCAGCACTGCCCACGTGTGCGGGATCGAGCCTTTCCAATCACTCGGCCAGCCTACCACAGGCAGCAGACGTCCCAGAATACCATTTTCCGGGTTCAACAAGCTAAGCCATAGCGACGGGATCATGTTCCACGGCACCAAAAGCGGCAGTGCGACAACCGCAAGGCTGATACCAACCCACAGTTTGTTTCTGGGGATGCACAGCGCGATCGCAATACCCAAGGGAATTTGAACCGTGAGGATCACGGAAGAGAACAATGTGCTGCGGCCAAAGCTGGCCCAGAACCGTTCCGACCCGATGATATCGGCATACCATTCCGTGCCGATCCAAAAACGGGAGTCCAGAATGAAAATTTCAAAGAATGAATAATTGACGACCGTGATCAACGGAATGAGCCCCACAAAGCCCAGAACCAAGGCGGCCGGAACGACGAAGAGCCAACCAGAGTGGGTGCGATCCTTCACCTTACGCTACCACCACTTCGGTACCCCAAGCCGTGCAACTGGCCTGCAACTGGTCTGATAGAGCATCGTCGGTGAACAGCACCTCGGCATCGCCAAGCGTGCAGATCGTGAGCGGTGCGGTGCGCTCGAACTTGAGGTGATCGGCGACCACCATGACCTTGCGTGATCTTTGGATCGCGGTGTTGCTGACCATTACTTCTTGTCCGTCGAAATCCAGCAGGTCGCCATCCGCGTCGATGGCCGAACAGCCCAGAACGCAGAAATCGAACTTGAATTGCTTGACCATTTCAACCGTCATTCCGCCCACGATCCCCCCGTCGGCGCGCCGCAGGATGCCACCTGCCAGAATGATCTCGCAGCTGTGGTTGGCGGCCAGAATGTTTGCGATGTTCAGGTTGTTGGTCACAACCAGCAGGTTTTCATGATCCAGCAATTCCCGGGCAACAGCCTCTGTTGTGGTCCCGATGTTCAAAAACACCGATGCGCCTTCGGGGATCGCCTGCGCGCATCTTACACCGATCGCTTTCTTGCCTGCCTCGTTCAGACGGCGGCGTTCGTCGTATACGATATTGACCACACCTGAAGGGATCACAGCGCCGCCATGAACTCTTTCAAGCCGCCCGCTTTCGGCCAAATCCGATAAATCACGGCGGATGGTCTGGACGGTTACATCATAGTGCATCGCAAGACCGTCGACCGTGACCTTGCCGTCCTTGCGCGCAAGCTCAAGTATCTCTCTTTGTCTGAAATTTGACGCCACCGCCTCTCCTTTCGGTACTCCCTCGCCAACCTATGAAGGCGCTAGATATGTCGTCCCGTTATCCCTTTAACAATCTATACTCTTGCCCAAGCGTCAAGTGTTCGAATCGAGCCAAATTGGGAAAAAAGGTTCAAATATGAATAACAGAGAAGAAAAAACCATCTAAATACAGCGTGTTCTGCAAAAAGGAACATAAACGAACATTCGTTCTTGCGTTATCATCCAATTGCGTGTTTTCTGACGCAACGTCGCAAGCTGGGAGGCTGGGGCGCATAAATGAAAGCGGAGGAGGCTTCATTGAACCAGCAGAAAGATCAAAAGATCGTTGACCTTTTCGTCATTGGCGGTGGCATCAATGGATGCGGGATCGCGCGTGATGCTGTCGGTCGCGGTCTGTCAGTCGAGCTGGCTGAAATGAACGATCTGGCCTCTGCAACCTCGTCTGCCTCTACCAAGTTGTTTCATGGTGGGCTGCGGTATCTTGAATATTGGGAAATCCGTCTGGTACGCGAGGCGTTGATTGAACGCGAAACCCTGTTGCGCGCCATGCCGCACATCTCGTGGCCGATGCGGTTTGTTCTGCCCTACCACAAAGACATGCGGTTCGAAGGCGATACACCAACCTCAAAGTTGTTAAGCGTTGTAATGCCATGGATGAAAGGCCGCAGGCCTGCGTGGCTGATCCGTGTCGGTCTGTTCATGTATGACAATCTCGGCGGACGCAAAATCCTCAAGGGGACGACGTCGCTTAATTTGTCCGGCACGCCCGAGGGCGCGCCCTTGCAAGATCGTTTTGAAAAGGCATACGAATATTCGGATTGCTGGATCGAAGACAGCCGGTTGGTTGTCCTGAATGCCCGTGATGCCGAAGCCCGTGGCGCAAAGATCAATGTCCGCACCAAGGTCGTCTCGGCCGAGGCGGTCGACGGGGTGTGGCAGATCACACTTGAGCCAAAAGATGGCGGAGCAAAGCGGATCGTGCAGGCGCGGATGCTGGTGAATGCAGGCGGTCCTTGGGTCGAAAACGTCATTCGCAACACCGTTCGGATCAACTCCACCGAAGGGGTGCGGCTGGTGCGCGGCAGCCATATTGTGGTGCCGAAACTTTATGACCACGACAAATGCTATTTCTTTCAGGGTGAAGACGGGCGGATCATCTTCACCATCCCCTACGAGACTGACTTTACGCTGATCGGCACCACGGATGCCGAACATGACGATGTGACCGAAAAACCAGTCTGCACCCCCCAAGAGCAATCGTATCTTGTTGATTTTGCTTCCAACTACTTCAAGGTCCCCGTGACAACGGATGACATCGTATGGACCTATTCGGGCGTGCGTCCGCTTTATGATGACGGTGCGACCTCTGCCACTGCAGCGACACGCGATTATGTGTTGAAAGTGAATGAAACTGCGGGCGCTCCGATGCTCAATGTGTTTGGCGGCAAGATCACGACCTACCGCAGGCTGGCTGAAACCGCCCTTGAAAAAATCGCCCCCTTCTTTGCGCCAACCACCGGCACATGGACCGCCGGTGTCGCGCTGCCGGGCGGAGATTTCCCTGTCGATGGCGTGCGCGCTTTGACAGATCGATTGCAGGCCGAATATGCGTTTTTGACGTCGCTTTGGGCCACCCGGCTTATCAAGGCCTACGGGACAGATGCATTTCAGGTTTTGGGCGATGCCCGGACAGCCGATGATCTGGGCCAGAATTTTGGGGCCAACCTGACAGAGCGCGAAGTCCTTTGGCTGATTGAAAAAGAATATGCCCGCAAAGCAGATGATGTGGTCTGGCGCCGCTCGAAATTGGGGCTTCGTATGACAGCTGGTCAAATCGAAACACTTGATGCTTGGATGGCCCACAGCCAGCAGGCGACGACCGGTACGGCGCAGCCGCAGTTGCAAAAAGGGAGAGGCTAATGTCACTTGTTCTTGAGGGCGTCTCGAAGGTGGTTAACGGCCTGACGCATATCCACCCAACCGATCTGGAGCTTAAATCGGGGACGATGAACGTCCTGCTTGGACCGACTTCGGCTGGCAAGACATCCTTGATGCGGCTTATGGCCGGGCTTGATGCCCCGAATACCGGCAAAGTGATCTGGAACGGCAAGGACGTCACTGGCATGCGCGTGCAAGATCGTCGCGTCGCGATGGTGTATCAACAGTTCATCAACTACCCCTCGATGACCGTTTATGATAACATCGCCAGCCCGATGCGCCTGCTAAAGCAATCCTCCAAGCAGATTGATACGGCTGTAAAAAAAGCCGCCGATCTGATGAAGCTGTCCCCCTTTCTGGATCGCAAACCGCTTGAGCTTTCGGGCGGCCAGCAGCAACGTTGCGCCCTCGCACGCGCGCTGGTCAAGGATGCCGGTCTGGTGTTGCTCGACGAGCCTTTGGCCAATCTTGACTATAAGCTGCGCGAGGAACTGCGCGCCGAAATCCCCAAGATTTTCGAAGAAGCCGGATCTATTTTTGTCTACGCCACGACCGAACCGGAAGAGGCGTTGCTGCTGGGCGGCAATACCGCAACGATGTGGGAAGGCCGGATTACGCAATTTGGCCTGACGCCCATCGTTTACCGCCAACCGATCAATGCGACCACGGCGCGGGTATTTTCCGATCCGCCGATGAACTTTTTGAACATCACCAAATCGGGCGAAAGCCTTGCCTTTGGGGATGATCAGACCACAGCGGCGGCAGGTGCATTTGCAGGGTTGCCGGACGGCGATTACCTTGCCGGGTTCCGCCCCAACCACCTTGAGCTGGACAAACCAGCGGCCTCGGCGATGAAATTCAGCGCAAAACTGCAAGTGACCGAGATCACAGGATCGGAGACATTCGTGCATCTTGACCACCACGGCGACAATTGGGTCGGGCTGATCCACGGGATTAAAAACCTTAAGATCGGCGCAGATTTGACCGTCTTTCTAGACCCGTCACATGTTTACATCTTTGCAGAAGACGGCACATCGATCGCCCCTGCATCCTATGCAACAGCAGCCTGAGGGAGCACGACATGGCAAAAATCACCCTCGATAACCTGGCACATTCCTATCTGCCCAAGCCCAGCCGCGAAGATGACTTTGCGTTAAAGGAACTGAACCTTGATTGGGCAGACGGCGAAGCCTATGCCCTGCTTGGGGCGTCTGGCTGCGGCAAGTCCACCTTGCTGAACATCATCTCAGGCTTGCTGCACCCTAGTCAGGGACGCATCCTTTTTGATGATCACGACGTGACAATGGCGCCGACGACGCAGCGCAATATCGCGCAGGTTTTCCAGTTTCCCGTTGTCTACGACACCATGACCGTGCGCGACAATCTGGCCTTTCCCTTGCGCAACCGCGGGGCCGATCCGGCCTATATCGCCGCGCGCGTCCAACAGATCGCGGCAATGATCGGGATGGAATCCACACTCGACCGCAAGGCGCGCGCGCTCACAGCGGATGCAAAGCAGAAGATTTCATTGGGACGCGGTATGGTGCGCGAAGACGTGAATGCGTTGCTGTTTGACGAGCCGCTCACGGTGATTGACCCGCATATGAAGTGGGAATTGCGCACGCAGCTGAAATCCCTGCACCATGAATTCGGCCACACGATGATTTACGTGACCCACGACCAGACCGAGGCGCTGACTTTTGCCGATAAGGTGGTGGTGATGTTTGACGGGCGCGTTGTGCAAATGGGTACCCCGCAAGAACTGTTCGAGACGCCAGAGCATACATTCGTCGGCTATTTCATCGGCTCGCCCGGCATGAACCTGCTGGATGCTGAAATTTCCGGCGACAAGGCCGTGCTTGCGGGCACCGAAATTTCATTGGGCAAGGGCTTTGGCACCCTTTCAGGCAAGGTGGAACTGGGCGTGCGGCCCGAATTTACCTCTCTCACCTCGGGTGATGTGGGCCTGCCCGTGACCATCAAACGGGTCGAGGATGTGGGCCGCCACAAGATCGTGCGCGCTGATTTCCAAGGCACGCCAGTCAATGTGATTGCCAAGGAAGGCGCGGAAATCTCACCTGATATGAACCGCATCGTTTTCGATCCCGCTGGCGTCAATGTCTACGCAGATAGCTGGCGCGTCGCGCCGAAGGTGGCTTAATCATGAACAAGACAGTTAATCAAAAAGCTTGGTTCCTCATTCTTCCGGTCCTTGTATTGGTGGCGTTTTCCGCGGTGATCCCGCTGATGACAGTGGTGAATTATTCGGTCCAAGACACGTTTGGCAACAACCAGTTTTTCTGGGAGGGGCTGGGCTGGTTCAGGGAAATGATTGAATCGGAACGGATGTGGAGCGCGTTTGGACGCCAGATTGTGTTTTCGATGATCATCCTTGCCATCGAAATTCCACTCGGTATTTTTGTCGCCCTCAACATGCCCAAAAAGGGATTTTGGGCGTCGCTTTGTCTGGTGCTGATGTCTCTGCCCCTGCTGATCCCTTGGAATGTCGTGGGCACAATCTGGCAGATTTTCGGGCGCGTCGATATCGGTTTGCTGGGTCATACGCTCGCGGCGATGGGCATTGAGTACAACTACACCCAAGGCCCGATTGCCGCATGGATCACCGTGATTGTGATGGACGTCTGGCACTGGACATCGCTGGTGGCATTGCTGGCCTATGCCGGTCTGCAATCCATCCCCGACGCCTATTATCAAGCTGCCAAGATCGATCAGGCCAACCGCTGGAAAGTGTTCCGCTTTATCGAGCTGCCCAAGATCATGGGCGTGTTGATGATCGCCATTCTACTGCGCTTTATGGACAGTTTCATGATCTACACTGAACCGTTTGTGGTCACGGGTGGCGGCCCCGGAAATGTGACGACCTTCCTGTCAATTGATCTGGTCAAGATGGCCCTCGGACAGTTCGACCTTGGTCCGGCCGCCGCGTTCTCGATCATGTATTACCTTGTGATCTTGCTGGTGTCTTACGTGTTCTACACCGTGATGACGAACCTTGATAAAAGGGATGGCCACTGATGTCTGACTTTATCCAGTCCACCCCGAAACGCGGGTTTTCCTTGCCAAAAGTCAACGGCAGCGCCGTCGTGATGGGCCTTTACCTGCTGTTTTTGTTGCTGCCGATCTATTGGCTGGTGATGATGAGCCTCAAGACCAACACAGAGATTTTGAACAGCTTTACGCTTTGGCCCGATGATCTGACCTTTGACAACTACCTGACCATTCTCACGGATGCTTCATGGTACACAGGCTACCTCAATTCGATGGCTTATGTTACGATGAACATGGTCATCTCGCTCGCGGTGGCCTTGCCTGCGGCTTATGCTTTCAGCCGCTATACTTTCCTGGGCGACAAGCACCTGTTCTTCTGGCTGCTGACCAACCGGATGGCGCCACCTGCCGTCTTCGCCCTGCCCTTCTTTCAACTTTACAGTTCTGTCGGGTTGTTTGACACGCATATCGCTGTGGCCTTGGCGCATTGCCTGTTCAACGTGCCGCTTGCGGTCTGGATCCTTGAAGGGTTCATGCGCGGCGTCCCAAAGGAAATCGACGAAACCGCCTATATCGACGGCTATTCGTTCCCGCATTTCTTTATCCGCATTTTCACGCCACTCGTCGCGTCAGGCATCGGGGTGACCGCGTTCTTCCTTTTCATGTTCAGCTGGGTGGAACTGCTGCTAAGCCGCACCCTCACCAGCGTTGATGCCAAACCGATCGCTGCCACCATGACACGCACCGTCGGAGCATCAGGCATTGATTGGGGTGTGCTGGCCGCTGCGGGGGTTCTGACAATCGTACCAGGCGCTTTGGTGATTTATTACGTCCGCAACTACATCGCCAAGGGTTTTGCCCTTGGGCGGGTATAAGGAGAGTTCGCAATGGAATGGATGGCATGGACTTGGCCTACCGCCACTTTCTTCGGGATCATCGCGGTGACACTGATCATCTTTACGATCCTTGCAATCAAATTCCCCGAGGTGCCACGCAATGGCGTTTTGGGAATAGAGACGACGCGTGGTGACCGTTTGTTCATCACGCTACTGGGCTCGGCCTTTATCAATCTGGCCTGGCTTGGACTGCTCAGCGCACCCCAATGGGGGGCACTGATTGTGTGTTTCTTTTATGCCATCGCGGTTTTCCGCTGGGTGTAATCGAACGGGTAGCCCGGCAAGCAAGAACCGGGTGACCCCAAAATGTTCTAATTTAGGGAGGAACAACAATGAACTTGCGACTAAAAGGAACGACCGCGATCGGGCTTGCAGCTTGTATGCTTGCCGCGCCTGCGTTCGCAGATATGGATGCCGCCAAGGCATTCCTCGACAGCGAGATCGGCGATCTTTCGTCGCTGTCACGTGCCGACCAGGAAGCCGAGCTTCAGTTCTTCATCGATGCGGCAGCGCCTTTCCAAGGGATGTCCATCAACGTGGTCTCTGAGACGATCGGTACACATGAGTACGAATCCAGCGTCTTGGCACCCGCATTCGAAGCCATCACCGGCATCAAGGTCACCCATGACCTGATCGGCGAAGGCGACGTTGTTGAAAAGCTGCAAACCCAGATGCAGTCGGGCGAGAATATCTATGACGCCTACATCAACGACTCCGATCTGATCGGCACCCACTGGCGCTACAAGCAGGCGCGCAACCTGACCGACTGGATGGCGGGTGAAGGTGCGGCGGTTACAAACCCGAACCTTGATCTGGAAGATTTCATTGGTCTTTCGTTCACCACGGGTCCGGATGGCAAAGTCTACCAATTGCCAGACCAGCAGTTCGCGAACCTTTACTGGTTCCGGTATGATTGGTTCAACGACGAACAGAACAAGGCGGATTTCAAAGAGAAATACGGCTATGATCTGGGTGTTCCGGTAAACTGGTCCGCTTACGAGGATATCGCGGAATTCTTCACCGGTCGTGACCTGTCCCGTCTGGGCGTTGAAGGCGAAGTCTTTGGCAACATGGACTATGGCAAGAAAGACCCGTCCTTGGGTTGGCGCTATACTGATGCGTGGCTGTCCATGGCTGGTGCCGGTGACGTAGGCGAACCAAACGGTCTGCCCGTCGACGAATGGGGCATCCGTGTCAACGAGAAGTCGCAGCCCGTGGGATCGTGCGTTGCGCGTGGCGGTGCCACAAACGGACCGGCAGCTGTCTATGCTGTAACCAAGGCAATCGAATGGCTGGAAAAATACTCCCCGCCTGCCGCTGCCGGTATGACATTCTCTGAAGCGGGTCCAATTCCTGCCCAAGGTAATGTCGCCCAGCAGATGTTCTGGTACACGGCCTTTACCGCCGCGTCGGTCGAACCTGACCTGCCTGTGATGAACGAAGACGGCACGCCAAAATGGCGCATGGCCCCTTCGCCGCACGGTGCATATTGGACTGAAGGCACCAAGATCGGCTACCAAGATGCCGGTTCCTGGACGCTGATGGAATCCACACCTGTGGACCGTGCACAAGCCGCCTGGCTTTATGCGCAGTTCGTCACCTCCAAGACTGTGGACGTAAAGAAAAGCCATGTTGGTCTGACATTCATTCGTGAATCGACGATTCAGCACGAAAGCTTTACCGAGCGTGCACCAAAGCTGGGTGGTCTGGTCGAATTCTACCGGTCCCCTGCACGGGTTCAGTGGTCGCCAACCGGCACCAACGTTCCTGACTATCCAAAGCTGGCACAGCTGTGGTGGCAGAACATCGGCGATGCAATGTCCGGTGCAAAGACACCTCAGGAAGCGCTTGATGCACTTTGCGAAGATCAGGAAAAAGTTCTGATCCGTCTGGAGCGTGCCGGTGTTCAGGGCGATCTTGGCCCGGTCATGAACGAAGAGCGTGACCCGGAATACTGGCTGTCTCAGCCCGGCTCGCCCAAAGCGAAGCTGGCCAATGAAGATGAAACGCCCGTCACAATTTCTTATGACGAGCTGATCAAATCCTGGGAATAATGCTACCTTCTGGGGCCAGGCAACTGGCCCCAGATCACCCGGAGTTCAATACTGGCGGGCACAGTCCTGCACGGTAAAAACAGCGGCTGCTTCCTTGGTGGTCGCTTTTTTCGTCCAAAGCAACGAGGACACTTATGACCTATATTCTTGCAATTGATCAGGGCACGACCTCGACCCGTGCGATTGTGTTTGATGCGGGCATGACCGCGAAAGCCCAGTCCCAACAAGAGTTCGCCCAGCATTTCCCGCAGTCTGGCTGGGTTGAACATGACCCGCAGGATCTTTGGGATACAACAGTTGCCACCTGCCGCGATGCGATTGAGAGCGCCGGAATTAGCGCCTCAGACATTGCCGGGATCGGTATAACAAATCAGCGCGAAACCGTGATTGTCTGGGATAAAGAGACGGGCCAACCCGTCTATAATGCAATCGTCTGGCAGGACCGCCGCACCGCCGAGGCTTGCCGCGTTTTGCGCGATGCAGATCACGAGACGATGATTACCGCGCGCACAGGATTGCTGCTTGATCCGTATTTTTCCGCAAGCAAACTGGCTTGGATCTTGGATAATGTCGAAGGTGCCCGCGACCGCGCCGCCAAGGGAGAATTGCTGTTTGGCACCGTTGACTGCTATTTGATCTGGAAGCTGACAGCCGGCGCATCACACGCCACCGACGCGACCAACGCAGCGCGCACCATGCTATATGATATTCACAAAGGCCGGTGGAGCAAGACCATCTGCGATCTGCTCGATATACCGATGAACATGCTGCCAGAGGTCAAGGATTGCGCCGCAGATTTCGGCCTGACAGATTCTGACATGCTGGGGGCCAAGATCCCGATTTACGGCGTCGCGGGCGACCAACAGGCGGCCACCATCGGTCAGGCATGCTTTGAACCGGGAATGCTGAAATCCACATACGGCACGGGCTGTTTTGCCTTGCTGAATACCGGCGATACGCCGGTTCAATCAAAAAACCGCCTGCTGACTACGATTGCCTATCAGTTGGATGGAAAACCGACCTATGCGCTTGAAGGGTCGATTTTTGTGGCTGGTGCCGTTGTTCAATGGCTGCGCGACGGGCTGAAGATCATCAGCGCTGCCGCAGAAACGCATGCATTGGCCGAACAGGCCGATCCGCACCAGAACGTTATCCTTGTACCGGCTTTCGTCGGTCTTGGTGCACCCTATTGGAACCCCGATTGCCGGGGGGCTGTGTTCGGGCTGACGCGCAGCACCGGCCCGTCCGAGATGGCAAAGGCTGCGCTTGAAAGTGTCGGGTTTCAGACCCGTGATCTGTTGGAGGCCATGTCGGCAGACTGGCACGCCAAAGGCGTGCAGCCAACCTTGCGCGTCGACGGTGGCATGGCAGCCAGCGATTGGGCGATGCAGTTTTTGTCGGACATCATTGCAGCCCCGGTTGACCGGCCCGTCAACCACGAGACAACGGCCCTTGGGGTGGCTTGGCTTGCTGGCATGCGCGCAGGTGTTTATCCCGACCAGCAAGGGTTTGCTGCCTCTTGGGCCCGCGAGACCCAGTTTTCACCAAAAATGGACGAGGATCTTCGGGATGCCAAATACGCATCTTGGAAGAAGGCGGTTCAGGCAACACTGAGCGTTTAACGGCGATCTAAACCGAGGTACGATATGTTCTCATTCCTAAGCCCGCAGGCGATCCATTTCGGGCGCGGACAAAGTGCCAAGACGCCCGCACTGGCACAGACCTTTGGCGACAATGTTTTGCTGGTGCATGGCGCGAATGCGCAACGGGCGCAGAGGTTGCTGGATGCCTGCCAAAATGCGGGTTTACAGGTCAGAACGTTAGCATGTGGGCAAGAACCCAGCTTGCCTGACATCGAAATGGCCCGCACCCAGACCAACGGTTTTGATCCAGATGTGGTCATCGCGTTGGGTGGCGGTGCTGTTATCGACTTTGCCAAGGCGTTGGCCGCGCTGATCCCCTGCGCGGGGTCGTCGCAAGACTACCTCGAGGTCGTTGGCACAGGTCGCCCGTTGGAAAATGCCCCCCTGCCGCTCATCGCGCTGCCCACGACCGCAGGCACCGGGGCGGAGGTCACAAAGAACGCAGTGATCCTGGTGCCTGAACACGGCATCAAGGTCAGCCTGCGGGATCCCCGGATGATCCCCAACATCGCAATCGTTGACGCCAGCCTGATGCAGGGCGCACCAAAAAGGATAGCGCTTGCCGCCGGATTGGATGCAATCACGCAGGTCATCGAACCTTATCTGTCGGTCAAGGCAAACCCCATGACAGATGCGCTGTGCCTGCAGGCCATTCCCAAAGGACTGCGTGTTCTGAAAGACGTGGTAGAGAACGACGGCGCTGCCGCATGGGACGAAATGGCGATGGTCAGCACATGGGGCGGCTTGGCCTTGGCGAACGCGGGGCTTGGCGCTGTGCACGGATTTGCTGGCGTGATCGGCGGCAGAACGGGTGCCCCACACGGAGAGATTTGTGGTGCCCTGCTGCCTGCCGTTCTGGAATCGCACCTGCGTCAATCGCAAGCGAACTCAGATATCCATGCACGATTGCAGTGGGTGATCGACCAGATCAATGCCAGTTTTGGATCACTTACCGGCAAGTCCGAGGTATCCGGTCTGCAACGCTGGTCGCGGGATATGGGGCTGCGCGGATTGGAAGAGATGGGGCTGTCTCACTCCGACTTCACCGAGGTGGCCACAGCTTCCGCCGAAGCATCGTCGATGAAGGGCAATCCATTTGTGCTTTCCCAAGCGGACCTTTTGGAAATCCTGAACGCAGCCCGATAGGCTGTTTTGGGTCAATGCACTTCATCTGACTTTGACGACACGGCTATTTGTAATGCTCACGTCTGTCCGAAAAATCGCGAACGCGTTTGCGCCATGCTTTGTAGCTGCCGGGTTTGAGGGTATCGCGCATCAACGCTTTGATCTGCTTTTCACCCAACCCGTATTCCCGTTCGATATCGGCAAAGCTTACATGATCGGACAGCGCCATTTGCACGATGTCGCTGACATGCTCTGGCTTAAGGTCATTTCTATTTGTCATATCGCAAGATTTAGCGGTGCGTCGGCCCAATGCAATGGCAGGCACGCGAAATGAAACGCAATACCTGTCACCGACGCAGATGCCTTAGGACGCAAACAGATCTTTGAACTGATCCCGAAGCGCTTTCTTTTGCACTTTTCCCATCGTATTTCGGGGAAGCTCGGGCATTACGATCATGCGCTGCGGGTGCTTGAACCGGGCCAAGGACTTCGAAATGCTGGCTTTTATTGCATCCAGATCAGGCGAGCTGCCACTCTCGGGTACCAAAATCGCCACGACCGTTTCCCCGAAGTCGGGGTGTGGCACTCCGATAACGGCTGATTCCTGCACGTTCAGCTCGGCATCCAAAAGCAATTCGATCTCTTTGGGGTAGATGTTATATCCCCCAGAAATGATCAGGTCCTTGTTGCGGCCGACGATGTGGACATATCCGTCCTCATCAATCTGGCCGAGATCTCCGGTGATGAAAAACCCGTCGGCGCGCAGCTCTTCGGCGGTTTTTTCGGGCATTTGCCAATAGCCTTTGAAGACGTTCGCCCCTCTGACTTCGATCTCGCCGATCTTACCCTGAGGCAAGGTTTCACCGGTTTGGCTGTCGGTAATCTTCAGCTCCACCCCCGGCAACGGAAACCCGACCCTGCCCGCACGACGTTCGCCATCATAGGGGTTTGAGGTGTTCATATTGGTTTCGGTCATGCCGTAACGCTCAAGTATCCGCAAGCCTGTGCGCTGTTCGAATTTAGCATGTGTTTCAGCCAAAAGCGGTGCACTGCCAGAGACGAAAAGGCGCATATGGGCGGCTAGATCTTTGGTAAACCGATCATCGCCCAGCAACCTTGTGTAGAAGGTCGGCACTCCCATCATGGTCGTCGCGTTTGGCAGTTGTGCGATGACCTGATCCAGATTGAACGTCGGCAAAAATATCATCTGCCCACCGGCCAGCAGCGTAATGTTCGAGGCCACAAACAGCCCGTGAGTATGAAAGATCGGCAAGGCATGCAGCAGAACATCATCTTGCGTGAACCGCCATTCTGCCATCAAAGTCTGTGCATTCGACAGCAGGTTCGCTTGGGTCAGCATAGCGCCCTTGGACCGGCCTGTGGTGCCCGAAGTGTACAAAAACGCGGCCAAGTCATCCTCGGACCTGTCAACGGTTTCAAAAGTGTCTGCAAGGCCAGATGCCACATCTTGAAAGCTGCCCGAACCGTCAGCGTTCATCGTCGCCAGTGCGGCACCGCAGGACTTGGCCACAGGCACCATCGCTGCATGCTGGCTTTGGTCACACAAGACCAGCCGCGCCCCGCTGTTTTCTACAAAATACGACACCTCGTCAGCGGTGTAGGCCGTGTTGAGTGGCAAAAACACCACCCCTGCCTGCGCGCAAGCCGCATAAACCGCTAACGCCTGCGGAGATTTGGCAATCTGCACGGCAAGGCGGTCACCCGGCATCAATCCCATTTTTGTCAAGGCACCCGCATATTGCGCGGCCATGCCCAGAAACGCGACATAGCTGATCGTCTGCCCATCGGCCAAATGCAGGAAGACCTGTGACTTGCCTGCATGTTTTCCAAAAAGCGTATCAAATAGCGGGTTGGCCATGTCTTGTTTCCTATGCTTCAGACGCAATGGTGGCGCTTAGCGCACGTACGTCGGCTGATGCAACAACCGTTTTTTCCGTGACAAATTGTTCATGATTTCTTGAGATTTGCGAAAGGTCATAAAGGTAATTTACCATTGTTCCGTTCGACTGCGCCATCCCGTTTGCAGATAAATCTGCATTCGCATGGACAGCATGAACCATTGCGCCATTGCCCAGATGAAACCGTGCAACGGGGTCAAGCGGCATGCCGTTGGGGCGCTTTGCCTCCAGCAGATAATGGGCGGCCAAAGCTTGCGGGGCGGCAGATGCTGAAGCGTCGGGATCAGCCCCTTCAAGCCATTTGTTCAAGCCGGGGATTGGGGAAAGTGTGACGAATGTTTTCAACCCCGGCAGATCACGCGACAGATCGGCGACCACTTGCTTGATCAAGGAATTACCAAACGATATGCCCGCCAAGCCCGCCTGACAGTTCGAGATCGAGTAGAACACAGCCGTATCTGCATCTTCGGCGTCAATGGCAGCACGGCCATCAGCCAGCAATTCCTGGACGGAATTCGGAATTCCCCTTGTCAGGGCGACCTCGACAAAAATCAGCGGCTCCCCTGCCATCGCAGGATGGAAAAACCCAAAGCAACGGCGGTCCGTGGGCTGGACCCGACGGCGCAGGTCATCCCAACTGTCGATCGCGTGAACGGCTTCATATGCGATGATCTGCTCAAGGATCTCGGCTGGGCTGGACCAGTTGATGGGCCGCAACACCAGAAAGCCCCGATTGAACCAAGACGAAAACAGATGTTGAAAGTCGACATCCAGCGGTTCAAGCAGCGGATGATCACGCAACAATTCCAGCAAATCCATGCGCATCGCCACAAGCTGCCCGGTGCCCCCCTCGACCTGGTTCAGTCTGCGGGTCAGTTCCTGTCGCTTTGGCTCGCAGGCCGCTGCAAAGGCGCGGTAGCTGCTTTTTGAGGGGGCTTCGCGGTAAGTTTTCAACGTGTCCACCACAGCTTCTGCGTCGATCTCAAGCCCGTGGGTCATGTACTGGAAAAACGAAAGTTTTTCTGCACTGTCCATCACGGCAAACCGATCAAGGATCAGCCTTGCCAATGTACTTCCGGACACTTCACCGTGGTTGCCCAGCAGGTTCTGGCACAACGCTTCGATCGTCTGGCCTTCCGCCTTATGAGAGATGGCTGTTCTGTAGCGCCTGTCGAAAACCGATGCAAAAAGACCTGCAAAAAAGCTCATCTTGCTGGCCCCATCACAGCGTCAGGCAGCCAGGTTGCAAGGCCGGGAAAGACGCACAACAAGAAAATGGCCAACACCATACAAGCCACAAACGGCAAAGACCCCATCAGAATAGTCTTGAGAGAGATATCCGGCGCGATCCCGTTTATCACATAAAGGTTCAGGCCCACAGGTGGCGAGATCAGACCGATTTCCATGTTGATCGTCAGGATAACGGCAAACCAGATCGGATCAAATCCAGCGGTGGTGATGATCGGCAACAAGATCGGCGCCGCCATCAGGATCACCGCCACAGGCGGCAAAAAGAACCCGGCGATCAGCAGGAACACATTGACAAAGCCCATCAGAACCCACGGGTTCACATCCAACGTGCCGATCCAGTTTGCAATGGACTGTGTGATGTAAAGGCTTGAAAGCATATAGGAAAACACGCCAGCCGCTGCAATGATGAACAAGATCATCACGCTTTCCTTGGTGCTGTCGCGCAGCACGACCCACAAATCCTTGGGGTTCCACAGCTTGTAGATGATCATCGCGATCAGCAGGCAAAGCAAGGCACCCACAGCAGCCGTTTCCGAGGGGGTCGCCACACCGCCATACATCGCATAAAGCACGCCCAGAATGATCAGCAGGAACGGGATCACCCGCGGCAGGATTTCGAACTTTTCCTTCCAGGTGTAGTTGCCCGAGGTCAAAAGCGCGCGGTTGCCCGACTTCCATGTGGAATACAGTGACCACGCCATGAAAAGGGTCACCAGCAACAATCCGGGGATCACGCCTGCAAGGAACAGACGGCCAATCGAGGTCTCTGTTGCGATGCCGTAGACGATCATCGTGACCGAAGGGGGGATCAGAATACCCAGCGTGCCACCCGCCGCAATGGAGCCCGCCGCAACACCGTCAGGATACCCGCGTTTGCGCATCTCGGGGATGCCCATCTTGCCGATGGCCGCACAGGTGGCCGGGCTGGAGCCGGACATCGCCGCGAACAGCGCGCATGCCCCAAGGTTCGAGATAACCAGCCCACCGGGTACGCGCGTCAACCAGCGTTCAAGTGCTTCGTAAAGGTCGGCACCCGCGCGGGTCGAGGCAATGGAAGAACCCATGATGATAAACATAGGGATCGACAGAAGTGCGAAATTATCAAGCTTGCCGAACAGAATTTCCGGCAGCAATTCCAGTGATCGCATCCCGTCGAAAATCATCAGAAATCCGGTGGATACGATCAACAGACCAAGCGCCACGGACACGCCCGAGAACAAAACGATGATGGTGGAAGCGGCGACAAATGCACCAAGGGTAAGCGGATCCATTACGCGTCCTCCAAGCCAAAGGGCTTATCAATTTTCAAGATGACAGCGACCAAATCCGCAATCAATTGCAGCAAAAAAAGCGCAAAGCCGATGGGCAGCGACGCATAGGGAATCCACAAGCGCACGCCCCAGACCGTGTCTGATTTCCAGTTACGCTCGAACGCAATGTGCCAGAATTCAAAGCCATACCAGAGCATGATCGCGACCATGACGCTGGACAGGCTAAGCGTGAATATCGCCATATTATAGCGCAACCTCGGCCCCATGGTCAGCGGAACCAAATCCACATTCACATGGCCGCGTAGCCGTTGCACATAAGGCAGCCCCACCAACGTCGAGCTGATCGCAAGGTAGATCACCGCCTCGGTCTGCCAGATCGTCGATCCGTTCAGGACAAAGCGGATAAAGATCATCTGACAGGTGATCAAAACGGCAGCGACGATCATGGCAGCCGAAAACCATCCCGCAACGGTTGAAAGAGCCGCAACAACCTTCAAAAATGGGTTGTCGCCCGTACGCGATACGACAGCAGCGCTTTGGCCAGCCATATGTGGTCTCCTTGAGGTGGGGGGAAGTGGGGGCAAAAAGGGGCGCGAACGCCCCTTTCGATTTGGTTACTCGACCGCGAAGGCCATGTCCAAAAGTGCCTGCCCATCTGGTACTTCTTCGATGAAGGCTTTGTAGGATGTTTCTTGGGCCAAGGCGCGCCATGCGTCAAAATCCGCTTGGGTCATCTGCGCAATCTCGACGCCTGCATCACGGAAGACCTGTTCGGATGCGGTGTCTTCTTTCTTGGCTTCTTCCAGATAGAACGCTTCGGCTTTTTCGGCAGCGGCCAAAAGCGCTGCCTGCTGGTCTTCTGTCAGCGATTCAAATTTGGCTTTGTTCATCAGCAAGGGTTGATACATGAACCACAACGCAACGTCGCCCGCAGGAGTATAGCACGAGACTTGCTCGTAAATCCGATAGGATACGAAAGACGAGGATGATGTATTTGCTGCTGTCAAAACGCCAGTCTGCATACCGTTATAAAGCTCGGACGATGCCATCGAGGCGATGGAAGCCCCGGCACCAGCCAACATTTGCTCGAACGACTTGCCCGCTGCGCGAATTTGCAGTCCGGCCACATCTTCAGGCTTGGTGATACATTTGTCTTTGCCAACAAATCCGCCCGCAAGATAGCCATGGACGAGCACCATCACGTCGTCGTCTGCCATCTTTTCTTCCAGGGCTTGCATGAAGGGCGATGCACTTAGCCGCGCTGCGTGATCGTGGTTTTTCACCAGACCGGGCATCAGGGTCAAGTTGAAGGCAGGCTGCTGTCCGCCCGCATAGCTGAGCGGCAGAACCGTCATGTCCAGCTGCCCGCGGCTGAGGGGGCGGTACTGTTCACGTGCTTTAAACAAGGATTGCGAGCCGAAAATCTGGATGTCCAGATCGACATTGGCCTCGGCCACGCCATCGGCAACGATCTGAGCGACCTTGTTGCGCACGTCCGTTGCGGACCATTGATGGGAAAGTCGCAGGGTTTCGGCCTGTGCAGCAGAACCAAGCGTAAAACAGGCAAGCGTCACCGCCGCCTTGAGTGCAGTCATCTTCATAAATTCCTCCCAGAATGTGACCAGAGTCAAAAGCCCCGATTCTACGTCACAATGAGTTCCACATCCTGCATTCTAAGTCAAACATCTTGTATACAATCATATCTATATTGCGTTTGTCTCAGGTATAATGCTAGCTGATCCGCATGGAAATAAGACGCGCAGACAAGATTGCCGAGACGCTAGAGCAGCTTGTCTTTTCAGGAACATATCGCGACGGCGAACGGCTGGACGAGGTTACACTTGCCGAACAGTTCAACGTTTCGCGCACGCCTATTCGTGAGGCATTGCAGGTACTTGTCTCTGACGGCATCGCCGAGAAAATCCCCCGTCGTGGCGTTTTTGTGCGCCAGCCCGGACCAGTTCAATTGATGGAGATGTTCGAGATGATGGCGGAGCTGGAAGCCGCTTGCGGCAGGTTGGCCGCATCGCGGATTTCGGAGGAAGGGTTACAGCAACTTGTCGATGCGAATAGCAGTTGCCAAAAGGCGATCGATGCAAATGACCATGCAAAATACTATAGCGAGAATGAAAAATTCCACCAAATCATCTATCGTGGAACAGCCAATTGTTATCTGGAAAAACAGGCACTTCGCTTACAGAGCAAACTTAAGGCTTATCGCAAAATGCAACTGCGGTTTCGGGGGCGCATGGCGCAGTCAATGACCGAACACCGCGAAATAGTGGATGCGCTTAAAGCCGAAGATGCAGAGAAAGCAGCTCACGTGTTGCGCAGCCACGTGGCCGTGCAAGGCGAGAAATTCTATCAACTTATGGCGAATTTCAACGGCTAGCAGGTTGATCACACGGATTGTTGGTGATCGTTTCTGGGAAATGGCAGGTCACATTCTGAAACAACTGCGTCATGGTCTTGTCCCGCTTGCGTTCCGGTCTTTGAACGCGTTCATGCAGCCTTTCGCGCAAAGGCCAAGGCGCTTTGTGCCACCTCATCACAAGTGCTGCCGTTGAGGAGTGTGAAAGCCCCCAATAGACTGGAATACTGTTCCATCGGCTTGGCGTCTGGTGTGCCAACGCTTGCGCCAGATGACCTCTGCCTTGAGTGATTGAAAGAACGGCTCAACCCTGCCGCAGTCAGAAAGCCTTGGTTCTCAACTCATCTGGGCTCGACAGTCACAGATGCCAATCGCGAGGCCCTTCGGGTCGCAAACAGGCGGTTTGCAAAGGCAAGGATGAAAACAGCCGTCATGATCAAGACAATTGTCGGAGCCGGGGCGCTGTCGATAAAGAAGCTCAGGTAGGTGCCCGCGAACATAGACAAGGTGCAAACCGCAACGGATACGATCAACATCGGGCCAAAGCTGCGCACCACAAGAAACGAGATTGCCCCCGGCGTCACCAGCAAGGCGACTGCCAAAATCAACCCCGTCGCCGTCAGCGTGGCGACGATGGTCAGCGACAAAACAGCAAGCAATCCATAATGCAAAAGCCCTGTGCGTAGACCGCTGGCCTGGGCCTGGGCCGGATCAAACGCATGCAGCAGCAGGTCTTTCCATTTCAAGACCAAGAACGCAGTGACAAAAAACGAAATTGTCCCCGCAGTCCACAAATCTTGCGGTCCCACGCCCAGCATATTGCCAAACAAGATGTGATCCAAATGTTGGTTGGTGCTGATTGAGGTATACATGATGATCCCGATCCCGAACATCCCCGAGAAAACGACCCCCATCACCGTGTCCTGCTTGATCCGGCTGTTATAGCTCAGATAGCCAGTCAACAGCGCGCAAGACATGCCCGCAGCAAAAGCCCCGATGATCAACGGGATGCCGGTAATCCACGCCAGCACGACGCCCGGAAGCACCGCATGACTGACAGCGTCACCCATCAGCGCCCAGCCTTTCAGCACCAGAAAGCAAGACAGCAGCGCTGTGGGGGGGCCGACCAGCAACACGATCCAGAAGGCGTTTTGCATGAATGGAAACTGGAATGGAAACAGCAAGGTCTCGATCACAAAGAAGCCTCCTTGCGCAAAGACTGCAACGCCTGTGCCGCTTTGCGCCGTGCCGCAAGAACCCCGTGTTTGGGGGCAAAGACAAACGCCAGCAAGAAGATCGAAGTTTGCAAGGTGACGATCACGCCGCCAGTGGCACCGTCCAGGAAATAGCTGATATAGGCCCCAAAGAAACCGGTCAGCGTGCCGATCACGACAGATGTCACGATCAGTCGCGGGAAGCGGTCGCACAGCAGATAGGCCGTCGCACCGGGGGTAACGACCATCGCAATGACCAGAAACGCCCCAACCGTCATCATCGCGGCCACCACAGCGGCGGATAACAACATAAAAAAGACCACCTTCAGCAGATCCGGCTTCAGACCGATTGAGCGTGCGTGATTTTCATCGAAGAAGGTGACCATGAGGTCTTTCCATTTTAGCAGCAATACGGTCAGACATACGACGCCAATGATCGCCAGTTGAATGATATCCGCAGGTGCAATGGCCAGAATGTTGCCCATGATGATGGTCTGGATGCTGACCGACATGGGCGAGAGCGAGACCATGAACAGGCCCAGCCCGAAGAACGACGTAAAGATGATCCCGATGACGACGTCGATCTTTAGCCCTGACCGCCCCGATAGAAAAAGCATCGCGGCTGCGGCCATCCCGCCAGCCAAGAACGCCCCCAAAGCAAAGGGCAAACCCAGCATATAGGCCCCGGCGACACCCGGCACGACCGAATGGCTCAGCGCGTCGCCAATCAGCGACCAGCCCTTGAGCATCAGATAGCACGACAGAAAGGCACAGACAGCCCCCACCATCCCTGACACCCACATTGCGTTGAACATATAGCTGTAGCCAAACGGCTCTAGCAGGACGTCGATCATATGTCGTCCTCACCCTTCACAACCGCTTGACCGTAATGAACAAAGGGGCGTTCATCGTCGGTTATAATGCGCACCTCGCGGCCATCATCATCGTCATGCAGGTCCCTGCCACCAAGGGTGAACTGGCGCAGCACGCCCCCAAAGGCTTTTTCAAGGTTATCGTGGGTAAACACCGTCTCTGTCGGACCGTAGGCAAGGATCGTGCCCTTGACCAGCACGGTGCGGTCGCAAAACTCGGGCACTGAGCCAAGGTTATGCGTCGAGACAAGCATCACCCGCCCCTCGTCGCGCAATTCACGCAGAAGTGCCACGATCTGGTCTTCGGTTTTGACGTCAACACCCGTAAAGGGTTCGTCGAGCAGGATCACGCGGCCGTCTTGCGCCAAGGCGCGGGCCAGAAACACCCGCTTGCGCTGACCGCCCGACAGCTCGCCAATTTGGCGGTTGCGAAACTCGGTCATGTTCACGCGGCGCAGTGCCTCTTCTACGGCCATGTGGTCAGCCGCCTTAGGGCGGCGCAGGAAGCCCATGTGGCCATAGCGGCCCATCATAACGACATCTTGCACCAGCACGGGGAAAGCCCAGTCAACCTCCTCTGATTGGGGCACATAAGCGACAAGGTTCTCGCGCAGCGCCTCGCGCACAGTCTTGCCCAGCAACGTAATCTCGCCCGCGGCGGCGGGCAGGAACCCCATGATCACCTTGAACAAGGTGGATTTACCAGCACCGTTTACCCCGACCAAGGCCGTGATCGTTCCGCGTGGAATCTCGAAACTCGCGTCATAAAGCGCAGTGTGACCGTTGCGGTACGTCACGGTCACATTATGGGCCGAGATGCCACTGTCCTCAGGCGCGAAATGTTCAGCCTCGTGGATGATTTCAGCGCTTGTCATGGATAAGTTCCAATCATTTAAGGTTGTTCAGCAAGCCGTCGGCAACCGTCTGCGATGTCACGCGCAAAAGGTCCAGATAGCTGGGCACAGGGCCCTCGGAGGTGCTAAGGCTATCAACATAAAGCACCCCACCATATGCCGCACCAGTTTCACGCGCGACCTGTTTCGCCGGAGATGTGTTGACGGTGCTTTCGCAGAACACAACCGGAATATCATTATCGCGCACTTCGTCGATGACCTTCCGTACCTGTTGGGGTGTGCCCGTCTGGTCGGCGTTCATCGGCCAAAGATACAGTTCTTTCATCCCAAAATCGCGTGCCAGATAGCTAAATGCGCCCTCGCACGTCACCAACCAGCGCTGGCCTTCCGGGATTTCAGCGATGCGTTCGCGCAGCGGATTGATTGTATCACGGATCTCGGTCTTGTAGTTTTCGGCGTTGGATTTGTACGTGTCTGCGTTGTCTGGGTCATACTGTGCAAAGGCGGTCGCGATATTGTCGACATAGATCAACGCATTTTCCAGCCCCATCCATGCATGGGGATTTGGCATGCCCTCATAATCTCCACCCGAGATCGAAATCGGATCGATCCCGTCGGTCAGGGTCACGGATGGGATATCGCCTAAATTAGACAAGAATTGCTCGAACCAAAGCTCGAGGTTCAGACCGTTCCACAAGATCAGATCCGCATCAACAGCGCCTACGATATCGCGTGGCGTAGGCGAATAGCCGTGAATTTCAGCACCCGGCTTGGTGATTGAAACCACCTCTGCAGCGTCACCGCCTACCTGCTGCGCCATGTCTGCCAGAACAGTAAAAGTTGTCACCACCTTGAAATCAGCTGCCCACAAAGGGGCTGCCATCGTCAAAACGGCTGCCGAAACTGTCGAAAAAATCGTTCTGTTCATCAAATTCTCCATTCGCCCGACGGGTTCGCTACTTGTTAATGCGAATTAGTCGCATTTGTCAAACATGCAAATGAGAATAGATCGCAAAAACTTGCGGACAAGGGCGAACTTGCATAATGTAGGCTCAAACAGAGAATGGTGAGCGCTTTGAACAATGGTCTCGATTACAGGCAAATGCTGCGCGATGCAGGGCTGCGCGTCACACCTCAACGCGCATCGATCGTGACGATCCTGTCGGAAACCGACGATCACCCCAGCGTCGAGGACCTGTACGAGAAAACCCGAACGCTGGATGATACCGTGTCGGTCGCAACCGTTTACCGCACGATGTCAGTACTGGAAAACGCAGGGCTTGTGCGAAAGCTTGTAATGGATGACGCCCCTGCCCGCTATGAAATGATGCCGCAGACGGATCATGATCATCTGGTTGACGTCGAAAGCGGTGATCTGGTCGAAATTCCCGGAACCGAGATTGCTGAGTTGATGGGACGGGTGGCGTCGGAACTGGGTTACCACATTGTCAGCCACCACACCGTTATCCGCGCACGCAAAGTCTAGGCCGGGTGTTCGGCCGCCAAAGATCGCACCATCGCCGCCGCCCCGGTAGAGATTGTGCGCAAGATCACATCATCGGGGACATCGCGGATCAGCCAGTCCCGCATGGGGCCGAACGCTGAAAGAAACACCATCAGATTGCCCATGATATCCAGTCGGCGGTCTTGCGTCGCCAACCCCAGTCGCACGCTAAGTTGGTCGGCAAGGTCCTTCATGGCGGCATGTTCACGGGCATGAAGCGCTTGGCGGTCCTCGGGCTGCATATGCGGCACACAGCGATAGGCCAGCAACGTACCCTTGCGTTTCATCGCCCAGCTTTCACGGAAATATTTTTCAATCGCGGCTTCCAGCGACAGGGATTTATCCTGCAAGATCACCGACAAGGTCGGCACGTCCTCGCGGAACCAAAGCTGGTTCAGCAGACGCCGCAGGATGTCATTTTTATTGGCAATGTAATCATAAATGCTGGCCTGGTTCACGCCAGAGCGCGCGCAGATATCGCGCACGGTTGTCGCAGCAAACCCTTTTTCCAGAAACAACTCCAACGCGGCGTCACAAATCTGTTCCCGCCGGCTTTGGATCAGGTCTTGGTTTTGGACGCTGGTAATGTCGGCCTCGGCCAGTAATTGCGTGCGCAAGGCATTTAAACGTTCAGGATAGGCGTTAGAGGTGGTCGTTTCAGGCATTCAGGCCTCCTTGTATCGGTCGAGCCTACCTAATTTCGATATGCGAAACAACACAGAAGGTCGCACAAAACACGCAAAGAAAGACCCACCGATGCAGGGCATGGGCGGGTCCTTCAGGTCAAATTTATGTAAAAGCCAGAAGAGGTTTACTCGTCCAGTCCAATCGCAACAAAGCGGGGATCACCAGCGCGGCGCACCAACAAAAGGAGTGACTTGCGACCAGCGTCACGCGCTTTGGTGACTTGGTCCTCCAGATCTGCGACTGTCGCAATGGTCTGCTGGCCAGCTTCGGTGATGACATCACCTTTGCGCAGACCTTTTTCAAAGGCTTCTGACGCCTCGTCCACCTCCATCACGGCCAGACCCATCGTCGCTTCATCCGCGCCAATTTCTTCACGCATGTCGTCCGTCAACGGTGCTACTGTCAAACCCAACATCGATACGGTTGCGGGAGCTTCGGGTGCGGTGTCTTCCTCGGGATCTTCTGACGCTGCACTTTCGCCTGCGGCATCTTCACGACGCCCCAATGTCACTTTCAAGGTCTGCGATTTACCTTCACGCATGACGGTCACGCGCACGGAGGCACCAACAGTACTGTTGCCGACCTGACGGACCAGACCGCGTGTGTCTTCAACCTCTACTCCGGCAAAGCTCATGATGACATCGCCGGTTTTCAGGCCCGCGTCTTTCGCAGGCCCATCGGGTACGTCGGTGATCAATGCGCCCGACGCTTTGGCCAGTCCCATTGCATCAGCCACGTCCTGTGTCACATCCTGAATGCGTACACCCAGCCAGCCGCGACGGGTTTCGCCAAACTCTTTCAACTGATCGACCACGCGGGTCACAACGTTGGACGCCATTGAAAAGCCGATGCCGATGGACCCGCCATTGGGCGACAAGATCGCTGTGTTCACGCCAATCACCGCACCATCCATGTTGAACAGCGGCCCACCAGAGTTGCCCCGGTTGATTGCTGCGTCGGTCTGGATATAATCGTCATACGTGCCGGACAACGCACGGTTTCGGGCAGATACGATCCCCGCAGAGACCGAGAAGCCTTGCCCCAACGGGTTGCCCATCGCGATGACCCAGTCACCGACACGGGCCGCGTTGCTATCACCAAAGCTCACAAAGGGCAGCGCACCGGGCGCTTCGACCTTGAGAAGTGCAATGTCAGTGTTGGGATCGGTACCGATCACCTTTGCGATCAACTCCTCGCCGGAAAAAAACTCGATCGTGATTTCATCTGCGCCTTCGATCACGTGGTTGTTTGTTACAACATATCCGTCTTCCGAGATGACAAAACCAGACCCAAGGGCCGACGACCGGCGCGGTGCCGGGGGGGAGTCGCCTTGATTGTTGCGGTCTTCGAATTCGCGAAAGAAGTCTTCGAAGGGAGAGCCTTCAGGGACCATGCCACGCGGACCCGTGCGCCCCTCGACCGTGGTTGAGGTCGTGATGTTCACCACAGACGGGCTGATTTTCTCGGCCAAAGGCGCAAGGCTTTCCGGCTTTGCATAGGCCATTGCGGCCTGCATCACCACAAAGACCAGCGCCAACATGCCCATCATCAGCCCTTTGATCTGGGGGGTTACAGCAGTTGTTTTCGACACGGATACGGCCTTCGGCTGCATTCATCATCTCCTGAACATGAGGCGGAGCGCGGAGCTCCGAGTTTAACAGCACCAGAGTGCATCCGCAGCGCATATGCTGCAAGCTGAAAGATGTGCTTGATCACGCGCAAGTCAACCGATGCTAACCTTTGTGTGAACAGCCGGCTGCCGATTGGCGGTAACCTCGCGCGAACATTGCCCGCTCAAACGCAAAAAGGGCCAGCGCTGCGGCTGGCCCTTCTTCTTTTACACCGTTGATAAGGTGATTAGTTTCCTTCGCCTTCGGAAGAGCGGCTACCCTGATCAGAGCGCAGGTAGTTGAAGAATTCGCTGTCTGGCGACATCACCATTGTCGAGTTGCTTCCCTTCAGCGCTGTCTCATAGGCACTGAGTGACCGATAGAACTCAAAAAACTCTGAATTTTTGGAATAGGCTTCCGCAAAGATTTTGTTGCGTTCGGCATCTGCCTCACCTTCCGTGATGCGTGCATCGCGGCGGGCTTCGGACAGGATCTCAGTATAGGTACGATCCGCAAGAGCAGTCACTCTGAGTGCCGCTTCGCGGCCACGCGCCCGCTCGTCTGTCGCTTCGCGGTCACGCTCAGCGATCATACGTTGCAGTGTCGCGTCAAAGTTCTGCTCGGGCAGATTGGTCTGGCGCAACCGCACGTCGACGACACTCAATCCAAGGGCCTGAGCACGTTGGTCGCTCCGCTCTTGAATCTGGTCCATCAGCGCAGAGCGTTCGGGCGACAAGATCGTATCAGACGTTACACCTTGCGAACCGAGCACCGCACGGATCTGACCGTCGAGGATACCATTCAACTGAATTTCGGCCTGACGCCCACCGTCGACACCCAAGGCCTGACGGAACTGGCGAATGTCAGAAATGCGGTAAAGAACAAACGCATCCACCTCAAGACG
Source organism: Roseobacter sp. (assembly GCA_024636475.1). Classification (GTDB taxonomy): domain Bacteria; phylum Pseudomonadota; class Alphaproteobacteria; order Rhodobacterales; family Rhodobacteraceae; genus Sulfitobacter. Next base: position 16,271 of record JAGXHA010000088.1, on the reverse strand, counting down.
GCGGTCATCGGCTGGGGTCACCTCGATCATCGGGGTTTCCAACGTCAGAATACGGTCTTCATAGCGAACGACTTCGTCAAGAAGGGGCAGCTTAAAGCCAAGACCCGGATCTTCACGTACCTGTTTGATTTGGCCAAACCGCAGCACCAGCGCTTTTTCGCGCTCGTCTACAATGAAAACCGATGACAGCAAGCCCACAAGCGCCACGGCGATGATGGGAACAATAAATCCTAGTTTTTTCATCAGTTTGACCCTCCGGTGTTGCCAGCATTGCGGCGCAACTCATTCAGCGACACATACGGGACGACACCTTGTCCGCCGCCGTCTTGGTTGTTCTCCAGGATAATCTTGTCGACATCTCCCAGAACCTTTTCCATCGTCTCAAGATACAGACGTTTGCGCGTGACCTCAGGGGCGGCACTGTATTCCTGCAAAACGGCCTCGAACCGGCTTGCCTCACCCACAGCTTCATTGACGACACGGGCGCGGTAGCCTTCGGCAGCTTCGAGAATTTGCGCTGATTCACCGCGTGCCTCGGCAGTGCGCCGGTTTGCATAGGCGTCCGCCTGACGTTCCACCCGGTCGCGTTCCTGCGCGGCTGCCTGAACATCGCGGAAGGCGTCAATAACGGTTTGCTGTGTCGTGCGACCTTCAGCGTCGGTCATTGTCACGGTCTGGCTGGGCGGATCCACTTTGTTAAAGTTAACGCGGATGATGTTTATCCCAGTTTTGCGATTGTCCAGCGTTGTTTGGATCAACTCGCGTGCAGCGACTTCGATCGCGGCACGGTCGCGGTTCAGGATCGGCGCCAGTTCGGACTGGGCAATAATCTCGCGCATCGCGGATTCAGAGATCGCACGGACCGCAGCGTCAGGATCACGCAGCGAGAATTTGAAATCCTGCGCACTTTTGACGTTCCAAACCACTTGGAAATCAATGTCGACGATGTTTTCGTCGGTCGTCAGCATCAAGCCATCGTTGTCATCGGAATTGCGACCTGCGCCTAGGGTTTCGGCGCGGTTTGTCGTCACGTCAAACACTTCGGCTGTCACAACCGGCCAAGGCGCAAAGTTCAGACCTTCGGTGCCAACACCCGAGAATTTACCCAAAAACAGCTCGATCGACTGCTGTTCGGGACGTACCGTATAAAAGCTGGCCATGCCCCAAAGGACGACTGCGGCCAAGGCCCCAAGCCCGACTGTTCCGCGGGTAAAGATCGGACCACGTCCACCGTCACCACCAGAACCGCCGGTCCCACCAGAACCACCCTTGCCGCCCATCAGCACGCGCAGTTGCTCGCGGCCTTTGTTTACCAATTCATCAATTTCCGGGATTTGTGGCCTGTCGCCGGGGCCCCGACCCCCTCCGTTTGGTCGATTGCCATTTGGCTTGTTCTGATCACCGCCAGGCTTATCACCGCCTGAACTTCCGCCGCCGCCCCATGGACCGCCTGTATTTCCAGCCATTAACTCTTCCCTATTCTAATCGCTCCTGCGATTTCGTCTTAATCAAATTTGGGCATCACAGCCCGGATTTCAAGCGCTGCGTGTCGGCATGCGCATTGTAACCAGCTCTTCGGACATGGTCGGATGGACCGCACAAGTCGCGTCGAACTGCTCTTTCGTAAGGCCTGCCTTGACAGCAATGCCCACCAATTGGATCAACTCGCCCGCGTTCGGTGCGACGATGTGGCACCCCAGAACGACCCGAGTTTCTTGACACACGATCAGTTTCATCATGACGCGCTGGCTTTTTCCCGCAAACGATGTCTGCATCGGACGAAACGATGTCGCGTAAACATCGACCGGACCTGCGTCGCGGGCCCGCTCTTCGCTCAGGCCAACCGTGCCCATTTCGGGCTGTGTAAAAATAGCCGACGGGATCAGGTCATGATCCATCGGCGTAGGGTTACCGCCAAAGACCGTCTGCACAAAAGCCATGCCCTCGCGGATCGCCACGGGCGTCAGGTTCATCCGGTTGGTTACATCGCCGATCGCGTAAATCGACGGGACGCCCGTCTGGCTGTATTCATCAACCTTGATTTCGCGCCCACGGCCCAATGTTACGCCAACCTCTTCCAGCCCCATATCCTGGGTCATCGGGACGCGGCCCGTTGCGAAAAGCACCGTGTCAAAGACCTTTTCACCGCCATTGGTCGACTTTACCCAAATCGGCCCTTGAGTACCTTCGCGCGCAGCGGCGTTGTGGCGGTTCAGTTCACCCGCCTGTTTTGCAGTGGCCCCCATCGCGGCGTCAGAATTGCTGGGGGTGCTGCCCACTTCACGTTCGGCATCAAGCGCCATTTCGACAATGTTGGTGCCGGTGTGAATGTCGATGCCGTTCTCGCGCATTGATTCTGCGACAAGCCCGCGGGCCTCGTCATCAAAGCCGCGCAAGACCTGCGCACCGCGATAGTAAAGCGTCACTTCAACGCCAAGACCCTTCAAAATGCAGGCAAACTCGCAGGCGATATAGCCGCCACCGATGATCAAAATGGATTTCGGCAGCTTATCGAGTTGAAAAATGTCATCAGATACGATGCCCAGATCGGAATTTGGAAGATCGGGCCGCACGGGGCGACCGCCGGTTGCGACCAGAATATGTTTGGCGGTTTTGACCTCGCCGGTCGAAAGTTCAACAGTATGCGCATCCTTGATGGTGGCGCGTGCGTCAAATGTTTCCACGCCAGAGCTGGACAGCAACTTGCGATATACCGTCTCTAACCGGTCAAGTTCGCCGTGCAGGCGTTTGCGGAAGGAATGCCAGTCAAATGTGCCGGGCTTGATATCCCAACCATAGCACTCGGCCTCGTCGACCAGATGAGAGTAGCCCGATGCGAAAACCATCAGCTTTTTGGGCACGCAGCCCCGGATCACACAGGTTCCGCCATAGCGGTCTTCTTCGGCCAGCCCGACCTTTGCTCCGTATTCGCTTGCGGCGACCCTTGCGGAGCGTACCCCGCCGGAGCCACCCCCAATAACGAACAGGTCAAAATCAAAATCACTCATGCGGTCGGGGCCTTTCTAATTCAGTCGGTCAGGTCAGAGAACAGGTTGTCAGTCTCGACAAAGTCCATCCGGTCGCGGTCAATCGTGCCCGCATTGATATCGCGGACTTCGACGCGGCCATCACCAAAGCCGATAACCACTGCATCACAGATATCAATGAACAGTCCATTTTCAACAACGCCGGGCATTTGGTTGAGCACCAGCGACAATTGGCGCGCATTGCCAATCCGGTTGAGATGCAAATCCATGATGTAATTGCCCTCGTCGGTGATGAATGGAATGTCGCCATTCATCCGCAAGGTCGACGACCGCCCCAGAACGTCCATCGAAATCAAGGTTTCCTCGACCAACGCCTGGGTTGTCTGCCAGCCGAACGGAATCACCTCGATCGGCAACGGGAAAGCCCCCAGTGTTTCCACCTCTTTACCGATATCAGCGATCACCACCATCTGGTCTGACGCGGTCGCGACGATCTTTTCTTGCAACAACGCGCCGCCGCCACCCTTGATCAGGTTCAACTCGCCATCAAATTCATCGGCACCGTCAATGGTCAGATCCAGCCATTTGGCTTCGTCCAGACTGATGACTTCGATGCCGACCTCGCGCGCCAGTTGGGCTGTCCGGGTTGACGTCGGCACACCCTTGATGCGCAGCCCGTCGTCGCGGACCATCTCGCCCAGGCATCGCACGAGCCAAGCGGCGGTCGAGCCCGTTCCCAACCCGACACGCATGCCGTCTTCGACAAATTGCGCGGCACGCTTGGCTGCGACAAATTTTGCCTTATCAATGGGTGAAAGTTCTCCGGCCATGGCAGCGACTCCTGATTGATCGATGCCCTTATAGAGGTAGGCGGGCTGGGGTGCGACCCCTCAAAATCAGCTTATTGCCCCTGTCTTGCGTCTTTTGACGCAGGCTTGGGAACACAGAGCGCCCCAAGACTGGATCGGGCCGAGATTACGGCTACCTTAAGACTGTTCGTGTTATTTGTTTGAAGGTAAGTCCATGTTGGAGATGTCCAAACCTCTCGTTGCTGAGCGTGCTGACAGCACTAACGTCACACTTGCAGGGATCGGCACCGCCTTGCCACCATACAAACTGCCGCAAGCCATGGCTCAAGAGTATGCCCGCGCATTGCTCGGACCTCGCTATCCCCATTTCGAAAGGCTCGCTCCGGCGTTTGAAAATGCGGGCGTCGACATGCGTCATCTGGTGCAGCCCGTGACGTGGTACGAACAAGACCACAACTGGGCGGACCGTGGCGTTGCCTATCTGCAGGCTGGCACACAAATGTTTGTAGACTCGGCCACGGCAGCCCTTGCCGACGCAGATTGCACTGCAAAAGGCGTTGATGTGATTGTGACCGTTTCATCGACAGGGATCGCCACACCGACGCTTGAGGCGCAGGCATTCAAGGCCATGGGGTTTCGCACCGATGTGCAGCGCGTTCCGGTCTTTGGCTTGGGCTGTGCGGGTGGCGTGACCGGATTATCGCTGGCGCGCAGACTTGCGGCCTCTCGTCCGGGGCAAACCGTTTTGATGGTCGCTGCCGAAGCGTGTTCACTGTCTTTTCGCACCGACCGTTTGCAAAAGGCCGACATCATTGCGACGGTCCTGTTCGGGGATGGGGCAGCAGCGGTGGTGCTGCGCTCAGGCACCGCGGTTGATGTCGGCAAAGTGACCCTTGGCGACGGGCAAGAGCATATCTGGCCAGACACTTTGGGCATCATGGGTTGGGATGTCGATGAAAACGGTCTTGGCGTCGTCTTTGACCGGTCGATCCCCAGTTTTGTCGAACAGAATTTTCGGGCGGCTTTGATCGGTATGCTAGAATGCGCCAATATACCGCTTGAAGCGGTGGACCGCTTTGTCTGCCACCCCGGCGGGGCAAAGGTTCTGGAAGCTATCGAAACCACGATGAGCCTGCCCAAAGGCAGCTTGGACGCAGAACGCGAAATCCTGCGTGCGGCGGGCAACATGTCTGCCCCCACAGCCTTGTTCGTTTTAGACCGCGTGCTGAAATCCGGCCAGACCGGACAGCTTGCCCTTTGCGCGCTTGGGCCCGGCTTTACCGCGTCGCTTTTGCCGCTTTCGGTGGCCTCATGACGCTGGGTGCCTTCCTTTTCCTCGCTTTCATTATTGTACAGCGTTTGGCCGAACTGGTGATTTCCAAACGCAACACCGCCGCCTTGATGGCGCGCGGTGCGCGCGAGGTCGGTGCCGACCATTATCCCGTCATGGTCGCCCTGCACAGCGCTTGGATTTTGTGCCTCGTCATTTTTGGCTTTTCACAAAACATCCACATCGGATGGCTGGCGTTCTATGCCGTCTTGCAGGTCTTGCGCGTTTGGATTCTGGGCACGCTGGGTCGCCGCTGGACCACACGTATCATCGTCATCGACGAGCCACTGGTGACCAAAGGGCCGTTCAGATTTATCCCTCACCCAAATTATACATTGGTGGTGTTCGAGATTTTCGTGGCCCCGATGGTGCTGGGGTTGCCATGGGTGGCGCTGCTGTTCACCGTCTTGAACGCCGCGATGCTTTACAGGCGTATCCGGGTCGAAGACGCAGCGTTGCGACCGGACTGAGCGTAAAATCCGGTTGCGCAGTTCTGCATTGCCTCTGAACATGTCGTTTTCAATCGTACCTGAGTGATGTAATCGGTTAACACACCAGCATGAGCCCCTATATTCTTCATTTTGCGCCCGACAATGCCTCGCTTATCATCCGGTTGGCGCTGGAGGCGTTGGGCCTGCCCTATACCGCCGTTCTTTTGGACCGCAGGCGGGCGGAACACGCCTCACCTGCTTATCTGCGCCTGAATCCGCACGGGCTGATCCCGGCGCTTGAGGTTCCAGACGGCCCGTTATTCGAGACGGGCGCCATTTTGCTGTGGCTGACCGACCGACACGGAGAGTTGGGGCCATCCGCCCAAAGCGCCAAACGCGCTGATTTTCTCAAATGGCTGTTTTTCGTCTCAAACACCCTCCACCCCGCCCTGCGGATGACTTTTTATCCGGAAAAATACATAGGCCCGGACTCCGAACACCAATCGCGTTTGCGTCAAACGATGCAGGGCGCTTTGGGACAGCATCTAAATACCGTTGAGGCCCGCGCCGCCGATGCCCCGTTTGCCCTTGCGATCCAGCTTTACCTTGCGGCTTTGCTGCGCTGGTGCGCGCTTTACCCCTCAGACACCGATCGCAGTTGGTTTCAGCTAAACGACCTGCCCCATCTGCATGCCATGTGCCGCGCGATTGAGGCTTTGCCTTGTACCGCCGCTGCGCAGACAGCCGAAGGGCTTGGCCCCACACCGTTTTCAAAACCCCGCTACGCCACCCCACCGCAAGGAAGTGCCACCTGATGTTCCTCTCTGTTTTCGATATGTTCAAAGTGGGCATTGGCCCGTCATCTTCGCACACCATGGGCCCGATGGTGGCCGCCGCACGGTTCTTGGACCTGATGCGCGCCTCTCCGTTCAAGTTTTCCGGTATGCGTGCGTCCCTGCATGGCAGCCTGGCCTTTACCGGCATCGGTCACGCCACAGACCGCGCGACGATCTTGGGTCTCGCGGGCTTTACGCCACAAGACTATGACCACGACAAAGCCGAAGCCGTCCTGGCGGACATCAAGGCAACAGGCATCATCACCCTGCCGGATTTGGGCGCACTGACGTTCAACCCCAAGACCGACATGGTATTTGACTACGACGTCAAGATGCCGGGCCACGCCAATGGTATGATGCTGATGGCAACGGACGCCCAAGGTGACGTTACCCTGCGCGAGATGTATTATTCCATCGGCGGCGGCTTTGTGATGACGGCGGACGAGCTGGCGGCAGGCAAAGACACCGACGAGGGGGCCTCTGTTCCCTTCCCGTTTAAATCCGCTGCCGAAATGCTTGAAATGGCGCGCGCCTCGGGCAAGACCATCGCCGGGATGAAACGCGCCAACGAGGAATCGCGCGGCGGTGCTGTGCATCTGCGCGAAGGGTCAAAGCGGCTTTGGCAGGTGATGAATGACTGCATCAATCGTGGGCTGGAAACAGACGGTATTCTGCCCGGTGGTCTGAACGTAAAACGCCGCGCCAAAGGTATTCATGACGCGCTGGTGGCCGAGCGTGGCATGAACCAGCAAGCACCGCACACGATCAACGACTGGATGAGCGTCTATGCCATGGCCGTGAACGAGGAAAACGCTGCGGGCGGACAGGTGGTCACCGCCCCCACAAACGGTGCAGCGGGCGTGATGCCCGCGACCTTGCGCTATTATCTTGATCACGTGCCGGGCGCCTCAGAGGGGCAGATCGAAGACTTCTTGCTGACTGCCGCCGCCATTGGCGGGCTGGTGAAATTCAACGCCTCGATCTCTGGTGCCGAAGCAGGCTGTCAGGCCGAAGTCGGATCGGCCGCAGCCATGTCCGCCGCTGCGCTTTGCGCCGTGATGGGCGGCACGCCTGAACAGATTGAAAACGCAGCTGAAATCGCTTTGGAGCATCATCTTGGCATGACATGCGACCCGATCCGGGGGCTGGTCCAGGTGCCCTGCATCGAACGAAATGGCTTGGGCGCGATCAAGGCCGTGTCGGCCGCGTCCTTGGCTCTGCGCGGCGATGGCACCCATCTGGTGCCGCTGGACGCCTGTATCGAGACGATGCGCCAGACCGGTGCGGATATGTCAGAAAAATACAAGGAAACCTCGCTTGGCGGGCTGGCCGTGAATGTGCCAAATTGCTGACCTGACGCAGCGGCAGAGGGTTAACAGATGCTTGACCCCGCCGACCCTTTGAAGGACGCTGACGTCTGTCAGGAAATCAGGGAGGCAGACGATGGATCTAGAACAGGCAATGCTGGGACGGCGCAGCATCAGGGGTTTTACCAAGGATCCGGTTTCGCGCGACCTGCTGGAAGAGATCATCACCTTGGCCAACCGCGCGCCATCTTCGATGAACACCCAGCCTTGGCATTTTCACGTCCTGACCGGTGATCCCCTTGAGAAAGTCCGCGAAGGCAATTCGACGCGCATGCTGGAAGGCGTGCCCCCCGTACGCGAGATCAGCGATCATGGTGCCTATGCCGGCATCCACCGCGAACGCCAGGTTGATATCGCCAAGCAGCTGTTCGCAGCCATGGGGATCGAGCGCGAGGATAAAGAGCGCCGCCAAGACTGGGTGATGCGCGGCTTTCGGCAATTCGATGCGCCGGTGTCGGTCGTCGTCACCTTTGACAAAGCGCTGGATGATAATGGCACCATCGCGCATTTCGATCTGGGTGCTGTCACCTATGGGTTAGTGCTGGCCGCATGGAGCAAGGGACTGGGCTCAGTCATAAACGGCCAAGGCATCATGCAGTCCCCCGTGGTGCGCGAGCACGCGCAGATTCCCGATGATGAAGTCATCATGACCTGCGTCGCGCTTGGTTGGCCAGACGAGAAGTTTTCAGCCAACGACGTACGATCAGTCCGCCGGCCGGTGGAAAATATGGCACGTTTTGTGGGATTTGACAGCTGACATCGAGGTGGTGGCTGGGCCCCAAGATTCAGGCTTGGCGCATCTTGAGGCTTTGATGAACAAAACCGCTCAGAGAGGCAGGAGAGGGTTAACTTTTAAGGGTCTTTGCAGCGTTATTCCAAGGCCTGATTTCCAGGATAACGATGCATATCCAACGAGTTGAAGGTAGAAGCCAATCCAACACATCAAAATTAATTAACGTAAATTAATCAATAATTTAGTGTAAACACTCTAAGGCGCACCGACCATTTCATTAATGATTTTGGGCGCTGGACTTACTTTACCGCCCCTGTTTCACAAGGGGAAAACGAATACTCTCATAGGCTTACGCCCGAAAGGTCATGCACTGCATGAGAATTTACGAAGATGAACGGGCATTGACCTCATAGCCCTGTTCTTCTGGCTCATCGTCAATCAATTCCTGCGGGAACCCGTCCGCCAATATTTGCAGGCCTGTTGCCTCTTCCAAACGCTCGATGATCCGGTCTGATTGCGCCCGTTCTCCATATCTTTTTTGACCATCCGTCATGATTTCAATAATCAGCGGCGATATTTCCAAGGGTACAGCAAACTGATCGGCCAGTTTTTGGAAAAGCCCGATGTCCTTTTGGATAAGGTCCATTGTAAAGTTCACATCCCGTGACCCCGACAGGATCAACTGGCTTTCCGTTTCGTGCACAAAGGATGTACCAGAAGACATTGAAATCGCTTGGAATGTTGTAGCAAGATCCATGCCAGAGGCTTTCATCACTGTCATTGCCTCGCACAGTGAAATCAGGTTCACCGTGGCCAGATAATTTGTCATCACTTTCAAGACCGACGCGGTTCCCAGATCACCGGTGTGCAACACGCGCCGCCCCATAATCGTCAAAAGTGGCAGGATACGCTCGAATGTGGCGCGGTCACAGGCGGCGAAAATGCTGATGTTGCCGGTGTCGGCGCGGTGGCATCCGCCAGAGACCGGACAATCAACCGCCGCGCCGCCCGCTTCAATAACGGCACGCCCAAGGCGCTCGATCTCGGCAGCGTCAGTTGTCGACATTTCCATCCAGATCTTGCCCGGGCCCACATGGGGCAGCATTTGTGCCACCACTGCGGCAGAGGCAGCAGGGCTTGGCAGACAGGTGATGACCACATCGCAGCTTTGCATCAGATTGGCAGGCGACACCCCATCCGAGGCACCCTGCGCGACCTTATGCGCAACGAATTCAACGTTCAGGTCATGCACATGCAAATCAACACCGTTGCGCAGCAAACTCCCCGAAAGCTTGCCGCCGACATTTCCCAACCCGATAAACCCAACTTTCATGCGCATGGCTCCCATAAGTGTTAGCGTAATATGAACCGCTGGGGGAAACAGCAGTCGCGTCTGTTTGCGACCCCCCCTCGTTCTAGCAGCGCAAAGGTGCAGTGGCGCACAGATTTTGTTCGGCGCTGTATGATTGCGGCGCAGACCTTGCAGCCCTATCTTAACGACAAGTACCGCATAGGAGAGCGACCATGTCCCTGAGACCTACCTTGGAAACACGCGCTGCCGTTCCCACAATGGAAGGGGCTGGCGTGAAACTGCACCGCGCGTTTGGCTTTCAGGATCCAAGCGAGCTTGACCCATTCCTGCTTTTTGATGACTTTCGAAACGAGCGTCCCATTGATTTCGAAAAGGGCTTTCCTTGGCACCCCCATCGCGGGATCGAGACAATTACCTACGTACTGGAAGGTACGGTAGAACACGGTGATTCGTTGGGTAATGTCGGCACGCTTGGTGCAGGTGATGTGCAATGGATGACGGCCGGATCGGGTATTTTGCACCAGGAAATGCCCCACGGAAATGCGCGCGGACAGATGCATGGGTTTCAGCTTTGGGGCAACCTGCCATCCGCCCAAAAGATGACAGCGCCGCGCTATCAGGACGTTACCGCCAAAGACATTCCGGTGGTGACAGATGATGATGGCACCATCGTCAAGGTGATCACAGGCGAGTTCTGGGGCAAGACAGGCCCTGTGGACGGTATCGCCGCTGACCCCCAATACCTAGATGTCACGGTGCCGGCTGGCGTTAGAAAGACGTTCAAGGTCGACACCTATCGCCGGGCATTCGCCTACATCTTTCAAGGAACTGCTGCCTTTGCCGATGCGTCCCAACCCTCTGGTGTGTTGCTTGAAAAAGAGATTGCCGGCGAAGAGGTCAACATTCGCGACCTTAGCGGTGATCGTACCTTGATCCGCTTTGGCACAGGCAACGAGGTAACGGTTCAGGCCGGACCCGAAGGCGTGCGTTTTCTGTTGATATCCGGTGCGCCGATCGACGAGCCTGTCGCATGGCATGGCCCCATTGTGATGAACACGCGGGCCGAATTGATGCAGGCGATGCAGGATCTCAACAACGGAACCTTCATCAAACCAGCCCATTAAGTCAAAGGGGTAAGGCCAGGATGGGCCTTAGCCCGCAATCACGCATCTGCGCACCATATCCCAATATTGCGCGATCACCTGATCCAGTGTCAGACGCCCCCCTTCATGGAACCAGGTGTTCACACCGGTAAGCATCGCGATGACGGCAAGTGTCGCGATCTTGGTATCGGCAATGTCAAAAGCATTGGCGTCAGCGCCACTTTGCAAGATCCCTTCCAAGCGGTCCTCGTAGCGGCGGCGCAACGCCTCGACGGTGCTGAAGTTTTCAGGGCTTAGATTTCGCAATTCCATGTAGGAAATGAAAACCTCGTCCGGGCGGTCTGCGTGAAAGCGGATGTGGAAATCAACGAAATGCCGCAAGCGGTCGACTGGCGTTTGGGAAAGATCGTCGGTGTATGCCTCCAACAGCTGCTCCATATGTGTGCTGAGCAGGCTAAACAAAAGCGTCTGTTTGTCTGGGGTATAGTTATAAAGCGCGCCGGCCTGAACACCCACTTCGCCAGCGATGGCGCGCATGGACACGGCAGCAAATCCGTTTTGCGCAAATAGCCGCAACGCCGCTTCGCGGACCTTGGGGCCGGTAATGTCAGAATGTGATCCGGTGGTGCGTGCCATAAGAACATGGTTAATTGAACACTTGTTCAAAGGCAAACCCCGCTTGCGCGAAAACGCGGGCTGGTGCATGACTTGATCCCATGACCAATCGCGCCCTTCTTGGCCTTTGTGCCCTTTCCATAATGTTGCCTGCTGCGTGTACGCAGTTTCCAGCGCTCGATAGCCGTGCAACGCCCGAAATGCTGGCTGCGCAATATCCTGCCATCGTGCCTGTTGATCCCCTTTTGGCGCGCGCCACGGCTGGGCAGATCAATACCACCCAGACAGAAAACGTGCTGGACGCCCGTGTCGCAGGTCTGCAAGCCCGCGCGGCGCGGCTTCGTGGCTCCGTGCTGACCGGGGCAGAGAAACAACGGTTGTCCCAAGGTTTGCAATGAGGATTATTCCGAACGGTCAAGTTGCGCGCGGGGTGTGAACCAGCTACATGGCCGCCAAGGAATAATCTGATCGCGCAAGCGCACCATCTAAAGGAAACGCACATGTCACAACCGCTTCGTCTTGGTATTGCCGGATTGGGAACCGTGGGTGTGGGCGTTGTGCGCATCATCCGCAAACAAGCCGCTTTGCTTGAGGCCCGCACAGGCCGTGCGATCACTATCACGGCGGTATCAGCACGCAGTCGCGACAAGGACCGGGGCGTGAGCCTGACGGGATATGCCTGGGAGGATGATCCCGTTGCACTGGCCAAACGCGACGATGTGGATGTGTTTGTCGAATTGATCGGCGGCGAAGAGGGTCCTGCCAAGAACGCGACCGAGGCGGCATTGGCATCGGGCAAGGATGTGATCACCGCCAACAAGGCGATGCTGGCCATTCACGGCCAAGCGCTGGCAGAACAGGCCGAAGCAGGCGGTCTTTTGATCCGCTACGAGGCGGCAGTGGCAGGCGGTATCCCGGTCATCAAAACTCTGACTGAAGGATTGGCTGGCAACCAGATTACCCGTGTGATGGGCGTGATGAACGGATCGTGCAACTATATCCTGACCCGGATGGAAGACGCAGGCTTGCCCTATGCGGATGTTTTTGCCGAAGCCGACGGTCTTGGCTATCTTGAGGCGGACCCGGCCTTGGACGTAGGCGGCATTGACGCTGCGCATAAACTGGCGATCCTGTCGTCGATTGCCTTTGGCTCGCGTATTGATTTTGCAGGGATTGATCTGGAAGGCATCGAACGCGTCAGCATCGACGACATTCGGGCGGCCGCTGGCATGGGCTACAAGATCAAGCTGTTGGGTGTCGCGCAAATGACCGGGCGCGGGCTTGAGCAGCGGATGCAGCCTTGCCTTGTGCCTGACACCTCGCCGTTGGGGCAATTGTCTGGTGGCACGAATATGATCGTGCTTGAGGGCGATGCGATCGGCCAGATCGTGTTGCGCGGCCCCGGTGCGGGCGAAGGGCCGACCGCCAGTGCAGTTCTGTCTGATATCTGCGATATTGCGCGCGGCTGGCGGGGGCCTGTGTTTGGTCAAAAGGCAAGCACGCTAGCCAATGCCACCTCGGCGATGTCACAGGCACCGGCGGCGTTTTATCTGCGCATGAGTCTGCTGGACAAGCCCGGCGCACTGGCAAAAATCGCGACGGTCTTGGGCGAAGCGGGGATCAGCATCGACAGGATGCGCCAAACCGAACACAATACCGATCACGCCCCTGTGCTGATCGTCACCCACAAGACATCCCGAAAAGCACTGGATGAGGCTTTGGCTGCAATGGCTGAAACGGGCGTCTTGGCAACCGACCCCGTCGCCCTTCGGATCGAAGACCTTTAGCGATATGATTTCAAAAACCTAATTTTGACAGGAATACGACCATGACTGCATCAGCTGATTTCAAAGACCGCATGTTGTCGCTTGGCCTTGCGCGGGTGTCTGAAGCCGCCGCCCTGGCCTCGGCCAAACTGATTGGACGCGGGGACGAGAAAGCAGCGGATCAGGCGGCGGTGAATGCCATGCGCGAGCAGCTGAACCTGCTGGATATCGCTGGCGTTGTCGTGATTGGGGAAGGCGAACGTGACGAAGCCCCGATGCTGTATATCGGCGAAGAAGTCGGAACCGGTAATGGCCCGGGCGTTGATATCGCACTTGATCCGCTGGAAGGGACCACTCTGACCGCAAAAGACATGCCCAACGCGCTGACCGTCATTGCAATGGGCCCGCGCGGATCGATGCTGCACGCACCCGACGTGTATATGGACAAGCTGGCGATCGGGCCCGGCTACAGCGAGGGCATTGTCACCTTGGAGATGACACCGGCCCAGCGTGTTATAGCCCTTGCCACCGCCAAAGGGTGCACGCCGCAAGATATTACGGTCTGTATCCTTGAGCGTCCCCGCCATGAAGAAATAATCGCACAGGTCCGTGAAACCGGAGCCGCGATCCGGCTGATCACCGACGGTGATGTGGCAGGCGTCATGCATTGCGCAGAGCCGGGCACGGGCATCGACATGTACATGGGGTCAGGCGGTGCGCCAGAGGGTGTGCTGGCCGCCGCCGCTTTAAAGTGCATGGGTGGGCAGATGTATGGGCGGCTGCTGTTTCGCAATGACGATGAACGGGGCCGCGCTGAAAAGGCTGGCATCACCGATTTGGACCGCATCTATACCCGCGATGAAATGGTCACCCAAGATGTGATCTTTGCTGCGACCGGCGTTACGGGCGGTACTTTGCTACCGGGCGTCAAACGCGAACCCGGCTGGCTGACAACCGAAACGCTGATCATGCGGTCGAAATCGGGATCGGTGCGGCGCATCAACTATCGCACTCCCGCAGACCAGCACTAGGGTCTATGGTCGCATCGGGCTTCTGATGACAATTCAATTCAAATAAGAAAGTGGGATGCATGAGCTTTTTAGGTGTTGATGCGTCCCTGACCGGGCGGCGCTGGATTGGCCCCGGTATCGAGATCGAGCGTGCCACCGAGGTTTTGGTGCAGCAGGCAGGCCTGCCGCTGGCCTTGTGTCAGGTGTTGGCGCGCCGTGGTGTGACTGCGGCCGAGGCCGATCAGTTTCTGGCCCCGTCCTTGCGGGATCTGTTGCCCGATCCGCGATCCCTGCGCGACATGGAAAAGGCCACAACGCGCTTCTTGGCTGCGGTCAAAGCCCACCAGCGGATCGCGGTATTTGCCGATTATGACGTCGATGGTGGCAGCTCTGCGGCCCTTTTGCTGGTCTGGCTGCGCGACATGGGTGCCAGCGCGACCCTTTATGTGCCCGACCGGATCGATGAGGGCTATGGCCCCAATGACGAGGCGATGGCCGACCTTGCCTTGAAACATGACCTGATCATCTGCGTTGATTGTGGAACGTTGTCGCACGGCCCCATCGCAGCGGCTGTGGGCGCTGACGTGATTGTTTTGGACCATCACCTGGGGGCAGAAACCCTGCCCGACGCCGTTGCCGTTGTGAACCCCAACCGCCAAGACGAAGATGGCACACTGGCACATCTGTGCGCCGCGGGGGTCGTGTTCCTGATGCTGGTCGAAGCAGGCCGCCAACTGCGCGAGGCGCAGATCTCAGGCCCCGATCTGATGGCGCTACTGGATCTGGTCGCACTTGCAACGGTCGCAGACGTGGCCCCGCTGATAGGCGTGAACCGCGCCTTTGTGCGCCAAGGCCTCAAGGTCATGGCGCGGCGCGACCGGGCCGGGCTTGCCGCTCTTGCAGATGTGGCGCGCATGGATACATCGCCCGCGTCCTATCACCTTGGGTTCTTGCTGGGGCCGCGTATCAATGCAGGCGGGCGGATCGGTCAGGCTGATCTGGGTGCCCGCTTGCTGGCCAGCAACGACCCTCACGAGGCAGCCTCTCTGGCAGAACGTCTGGACACCCTGAACACAGAGCGCCGCGATGTAGAGGCGTCTGTACGCGCCGTAGCGCTGGATCAGGCCGAGACACGCGGCTTTGACGCGCCCCTGGTCTGGGCTTCGGGCGCTGGCTGGCATCCGGGCGTCGTGGGCATTGTCGCTGCGCGCCTCAAAGAGGCCTCGAACCGGCCGTCGGTCGTCATCGGATTTGAGAACGGCATCGGCAAAGGGTCAGGCCGGTCCGTGTCCGGTATTGATTTGGGTGCGCCGATCCAGCGGCTGGCGGCCGAGGGGCTGTTGATAAAAGGCGGTGGCCACAAAATGGCGGCGGGCCTGACCGTCGCCGAAGACAAGCTTGACGCCGCTATGGCGCGACTGGCGGAGCTGCTGGAAAAACAGGGCGCGCATCTGGCCGGTGCTGCTGACCTGCGGCTTGACGGCCTGCTGATGCCCGCCGCTGCCACGGTTGAGCTGGCCGAGATGATCGAGCAGGCAGGCCCCTTTGGTGCCGGTGCCCCTGCCCCGCGCTATGTCTTTGCAGATATGCAGATCCGTTTTGCCAAGCGGGTCGGCGAAAGCCATTTGAAAATCAGTTTTGGCGATGGCAGTGGCGTCAAGCTGGACGCGATTGCGTTCGGTGCCTTTGACGGCCCTCTTGGTCCTGCGCTAGAAAACCACGGCGGCGCACGGTTTCATCTTGCCGGTCGTCTGGACATCAACAGCTGGCGCGGCAGGCAATCGGTACAACTTCGTCTGGAAGATGCCGCACCTGCGTAAAAGTTTTTTGGATTCTCGGGAATTTCCACTTGCGCCCTTTGGCGCGATTGCCTAAAGAACCGCTCACAAGCTAGTGGCCCGTTCGTCTATCGGTTAGGACGTCAGGTTTTCAACCTGAAAAGAGGGGTTCGACTCCCCTACGGGCTGCCACT
>JAGXHA010000087.1 GCA_024636475.1 Roseobacter sp. | reverse complement strand
GCGTCTGCCGAAGCGCCTGCTTGAACACCATGCGCAGCGTCAGACACATTTCAATCGCCACATCAGAATACACAGGCTGGCCACCAGGTGTCGTGCGCCGCGGAGCTGACCACACCGCAAGCGCATCCTCGCTGATCCAAACAGTCAGATCGCCACGCCGCCGCAGGCTTTCATCGTAATCAGCGCAGTTGGTCACCCGACGCTTTTGCTTCGGGGTCTTGGCGCGACGATCAGCGTTGAATTTGTGCGGCATATACAGCATCCTCAAGAAGACAGACTGCAGCCGATATCAGCCGAGTGGGGGTCCCTGCAACAACGCCCCTTTTGGCGCATAAGTCCTTTTATGTGACAGTCGAGCAATCGCCCCTCTCCCCCACATTCTCTTGTGATTTCCCTTTTTTCCATAGGATGTTAGCGACATCAGACCTCACAATGTGCGGCGGAGGTTACACGCAAACGCGACAAAGAGCTATCGCAGAGCATTTTGCGACCCTGCTCGCCAGCGCGGATGTGGGGACAGAATTTGAACGCCAGGCGGCCCAAAGCAAGATCATCTCAACGGCGCATGCGATTAACGCGGGGCGTATGCCGGACTTCGCGCCACCGGATAGCGCGGCGGATTTCTACTTTGTACCGGCCGCCGACCCGGAACAGGCGGTATCACGGATTGTCGAGCTGGTCTCCAAGCGCATTCCCCACCGGTTCGGTTTTGACCCGATCCGGGACATCCAGGTGCTCTGCCCGATGAACCGGGGCGGTGTTGGTGCCCGGTCACTGAATATCGAGCTTCAGGCCGCCCTGAACCCGGCCGGAGAGAAAAAGGTTGAGCGGTTTGGCTGGACCTTCGCCCCAGGCGACAAGGTCATGCAGATTGAGAACGACTACGACAAGGACGTGTACAACGGGGATATCGGCATGATCGAGGATGTCGACCTGGATGAGGGGGAGGTCGCGGTCAATTTCGATGGGCGCATGGTCAGCTTCGTGTTCGGGGAGCTCGATACGCTGGTCCCGGCCTACGCCGCCACGATCCACAAGAGCCAGGGATCCGAATACCCCGCAGTGGTCATCCCCGTGATGACCCAGCATTACGCGATGCTCCAGAGGAACCTGATCTACACCGGGGTGACCGGCTGCCAATTGCGCATGCTGAGCCAGTTCGCAAAATGCACACTGCTAAGGGCAACTCACGCCACCAGCCGCAAGCGCCATTGCCGCGGGAGCGGCTTAGTCCATGGGCCGTCCGTGTCGATCGACATCAAGCGCGGAGAGGGGCGAGCGCGTGTTTCATGTGTCAAGGCTATCCGATGGCGGCGCTTTTATCCAGCATTTAGCGACATAACCGCCCCGCCCTGTACGACCCAGTTATGTCAAATAAGTTTGCATCACTAAGTCTGTCTTAGGAAGGGGGGGTCAAAGCTTACTTGCAGCTATTTATCAATAGTTTGCGACGTACATCTAACTGTCAGCAATGAACACAACACGTCTGCCGAGGCCCACTTCCGCTTGTACAGATTCAGTCACTACAGCGCTGAAATGTGTTTCTAAATAACGTACAATGAAGCTGCTCCGTGCTGCCAATGTATACCGTCCACCCTCATCTGAAACAAAGCGCAGAGGCGCAAACCAGTTACGATGCTTGTCAGGATAAAGCCTTCTTAGCCGTTCTGACACTGCTGACCAAGTAGTGCCGTCGTTAAAGTGCGCTACCTCTTGCACACCTTTGCTAAAGTCGACCTTCACGACTGAAGATGTCTGTAGCGGCTGCATCCCTTCCATCCGCTCTGCGTAGTCTGTACCTACGGCTGTCCAGACATCGCGTGAAATCTCAAACACTCTGAGGAGGTTAAGTCGATAGGCCCCTACCCTGCCCCGCACGCCCTTGCGCGCACATATCAGTAGGCGGTCATCTACCCAGCGTTTGACCTCACGTTTTACTGTACGTTCGGTCACATGCCACATCCGCGCCATTTCGGGTTGCCCCACGCAGAACTGATCCAACTTCCAATTGTACCGTGCTGTGATCAGGGCACAAAGCCGGGTCATTGAAACTTGGTGGGCGGCAGTGCCATGAAGGCCTGAAACGCTCAATGCTGTCAGTACATCATATTTCATCGACCCCGCGCCCGGTCCGGTTAGTCGTTTTGGTTCCATGCTATTCTCACTGCCTTGCCTCACAATGGTGGCCGTCTGTGGGCCGATTCTCATTGTGGTCGATAAAGGCATGAAATCCCGTTTTCTGTCAATGGGGTTCAAAGTACGCGAATTACTAAGATTATAAATGAATCAGGTATATAAGGTATAGGGTGACAGCTGTATGTCACCCTATACTGCAATCGGTGTCACCAAATCTCGCCTGCTTCTGCCTTTGATGTCACTAAATATGGTTGATCTATCTCGTCGTTTGCGTCGTGCATCCGAACTACAGGATCAAAAAAACGAAAAGTTTGCTTTTGCCAATTTGGCGATTTCCCGTTATTGAAAGATAATATGGAAATAGCAAGAGCAGTAACATGAGAGATCATTCAGACCTTCAGGACATGAACGCGCGCAGTCTCGCACAACAGGCATCCGTCCGGCGCGCCACATTCGACCCCGGAGTTGTGAAAGCATTACGGCCATTCTCCATCTGGGAAATCAGTCAATTCATGTTCGACATCCCCCCCGATACCCTGCGCAAGAAGCTCGCGGAGGACCCTACCCTACCGCAAGGCGAAACGCAGGACGATGGCCGCCAGCGTTGGTTTTCTCTAAAAGAGATTAACGAACTGCGCCGGCGGTTGCGTTTCCGCGGCAAGACTTTGCTTCCGCGCCGACCAAATGGCCGTGCAATGCGTGTGGCCGTATCAAACTTCAAGGGCGGCGTTGGCAAGACTGTTGTTGCGCAACATCTGGCAAATGCCGCCGCTCTGGACGGCTACCGAGTGCTGTGTATAGACTTTGATCCGCAGGCCACCCTCACCCACTCCATGGGACTGGTTGAGGTAAAGGAAGGCAATACCGTGTGGGGCATAATGTGCCGCGATCTTTGCCGAGAGGCGGACCGTATCATGAACAGTTACGACTTGCCCGAAGAGTGCCCCTACCCTGCTTCTGACGAACTGCCTGAGGATGTACAAAGCATCGGTGCGCAGCGCACGCAGGATTTCATCCAACCCACCTGCTGGCCCACCATCGACATCATTCCAAGCTGTGCCAATGCGGCTTTTGTTGAATTTGCCAGTGCGCAGTACCGGGCGTTGCACAAGGCATGGTCCTTCTTTGGGTGCGTTGCGCGGTATCTCGATGAACTGCCAGACGACCAATATGATGTCATCATCTTCGACTGCCCGCCGGCCATCGGATACCAGTCTCTTAACGCCGCGTTCGCGGCTGATATTCTCTACATACCTTCAGGGCCTGGCTACTGGGAATACGATTCCACCACCAGCTATCTGGGCCAACTGGGCGACGCGATGGAAGACATTTCAGATGGGTTTGGCAAGCTGGCTGCGGACGCAGGCATATCGCTTCCGAAACGGTTCATGGATATTCGTATTCTAATGACTCGGTTCGAAACAAATAATCCGCTGCACTCTGCGATGATGGACGCGTTCCGTAATGTCTTTGGCGCGGATGTCTGCCAGAACCCGATTGAGATGACCCGCGCGGTGGAGCAGTCGGGCCGGTTCCAAATGTCCGTCTACGAGCAAGATTATCGCCAGATGACGCGTGAAACTTGGAAGCGGGCGCGTCAAAGTTTTGATAGGTCCTATGAAGAATTCAGGGCAACCATGCTGAGTGCTTGGGACCACGCCGTTGAAACAGGAGAGATGTGAAATGGCCAAGAGCAACAAATTCGGGTTCGCGCCCGTTGAAGCGGACGCTCCAACACGGCGTGAACGGTCTGTCGGCCCAATGGGCGCTGCGGTGCGTGAGGCGGCTGAAAGCTTGACAGATGCCACCGACGCTAAGGTCGAAAAGCGCCGCCAGAATGCCAAGGACGCTGAAGCCTTTCGCGCAGCGCAGGACGAGGGCCGTGTTCTTATTACGCTGGACCTGTCGGATATTGCGACTGACGATCTACCGCGTGACAGGATGGATCTCGATGCTGTCGCTGTCTCAGATGAGATGGAGGAACTCAAGGCTTCGATCCGAGACCGGGGTCAAAAAGAACCTATCGAAGTCTATCGAGGGCCTTCCGGCAGTTACCAGCTCAAGAAAGGTTGGCGGCGATTTACCGCGCTGTCCCAGCTTTTGGCAGAGACCGGCGATAGCCGGTTTGGCATTATCATGGCGCGCATCGAGCGCGGCGATGAGGGGCGGCTGGCGCGCTATATCGATATGGTCGAAGAGAACGTGGTGCGCGAGGATTTGACCTTTGCCGAGATGGCACAGGTCGTCATCATTGCCGCGCAAGATGACGGGGTGGGGGAGCCTGACCCGGATGCGCTGGTAGCGCGGCTTTATGGATCACTTCACAAGATGAAGAAATCCTACATCCGTAACTTTGTTTTCCTGCTGTCGCAGTTGGGGGACGTATTGCCCTTTCCAAAGGCGATCTCGCGCAACCTTGGCGCCGATGTATCGCGAGCATTCAAGGCGCATGGTGCCGCTGAGGCGCTGCGTGACAAACTGCAAGGGTGTCAGTCAGCAGATGAGCAGAACAAGGCGCTTTCTGCCTTTGTCGAAGCCGCCAAGGCAGTACCACAGGCGCAAAAGAAAAAACTGGAACCCCGCGAAAAATTTGAATTCCACGTAGGCAACCTAAAGGTGACTGCTCGTCGCGGTGAGTGCCGGATCGTGAGCAAGGATGATTTCGCAGCGATCCCCAAGCCGGTGCTGGAGCGGGCGATTAAAGCTTTCGAGGATGAATTGCGTGGGCGGCCAAGCGAGGTGCCGATCTGATGTAGGAGTAACCCATGGGTTACCATTTGTATTTATATTTTAAAACAAATGGTTAGAATAATTTTTGGGAGAGAGTCGTATTTTAGCATCCGCGAGGGCGGTATAAGGTGTGAACACGCAGCGTTTGTTTCATTGGTCATTTCACCGCATAATTTTGACGCAGTCTTACACGGTCCACCACCGTGCTCCATCTTTTGCTGTCATGTTGTTCGATGCCCAAGGTCGAGGAAAAGGCGCTATTGCAACGTGGGCTGTGCGCAGCGCAGACGCCATGAGCCCATTTTCGCAGTCTGATGGGGTAAATCTTCTACAACCCTGCAGCCTTCGTCAAGTTTACCCTAAACCGATCCCGCCTACGTTGATACCTGCGGGTCATTTCTGCAGAGGCATGTCCAAGATGTTTCTGGACATAGCGCTCGTCAATCTCTGCGCTGCTGGCAAGGCCGGCGCGCAGGGAGTGGCCAGAGAAGAGAGCCAGGCGGTCTTTCTCTGGCAGATCAGCGCGAATGCCTGCGTCCAGAACAGTTTGCTTGATCAGGCGGGCGACATGTTTGTCGTTCAGCCGCGTCTCCAGCGCCTTTGCGCCTTCGCGGGATGTGCGTACAAAAATTGGACCAAAGCTGATCTTGGCGAAGTGCAGCCATTGCTCCAGCGCGTGTACGGGGCAGGTTTGGTCGGTAGACCCGCGCCCAATCTCGACCTCGCGCCAACCGGTTTTCGCATTGAGGGTAAGTAGTGCTCCGTCGTCCTGTATCTGCACCCAACCGCCGCTGTCAGGGGTATCGCCCTTCCCGTGGTCCAGGCTGACAATCTCGGACCGGCGCAGTCCGCCGGCAAACCCCAGCAGCAGGATCGCGCGGTCCCGCAAGCCTCGCAGATCGAAGGGCAGGGTGGCGATCATCGCCAGGATGTCATCGCGCAGGATCGCTTCCTTCTGAACCGGCGGCCGCGCGTGCTTGCGTCTGATCCCGGCAAGGACGGTGGCGATATGACGGTTCTTGCGGTCCAGCGTAAAACCCCGTTGCGCAAAGTGCCAGGCCAGCCCGGACAGTCTGCGTTCGATCGTACTGACCGACAGGGCAGGGGTCTTCGTATTGGGGGCCGCCAGATCTGCAAGATAGAGGCCGATCATCTCGGGTGATGGGGGCAGGGGGGCCGTGCCCCGCATTCTGCACCAACGCGTAAACTGTGCCCAGTCCGCCTTGTAGGCCTTGTTGGTGTTCTCCGCGGTAGCGTGTCGGGCATAATCCCGCGCCGTGTCCACAAGCCTGTCCAGAGACCCCGAGCCCGCTATATGGCTTGGAACGCTGATGGTATCATCAGGCAAAGCTTTTCCTAGGCTGGGCATATTTAATGACCCTGAGGGCGGTTTTTCGGTATTTTCTGACATAGCGCTGAGCGTATTCCAGCGCGTCCGATAATGCAAACTTATTGGACGTAGTAGAGAGTAACACAGTGCGGCGGTTTGTGTGGTATTTTCTGGAGTTAAGCGCCGTTGTGAAATAGGCTGCACCTATGAAGCCTGAGCTCACCATTCTTGATACCAGCTTTGACACTCTACCTCGTATGCCATCTTGGGTCACCGCCATACGTGGTGAAACCTTTGAAG
>JAGXHA010000086.1 GCA_024636475.1 Roseobacter sp. | reverse complement strand
GGCGGGCACCTTCTGGAAACCTCCCCAGATCCTTTTGACCACATGGAAGCAACCGACCTGATGATGCTGGACGCCCGCGACATGCGGGTAGCGGCCCGTGTGCGCCGTCCTGGCTACTCACAGCGATACCCCTACCAGTTCACTATTCGCTCTGCTGTAGCGTCGGGCAGGCAGACAGAGCTTTCCAAAATTGTGAACGGGAACGGTGACTGGATGTTCTATGGCCATTCAAACGCAGCACAGACGGGCTTGGGTGCATGGTGGCTGATTGACCTACGGGCGTTTCGTGCTGGGCTTATCCGCAATAGGTTCAACGAGCGTCAGATTGTGATGGGCGATCAGGCAAACCCAGACGGGACACGGTTCAAGTGGTTTGATGTGAGGTCGTTCCCGGCAGACCCACCGTTGGTCGTCGCTTCATCAAGCAAAACTAGTGAACAATAAATTAGAGATGCGATGGAAACGTCAGTATTTCGCAACGCAGAGGGACACTGACGGCTAGCGCCATTGTCGACGATCATATTCCTTGAAATTAAGCAGGTTATGGCATACTTTAAAGACATGCGGAGGCTGATCCAGTGGTAGTAGCTGGGGTAGGTCCTGCTCAGGGGTAGCTCAGGCTACCCCTCTTCATTTAACGTATCACACCCTGCGGATCACTCTTGTTGCAAACTGTTTCGAGTGTGTCGGTGGTAAGTACGCCAAAGGACTTGTGCGCACGGTGTCTTTTTAGACGGGCGGTTGGTCTCTCCTGCCTAAGCAACCCAAATGCGGTAAAATCAGCCGCTTGGATAAAGTAGCTTTTGTGGCTTTCCTTAAATTGCGGGTCTTCGATAATTTGGCGTAATGGTATATTTTTGGTTGCACCCCCATTGCGCCAACCGCCGAATTGACTGGGAATATGGTTGTGAACTCGCATTTTCCTCACAAGTGCCGTGTACTGATCTTCCTTGCCTTGGTCGCAAATCAAGTGGGCGAAGGACTTTCTGGCTAGCATTGTCCGGTCAACGCGATTGAGAAGCCGTTCAAACGCTCGATACTGATCGTCGTCTGCATTGCAGACATTAAAGACGGTGACCTCGTGTTTTTGATTGAGATAATTTAACATCTTAAATGAGGTATGAAATATTTGCGCCCGCTGGTGGCGTGAGATGGTCTTCAAAGAACCTGCTGCGCCCCGCCCTGATAGAAATTGCTGGGCGTGAAGCTCATAATTCATTGGGATTCCATGCACCTTTAGCAGGTGCTTACGCCATCCCTTTATCACCTCAAAGACTTCATACCATTGGTCACAAGGGACGCAAATTGCAGAAAATATGTTTATCGGTCGCTCTGTGGAATCATCAATGTAAAGAAAATGCATTTTAAAAGAGAACTATGTAGTGTGACGGCTGTCAATTACACAACCTTAGTGGGTAGCTTCCACAAGCACCCATCCGGCCCGAAGCCCTGCACCACGTGCCCCTGATCAGCTTACCTCAGAAGCGCGTGATAGCAGCGGCCTTGAGCGCTCCGACGTGTCATATCGGCAGTGAGGCTTTGCCAACGCTGTTTTGCAACTGCGGGGTGGTCTGGTGGGTGGACTGAATTTTAAAAAAATATACTTTGTTATTCAAAATCAATTAGTTATCTAATTTCGTTGGTGCGCATGAAGCGTTTTGAACACATCAAGCGCCTCTCCGATCTTGATGATCAGCGGCTGGCCAAGCTCGGTGAGCGCTGCGTTCAAATCAGTCAGGCAATCATGGATGACATGCCAGTGCCGCCTTGATGCAAAAGGCTGACGCCAATACTCAGGCTCGACGATATAAAGCGGCAGCACAGGGGTATGGGCCCGTGCAGCGGCAAGCAATGGTGCGTGATCGCTCACGCGCAGATCACGTTTGAACCAAACCACCTGAACCGCGTCGGTCATACGGCGTCTTGAGCTTTATCAAGACTGCTGCGCACCACAGAGGCAACATCCAAGCATGCACCAAGCCGCGCAGATACAAGGAAAATTCCCGCGAATTTACGTTGCAGCAACAAAACATCAATCGGCAAGGGCGGGGGGACAAAGCCATCTTCGATCAGGGCCAATCCATCCGTTTGCAGTTGTTTGGCAATTGTTTGATCGCTGAAATGGATCTGCGATTTTTCCGCAAGCGTTTCAAAGACCAATCCCATCATCCGGGCGATGTGATCGCGATGTGCGGTATTGGTGGTCTCGTTGAAAAACCCGATCTCTTGAGCAATTTGCATCATCGCCTTTCGATCAAGCGCCAGACCTGCGCGCAGCAAACGACGGTATTGATCGACGACCTTTGGCGCGATATCCCGCGTCGCACCGAAATCAAGCAGCACAATCTTTTTGGTCTCGGGCTGATAGCGGTAGTTTGCAAAATTCGGATCCGTTTGCATCACCCCAAAGGTGAACAGCTCTTTCAGCGTTAATTCAATCAGGTGTTTTGCTAGCTGGTTGCGGTCTTCCTGCGCATATTTTGCGGCATCTTCGATCGGAATGCCTGCGACATGGTCCATGGCCAGAACGCTCGGCGTGCTCCAGTCCTTGTGGACGCGTGGGACGACAAAATGCGGTGTATCCGCAAGCAAGCTGTGAAATCGATCCAGATGTGCAGCCTCGGCGGCATAGTCGGTTTCTTCGTGCAGCTGTTGGCGCGCTTCTTGCAGATAGGGTGCCAGCTCGAAGCCATTCGGCAGCAGCCCGGACATTTTAATCAAGACACCCACGTTGCTTACATCGCTGTCGATGCTGGCGGCCACGCCCGGATATTGAACCTTGACCGCAAGAATACGGCCGTCTTTCAATTCGGCCCGATGGACCTGGCCAATCGATGCAGCCGCAATAGGGTGCACATCGAAGGACGCAAAGGACCCCAGCCAATTCGCATGCCACTGCGCGTTCAACACCTTCTTGAGCTGGGCAGGCGGCATAGGATCAGCATCTTCGCGCAGCCGCGCCATGATCTGCGCCAATTCAGGCGGCATGAAATCACCGGCATCCATAGACACAAGCTGGCCGATCTTCATTGCCGCGCCGCGCAGTTGCGCCAATCGGTTGGTTACACGGGTGATATTGCCCGGCGTTAACATCAGGTCGCGCAAAGTCGGGCGTTGGCCTTTGCCCAACTGCGCCAAACCGTTCAGCGCCACGTTGCCAGCAACGCCAAAACCCATCGAGCCCATATGCCCAAGCCGCGACATCCGCCGATGTGGCACGGAAGTGGCGCGCGGATGATTTGGTTTGAGGCTCATACGACGGTCAGGCTTCTTGTGTTTTTGCGGTTTGCTCGTCTTGCGAAGGTAGGAGGTCACCGGCCGAAGGCAAGAAAACGCCAGCTGTAAAATGGATCACAAGAGGGCAAGGTGATCCCTGGCGTTACCCGTAGACCTTAAGGATCGTCTGGACAGCGCGCTGCACTTTGCCTTCAATGTCGCCGTAAGGCACATCTAACACGCCAAGCATGGCTGCGGTCATGCCCGAGCCTTTGAAAAGGGCGATCAAGTCTTCGGCGATATCATCCGGTGTCGCTGAAAGGGTAATGATCTGGTGCTCCCCTGCGTGAGCAAACATTTTCGCGACTGTGCGGTGCGTGTTGTCAAAAGCAACCGAGAAGAAGGCTTGGCCCATGTCAACGTTCTGACGCGCTTCTTCGTGGATGACGCGGCCAAATTCCACCGTGTCGCTTTGGTTCAGAAAGGTCAAAAGGCGTATCCCAAACTCGGTCAAGGCTTGCTCAAGATCTGCGCGTGTCTCAATCGTGGGCATCCGGGCACCGCTGATCTTGGAGATCTCGATCTCGATCAGTCTGCGCAATATTTCGGTCATATTTTCAAAATGCCGGTAAATCGTCGCCTTTGATACAGAAGCTTCGCGGGCTAGCATATCCGTCGAAACCTTCGCGAATCCGTGTTCGAAGAACAGCGTACGGGCGGCAACAAGGATGCGCGTTTCAGCAGAAAGTCTGTCCATAAAAACACCAGATTCAAAGGCACAAGGAAACAAAGTACTACACAGTACTCAATCTTCTTGAAAGAAATGTCAAATAGTCTAAGTACTGCCCAGTACCCTTCCGGAGTCTGCCATGATAAAACCAGTCCTCATTGCCATCTTCTGCATTTTTCCCGCATTGGCTGGTGCGCAAGACGTCGAAGTTCTAACTCCTTCGGGCACTCCGGCACCCATGCGTGCAGTCAAGCTAATCACACCTGGCGGAACTTCGCAGCCCGATAAACGGGTCTTTTTCGGGCAGATTGCAGCAAAGGAAACTGTCGATATCTCATTTGAGGTCGGCGGTCGAATGGTGATGTTTGACGCGCAGGAAGGCCAGTTCATGGATGCCGGCACACAGATTGCGGCACTTGAGCGGGGTCCGTTTGAGCGTGCGGTCGAGCGGGCGCGTTTGCAATTGGCCCAGTCCGAGCGGGATTTCGTGCGGACCCAAAAGCTGGCGCAATCCAACGCCATCGCAGAAACACAGGCCGAGGATGCAAAAACCACCCGCGATCTTGCCAAAGTTACCCTGCAAGAGGCGCAAGATGCCTTGGACGATGCCACTTTATTCGTCCCGTTTCGCGCACTGGTCGCCTCGCGACTGACACCGAATTTCGCCAATGTATCCCCCAACCAACCCATCGTCCGGTTGCATGACATGTC
Organism: Roseobacter sp.; assembly: GCA_024636475.1. Classification (GTDB taxonomy): domain Bacteria; phylum Pseudomonadota; class Alphaproteobacteria; order Rhodobacterales; family Rhodobacteraceae; genus Sulfitobacter. The sequence goes on along the minus strand of JAGXHA010000086.1, from coordinate 47,974 downwards.
GGAAGTACGCGTCGAGATCGACGTGCCCGAGCGGTTGTTCCAGCAGCGCAATGATGTCGGGGCGTTGACGTTCACTGGTTCGTCACCGTTGTTTGACGCCGAAGTGCCGCTGGAGTTGCGTGAATTCAACGCCGAAACCCAAAGCATCGGGCAAAGCTACCGCGTGACATTTGCGCTGCCCACCGATCAGACGACTGCCGCCTTTATTCCGGGTGCGTCGATGACTGTGACCGCCAGCATGAAACAGCGCCAATCCACCCTTGCGATCTTGCCGCCGGCAGCGGTTAACATCCAAGGGAACGAGGCCAAGGTGATGATCTATACCCCCGACGATACTGGCGATACCGGAACCGTTGACTGGCAAACCGTCGAGGTTGGATCGGCGACCGGAACAGATATCACTGTGTCGGGGCTGGCACCTGATGCAATGATTGTCGCCGCTGGCGCGCATCTGCTAAGCGCGGGCGAAACCGTGCGGCCCTATGTTGGTATGAGCGTGGATTGAGACGATGAAGATAGCACGCTTTGCCATCCAATATCCGATCTACACATGGATATTCATTCTGTTTGCCCTGTTTGGCGGGGCCTTTGGCTATCTGTCGGTTGGCAAACTGGAGGACCCCACCTTTACCCTGAAAAGCGCGCTGGTGATCACGGCGTATCCCGGGGCGACCCCGGCTCAGGTCGCAACAGAAGTGTCCGAGGTGCTGGAAGCGGAAATCCAGCAGATGGACGAGGTCAAACAGGTCACATCGCGCAATACACAAGGCTTGTCAGTGATCGAAGTCGAGATGCAGGACACCTACGGCGGCAACGAGTTGATACAGGTCTGGGACGACCTGCGCGACCGCGTGTCAGATGCGCGCGCAGCGCTTCCGCCGGCTGCACGCCCCTCCACGGTGAATGATGATTTTGGCGATGTTTTCGGCATTCTCTATGGCGTTTCAGCCCCCGGTTTCTCGGACGGCGAGAAATGGGAAATCGCAACTTTTCTGCGACGCAATTTATTGACAGTACAAGGCGTTGCAAATGTCCAGATCCAAGGCCTGCCGGAAGAGGCTATTTTTGTCGAACCCTCCTCCCAGATCCTGTCGTCTCTTGGTGTTGACCCCCGTCTGATCATCAGTGCGATCAATACATCCACCCAAATAAATTCGACCGGATTTGTTCCCAATGGCCCCTCAAACCTGCGCGTCTCAGCCCCCTCTGCCGAGGACAGTGTCAGCGCAATCAGCGGGCTGACCTTTGGTTTTCAGGGCGAGGTGATGAACCTTTTGGACATCGCGAGTGTCAGCAGGGGTCGCGTTGATAACCCCGATCATATCTTGCGACATAACGGACAAGAAGTGTTCACCATGGGCGTGTCCGGCCTGACCTCCGAGAACATCGTGAACGTCGGACAACGTGTCGAGGCCGAGCTAGAGACCTTGCAGTCGCTGTTGCCCGTCGGCGTGGCAATTGAACCGATCTATGAACAACACCGGATCGTAGAGGAGTCCACAGGGAGCTTTCTGATGTCGCTTGCCCTGTCTGTGGGCGTAGTGATCGCGGTGCTTGCTATTTTCATGGGGCCACGGGCCGCTGTGGTGGTGGGGGTATCTTTGCTGCTGACGGTGCTTGCGACGTTCTTTTTCATGTATCTATTCGAGGTCAAGGTCGAGCGGATCAGTCTGGGTGCGTTGATCATTGCGATGGGAATGCTGGTCGATAATGCCATCGTGATCGCGGAAGGCATGCAGCAAGAGATGCGCAAAGGGCGCTCGTCTACCGAGGCGGCGGATCTTGCGGCAAACAAGACCCAGATACCGCTTCTGGGGGCTACCGTCATTGGGGTCATGGCCTTTGCAGGGATTGGCCTGTCGCCTGACGCATCTGGGGAATTCATGTTCTCGCTCTTTGCGGTGATCACGATTTCGCTGATGCTATCGTGGCTTGTTGCGGTCACGATTACACCGTTGCTGGGGCATTATCTGTTCAAGATCGGCGGTCTGGATGCCGATGACAGTGGCTATGACGGCCCGGTTTTTCGCAGCTATGGCTGGCTGGTTCGCTGGGCGTTGCAACTGCGCTGGCTGGTGATTGATGCGCTGATCGGGACGACCGTCGCCAGCGTAATTGCCTTTGGCAGCGTCAAGCAACAGTTCTTCCCCCCTGCCACGACGCCCCTGTTTTATCTGGAATACAAAGGCGTTCAGGGCACGGCAATCAACACAACATCGCAGGATGTGAAGATCGTCGAAGACTGGCTTGCAAAGCGCGACGAGGTTGCTGCGGTTACGACAACCATTGGCCGCGGCCTCAGCCGCTTTATGCTGACCTACACGTCACCGGATTCCGACAGCTCGTTTGCGCAATTGGTGATCCGCGCCACCTCGGCAGAGCAGATCCCTGCCCTGCGTGCTGATCTGGATCAATTCGTGATCAACGCCCTGCCCTGGGCCGAGCTTCAGTCAAAACGCATCATCTTTGGTCCGCCCGTCAGTTCAGACATCGCAGCGCGGTTTTCGGGGCCCGATGCCGATGTCCTGCGCCGCCTTGCAGAACAGGCCAAGGAAATCTTGATTAACGCGACCCCGAACCTGCACACCGAATACGTCGATTGGTACGAACAAGAGCTTGTGACCCGGCCCCTTTATGCCGAGGATCGCGCGCAGGCTGCGGGTGTTTCACGCGGTGACGTGGCAAATGCGATTGCGCTGGCCACCAACGGCATCAACGCTGGCACTTACCGCGAGCGGGACCGGCTGATCGATATCATCGTGCGCACCCCGCGCTCGGAGACCGCGCGGGATGGTCAGATGCTGGACCAGCTTGTCTATTCGGCGGCCATTCAGGACTATCTTCCGCTCGATCAGCTGATTAACGGATTCGAGGTTGTCACCCAAAACCCGGTGATCGAACGGCGCAACCGCGTCCCGACCATCACGGTAAATGCCAACGTCATTGATGGTCTGACCCCACCGTCAGTTTTCCCCGAAGTCCGACCTTTGATCGAGGCGATTGAACTGCCGCCAGGATACTTCATGGAGTGGGGCGGAGAGTTTGAAAGTGCGGGCGAAGCACAGGCCTCTCTGGGGAGCCAAATGCCGTTGAGTTTTGGGACCATGTTGCTGATCACGATTTTGCTGTTTGGCAAATTGCGGCAGACGGCCGTGATCTGGACGATCGTGCCCATGTCTATCATCGGGGTCTCTTTGGGGCTGCTGTTCACAGGTCTTGCGTTCAGCTTTACCGCACTTTTAGGCCTGCTTGCGCTGTCGGGGATGTTGATCAAGAACGCGATTGTTCTGGTCGAAGAAATCGATGTGCAAAAAGCCGAAGGTCTGCCTCAGAAAGAGGCCATCGTGACAGCAAGCGTATCGCGTCTGCGCCCCGTGATTCTGGCAGCTGGCACGACGATCCTCGGCATGGTGCCGCTGCTTACCGATGGTTTTTTTGCCGCAATGGCTGTCACGATCATGGCCGGATTGGGTTTCGCATCGATCCTGACGCTGATTGGCGTGCCCGTCTTGTACCACACCTATCTGCGCAAGGAGCGGCTGGCAGAAGTAAAAGCCGCTTGACGCGACCTTGCATTTTAAACAGTCGACCTGTCGAGTTGCACGAAATGCAGGGCAAGAAACGATGGACCCGATGAAAATGGAGCGTGCTGCAAGTGGTTTGGTTCCAAGCACCAAATTCCTGCCCAAGTCCGTGGTTTTCCCGATCTTTCTTTGATCTCGGTGAACGTGATTGAACGAAAACGGGTGCCATGCTAACTGACCGAAAAGTTAATGGTGCCAGGGTTTGTGGTAAAATGAATTACTTTCCAAAGACGCCCCTCAAGATTGCAAAGACGGGCGACGATTCACCCGCGTCCTCTATTCTTGGCTATGTCTGGCGCATGAGCGGATGGCATCAGGTTGTTGCATGTCTGGCTGCCGTTTTACTGACGCTTTTGAATCTGGTGCCGCTGGAATTGCAAAGGCGGATCGTCAATGAAGTTGTCGAAACGCAGGATCTGCAACAGCTTTATCTGTTCGGTGGCATCTACGTCGCCGTCGTTTTGATGCATCAAGCGGTCAAGTTCTCTTTGCGTATCTACCAGAGTTGGTTGACCGAAAGCGCCACCGTTTACACGCGTTCCCACCTTATAAACCTATACGCCGATGGGATCGAAAGCGAAGAAGACGACACCGGCGGACGAACCGTTTCCATCGTCGGCTCGGAGGTTGAGAAACTTGGCGGGTTCGTTGGTGAAGCCATCTCGCAGGCCTGTGCAAACATCTCGATGCTTCTGGGCGTCTTGACTTACATGCTTGTCATTGAACCGATGATCGCCCTTTTTGCGCTCGCGGTCTTGTTCCCGCAAGTCATTCTGACCCCCGTGATCCAGCGGCGGCTGAACGATTTGGTTGAAATTCGCATCGGTTACTTGCGCGATTTGGGCGACGAGATCTCCGATATGGACAAGAAAACGAACGAGCACCGTCTGTCCGTCGTAAATGATATCTATAAAAATCGTATGAAGTTCTTCGTCCTCAAGTTCTTCATGAAATCTTTGTTGAACCTTCTAAACTCTCTAGGCCCGATTAGCGTATTATTGTTCGGCGGTTACATGGTCATGCAAGGCGAGACGCAGGTGGGCGTCATCGTGGCATTCTTGTCAGGGTTTGACCGGCTTGCCTCTCCTGTCAGAGAATTGATCGGCTTTTACCGCGTCGCCGCGCAGGCCGCTGTCCAGCATCGCCTGATCGCAAAGTGGATGTCCAAACGCTAGGTTTGAAGACTTGGCGTTGCGTGATCCGTTAAATCACGCAGGCTTTTGCGCAAGCTGCCATTTGATGCGGACGAACCCCATCTGAAGGGCAAGACCCACAAACACAAAGCCCATGTCGAACAACCACGGATCAAAGATCAACGAAGCCTTAATCGACTGGCCAAGGATCGACAAAACCGTACCAAGCGCAAAACAAGCCAGACCAAACCGCCCCATCAGTTCGATGGGCCACACCCAGCGACTGGCCGACAGGCGGATTATCCAGGTTTGGGTGGATAGAAAATATGCCAAAGCCAAGATGTGCAGCAATCGCGGGGCGGCCAGAAAGGTCTTGTCGAAATTCGTGATATAGAACGGGAAGCCGTGGTCACGCAAAAACGACAGACCTGACCGACCGAAGTCTTGAACGACACCGAACTTCATCCAGGCAAGAACAAAGATTAAAATCGCCAACGAGCCCCATTTAGCCCAAGCGACATTCGGTACCAACCGCTGCCCTGACTTCATGCACATCCCAGCGGCAAGACCAATTGCGAAAAGGAATTGCCACGCAAAGGGGTTGAAAAACCAGCCCCCCTGATTGGGAAAGGCGGGCACGTTCAGCCGTGTCTCGCCCGTGATAATCCACAAAAGGAAAGAAAGCGCCAACATAAGCCAAACACTGCGGTGTGCGATAAGGATCATCACCGGCGTCATAAGCAAAAGCGCTGCATACATCGGTAGAATATTCAGATAGCCGAACTGGTGCCCCAACGTGGCAATGCCGATCGTAGCTTGCACAGGGGCGGCGATCCATGGGCCGACATTGTTTGATACCCACATCTTTTCTGCATCAAACCAATATGCCGCCCCCATCATAATCGCCAAACTGATCATGCTGATCACCAGATGGACCGAATACAGCGTCCACGCCCGACCCCAACATTTGGCAACGGCACGCCAGAGCGGCAGGTTCACAAAGGTCATCGAATACGCCAGTCCAGCCGCCATTCCAGACATAAAGACAAAGCCCTCGGCGGCATCCGAAAAACCGAAATTGCGATTTGTCAAAGCTTCCAAAGGGTTGCCGGGAACGTGGTTGATAAAAATCATCACCAGCGCAAGGCCACGGAAAAAATCCAGACGTGGATCGCGTCCAAGGCCCGAAAGGCCCGCTAGGGTCAAGTTTTGAGACATGTCAGGCTGTAAGTCTTGCCGATGGGGCATTGATCGGGGCTTGGGCGTGAGCCCACTGCCCCATGACCCGGTGATGATCTGCAATCACCGGGGGAACCGAAAATTCTTCAGGTGTCAGAAAAACCGGCGGACGTGATGGCAAGGATGTGGCCCAGATCACCAGCGGGGCAATAACGAGTGGCACACTGATCGGCAGAACCCAAAGCATCAGTTTGGCCGCAAACAGATGCGTCACAGCAATCACGGCAACGCCCCAAATCTGAATCCACCATCCTGCGGAAAATGCTTCTCGCAAGGTAAGCCGCCCGTCGCCCCGGGTTTGTGCTGGCCATCCGCCATCACGGCCCATCAAAACCTGCGATACGGCGCGGGTTTGCCACATAAGCATGATCGGTGCGTTGATCGACGACATCACCAATTCAAGCACCATGCCGCGCAGGGCAATCCAAGTGCCGCCAAATTGAAAAACGCGTCCCCGCAGCGCCGCGTCCACCAAAATCAGCACCTTGGGAAAGACCAAAAGACCAAACACACCCACCGCCACGCCAACCGCTTTCGAGGTTTGGTCAGAAGGAAAAACTGGAAACAGCTGAAACGGTTCTGGGAAGAAATCTGTCTCGGGTGCTGTTGCGGTTGCGTAAAGGTTTGAAGCCAGAAACATCATCCAAAAAAGTGGCGCGATATAGCTCAGGATCCCTTGGAAAAAAACAAATCTTGACCATGGTTTCAGACCCGGTGCCGATATCACCCGGACATGTTGCAGATTTCCCTGACACCAACGGCGGTCGCGTTTGGCAAAGTCGATCATGTTCTCCGGGCCTTCCTCAAAAGATCCACCCAGATCAGGATCAACGCGCACGGACCAGCCTGCGCGCGCCAAAAGCGCGGCTTCGACATAGTCATGGCTCAGGATATGGCCCCCGAAAGGCGCAGGGCCGGAAAGTTCCGGCAGCGCGCAGCTTTCGGCGAATGCACGCACCCGGATCAGGGCGTTATGGCCCCAAAAAGGGCCCGCAACCCCCTGCATAGCGGCCTGACCCTGGGCGAAAACAGGTGAATAAAAGCCTGCTGCAAATTGCATTGCACGACCAAACCGCGACTGTGCACCCGTGACGCGCGGCAGTGTTTGAAGCAAGCCCAGTTTCGGCTCGGCCTGCATCCGGCGCACCAACTCTGCGATTGTGCTGCCTTCCATCAAGCTGTCCGCATCCAGGATCAGCGCAAAGTCGTAATTTGCCCCGGACCTTTCAAAAAAGTCCTGAATGTTACCTGCTTTGCGTCCGGTGTTTTTATGGCGGCGTCGGTAGAAAAACCGTGGCCTCAACCCTTTGGATGTGCGCGCTTCTTGTGCGCGATCATCCCAGAGGTGGACGAACCAGTCTTCTTCCTCGGCCCCCAATTGATCGTCTTGGGTATCTGAAAGAATAGCAAAGTCAAAGTGGTCTGTCAGACCGAGAAGGGCAATGCCATCGTCCATCGCTGCGACACGGGCAAAGACCACGCCGGGATCTTCGTTGTAGACGGGCATCAAAATTGCTGTGCGGGTGGTGATGGGGGATGTGAGCGGTTCCGGCGCTTGGCATGAAGCGATCAGCCCCGCTATGGCCTGCATCGCGCCCCAAGCCAGCCAAAAAGTGGTAACAAACACCAAGGCGGCGCGGACACCGTCAACCATCTGGTATCCATCGGCGGCACCAAATTGCAAGAAAAGCGCAGCAGCCCCTGCCCCCAGCCCGACACTTACCAAAATGGCACAGGCCCGCGTGGTCAGCACGTTGGAAAGGGCCCTTGCGCCGGTCATGTTTTCAGCGGCCACGCGCCATCAGGCCAAAGCCGCGGACCCAGTCCAGCACCGTATCTGCTACGCTCGGACGGGACACCTCAATGACCTGTCTTGGCATTGCAAACGGCGCATCAGGCAAGGCCGCGTCGCGCATGATCGCTGCTTTTCGACCATCAAAGCCGGTTTTCTCGGCGGTAAAGACAGCGGCATTTTTGATCATCATTTGCGCATCCATTGGTAAATCCAAGTTTCGGAAAGCTTGCGGCCGAAACCGGCAATATGGGCAACAAGTTCCACAAGATTTTGATTTTCGCCGTCTATATCAATAACAAGACGCCATATCGTTGTGTTTTCGACTTTCGATAAGGCGATGTGTTGAATTTTGCCGGCAGACAAGGTGACGACAGGTTCCATCTTGGCATCAGCAGGAAGCCGCGCCATCAAACCGCCGTCAAAGTCGATCACAAATTTGCGCATCGAAACTTTTTTGTCGGACACACCAGAAGTACCGCCTTGACCTGCCAACGTGCTGGTAATCCAGGCACGGTCACCGTTGCGATCAGTGCCCAGTGCACCCCATCTTAGCCGGTAAGCGTACTCGCGGGTTTCGCCTGCACGCGGTTTTTCGGCGGGCACCCAAAAGCTGACAATATTGTCATTGCCTTCAAGGTCAGATGGGATTTCGACCAACCGAACCGCACCCTCACCCCAATCTCCCCGAGGTTCAATCAGAACAGAGGGGCGGTCGTGATAATGTGCGCCTGCGTCCTGATAGTCGACAAAGTCGCGGTCCCTCTGGATCAAGCCAAAGGATTTCAGTTGAGGCTCGTTCAGATAGGTGCTGGCCAAGCGCGGGGGATTATTCAGCGGACGCCACAGAACATCACCATCCGTCCGCATCACCATCAAAGCATTGCTGTCATGGACCTGTGGCCGGAAATCGTCGAAACTGTGGCTGTTCTTTTCGTCGAACAAGAACATCGAAGTCAATGCGGCCACGCCCAGTTGTTCTACATCACGGCGAAAATGCAGTTTCGCGGTCACGTCGATGGTCGTTTCGGCACCTGGCCGGATCACAAAGCGGTATGCCCCTGTGCAAGACGGGCTGTCGAGCGCGGCATATAAAATAGCGTCTTCTTGACCCGCTTTGGGTCGTTCCAGCCAGAATTCGGTAAAGCGCGGAAACTCCTCTTCCCCGCCAAGACCTGTGTTGATGGCAAGGCCCCGTGCAGAAAGCCCGTAGCTACTGCCCCGCGCCAAAGCGCGGAAATACGATGCACCAACAAACGAGATCATCTCGTCGAACAGGTCGGCCCGGTTCAACGTGGTGTTCAGGCGAAACCCGGCCACGCCGGGCAATTGTGCATGCTTGGGCACACGTGATGCAAGTTCGTCGTAATACAGAAAATCATCAGTGGAAAAGGTCATTGGGGTTTGCAACCCGTCGACAACCTCGTGAATGGCCACAGTCTGTTTGTAAAGCCATCCCGGATGGAAGGCATGCAGACGGAACAAACTGCCGTCACCGTCCCATCGCGCGCGTTCGGGATCGAACTGGATCTTCCGATAACTGTCGTAATCAAGATCCGCGATCACGTCTGGCGCGTCGACCGGTGCGAGATAATCAGCCTGCGCGGCCTCTATCATTTTTGTGTCTAGCCACTCAAAAGAGAATGGCCGAAGCTCGGCAGGATCAGCTTTGGACGCGACACCCTCGCCCGGGTGAAATTCCACCTCGGTGTCTGACGAAACACTTTCCTGCGCGAAAGCGCTGCGCGAAAAAGCCAGCGTTGCCACAGAGCTGGCAAGCGCGCCAAGCAGCGTGCGACGGTCAAGATGTGCCATGCCCGAATGGGAAGACCAAGTTTTTTTAGTCATTGGAACCAGTTGCTTATTGTCAGAAGGATACCGGATTAGTCCTACGATTCCTTCGAAGGCCAGATTTAAGTCATCACTTATGTCCTGCTTGGCAACACCGCCACATCAATATGACGAATGCGCTAAAAACAGGCGACTTTTCGCAATAGCACTTGCGGTAAACTGGCGGATTCTGTCGCACTCGGTAAATCAGGGGCGGTTCAAAACGCGTTCGATATGGCACCGGGCGAACACCTCTTCGACGTATCCGTTCCTGTATGATGTCCAGCAAGATCGGCGATCAGGGCACTCGTTCAAACTGTATTTGGCCCGACCGGCACTAGGCTATCAAAAGGCTTGCCAGTCACCGCCTCATACTCTGCCTCATCCCAGAACCCAATCAGAATGCCGACTTCTGCGGCATTTCCCTGCCGTTTGAGCACGTCAGCTGTTGCCGTGATCCGCGTGTGGTGCTGCAGGGACCACGACAGCAGTGCTTTTTCCATGCGTGTGCGTATGTCGATATGCTCGGCCGCTTGTGATCTGCCGATATCGCAAAGCTCTTGTGGATCGTTTTGAAGATCGAACAAGATCGGAGCAAAGCCTTCGCAGCGGATATATTTCCATCGGCCATCGAAAATCATCACCGTGCGGGCATTCTCTTGCGGCACGTTCAGGGCTTTGGCCATCTCGAAACTGGAATAGTCATGTTCGCTGATCGCGTATTTGCGAGAAAACCCATCAGTGCCATTCAGCAAGGGTGCCAGGTTGCGCCCTTCGATGATGTGGGGCTTTGGCTCACAGCCAAGGGCGGCCATGAATGTCGGAACAAGGTCGATCATTTCGGTCAATTCTGCAGACGTCGTGCCACGGGTGTCGTCCGCCACAGGGCGGGGATCGGAAATAATCAACGGCACCTTGACGGCGACCTCGTGATAAAAGTCCTTGTCGCCCATCCAGTGGTCGCCCATGTAGTCGCCATGATCCGAGGTGAAAGCGATGATTGTATTCTCGCTCAGCCCTTTTTCGTCCATCCACGCAAACAGTCTTCCAAGGTTGTCATCCAACTGCTTGATCAACCCCATATACGCCGGAATGACATGGGTCCGTACCTGATCGCGTGAAAAACTGCGGCAGACACGCGCGTTTTGATAGGCGCGCAAGAGCGGATGATCCGTCGTCTTTTCGGCGACCGACCGGATCGGATCAACGATATGCTCTGGCCCGTACATGTCATGATAGGGGGCTGGAACGATATAAGGCCAGTGTGGTTTGATATAGCTCAGATGACACAGCCAAGGGCGACCATCCTCCATCGCCCCGTCCATAAAGGCCATTGCCCGGTCCGTCATATAGGCGGTTTCGGAATGCTCTTCTGGAACGTTTGCGGGCATGCGCGAATTCTTGAGCAACCAAGCCGACATCAGATCGCCGTTTTCATCAACGCCGGAGTTTGCAAAGTCCTCCCACGGATTGTCGGATTTGTAGCCCAAGTTAACAAGGTAATCGTCATAGGCAGACCAATTCTGCCGCGCGCTGTCAGGGTGCAGGCCGTCATCACGTTCAAACGCATCAAACCCACATTCGGACCGGCGGACGCCAATTTCGCTGGCAGGATCGATGCCAAGCCAAGCCATGCCTTCACGGTCCGCAATCATATGGGTTTTGCCAACCAAAACAGCACGCGCACCTGCTTCGCGCAGATGATCGCCAAGGGTCGGCTCTCCAACACGCAAGGGCATCCCGTTCCAGGTGGAGCCATGGCTGCGCACATAACGCCCGGTATAGGCTGACATCCGCGAGGGGCCACAAACCGGGGACTGGACGTAAGTATTCGTAAACTGCACGCCTCGTTGCGCCAGGGCATCGATATGGGGCGTATGCAGGTGCGGATGCCCATAACAACTAAGATAGTCGAACCGCAGTTGATCCGCCATAATCCACAGGACATTCGGTGTATCGGTCATTTCAATGGCTCCGGTTTGATAATCTGATCGACAGGTTCGCGGCAAAACGCTTGAAAGCGCCCCAACATATCGATGAAGTGCTGAAGTTCAGGGACAAAGAAGGTCGCGTCGGCGTTGCATGACAGGGCTTGCTCGATCGTAAGCGGCCTGCCCAGCCGGAGCAATGGCAACCAATACGTGCCGACCATCACTGTCACCCTGCCGCGTGAATACAAAGCTTTTCGCCCGCCCGCCGCCTTCAAAATGCGCTGACCTTGAAAACGCGACGCGGCGTAGACAGCAGTCAAACCCGAGAACACGTTCTGCTCCTCGCGGATAGCTTTTTCATGCACAATCCTCCCCGCGAAGACCAAACTGACCGCAGAGACAACAACGCCCGGGTCTGCACCGCATTAGATATATCCGACGCTGGCTGCCTTATCGGTGCGTCAGATCATCCGTGTTTGAGTGTCGGCGCGGCATCACCAAGAGGACCGTGCGGAAACCCAAAACCCGGTGATCTAGGAGAGTTACAATTTAACTGATTTCAATGCTGTTGGTTCGAAAAGGTACAACCGATTATCCAACGTTTTGCCAATCGGGATCGTTAAGCACTGCGATGTCTTTAGACAACTATGAGTTGGGCGTTGTCACCCAAGATCAATTCGCGAATTCTGGCCAAAATATTTCATCTGGCCAAAATTGTTTTAATTCAGTGCGTTGCGCGCACGAGGCAAAACTTTTCCCGCTTCGTGGCAAACCAAAACAGCGGTTTTGGCATAACTACGCCCGTCCCGACAACAACAACCAATCGCTGTCAATTCAGCCGCACTTGCTATGCCCACAACTCCCGCAGGTCATGCAGCCTTCCACCATCCGCAGATCATGCTGACCACAACTGCTGCATGCTTTACCGCGCGGCGCGTCAATCCCTACGACTTTGGCTTTGGGGTCTGATTTCAGCCCAAGGCCTTCTCCGGCGATAAAGCCTGTGGCGATCATATGTTGTTCTATCACGCCGCCAATCGCAGCCAACATCGATGGAATGTACTTGCCACCCATCCAGGCACCGCCACGCGGATCAAAGACCGCTTTCAGCTCTTCCACCACAAACGACACGTCTCCACCGCGCCGGAACACAGCCGAGATCATCCGCGTGAGGGCAACGGTCCAAGCAAAATGCTCCATGTTTTTGGAGTTTATGAACACCTCGAACGGGCGGCGGTGGCCACCGATAACCACATCGTTGATGGTGATATAAAGCGCGTGTTCGCTGTCAGGCCATTTGATCTTGTAGGTAGACCCTTCGAGTTCTTGCGGGCGGTCAAGCGGTTCGGACATATAGACAACCTCTCCGCCCTCTGCTGGCACGGCTTGCGCGGCAGTTTCGCCCGGTGCGTTGTCCGTGGTCTCGGAGACTGACAAAACAGACCCGGTCACATCGTTCGGACGGTAGGTGGTGCAGCCCTTACAGCCTTGATCCCATGCGGCCATGTAGACGTCTTTGAACGCATCAAAGCTGATGTCTTCGGGACAGTTGATCGTTTTCGAGATGCTGCTGTCGACCCATTTCTGCGCCGCGGCCTGCATCTTGACGTGATCAAGGGGGGCAAGGGTTTGGGCGTTGACGAAATATTCGGGCAAAGGGGTGTCTCCCTTTAGGTCACGCCACATCTGGACGGCATAATCGACAACCTCTTCCTCTGTCCGGCTGCCGTCTTTTTGCAGAACTTTGCGGGTGTAGGCATAGGCGAACACCGGCTCGATCCCGGAACTGACATTGCCTGCATAAAGGCTGATCGTCCCGGTGGGCGCGATCGAGGTGAGCAGTGCGTTTCGGATACCACTTTCGTTGATCGCAGCGCGCACGTCTTCATCCATCATCTGCATCGTGCCCGAAGCCAGATAGGCATCAGCATCAAACAGTGGAAACGCACCCTTTTCCTTGGCCAGATCAACCGAGGCAAGGTAGGCTGCACGTGCGATTGCCTTGAGCCAGCTTTCAGTCTGGGCCGCAGCTTCGTCCGAGCCATACCGCAAGCCAACCATCAGCAAAGCATCGGCAAGACCGGTCACCCCAAGGCCGATCCGGCGCTTGGCCTTGGCTTCGGCCTGCTGTGCCTCGAGCGGGAATTTTGACACATCAACGACATTGTCCATCATGCGAACGGCGGTCGCGACCAGCTTGTCCAGCGCATCGACATCCAGATGGGCTGCATCGTCGAAAGGATCTGCCACCATCCGCGCCATGTTGATCGATCCAAGCAGGCACGCACCGTAGGGCGGCAAGGGCTGCTCGCCGCAGGGATTGGTCGCGGCGATGGTTTCGCAATAGCTCAGGTTGTTGGCCGCATTGATCCGGTCGATGAAAATCACGCCGGGTTCGGCGAATTCATAGGTCGCTTTCATGATCCGGTTCCACAGATCACGGGCCTGCACGGTGCGGTATACCTTATCGCCAAAGACCAGATCCCACGATCCATCCGCCTTGACCGCATCCATGAACGGGTCAGTGATCAGCACTGACATATTGAACATCCGCAAACGTGCAGGGTCTTGCTTGGCCGCGATAAAGGCTTCTACATCGGGGTGATCGCAGCGCATCGTCGCCATCATGGCACCACGGCGCGACCCTGCGGACATGATCGTCCGGCACATCGCATCCCAAACATCCATGAACGACAACGGTCCGGAGGCGTCTGCCGACACGCCCAGAACATCCGCACCTTTGGGCCGGATGGTCGAGAAATCATAGCCGATGCCCCCGCCCTGCTGCATGGTCAGGGCTGCCTCTTTGAGCATGTCGAAAATGCCGCCCATGCTGTCGGGCACGGTGCCCATGACAAAGCAGTTGAACAAGGTCACCCGCCGCGCGGTGCCTGCCCCCGCGGTGATCCGGCCTGCGGGCAGGAATTTGAAATCTTCCAAGGCTTCGAAAAACGTCTCTTCCCAGACATCCGGTTTCTTTTCCACCTGCGCCAGATCACGGGCGATCCGTCGCCAGGTATCTTCGACAGTAACATCCTTGGCGGTGCCATCGGCATCCTTAAACCGGTACTTCATATCCCAGATCTGTTCGGCAATAGGCGTGGTAAAACGTGACATTTTCGGTTCCTTGAGGCATTTCAGGCAGGATTCTGTCATACCGCAAATACGCGCCAAAGCACAACAGTTTGAAGCATGCGACAGATGAGCTACCTTATGTCGTGTAGGGCCGGAGGGATTCTGTGGATAAGTACGTAAACATCTTAAAACTGTCGGTTGGCACCGAAAATATTGATGATCTCGCAGCGTGGCAGGCAACAAAGCGTGCGCAAACGCCTGAAGGTTTTCCGCGCCACGTCACGCGCATGTGGCCCAAGCGCGAGCCAGAGTTGATCAATGGCGGCTCGATCTACTGGGTTATTAAGGGTGTCATCCAATGTCGCCAAAAGATCATTCGTCTGGATGAGTATGTAGGGCAGGATGGCATCCGCAGATGCGCCATTGTGCTGGAGCCCAAGCTGATCCGGGTGCAGGGCAGCCTGAAACGTCCCTTTCAGGGCTGGCGTTATCTTACACCAGCCGATGCGCCCGAAGATTTGCCGGAGGGTCGCGAACACGAAGAGCCGCTCCCCGTGGAGTTGAACCGCGCTTTGGCTGAAATCGGCATCCTCTGACGCGGGCTGGCATTTTGCCGCAGACGTCTGTTTTTGAGTTTATTTTGCAAAATGAAGACAACAGCCGAGGTTAAAGATCGAGATCGTGCACCGATGTGATTTTTTTGATCAGGACAGCTTGCCCAACAAAGCGGCCAAAGTCGTTCTTTCCGTGTCGTTCATTTCAGCTGTCCGACTGCGCCAAAGCGTGGCCTGCGATTTCAGGATCAACCCGTCTGACAATATCTTGAGGTGGTTTGCGCGAAGGGTTTCGCCACTTGATGTGATATCGGCAATCGCTTCGGCAGTTTCGTTTTTCACGGTGCCTTCCGTAGCACCTTGGCTGTCGACCAAAGCGTAATCTGCAACGCCAGCGCTTCGCAGGAATTCGCGAACAAGACGGTGATACTTTGTAGCGATGCGCAGCCGGAACCCGTGCCGGGCACGAAATGCGGCGGCGGCGGCATCCAGATCGTCCAACGTGTCAACGTCACGCCAGGCGGCAGGCACCGCAACAATCAGATCGGCATGGCCGAATTGCAGTTCTTCAACAGGCAAAACCAGCTGGTCCCATAATGCCAGCTTTTCCTCGATTAGATCCGTGCCGGTGACACCAAGGTGAATCCGCCCTGCCGCCAACTCTCGCGGGATTTCCCCCGCCGACAGCAGCATCAGCGACACGCCCTCTATTCCGCCCACAGCCCCGGCATATTCACGGTCTGATCCAGTCCGTTGCAAGGTGATGCCGCGTGCTGCAAACCACTCGAATGTCTTTTCCATCAACCGGCCCTTCGAGGGCACGCCAAGTCTGATCGTCATTGCACGCCCTCCAGTTCCAGCATCAGGCCCGGTCGCATGACACCACCAACGGCCGGAATTTCACCGCCCTGCCCCAGCCGCCGCGTCAGCGCATCATAGCGCCCGCCACTGGCGACAGCGGGCAAATCGGGGCGCGCATCCGCCCGGAACCCAAAGACAAATCCGTCATAATATTCCATCGAGACACGGCCATATCCGGCGTCGAAAACAAGCGTGGCTGTATCGATCCCACGCGCGACCAAAGCGTCTGACCGCGCCGCGACCCGGTCAACAGCGCCAGAAATCGCAGGAAGATCGACCGCAAGATCATGAAGACGGCTGAGGGCATTGGGCATGACCTCTCGGATATCCAGCAGGGCGGCAATCAGCGAAACCTGTTCGCCCGATATTGCGGGTGCCGCCGCATCTGCGCGCAAAGCTTCAATGCGATCCTCTATTTCCTGCGCACTGCGCAAACCGATCAAAGGTGCGGCAGTGTGCACGTTTCCCGCCAAAAGTGCAGCACGCGACGCAGGAACCGCCGTTTTTCCAGAAAACCTGTCCAGCAAGGCGCGGAAACGACGCGGCCGCCAGATATGCCGCATCAAGGCATCTTTCCGCTTTTGTGTTGTCTCAAGACCCTCGACCGCGGCCATCAACACGCCAATGTCACCGGTCACCGGCTTTACCAAAAGCCCGCTCAAGGCCTGCGAGATCAGCGCAAAGACTTCCGCATCCGCTGCCGCAGGATCGGTGCGGTCAAACACCTCGTACCCGACCTGGATGAATTCATTGGCGCGCGCAGGATCGCGCTCCTGGCGGCGGAACACTTCACCTGCATAGGTATAGCGCGCCGGTTCCGCGCCATGGGCCATGTGCATCTGAACGACCGGAACCGTATAATCGGGGCGTAACATCTGTTCGCCGCGCATCGCATCCGACGTCACATAAGCACGTGCGCGAATGTCTTCACCGTACAGATCCAACAGTGTCTCGGCGGGTTGCAGGATCGGAGGTTCTACCACAACAGCACCCTGCGCTTCGAACACCGCACGCAGGCTTGCCGCCTTGGCAAGCGTCTCAGAGCGGGTTGGAATCAACGGTTCAACTCCAAAATCTCAAGGACTTTCGCCACCAGATCAGCGCGCGGCACTTCGTATTGGCTGGGCCGGTCTTTCCACTCCTCAAGCGTGGCGTTTTCAGCCATCTTCGCGCCAAGTATCAGGTCTTTGATTTGTACAACGCCATTGTCGAATTCATCACCACCCGCAATCACCGCCACAGGGCTGTCGCGGCGGTCTGCGTATTTCAACTGGTTGCCAAAATTCTTCGGGTTCCCCAAATAGACCTCGGCGCGAATGCCCGCCTGACGCAGTTCGGCGACCATCGCCTGGTACTCGGCCATGCGCGTCTTATCCATCACGGTCACGACGACAGGGCCGACAGCCGCGCTGGTCAACCGCCCCTTTGCATGCAGCGCCGCAAGCAGGCGGTCCACACCGATAGACACGCCTGTCGCAGGCACCTCCTGTCCGGTAAACCGCTTGACCAGATCGTCATACCGGCCACCGCCGGCGACCGAACCAAAGTTGCGTACACGGCCCTTGTCGTCCTTGATCTCAAAGGTCAGTTCGGCCTCAAATACGGGGCCGGTGTAATAGCCAAGGCCGCGCACGACCGATGGGTCGATTTCGACCCGATCCGCGCTGTAGCCTCCGGCTGCCATCAAATCGGCAATCATTTCCAGCTCGTCTGCGCCCTGCATACCGATCACAGACCCGTCGACCAACTCTCGAAGGCGCGCAACCGTGGCCGCGCCCGTTTCGCGCTTGGCCTGCATAAAGCCCATGACGACATCAGCTTGCGCATCGGTCAGACCCGCACCGTCGGTGAAATCACCGCTATCGTCCTTGCGCCCCTCACCCAGCAAAGCGCGCACGCCCTCTGGCCCCAGACGGTCCAACTTATCGATCGCCCGCAAAACAATGCCGCGCTCGGCCTCCTTGTCGTCGCCCGAAAGCCCTGCAACCTCCATCACGCCGTTCAAAACCTTACGGTTGTTCACACGCACAATGTAGTCGCCCCGCTCGATCCCCACCTCTTCCAGACAATCGGCCAGCATTGCACAGATCTCTGCATCTGCCGCAACAGAGGGCGCACCCACCGTGTCGGCATCACATTGATAAAACTGGCGAAACCGCCCCGGTCCGGGCTTTTCATTGCGCCAGACGGGCCCCATCGCGTAGCGGCGATAGGGGGTGGGCAGGTCATTGCGATGCTGCGCATAAACCCGCGCCAAAGGGGCGGTCAGATCATATCGCAGCGCCAGCCAGTCACCGGGCTTGTCTGCATCGGCATCCTCCTGCCACGCGAAAACGCCTTCATTCGGACGATCCACATCAGGCAAAAATTTACCCAAAGCCTCGACCGTTTCAACGCCCGAGCTTTCTAACGCGTCAAACCCATAACGATGATAAACCCCGGCAATCTTGCGCAGCATCTCGGCGCGCTGCGTGACCTCTGCACCGAAATAGTCGCGAAATCCCTTTGGCGTCTCGGCCTTGGGGCGGGGGGTCTTCTTTGGCTTGGCCATGGGATCACATCCTGCGGGCTGAACTTTGCGCCTCGCATCTACCCCACCCCCCCGACAAGAGCAAGCAAACCACGTGCCTTTCCATGGGTCTTCTCTGGCTGGAAAATATCCTCGGGGGTCAGGGGGCAGACAGCCCCCTGCCGGTTGCCAAGAACACCCCGCTCACCTATCTGCAGATCAAACCATCGCTCAGGAGCCCAATATGGACAAGCTTGAAGAACAAATGGCCCATCTCATCCGCAGCGTTGACGATCTGTCAGATGTCGTGGCCCGCCAGGAAACCGAAATCGCGACACTCACGCGGCGTGTCTATATGCTGATGCAGCGTGAGGGCGAGCGTGAAGCGGCGGGGAGTGAGGGTGTCGTTCTGGGCAATGATCGGCCTCCCCATTACTGATCAGTGGGAAGGGTTTGCTTGGTCTTCAATGCTGTTGCCACGACCGACCCGTTGTGGATCAGGAAATCGGTCCATCTTTCACTTTCTTCGGCCAATTCATAGGCACTGAGAAAGGTCGTATGCCCGTCGATCTTCCTGATCTTGCGGCCACACGGCTCTCCCGCGGGCACGCCGCACGTGTTTTCCTTGATCTTGTCATAGGCTGCGTCGGTGGCACCGTAGATGTAGCTGCCCTTGTCTTCCCCATAGTGCAACGCTTCGTACTTTGACGGTGCGCCGAACACGGCAGTTGCCGCCATAAACTGGCGAGGGCATGCATCTGCAAATCCGGTGAGGTAGAATTTGCGAACCGCAACGCCCGCTGGCGCGGTATCGTAGATTTTGAAATCTCCAACGCTTGATGTGCCGACC
Organism: Roseobacter sp.; assembly: GCA_024636475.1. Classification (GTDB taxonomy): domain Bacteria; phylum Pseudomonadota; class Alphaproteobacteria; order Rhodobacterales; family Rhodobacteraceae; genus Sulfitobacter. The sequence goes on along the minus strand of JAGXHA010000086.1, from coordinate 28,616 downwards.
AGGTTGCCAAGCGGCTTTCCCTTGGCCCCGCAAACGCGCGCCATGGTGCCAAATGGCACGGTCGCCTCGAACGCAACATCCATCTGATCCAGATCTTCGGCCGCAAAAACCGTTTCGTGTTCTCGTGCAAACGCCGAAAACAAACCCCTTCGTTCTTGCGGTGTGTTTGCCCCCGACGGAGCGACGTTTGATTGCGCCCTGGACGCGCCCCCAAAAAGGTTTGGCCGTTCCGCGCAGCCTGCCAAGGCGGCAACGAGAGCCAAAGTAAATGCGGCCTTGATCATGGCATTCCCCTTTATCTAGGACGAAATTAGCCAGATTTACGCCATCGGTCCAGTATTTACACTCGGCACCCTTAGTGGATCAGATTTCTTCAACCTCCATCACGCCGTGCAACGACCTTATTGCGCCTTTGATCTTGGGTGTCATGGGGTAGTGCGAACACAGATCCACCTCGACCTCACCGGGCAAGCTGGGATCTATCAGGCACAATTGAACCGGCCCCTTGCCTGCTGATTTCGCGGCAGAGCGCGCGCCTGCCAGTACGTCAGCCACCGCTTGAATGGCCGCGGCCTCTTGAATGAAAATTCGCAGCCCCATGTTGCCTGCATCGGCGACCACATCATCAATTGCGGCGACGGAACGGGCCAACAGCTTTAGCTGATCGCTTTCCATCGTCGCCTCGACCGTGACGACAACTTTCGATCCCGTCTCAAGATGGTCACGCGCCAGTTCCAGCGTGTCCGAGAACAGCGTGACTTCGTATGCACCCGTCGGATCGGACAGTTGCGCAAATGCAAAGCGGTTACCACGGGCAGATTTACGCTCCTGACGGCCTGCCACAACGCCGGCAAGCCGCGCATTCATAGCACCTTTGATCGACACCTTCTCGGTCAATTCATCCAGCGTCAGGAAGGGCACACCACCGCCTGCCGATTTACGCTTCATCGGCCCCATGTAATCGTCAAGCGGATGACCGGACAGATAGAAACCTACGGCCTTGAATTCCTCGGTCAGCCGCTCTGCCGCTTCCCAATCATCGCAAGGCAGGATGCGGGGTTCGGGCAGATCATCACCCGCTTCGCCAAACAGCGACACCTGATTGCTGGCCTTTTGTTCGTGGATCGCGGCCGAGTAGTTCACCAACCCGTCCAGCGCATTGCAGACCCGGCGACGGTTGACGTCCAACTGGTCAAAAGCGCCCGACCGCGCAAGCATCTCGAGGGGCCGCTTGCCCGCCCGTTTCAGATCAACGCGCCGCGCCAGATCAAACAGCGTGTCAAAGGGCCGGTCCACACCTTCGACCTTGCGGCCTTGGGTGATCAGTTTCATCGCCTCGATGCCCACATTCTTCAGCGCGCCCAGCGCATAGACCAGCGCCCCGTCTTCAACTTTGAAGGTCGCATCGCTGCGGTTGACACAAGGCGGCACCCACGGCAGGTCAAGCCGCTTGCGGACTTCTTCGAAATACACCGCCAATTTATCTGTCAGGTGGATATCGCAATTCATCACACCGGCCATAAACTCGACCGGGTGGTTCGCCTTCAGCCATGCTGTTTGATAGCTGACCACGGCGTAGGCTGCGGCATGTGATTTGTTGAAACCGTAGTTGGCGAATTTTTCCAAAAGGTCGAAGACTTCGGACGCTTTCTTTTTGTCCACCCCGTTGGCCATCGCACCTTTTTCGAACTTGGGGCGTTCCTTGGCCATTTCCTCGGCGATCTTTTTACCCATGGCGCGGCGCAGCAGGTCGGCACCACCAAGCGAATAGCCCGCCATAACCTGTGCGATCTGCATCACCTGTTCTTGATAAACGATAATGCCTTGGGTTTCCTCAAGGATGTGATCAATTGACGGATGCACGGATTCGCGTTTTTTAAGGCCGTTTTTGACCTCGCAATAGGTCGGGATATTCTCCATCGGTCCGGGGCGGTACAGCGCCACAAGGGCCACGATATCCTCGATACAGGTGGGTTTCATCCGCTTGAGGGCATCCATCATGCCACTGGATTCCACCTGAAACACCGCGACGGTCTTGGCACTGGCATAAAGCTTGTAAGACGCCTCGTCATCCAGCGGGATCGTGGCAATATCGTCGATCAGCGCCTCTGGCGGCGCAAAAAGTTCGGTCCCGTCCGCCGCGATATGCAGATGCCTGCCACTTGCTTTGATCTGATCCACAGCGTTTTGGATGACGGTCAGGGTTTTCAGGCCCAGAAAGTCGAACTTGACCAGTCCGGCCTGTTCCACCCATTTCATGTTGAATTGGGTCGCGGGCATATCGGAGCGCGGATCCTGGTACAGCGGCACCAGGTGATCCAGCGGACGGTCCCCAATCACCACACCGGCCGCGTGGGTTGACGCGTTGCGCAACAACCCCTCGACCTGCTGACCGTAATCCAGCAGCCGTGCGACGACCTCTTCGTTGCGGGCCTCTTCGCGCAGGCGCGGCTCGTCTGCCAGCGCCTTTTCGATGCTGACAGGTTTGACACCCTCGACCGGGATCATCTTGGACAGCCGGTCCACCTGCCCATATGGCATCTGCAAAACGCGCCCGATGTCGCGCACGGCAGCCTTGGACAAAAGCGCGCCAAAGGTGATGATCTGCCCAACCTTGTCGCGCCCATATTTGCGCTGCACGTATTGGATCACCTCTTCGCGGCGATCCATGCAAAAGTCGATGTCAAAGTCGGGCATCGACACACGTTCGGGGTTGAGGAACCGCTCGAACAGCAGCTGATAGCGCAGCGGATCAAGATCGGTGATGGTCAGCGCATAGGCAACAAGCGACCCCGCACCAGACCCGCGACCCGGCCCGACGGGAATATTCTGGTCCTTGGCCCATTTGATGAAGTCAGCAACAATCAGGAAATAGCCGGGAAAGCCCATCCCCTCGATGATGCCCAGTTCGAAATCAAGCCGTTTTTCGTATTCCTCGACGCTGGTGGCATGGGGGATAACCTTGAGCCGCTCTTTGAGGCCCTCATGCGCCTGGCGTTTCAGTTCCTCGATCTCGTTATCGGCAAATTTCGGCAGGATCGGATCACGACGATAGGCCATGAACGCGCAGCGTTTGGCAATTTCGACTGTGTTTTCAATGGCCTCAGGCAGATCCGCAAACAGCGTCACCATTTCGGATTGCGACTTGAAATAATGCTGGGCGGTCAGGCGGCGGCGGTCTTGCTGCTGATCAACATAGGCACCCTCGGCAATACAGATCAGCGCATCATGCGCCTCGTACATCGTTGTTTTCGGGAAATAAACGTCATTGGTCGCGACCAGAGGAATGCCCATCGCATAGGCCATCTCGACAAAGCCGCGCTCGGTCAGACGCTCTGGCTCGGGCTGGCCGTTCTCGCCGGGGTGACGCTGCAACTCAACATAAAGCCGGTCGCCAAAGGCACTGTGCAAGCGCTTCATCAAGGCTTCAGCCGCAGGGGTCTGCCCGGTTTGCAGCAACTGCCCCACTGGCCCGCCAGCACCGCCGGTCAGGCAAATTATACCTGCGCTCAACGTCTCCAGCTCGTCCAAGGTTACTTCTGGCAGCGCGCCCCCCTTGTCGATATAGAGGCACGAGTTCAGCTTCATCAGGTTCTCGTAACCCAGCTCAGACTGGGCCAGCAGCACAACAGGCGCAGGCTGTCGCGGCTTTTCACCGGGTTGCGCGGCAACATAAGCCAGATCTACCTGACAGCCGATGATCGGCTGGACTCCGGCCCCAGACATGGCCACCGAAAACTCCAACGCCGCGAACATGTTGTTGGTGTCGGTCAAAGCCATCGCAGGCATGTCCGCCGCTTTGCACAGATCAGGCAGTTTCTTAAGCCGCAAAGCGCCCTCCAGCAAAGAGTACTCGGAGTGGGTGCGCAGGTGAATGAATCGGGGTGTATTTGCCATAGCCTCATGCTTAGGCCAGCCGCGCCCCGGCCACCAGACCCGCTGGGACATCGCGCCCATAATTTCAGCACGCAGGATACGGCGGGGAAACACTGCTTATGAAACTGCTTGCCAAAATACCGCCGCCCCGCATAGCTTGGTGCAGTATTGCCCGCGCCGCGTTCTACGTCGCATCGAACCCCGCGCAGATTTGGGCCCCGGTACCGCGGCGGAACTGACCTATGGACATCACTTTTCTTCTGAACGGAGAAGTCGTGTCATTGACCGGCTTGGCACCTACAACAACATTGCTGGACTGGCTGCGCGAAACACAACATCTGACAGGAACCAAAGAAGGCTGCAACGAAGGCGACTGCGGTGCCTGTACAGTCATGATCACCGACGAAGACGGCAGCCGCGCGCTGAACGGCTGCATTTTGTTCATGCCGCAGATCAATGGCAAATCAGTGACGACGGTGGAAGGGATCAGCGCCCCTGACGGGACACTTCATCCCGTTCAACAAACAATGATCGACCATCACGGCAGCCAATGCGGCTTTTGCACGCCCGGTTTCGTGGTTACGATGGCCACCGCCCATCTGAACGGCAAGACCGATCACGACACCCAGCTTGCTGGAAATCTGTGTCGTTGCACAGGCTATGCACCGATTATCCGCGCAGCGCAGGCCGCTCAAGCCGCTCCCGTCCCCAAGCATCTGCGCGCGTTCAAGCTTCCAGATGGCATCAAATCCCCGGAGGGCACAGATGGGGGCACACAGCCCTCCACCCACGTCCAGCCCAGAACCAGCGATGAGCTGGCGCATTGGTACGCAGAAAACCCGGATGCAACGCTGATTGCCGGGGCCACCGACGTGGGCCTTTGGGTCACCAAACAGTTCCGTGACCTTGGTACCACCGCATTTATCAACCAAATCCCGGATCTGCGCGGCATCGCTGATATGGGCGACCATTGGCGCATCGGGGCAACGACCACGATCGCCGATCTTGAGACACATTTCGCGCCTCTTCACGCCAGCCTTGCCACGATGTTGCGCCGCTATGGCTCGACCCAGGTGCGCAATGCCGCGACCATCGGTGGGAACATCGCCAACGGCTCGCCCATTGGCGATGGACCACCGGCGCTGATCGCCATGGGGGCCACATTGCATCTGCGCCATGGCGATACACGGCGCAGTTTACCGCTCGAGGATTTCTTTATCGATTACGGCAAACAAGACCGCGTACCCGGCGAATTTGTCGAGGCGGTTACCGTGCCCAAACAACCCGATACCTTGCGGTACTACAAGCTAAGCAAACGGTTTGATCAGGATATCTCGGCCGTGTGTGGCTGCATCAATATCACCCGTGACGGCGGCAACATTACCGATGCACGCATCGCATTCGGCGGCATGGCAGGCACGCCAAAGCGCGCGGCACAAGCCGAGGCTGCATTGATCAACAATCCCTTCACCGAGGCTACGATCCATTTGGCAATGAAAGCATTGCACAAGGAATTCCAACCGCTCACGGATGCCCGCGCCTCTGCCCAATATCGTTTGGCTACAGCCCAGAACCTGTTGCTGCGCTATCTTCATGACGCAAACCAAGTGCAAACTGACCTGCACGAGGTGACCGCATGAGCGTAGCAAAGCCCCTTCCGCATGACGCGGCCAAGCTGCACGTGACCGGTGCCGCCCGCTATGTCGATGATATCCCTACCCCAACAAACACGCTGCATCTTGCCTTTGGCCTTAGCACCATCGCTGCAGGCACGATTATCACGTTGGATTTAAGTGCCGTCAAAAACGCCCCCGGTGTGGTTGCCGTGCTGACATCTGACGACCTGCCTTTTGCAAATGACGTATCGCCCTCCAACCATGACGAGCCGCTTTTGGCGACAGATGCCGTGCATTACGCGGGGCAGCCCTTGTTCATGGTGGTCGCCACCAGCCATCTTGCAGCGCGCCACGCGGCACGGCTGGGCCAGATCAAGATCGAAAAGACCAAGCCGATCCTGAGCATAGAAGACGCACTTGCCGCCGACAGCCGGTTCGAGGACGGGCCGCGCATCTATCAGAAAGGCGATGCAGACGCCGGGTTGAAAAAGGCAGATCAGACCCTGACCGGCACGATCAATATTGGCGGGCAGGAACATTTCTACCTCGAAGGCCAAGCAGCCTTGGCACTGCCCCAAGACAATGGTGACATGGTCGTCCATTCCTCGACCCAGCATCCGACCGAGATCCAGCACAAGGTTGCCGATGCACTTGGGGTGCCGATGCATGCGGTACGGGTCGAGACCCGGCGCATGGGCGGCGGGTTCGGTGGCAAGGAAAGCCAAGGCAACGCGTTGGCAATTGGCTGTGCCATTGCGGCCCGTCAGACCGGACGGCCCTGCAAGATGCGCTATGACCGCGATGACGACATGATCATCACCGGCAAGCGGCATGATTTCCGGATCAATTACACAGTGGGTTTCGACCACTATGGACGCATCACTGCGCTGGACTTCACCCATTTCACCCGCTGCGGCTGGGGAATGGACTTGTCCCTCCCGGTGGCTGATCGTGCGATGCTGCATGCAGACAATGCCTATCATCTTAACAACATCCGCATCAGCTCGCACCGCTTGCGCACCAACACCCAAAGTGCAACCGCCTTTCGCGGCTTTGGCGGCCCCCAAGGCATCGTCGGGATAGAACGGGTCATGGATCACATCGCCCAGCATCTTGGCACCGATCCACTGCGCATACGGCAGGTAAATTACTATGCCGACGCCCCCAGCAAGGATGTGCAAACCACGCCGTACCACCAACCTGTGACAGATGGTATTATTAACGCGCTGACGGAACGCCTGATCGAGACGTCAGACTATCATGCGCGCCGCCAAGCAGTCGCCGAGTGGAACGCAAACCAACCTGTTCTCAAGCGCGGCATTGCACTGACCCCGGTGAAATTCGGCATCTCCTTCACGCTCACGCATCTCAATCAGGCAGGGGCGCTGGTGCATGTGTATCAAGACGGCTCTATCCATCTGAACCACGGCGGCACTGAAATGGGCCAGGGGCTGTTCCAAAAGATCGCACAGGTTGCCGCTAGCCGTTTTGGCGTGGATGTCAGCGCAGTCAGGATCACTGCTACCGATACTGGCAAAGTGCCCAACACCTCGGCCACCGCTGCGTCTTCTGGCACGGATCTAAACGGAATGGCCGTGCAAGCCGCCTGCGATACAATCCGCGACCGGATCGCGGCACATCTGGCCGAGGTGCATCAGACCTCACCCGATACGGTCCAGTTTATTGGTGGCATGGTGAGCGTTGGCAAAGAAGAGCTGACCTTCGCCCAAGCCGTCGCCTCGGCCTACCAAAATCGCGTCTCGCTGTCGTCCACCGGTTTCTACAAGACCCCAGACATCGAGTGGGACCGCATCACGGGTCGGGGGCGTCCGTTCTTTTACTTTGCCTACGGGGCGGCGGTGACTGAAGTCGTCATCGATACGCTTACGGGCGAAAACCGCATCTTGCGCACGGATATTTTGCATGACGCCGGAGCCTCGCTGAACCCCGCGCTCGACATCGGCCAGATCGAGGGCGGGTATGTTCAGGGTGCTGGCTGGCTTACCACCGAAGAGCTGATCTGGGACGCGCAGGGCACGCTCAAGACCCACGCGCCATCGACCTATAAAATCCCCGCCTGTTCTGACAGGCCAGATGTTTTCAACGTCGCTTTGTGGGATCAACCAAACCCGGCGCAAACTGTCTATCGATCCAAGGCCGTGGGCGAGCCACCTTTGATGCTGGGCATTTCAGCCTTTGCCGCATTGGCTGACGCGGTTGGTGCGTGCGGGCCAAACTACGGCGACCTTCAAACACCGGCCACCGCCGAGGCAGTGCTGGCAGCCGTCGGTCAGGCCCGCGCATGAGCAGCGCGATCTACATTGAAATCACCGCGACGCGCGGCTCGACCCCGCGCGACGCAGGCACGGCGATGAGAGTGACCGAGACCGATACCAACGGCACGATCGGCGGCGGCGCGTTAGAGCACCAGGCGATCGCGACGGCGCGGCGGATGCTCAAGGACAACTCGCAAGAGCTGACCCAGACCCTGCCGCTGGGCCCCAATTTGGGTCAATGCTGCGGTGGGGCCGTCACCTTGCGCTACTCCTATGACAAACGGCCCACGGATCCCGAAATTACCCTGACGCTCTCTGACCTCAGTGGTCATGAGCCACAAGAGCTGTGGCTTTGGGGCGCTGGCCATGTGGGCTGTGCGATTGTCGCCAACAGCCCCAAGGGAGTTTTCAACATCACTTGGGTGGACGAAACGCCAGACCGCTTTCCTGCGCGCATCCCTAGCGGCGTCACCGCTGTGCCAGCCGCCAATATGCCCCAGCTTGCCAAACGCGCGCCCCTGACCGCACACCATCTGATCTTTACCTATTCTCATGACATTGATCTGGCACTTTGTGCGGCTTTGCTGGATCGGACAGCCGCAAGCATTGGCCTGATCGGGTCAGACACGAAATGGGCTCGATTTTCAAAACGGCTCAGTGCGGCTGGCCGCGACCCTTCGCCAATCATTTGCCCGATCGGGGACAAATCCCTTGGTAAAACGCCCGACGCTATTGCCAAGGGCTGTGTAAGCAGGCTTCTTGATCAGGTGAAATGCAAGGAAACCCTATGACCCAACCTCCCCTTCTTGCGCTTCGCGGCTTGACCAAGGCCTATCCGGGCGTCGTGGCAAATGACGATGTGTCACTGACGATTGCACCTGGCGAAGTGCACGCCTTGTTGGGTGAGAATGGGGCAGGCAAATCCACACTGGTGAAAATGATCTACGGGTTGGTCAAGCCAGACGGCGGCGTGATGCAGATGCATGGCGCAGCGTTCAGCCCCCAAGAACCGCGCGCAGCACGGGCTGCGGGCGTTGGCATGGTGTTTCAACATTTCTCGCTGTTCGACGCGCTTAGCGTAGCCGAAAACATCGCTTTGGGCATGGAGAACGCGCCGAAACTGCGCGCGCTAAGCCAGCAAATTCGCGAGGTTTCCGAAGATTACGGACTGCCTTTGGCACCCGACCGCATCGTCGGTGATCTGTCGGCAGGCGAACGCCAGCGGGTCGAGATTATTCGCTGCCTTCTGCAAGACCCCAAGCTGCTGATCATGGACGAGCCGACGTCGGTTCTTACCCCTCAAGAAGTTGAAATTCTGTTCAAAACCTTACGGAAACTTAGCGCTGAAGGCACGGCGATCCTGTATATCTCGCATAAGCTCGAAGAAATCCGCAACCTGTGTGACAGCGCCACTATTCTGCGTTTGGGCAAGGTCGTCGGGCATTGCACGCCTTCGGAAACGTCGGCGCGGGACATGGCAGAAATGATGGTGGGCAGCACGCTGAAAACACCGCAGCGGGCCGGTAAAACACCCGGAGAGGTCTTGCTGGGCTTGCAAGGCCTTAGTGCTAAATCCCCAAGTGCCTTCGGAATGCCCCTGCGTGATATCACGGTGCAAGTGCGCGCGGGTGAAGTTCTGGGGATCGGCGGCGTTGCCGGAAACGGCCAAGACGAATTGCTGGCAGCGCTTTCGGGCGAGCAGCTTTCGGGCGCAGGTATGATCCGTTTCAAGGATCAAGATGTGGGCCTGCTGGGCCCAACAGCACGGCGACGTCTGGGCATTCTGACGGCACCCGAAGAGCGTCTGGGGCATGCAGCCGCCCCCGATATGACCCTGACCGAAAACGCTATGCTGACAGGGGCGATCCGCGAAAATCTTGTCAGGGGGGGCATGTTGAACTGGCCCGCCGCCAAGCGCTTTGCTGAGCGGATCATAAAGGATTTCGACGTGCGCACCCCCGGCCCCAACAATGCGGCGCGGGCACTTTCTGGCGGAAATTTACAAAAATTCGTGATTGGCCGAGAGGTCTTGCAGCGACCGGAGGTCCTGGTTGTCAACCAACCGACGTGGGGCGTTGATGCCTCTGCCGCTGCGGCGATCCGGCAAGCGCTGCTGGATCTTGCAGAAAACGGCACAGGCGTCATTGTGATCAGCCAGGATCTGGATGAGTTGATGGAAATATCTGACCGTTTTGCCGCTCTGAACGAGGGGCGATTGTCCGAGCCGCGTCCGGCGCAGGGGCTAACCGTGGACGAGATCGGTTTGATGATGGGTGGTGCCCACGGGATGGAGGTCGCGCATGGTTGATCCGGTGCAAATGGGGGTTTCACACCTGTCATCCCTTGGGCTTGAACCAATGGCCCACATTAGACGTCCCCGCGTGGGATATTTCAAAGCCAGAAAAGGGGATGGTCAGTGATCCGCTTGGAAAAACGACCGCAGGCCAGTCAGGTCTTTTCCTGGGCAACGCCGCTTTTGGCAGTACTGGCAACGATGTTCTTTGGCGGGCTGCTATTTGCGGCCTTGGGCAAAGACCCGATCACGTCGATCCTGACGATTTTCTGGCAACCGCTGTTTGGTGATTTCGCCTTTTATTACCGCCCCCAACTGCTGATCAAGGGGGCACCTTTGGTGCTGATCGCAATCGGACTGTCGCTGGGTTTCAAAGCAGGCATCTGGAACATCGGGGCCGAAGGCCAGTACATCATGGGTGCGATCTTCGGGGCGGCAACGGGTCTTGCGTTTTATCCGACAGAGAGTTTTTTGATCTTTCCACTGATGATATTGGCTGGCGCTTTGGGCGGGCTGGTTTGGGCAATGATCCCCGCTGTGCTGAAGGTGAAGTTTGGCACAAACGAGATTCTGGTTTCGCTCATGCTGGTGTATGTGGCCGAGCAGTTTCTTGCCTCAATGTCGCTTGGCCTTCTGAAAAATCCCGAAGGCTTCGGCTTTCCCGGCAGCCGTAATTTGCAGCAATACCCTTCGGCCCATAACGCAGAGCTGATCGCAGGTTCAGGCATGCATTGGGGCGTCGTTGCTGCGTTGATTGCGGTGATCTTTGCCTATGTGCTGCTGGCACGGCACCAACTTGGCTTTGCAATCCGCGTGACCGGCGAGGCACCAAGGGCCGCGAAATTCTCGGGCGTCAACCCCACGCGGCTTGTGCTGTTTTGCATGGGTATGTCGGGCTTGCTGGCCGGTCTTGCGGGGATGTTCGAGGTGGCAGGCCCGGCCGGACAGATCACCATTGATTTCAACGTAGGCTACGGATTTACCGCCATCATCGTTGCATTTCTAGGGCGTTTGCACCCCATTGGCATTCTGCTGGCAGGCGGTTTGATGGCGCTTACCTATATTGGCGGCGACATTGCCCAAAGCCAGCTTGGACTGCCGGCGGCGGCCATTCAGGTCTTTCAGGGGATGCTGCTTTTCTTCCTGCTCGCCTTTGATCTTTTCACCAATTACCGGCTGCGATTTGGCCGGGCGGAGGTAGCGTAATGGACCTTTCAGCCATTAATCCACTGCTGTTTGTTGCGGGCTTTCTGGTCGCAGCAACACCCCTTATTTTTGCCGCCTTGGGCGAACTGGTTGTCGAAAAATCGGGTGTGCTGAATCTTGGCGTCGAGGGCATGATGATCATCGGGGCGATCTGCGGCTTTGCCACAGCGGTCGAGACCGGATCGCCTTTGCTGGGCTTTGCCGCAGCGGCAGTGGGCGGCGCAGCGCTGAGTTTGCTTTTTGCCTTTCTGACCCAGATCACACTGGCCAATCAGGTGGCCTCAGGACTTGCACTTACCTTGTTTGGTCTGGGGTTTTCAGCGCTGCTGGGACAAAGCTATGTTGGCGTCAAACCGCCCCGTCTGGACGAGGTGAACTTTGGCCTGCTGCATGACATACCCGTGCTGGGGCCAATCTTGTTCTCGCACGACATTATCTTGTACTTGGGCTTTGCCATGGTTGTCGCTGTCTGGGCGCTCCTGAAATTCACCCGCGCCGGTCTGATCTTGCGGGCGGTGGGGGAAAGCCATGATGCAGCCCACGCGCTTGGCTATAAGGTTGTTCGCATCCGCACGCTGGCGATCATGTTCGGCGGTGCCTGTGCCGGGTTGGGCGGGGCTTATATCAGCCTGATCCGTGTTCCCCAATGGACCGAAGGGATGACGGCGGGTGTGGGCTGGATCGCGCTCGCGCTCGTGGTTTTTGCCAGCTGGAAGCCCTGGCGTCTGCTGCTGGGTGCTTATTTATTTGGCGGAATCACCCAGTTGCAGTTAAATCTGCAAGGCGCAGGCGTTGCCATTCCGGTCGAGTATCTGGCAATGTCACCCTACATTATCACCATCCTTGTGCTGGTGGTTCTCTCTGCGGATAAAAGCGCTGCTCCGGCCTCGCTTGGTCGCAATTTCCACGCCTCTTCCTAAAGGGGCGACACTTCCAAAGCGCCTTATAAAAAGGCGTATCATTCAGGGGATTATCTTATGAAACTATCCACACTTCTTGCCAGCGCGGCACTTGCGCTTGGCCTTGCGGGCGGGGCCTATGCCGATGCTCACGGCAAGACCAAGGTCGGCTTTGTCTTTGTTGGCCCGGTCGGCGATGGCGGCTGGACATACGAGCACAATCAGGGCCGTCTGGCCCTCGAAGAAGAGTTCGGTGACCAGGTCGAGACTGTGTTCGTCGAATCCGTAGCAGAAGGCCCCGATTCCGAGCGCGTGATGACACAGATGGCGCTTGATGGCGCGGACCTGATTTTCACCACATCTTTTGGCTATATGGACCCAACCATTAATGTTGCGGCGAAGTTTCCAGATGTGAAATTCGAGCACGCCACCGGCTATAAGCGTGCTGATAACGTGGCGACCTACTCTGCGCGCTTCTATGAGGGCCGCGCCATCCAAGGCCACATCGCGGGCAAGATGACCAAATCGAACATCGTCGGCTACATCGGTTCCTTCCCGATCCCGGAAGTGATCCGTGGCATCAACTCTGCCTATATCCACGCCAAAAAGGTAAACCCTGACGTCGAATTCAAGATCATCTGGGCCTACACGTGGTTCGACCCAGCGAAAGAAGCCGATGCCGCCAAGGTTCTAATCGAGCAAGGCGCTGACGTCGTGCTTCAGCACACCGACTCCACGGCGCCACAAGCGGCGGCACAGGAAGCCGGCAATGTCGTGACCTTCGGTCAGGCATCCGACATGGCGCAATATGCACCTTTCCCGCGGGTATCCTCGATCATTGATGACTGGGCTCCCTACTACATCGAGCGCACCAAAGCGGTGATGGACGGCACATGGACCTCTACAGATACATGGGACGGCATTGGCCCGGGTATGGTAGCCATCGGCGAGATCTCCGATGCAGTTCCAGCAGACGTAAAAGAAGAGGCGCTGGCATTGAAAGCGTCGATTGCGGATGGATCCTATCACCCGTTTACCGGCCCGTTGAAAAAGCAGGACGGCTCTGACTTCCTTGCCGAAGGTGAAACAGCGGATGACGGCACATTGGCTGGCATGAACTTTTACGTTGAAGGCATCACCGGCGACATCCCGAACTAACAAGATAGACAGTTGATATCTTGAAAAGGCCCTGCTTCGGTGGGGCCTTTTTATTGGGCCGGTATTGTGTACGGCACAGAGCCGGCTTCCGCGTTGCACAGGTTAGGACGGCAAAACGAAAGCAGGCTTCAACGCAGCTGAAAAGGGTCATTGCGGTAATGACAAACCGGCAAAAAGCAACCGCATGTGGTGCAAGTTCCTGATCGGTCAGATTTCCACGGCCACTCTCAAATCTCGTCCACGTCCTGCATTGCCCAAGCCGCGGTTTCCACAATGCCGCTCATTTCCCGAAACGCCCCTACCCATTCCCCATCAACCCGCTATCATTCGCCACATGATCAAATTGCATCACCTTAACCGGTCCCGCTCTCATCGTATTTTGTGGCTGCTCGAGGAAATCGAACAGCCCTATACCGTCGTGCCTTACAAGCGCGACGCAACCACCAATCTTGCCCCGCCTGAACTGAAGCTGGTGCACCCTTTGGGCAAATCCCCCTTACTGGAGATTGACGGTACGCTGATTGCGGAAAGTGCTGCGATCACCGAAGTACTCTGCGCCCGCTTTGCCCCGCAGATGATCCCTGGCACAGATAGCGACGCCTATTTGCAGCACCTCGAGATGATGCATTTCGCTGAGGGTTCTGCGATGACCCCGATCTTGCTGAACCTCTATGTAAGCCGTCTGGGCGATGCGGGTTCCCCTTTGCACCCACGGATCAAGGACGAGCTGCACAGCCACTTTAGCTATATGAACAGCCTTGTGCGCCCGTCTGGGCATTTCGTTCAAGACACCCTGTCTGCCGCCGATATCATGCTAAGCTTTCCCGCCGAGATCGCGATGCGTGGAGGGGATGGCGCGGACAAGTACCCCGCCCTTGCAGGCTTTGTTGACATGATCCACGCGCGTCCAGCCTATGAGCGTGCGACGCAAAAGGGTAAGGTAGACGGCTAAGATCGACATTGCGAAGGCGCGCGCGTCATGGCACGGTTTGGCGATGAAAAACACCCTGACCAGCCCCAACGGCACCCCCGCAAGCCGCCTTGCTTTTGGCACGATGCAATTTGGCGGACGCGCAGATGCAAATGCGTCTCGCGCCATGTTTGACGCCTGCATTGATGCCGGCATCACGCATTTTGACACCGCCCATGTCTATACCGACGGCGCGTCTGAAACCTTGCTTGGCGGGTTTCTGGGCACGCGGCGCGATGATCTGATCATCGCGACCAAAGCGGCCTACGACGGAGGATCGGGACGCGCCAACCTGCTCGGCTCGGCCGAGACCTCGCGCAGCCGGATGCAGCTGGACACCCTTGATGTGCTTTACCTGCACCGCTTTGATCCCGACACCGACATGCACGAGAGTTTCCAGACCTTTGCCGAATTAAAGACCGCAGGCCATATCCGCCATATCGGTCTGTCAAACTTTGCCGCATGGCAGGTCGTCAAGGCCGCCGGGATCGCCGCCAAGTTTGATTTGGATATCGCCGTGATCCAGCCAATGTATAATCTGGTCAAACGCCAGGCCGAGGTCGAAATCTTACCGATGGCAGATGATCTGGGGATACTCGTCGCCCCCTACTCCCCCCTTGGTGGCGGATTGCTGACGGGTAAATACGCCAAGGGCGAGGCTGGACGCCTGACCGAAGATGACCGCTATGCCGCGCGCTACGCGCCTGATGTGATGCATGGTGCGGCCGCTGGTCTGGCGGCACTGGCGGGCGAAATGGGGATGGATCCAGCCACGCTTGCCGTTGCTTGGGTCACAGCCCATCCCACTGGCCCGTCACCGATCATCTCGGCGCGCTCTGCCGCGCAGCTGGCCCCATCGCTGGCGGCAATGACATATGACATGCCTGCTGATGTCTACGCCAAAGTAGCTGCGCTGTCGCCTACACCGCCCCCCGCAACCGACCGGATCGAAGAACAAACATGACAGACATTATCGTCATTGGAGCCGGCATCGCAGGGATTTCAGCGGCAGCACGTTTATCGGCGGATGCACAAGTGACGCTGATCGAAGCAGAAAAATCCCTTGGCTATCATGCCTCCGGACGCTCGGCTGCATTGATCGAACAGAATTACGGCGCACCTTCTGTGCAGGCGTTGAACCGCGCCAGCGTCAGCTATCTTGAGGATGCGAACGGCGGATATCTGACACAGCGCGGGCTCATGATCATTGCGCAGGCTCATGAGGAAAAAGCCTTTCAAGAAGATGTCGCCGCCATGGGGCTTGAGCGGATCACCCCGACAGAGGCGCTCGACATGGTGCCTGTGCTTGATCCTGACAAACTGGCGTTTGCAAGCTATCATGCAGACGCACATGACATCGACACAGATCGGTTGATGCAGGATTTTGCAAAGGTCTTGCGCAGCAATGGCGGGACCATCTTGACCGGTCAAAGAGTAAGCGCCACTCAGCATTCCACAGACGGGTGGCAGGTCGAAACCGGAACCGGAACGCTGCATGCCAAACGCATCGTCAATGCGGCGGGGGCGTGGGCGGATCACATAGCAACCCTTGCCGGGATTGCACCGCTGGGCATCATTCCACACCGTCGGTCCATGGCGCGCATCGCAGCACCGGGCGGGCATGACCCTGCGCGCTGGCCCATGTTCTTTGGAGTGGGCGAGACGTGGTATGCAAAGCCCGATGCAGGTGCATTGATCATTTCACCAGCCGATGAAGATCCGGTAGAGCCGCACGATGCCTGGGCAGATGATATGGTGCTGGCTGAAGGGTTGGAGCGGTATCAGAACATGGTCGCTGTCGCGCTGACCAAACCCATCGCGACATGGGCCAGACTGCGAAGTTTTGCTCCGGATCGCACGCTCGTGCTGGGCCCTGACCCTGATCAGCCAGACTTTATCTGGTGCGCGGGGCAAGGCGGCTATGGGTTTCAGACAAGCGCTGCGGCGTCCCAATTGGTTTCAGACTTGACGTTTGGCCGTGCGCCCCAGTTGGATGCCGCAACGGTTGCGGCGCTGCGCCCCGACAGGTTGCGGCCATGACGGGTACGCTGCCGCGAACCGCAAGCGTTACGCGGCCTGCGGGTGACGCAAAACTTCACGCACCCGCCGCAGTGCGCAACCGCGATGCAATCTGCGACATGCTATGCACCTTTGCCCCCCAAAACGGTCGCGCCTTGGAAATTGCCAGCGGAACGGGCGAGCACATCGTCGCCTTTGCAGCTGCCTTGCCTAATCTGCACTGGCAACCGACAGAACCCGACACCCCCCGCCGGGCCAGCATCGACGCTTATGTGGCAGAGGCAGGTCTGCAGAACGTGAGCCCCGCGATTGCACTGGATGCGACGGCAGTGGGCTGGCACAAAACCGTTCCGCAAAACGATCTGATTTTTCTTGCGAACCTGCTGCACCTCATTCCAGCCGCATCTGTCCGAAAATTGATCACCGAGGCCGCATTGGCAATGGCTCCGGGTGGAACGCTTGTTTTATATGGTCCCTTCGCCCGCGACGGAGTGCTGACTTCTGAGGGTGATGTGCAATTCGACAGCGCCTTACGCGCGGCCGATCCAAGCATCGGCTATAAAGCCACAAATGATCTGACCTGCTGGATTGGCGATGCCGGCCTGATCAATGTGAAGGTCGTAGAAATGCCCGCCAACAATCTTTCCTTCATCGCCAGAAAGCCATGATCATGCAAATCGGTCGCCTTGTCGTTCTTTTGCTTGCGCTTGCACTTTCCGCGTGTGGCAGCGCTCCGGTTTCGGTGCCAATTGGCAAGGTGACGATGGCTGATTTCGGCGACCGCAAACCCCATCCATGGGTCGGTCGTGCCCCCGAAAGCTATCCCGTTCATGGCATTGATGTGGCCCGCTTTCAAAGCGCGCTGAATTGGGGCGAGGCGCGCACAAGCGGTGTGAATTTTGCCTTTATCAAGGCAACTGAAGGCGGCGATCTAATAGACCCGATGTTTGCCGACCACTGGCAAGGGGCGGGCCGCGCTGGTGTTGCACGGGGGGCCTATCATTTTTACTACTTCTGCACCCCGCCCGAGGTGCAGGCCCGTTGGTTCATTCAAAACGTTCCCAAGACCGCAGGCATGTTGCCCCCTGTTCTTGATCTGGAATGGAACCCGTTTTCTCCAACCTGCACCTTGCGCCCGCCTGCCGAAACCGTGCGTCGCAACGCGCAAGTTTTCATACGTATCCTTCAGGCGCATTATGGCCAACGACCGATCATCTACACCACGCCAGATTTCTACGAAACCAACCAGATGGGTCAGGTGCGCGGTGTGGAATTCTGGCTGCGCTCGACCGCAGCGCATCCGTCTGAACGCTATCCGAACGAACGTTGGACATTCTGGCAATATACCAGCACCGGCAGGGTACCGGGCGCGTTGGGTGACCTTGATATCAACGTCTATTCAGGTAGCGCTGAAGGCTGGACCGATTGGTTGGCGCGGCGCCAAGTCCGCTAGATCCGGCCAAGGCCTGCTGGCAATTGCCAATGTGATTTGCGCGGAACATCCGGCGCACAAGGCAACGGTGCGGTGACGCGCATGCCACGCAGTTCTTGGGCGACCCGTGCGATGATGCAGTCTTTGCCGGCGTCGAACCCTCCGAAATCCGGCATGTGAACAAAAACGGTCTTGCGTGTCCGCCGGTAGCGCATTTCGGTCACGCTGATCTGGCCTGCTTTGCTTTTGCCACAGTCGGCCCCACAGATCGCGGCAAAGTCCGGCATATAGGGCAGGCTTTCCCACCGGTTCAGCAACACAATGGTGATGGCGGCTGGCAGGTTCTGTGAGACGCCCAAATCGGCGCGCACCTCATCTGCATGATCGCCCAGCACCGCAAACCCAACAGGGCCAGCCGGGATGAACACCCGACTGGCCCCATAGATCGCAAATGGCACCAGCAAAACCAATGCCAGAAAAATGCGTCTAGCCGTCCACCCGGATCGTGGTGTTTTTCGGATCATACGGGCTGTCCTCGACCACTTCGGCATCCCAGAGCTGGTCAAACATCTTGACTTTCAGCTTGGTACCGACTGCTGCTTGTTCGGGTTTGACATAGCCCATGCCGATGGATTTTCCAAAGGCCACGGAATATCCCCCCGAGGTCAGACGCCCCACACGGGTCTCGCCGTCATACAGCACCTCACGGCCCCACGGATCAGCATCCTCCGGCCCGTCGATAAGCAGTGTCACGCACATGCTGCGGATGCCATGGGCCTGCATCGCCTCTTTGCCGTTGAAGTCCTTTGTCAGGTCGACAAAGCGTGGCAGGTCAGCCTCCAGCGGAGTCGCATCGCGGCCAAGTTCGTTGCCGAAGGCGCGATAGGACTTTTCCTGTCGCAGCCAGTTTTGCGCCCGCGCACCGACCAATTTCATCCCGTGCTTTTCGCCCGCCTTTTCCAGCAGATCGAACAGATGGTTCTGCATCTCGATGGGGTGATGCAGCTCCCAGCCCAACTCTCCCGTATAGGCGACGCGGATCGCGCGCACGGGCACCATGCCCAGCTCGATATTGCGCATCGTCAGCCACGGGAACCGCTTGTTGGACAGCACAGTTTCGGGGTCTGCATCCTTGACAACTTCTTTCAACACATCGCGCGATTTTGGCCCGGCAATGGCGAAAACACCCCATTGTGTGGTGACATCATGGCATTCGATATAGCCGAACTCCGGCGCATTATCCTCGATTGCCTTGCGCAGATAATCACTATCATAGGCCGTCCAGGCGCCTGCGGACACAAGGTAATACTCCTGCTCGGCCAGCCGCACGATGGTGTATTCCGTGCGCGTCGTGCCAGCCCCCGTCAGCGCATAGGTCAGGTTGATGCGGCCCACCGACGGCAGCTTGTTACAGGTAAACCAGTTCAGAAACTCGGTCGCGCCTGGCCCTTTGACAAGATGCTTGGTGAATGCTGTGGCGTCGATCAGGCCGACCCCTTCGCGGATCGCCTTGGCCTCTTCCACCGCATGTTTCCACCAACCGCCACGCCGGAAGGACCGCGCGTCGTGGTCGTTAAAGCCCATAGGTGCGAAATAGTTGGGGCGTTCCCAGCCGTTCACATGGCCAAACTGCGCGCCCCGTGCCGCTTGGCGGTCATAGGCGGGCGATGTGCGAAGCGGCCGACAGGCTGGGCGTTCTTCGTCGGGGTGGTGAAGTATGTAGACGTGCTCATATGCTTCTTCGTTCTTGCGCGCGGCATACTCCGTGGTCATCCAATCGCCGTAGCGTTTGGGATCAAGTGACGCCATGTCGATCTCGGCCTCCCCGTTCACCATCAATTGCGCAAGATAATAGCCGGTTCCGCCAGCCGCCGTGATCCCAAAGGAGAACCCTTCGGCCAGCCACATATTGCGCAGACCGGGGGCGGGGCCGACCAGCGGGTTGCCATCAGGTGTATAGCAAATCGGCCCGTTGAAGTCGTCCTTCAACCCGCAGTTCTCGGCCGACGGGATACGATGGTTCATCGCAATGTACTGGTCCTCGATGCGGTCCAGATCGAGCTGGAACAGATCCGCACGGAAACTCTCCGGCACGCCATATTCAAACCGCGCAGGGGCATTCGGCTCGTACACACCCAAAATCCAGCCGCCACGTTCCTCGCGCACATACGACTGCGCATCGGCATCCCGAATGACGGGGTGCTCGACATTGCCCTCACCCTTGCGGAAGGCGACCAACTCGGGGTCCTGATCCATAACGATAAATTGATGCTCGACCGGGATCGCAGGCATCTTGATGCCCAACATCTTGGCCGTGCGCTGCGCATGATTGCCCGAGGCTGTCACGACATGCTCGGCCGTGATCACCACCTGCTCGTCAGACGGCACAAGATTGCCGCCGCGCTCGACCATCTTGGTGACGGTGACTTCCCACGCCTCCCCATTCCAGTGAAACGCATCCGCCTGCCACTTGCGCTCGATCACAACACCACGCTGGCGTGCGCCTTTGGCCATGGCCATGGTCACATCGGCGGGGTTAATGTAGCCGTCGGTCTGGTGATAGATCGCGCCTTCCAGATCCTCGGTGCGGATCAAGGGCCATTTGGCCTTGATCTGATCGGGGGTCAACCACTCATAAGACACACCACAAGTCTCGGCGGTCGAGGCATAAAGCATATACTCATCCATCCGCTCCTTGGTCTGCGCCATGCGCAAATTGCCCACCACGGCAAAACCCGCATTCAAGCCAGTCTCTTCCTCAAGTGTTTTGTAAAACTTGATCGAATAGTCATGGATATGCGTGGTGGCAAAAGACATGTTGAAATAGGGCAAAAGGCCCGCAGCATGCCAGGTCGACCCGGATGTCAGTTCGTCGCGCTCCAGCAACATGACATCATCCCAACCCGCGCGGGCCAGATGATACGCGATCGAGGTCCCGACGGCACCGCCGCCGACCACCAGTGCTTTGACTTGAGTTTTCATGAATCCAGTGCTCCGCCAAGAATGAGGTTGTGCCGATATCTAGCAGCCCCACCACAAAAGGCACAGCCCAGCCGACCCATGACGGTACAAATGCGACGCAACGCAAAAAACCCTGTTCGCCAGCCGCTTCCAAATGGTAAAAAATCCCCGCCGGAGGCATGAACGCCTGTGCCATTGGCACAGGCAAACATCATGTCGCGCCTTGGCGCGTCCTTTTGGATCAGGCTGGCAAAATCTTTCCCGGGTTCAGGATGTTGTCGGGATCAAGCGCGCGTTTGATCATCCCCATGACGTCTGCCGCCGCCCCAAGCTCTTTGACAAGATAGGGCCGCTTGCCCTGCCCGATCCCGTGCTCGCCGGTGCAGGTCCCATCCATCGAAATTGCCAGATCGTTCAACCAACTCACGAACGTCTCCGCCCGCGCAACCTCGTCCGCGTCCTCCATGTCCAGCAGTAAGGATGCGTGAAAATTACCGTCCCCTGCATGGCCGACAATCGGCGCGATCAGCCCCAATTCGGCGGCCCGGGCATTGGCCGCACCGACCGCGTCAGCAAGACGCGATATCGGCACGCAGACATCCGTGGCCACCGCTTTGCAGCCAGGCCGCAAAGCCAGCATCGCCCAATAAGCGTCGTGGCGTGCCTGCCAAAGCTTGTTGCGCTCTTCCATCGTGGTCGTCGCCTGATAATCGCTGCCGCCGTTATCCTCGGCCAGCGCACTGAACGCTTCCGCTTGCTCGACCACCCCAGCTTCCGAGCCGTGGAATTCCAACAGCAGCATTGGTGTTTCGGGCAGGGCCAGCTTGGAATATCCATTGACCGCTTTGACAACCATCGCGTCCAAAAGCTCGATCCGCGCAACGGGCAGGCCGTATTGGATCACGCTCATAACCGTCTCGCACGCGGCTTCGACCGTCGGGAATGAACAACGCGCCGAACTCATCGCTTCTGGGATGCCCTGCAATTTCAGCGTGATCTCTGTGATGATACCCAAGGTGCCCTCAGAGCCCACCATCAACCGTGTCAGATCATATCCAGCGGATGATTTACGCGCCCGTTGGGCCGTTCGGATGACACGGCCATCTGCCATGACGACCTCGACCGCCAGAACATTGTCCTTCATCGTGCCATAGCGGACTGCATTGGTGCCGGATGCGCGCGTGGCGGTCATGCCGCCAAGCGACGCGTTCGCACCGGGATCAATCGGGAAAAAAAGCCCCTGATCGCGCAGATGGGTGTTGAGCGCCTCGCGCGTCACGCCGGGCTGCACGCGGCAATCCAGATCGCCCGCGTTGACCTCAAGCACCGCGTCCATTTGCGAAACATCAATGGAAACACCCCCGGCGGGGGCGTTTACATGTCCCTCAAGCGAGGTCCCTGTGCCAAAAGCAATCACAGGCACTTTGTGCGCCGCACATATTTTCATTGCGTCAGCTACGTCCTGGGTCGAGCGCACAAAGACCACCGCGTCGGGCGCTTGGTTCTTGATCCATGTTGTCGTGTGGCCATGCTGTTCGCGGATCGACTGGCCAGTATGAAACCGTTCTCCGAATTGCTGTTTTAGGATCCCTAAAGCAGTCGCAATTCCGGTTTCATTGCGGGGCAGATCAGTTGCCTGAACCATGTTGTTTATTCCTTATTCACCCAATGCGATGCCTTCTCGTCGCGGATCAGCTCCGCCACTCAAGCCACCGTCACCAATCGCGATCATGTGCAAACCAGAGGTCAGCGCCCGCGTCACTGTCTCGTAACCCAGCGCCGAAAGCGCATCGGTCATTTCCGTGGCTTGCGTGCCCTCTTCCAGATCATAGGTACCGAAACGGTTGATCGCATGCGGCAATGCCGAGACCTGCTGGACGTCCAGCCCCCAGTCAATATGTGCGATAATCGCGCCAGCGACGTAACCGATGATCCGGCTGCCCCCCGGGCTGCCAACGGCAAGCACGGGTTTGCCATCCTTCATCACAACTGTCGGTGCCATTGACGAGCGTGGTCGCTTGCCCGGCTCAACCCGATTGGCAATAGGCACGCCGTCTGCATGGCTGCGAAACGAGAAGTCGGTCAGTTCATTGTTCAGCAAAAACCCGCCCGACATCAAGCGGCTGCCAAAACCGTTTTCAATCGTGGTGGTCATGCTGACAACATTGCCCATGCTGTCCACGATCGAGATATGCGAGGTCGATGGCAGTTCAATTGCCATATCATCGGCCCAGTTCAGCGCATGATCAAAAGATGGCGTACCGGGTGAAACTTCGGGCAGCGCATCATCGCCCGCCAGCAGCCTGGCGCGCTCTGTCAGATAGGCGGGGTCCAGCAGGCCTTTCACCGGGACCGGCACATAGTCACTATCCGCAACGTATCGGCCACGGTCCGCAAAAGCCAGCCGCGAGGCATCACCGATCAGGCGCAGCACGTTTGCATCCATCGGCCCCGCGCTTAGATCGTAGCTTTCCAGCAGCCCAAGGATTTGTCCAACGGCCAAGGCACCGGAAGACGGCGGCCCCATCCCGCAAACCTCGTGGCCTCGGTAGGGCGCGCAGACGGCGGGGCGTTCCTTGACCTGATAGATTGACATATCGACCAGTGACAACACACCGGGGTTGCCCGTTGCGCCCTGAACGGTGGCAACAATATCTTCGGCGATCTCGCCGCTGTAAAAAGCATTCGCACCGTCCGCGGCCAGCGCGGCAAGTGTTTGGGCATAGTCAGGGTTGACCAGCGTATCGCCGGCCTGAACCGCTTTGCCGTCAGGCAGGAAATAGGCTGCCGTCGTATCAGAGTTGGCCAGCCGTTCGGCATCTTCGGCCACAAGTGCGGCAAGCCGTGGCGATACGGGGAAGCCGTTTTCGGCCATCGTTTGCGCAGGGACAAGCAGATCAGCCCAAGGCTGGTTACCCCAACGTTGATGTACAGCCTCAAGCAGCGCGGGCGTGCCCGGCGTGCCGACAGACCGTCCCCCAACCACCGCGTCAAAGAACTTGAGCGGCTCGCCTTGTGCATCCTGAAACAGCTGAGGGGTGGCGGCCAATGGAGCGGTTTCGCGCCCATCAAGGGTCGTAACCTCGCCGCTGGCCACATCGTACCAAACCAGAAAGGCACCGCCGCCCAGACCAGAGCTTTGCGGCTCTACCAGCCCAAGCATCGCTTGCACCGCAACAAGCGCATCGGCGGCCGTACCGCCCTTGGCCAAAACATCTGCACCTGCTTTCACGGCGTGGGGGTTCGCCGCCGCTACCATCCAACTGTCGGCGGTGACGGGTTGCCCTGCGTCCTTGGCCTTGAAAGCAGCCGTGATATCCGGTGACATCCCTGCAAACACACCGCTGCCAGCAGCTTCGGGTGCGACGCTGTCGGCTGCCTGTTGGGCGAATGCACCGCTTGCACAACATATGATGAAAGCAGTCAGTGTCTTGCGCATGGGACTCTCCTTGAGGGTCGGTGGATTATAGCATCGAAGGGACGACTTGATCCGGTGGGCGATGACCGTCTTCAAAAGTCTTTATGTTAATGATGACTTTCTCTCCCATCTCGATCCGGCCTTCCAATGTGGCCGAGCCCATATGCGGCAGTAAAACCACGTTTTTCAATTCGCGCAGACGCGGGTTGATGTCGGTGCCATGCTCGTACACATCAAGGCCAGCACCTTGCAGTTCTCCTGCACGCAGCATTCTTGTCAGGGCGTTTTCATCGATAACTTCACCGCGTGAGGTGTTCACAATAACGGCGTCGGGCTTCATCAGTTTCAAACGCCGCGCGTTCATCAAATGGAAGGTGCTGGGGGTATGCGGGCAGTTGACGCTTAGCACATCCATCCTTGCAACCATCTGGTCGAGGCTTTCCCAATACGTGGCACCCAAGGCTTCTTCGACCTCGGGGCGCAAACGGCGGCGGTTATGATAATGCACCTGCATCCCAAAGGCCGCAGCACGGCGCGCAACGGCCTGACCGATGCGGCCCATCCCAAGAATGCCTAATCGGCGCCCACTGACGCGCCCGCCCAGCAGCGCTGTCGGGGCCCAGCCTTTCCAATCGCCAGATTGCATCTGCGCCATGCCTTCGGACATCCGCCGTGTCACAGCCAAAATCAGCGCCATGGTCATGTCGGCGGTATCATCGGTCAGCACACCGGGTGTGTTTGACACCAGAACCCCACGCTGGCGCGCTGTCATCACGTCGATATGATCCACGCCGGCACCGTAGTTGGCAATCAGCTTCAACTGACCCCCGGCTTGCCCCAGCAACGTGGCATCAATTTCGTCCGTTACCGTCGGCACCAGAATATCGGCCGTTTTCATCGCTTCGCCCAACTCGGTCCGGGTCATTGGCGTATCATCATCGCGCAACGTCACCTTGAACAATTCCGACAATCGCTTTTCAACGACCTCCGGCAACCGTCGCGTGACTACAACACTTAGCGGTTGCTTTGACATTATGAGACTCCCAAATCTGGCTTTACGCTTCGCTTGCTGGCATGGTGTCTCAAGCGGCGACAAGGCACAAGAACTTCGCAGCTTAAAAGAGCATTAAATCAACAAGCAAACATCAGGCAGACTGTCATGACATCCAAGTTTCGTTCAGCCCTTATGGGGGCACTTGCTTTGATTCCGCTGGCCTTCGGACCAGCTTACGCGACCGGAGTAGGCCAGGTAACCAACTTGCCCGTGCCCCGATTTGTGTCGATGAAAGCCGCAGAAGGAAACGTGCGCCGTGGTCCGTCGCTGACCCACCGGATAGACTGGGTCTTTAAACACCGTGACATGCCGCTGCAAATCACTGCCGAGCATGGCCATTGGCGCCGTGTCGAAGACCGCGACGGCATGGGCGGCTGGGTGCATTATTCGCTGCTGTCGGGCACCCGCACCGTCTTGATCGAGCAAGACAAGTTGAAATTGCTGGTCCGCCCCGACCCGAACGCCCCGGTGGCCGCCGAGTTCGAGATTGGTGCGATAGCACGGCTTGGGGAATGCACCCTTGAATGGTGTTTTCTGCGCGCCGAGGGCTACAAAGGCTGGGCTCCCAAAGCACGTCTTTGGGGCGTTGGCAGCAGTGAGCTACGCGATTAGGGTAGCGCTGCGGGTTCATTGCCCGTTGGAAATTCATGACACACAAGGACAGACGCATGCGCGCGATTACATATTCGACTTTGGGTGAAGCCCGTGATGTTCTGAAACTGACCGAAATGGAAACCCCAAAGCCAGGCCCGGACGAGGTTCGCGTGCGCCTTGCGTTTTCCGGTGTGAACCCGTCAGATGTGAAATCGCGGCGTGGACGTCCCGGCATGACCAAGCCGCCCTTCGATCTGGTAATCCCGCAAAGCGATGGCGCGGGCGTGGTCGAGGCTGTGGGCAGCAATGTTGATTCCGCACGCATCGGCCAGCGCGTCTGGATCTGGAACGGTCAATGGCAGCGGCCGTTTGGCACTGCGGCAACGCATATCGTCCTTCCGTCAGCGCAGGCCGTCGATCTTGCAGATGATGTGTCCTTTGAAGCGGCGGCCAGTTTTGGCATCCCTGCCCTGACTGCCTGCCATGCCGTCTTTAACGGTGAAGATGTCAAAGGCCAGACCGTGCTGATCCAAGGCGGTGCGGGGACGGTAGGCTATCTTGCCGTGCAGCTTGCAAAATGGGCCGGCGCAAAAGTTATCGCGACAACAGGCAAGGATGGCGCACGACGGGCTAAAAAGGCTGGCGCAGATGTCGTTTTAGACTACGCATCGCCGGATCTGCTTGCGCAGGTCCTTGCAGCGAATGACGGCAACCCCGTCGATACTGTGATCGAGGTCGAATTTGGTGTGAATGTCGGACTGGATGCCGAGGTGATCAAACCAAACGGCAGGATCGCCGCCTATGGCTCGGCCAAGGAAATGACGCCAGCCCTGCCCTTCCTTCCTTTGCTGTTCAAAGCGGTCACCATCGACATCATCCTTGTTTATCTGCTGACAGAAACCCAACGCCGCATCGCCATCGACAAGGTACATCAGGCACTGGCGGAAGGTGCGCTTGACTGCCCTGTCGAGCAGGTTTTTCCCCTTTCAGAGACGGTGCGCGCACATGAAGCGGTCGAAGCGGGTGCACGCGCTGGCGCGATCTTGATCGACTGTACTGGCTGAGACTGCAAAACAGTCTAGAATTAGACAGTCATCCCGGTTCTGTCTCTTTGTGAACAGGGCAAACCTTATAGGACATAACACGGCTTAATCGGCGCAAAACCTTTCACCGGTTGGCACGCAGGTTCAATCATAGGAAACGCCTCATGAAATACCTAGTGTTCATTCTCTGCCTCCTGCTCCCCTCCACAGTGGCGGCACAAAGCACCACCACCCTTCCCACCGGCGCAATCACGGTCGAGGAAAACGCAAGCGACGACCGCGCCATCGCCACCCGGATCCGCGAGATCGTGGCTGAACTGGATGGCTATACAAACGTAACGGTCAATGTCTCAGCTGGCATTGTAAGGCTGACCGGCACGACACTTGACGCGCAGAAAGCTCAGCAACTGACGGAGCTTGTAGGTCGCATCGAGGGCGTAGTCGCGATCGAAAATGATGTCGTTGAGACGACCAATGTCGCAGAGCGGTTGAACCCGGTTCTTGCGCGCTTCAAGGCCCGCGCTGCCCAAATGGTGGCTTTCCTACCCTTGGCCGCCGTGGCTTTGACTGTGTTCATTATCATAGTGATCGTGGGGTTTTTCATTGCCCGACGTCCGCAACCTTGGGACAGGATCGCACCCAACGCCTTTATTGCTGACATTTACCGCCAGATCACGAGGCTGTTTTTCGTAATTGTGGCCTTGGTGCTTGCCTTGGACATTGTCGGTGCAACCGCACTTTTGTCTGGCATCCTTGGAGCTGCGGGCATTGTCGGCCTCGCCATAGGCTTTGCCGTACGCGACACGGTCGAAAATTTCATCGCCTCAATCATGTTGTCGATCCGCCAACCATTCCGCCCGAACGATACCATCGAAATAGAGGGCGACACCGGAAAAGTCATCCGTCTGACAAGCCGTGCGACCATCCTGCTGAGTTTTGATGGCAACCACATCCGGATTCCCAACTCGACCGTTTTCAAAAGCCGGATCGTGAACTTTAGCCGCAACCCTGAACGACGCTTCACATTCGAGCTTGGGATGGCACCGGATACCGATTTTGCATCTGCCCGTCTTCTCGCGATAGACACGCTCCGCGCGCTGCCGTTCGTGTTAAAATCACCAGAGCCAAGCGTCTGGATTGAGACCATCGGTGACAGCACGATTTCCCTGCAATTAGCCGCTTGGGTTGATCAAAACGACACCAGCATCAACCTCGCGCGCGGAGAAGCGATACGTGTTGTAGTCGCAGCCTTCGATGACGCCGGGTTTGCGATGCCGGAACCAACGTACCGTTTGGTCCAGCAGACGGATGTTGCAGCTCAGCTCGATGACGCTCGCCCCGCCTCTCGCACGGCCCGCTCCACCCCTGCGGCCGCGCAGGACGTGAACGCCAACGCCGACAAAGCGCTAGAACAAATCGTCGATCAGGAACGGGCAGTTACAGAAAGTGACCTGCTCAGTGACGAAACCCGCAATGAATGAGATTCCAGCGATTGTGAGCATTTTTTCTCGATTCAGGTCTTGCACCATCTTCGATCCCGGACTAAATAACCGCCAGTGATGGGATGTGGCCTAGCGGTAGGGCACCTGTTTTTGGTACAGTAGATCGTAGGTTCGAATCCTACCATCCCAGCCAATGACCTCAAAAAAATCCATACCTTCCAATGGGATAGCCGTTGATCAAGCGGCTATCCTCCCATCTCCACATCGCGGTGGTTCACAAACTGGTTCACAGCGACCGGGATGCAGGCCGCGTGACTCGCGCAGGAAATGGGGCCTTTATCTCGTTCGCAGAAACGAAG
>JAGXHA010000008.1 GCA_024636475.1 Roseobacter sp. | reverse complement strand
GTATAACAGTAGATTTGGCCATGGTGGCATATCCTTTCTCTTTGAGACTGACGGCGTCTTTCAACACCGCCATGATATGCCGCCCGCTTCAGGCCATCACCAACTTTCGGGCATAACTCAATGTAGATGCTATATGTCGAAGCTTCACCCCCTGTCTTCTCCGAGAAGAACAAAGTTTCAATGTTGAGGCCGAAGTCTCGCTTGATGATATGAACCACATCAGACAGGCGTACTGGCGAGGCGCAATAGAGGGGGTTTGCCCTGAGTGCGTCGAGCACCTGCCGTTGGCGCTTGTCCAAAGTGATTACTTTTGCAGGAACGCCATCGCGATCAATGCGGTATTGTTGATAACCGCGAGATGATGGCAGGTCTGTACGTTTGAAAATCCAACGTGTGTCCGCTGGTGGCTTGCTTAGTCTGTTGATTGTCGTGCTGCTCATGCCGATTTCCTTTCTTGTTGAAAGGACGGGCCAAATGCGTTATCTCTTGTTCACCGCTGAAAAGAAATATTGCCCCGGTTCGTCCTCGTACGGCTGGGGTTTTTCTTAGGCGGCTTGCTGTTGGGCTGCGGCGATAGCGTCATCAACGTCGCTTTCCACCCAGTACAATCTGCTTCCGATTTTGAGCGGCTTCGGGAGAGTTTCATTTTCGACATCGCGATAAATAGTTGTGCGCCCGCGTCCGCCAAGCTTTTCCTGAAGCTGCGACATTGTGAGATATTTCATGGTCTGACCTCGCTTTAATGTTTGCGAGTTCAGTGGAACACCACGGGACATATGTTGTCAGTTGCGGATAAGGCGAACACCTTATTCCGCAACTATTCTTGGTCTTTCAGGTGTTTCTTCCCTCTGCTGACTGAGTGCTTGTGTTCATTGCTAAGTGGAAACAGTTCTTTAATATTTTCAGAGAGTTGCTCAAATGACTTCACGTCTTCTATTGAAAGCCAGCCTGATGATTCACCTTCCGCTACCCATCGCTGAATTGATCTCGCATAATGAATTGATTCATTTACTGACATAGGCCCAAGGGTCTCTTGAAAATGTTGCACCACGACTGCTCTAGAAACATCTTTATTTTTTTTCGACGGCTCATTCGGCTTAGGCTTCGCAGAACTAAAATCCGTCAGCGCAAACACTTTTCTAACCAGTTCATCCTCAACCGCTTCAGGATATTTGGCTTTTTTGATGGCCATATACGCCGCAAAACACTCTTTCAGTGAAAACAAATCTGATTTTCTAATCCTCATGAGGCCTTCCTGATCAGAATTGCTTTCTTGGGATCATGCGTGACAAGGCGTGTCAAAGGTCCAATCATCAAACGGTTCTTTCCCACCAACTCAGTACGACTACAGTCCCCCTCAGCCTTCCAGTCCATTACAACGCCCCTCTATCCATCCCGCGACAGCACTCTCCCGCCATCCAATTGCACGCACCCCCAGCTTAGTCGGCTTTGGGAACTCATCGCGCTCCATCATTCGATAAATTGTGGATCTGCTGAGACCCGTTGTTTCCAAAACATCATGGCAGCGAAGTATTCTATCGATCATTGTTTTCCCTTTGTTAAATGAACAAGGAGACGGATACTGAAAGAAGGTTTCCACAAAGTTTAAATGAAATGATTCAGGCAATGTGAACCACCTTTGCGGCATTCTGACCGGTTACGTGACTAGCCCAACGCTCCATCAGGGAATGTCTCTGCTCTAGATAGTCCGTACGCCGGTAGGCTAACTGCACCGAGGTCCCGGAGACATGCTGCAATATCGTTTCAGCAACTTCGTGCGGGGCATCTGTGGCCTCTGCAAGCCAAGTTCGCAGACTGGATCTAAAGCCATGGGGACGTTCTTTCATTCCGCGCCTCTCCATCATCCGAGACATGGTCGCGTCACTGATTACGCCTTTACGGACCGAAGGGAATAGGAACCCATCACGCTCTTGAGGCCTTGCGAGTTCAATCACGCGCAGGGCTTCCGAGGACAAAGGTACACGGAAATCTACCGTCTTGCCCTTGCGTCCCTTCATGACGTCTCCTGGCACCGTCCAAACATTGTCCTCAATTTGGTCAAGACGTGCGAACCTGAGCGGTCGGGAACGCACGCCAGTCAGGATCAGTAGGCGCAAAGCGAGGTGTGTGACTGTTGGATCTTCGAGCGTTTCATAGAACCTCGGAACATCCTGCCATTGCACAGATGGTATATTCTGAACCACGTGCCGGGTCTTCCCCAGCAATGCTTTGGCTTTGTCAGTCGCTTGCAAATCAACGTTTAGCCCCAGCGCCGCTGCGTGACGCATCACGATGCTGAGCCGCGTCAACGCTTTGTTTGCTGTGTCTGCTTTAGTGTGCCAAATCGGTGCAAGAGTGTTTTTGATATCCTGCTGGTCCAGTTCCTCGACAGGCACTTTCCCAAGCTTGGGCAGAACGTACAGGGCCAGCGGGCTAAACCACCGGCCCGCTTTGCCATCACCTTTCAATTCAGCTTTCCTGCTTTCGAAAGCATCAGCAGCAATGTTGGCCAAGGTGTTTTCAGGTCGCGCCGCCTCACGCCTTTGGCGCTCACGCTCTTTGATCGGGTCTTTGCCCTCGCGAACCACCGCCCGCCAATTTTCTGCCGCGCCACGGGCTTCCTTTAGAGAAACATCGCTCAGGCGTCCTAGACCCATTTCCCTCCGACGCCCGTGCACGGTGACTCTCAGCACCCACTGCGCACCGCCGTCAGGGCGTTTGTGAAGCCAAAGGCCGCCGCCATCAGCGTACTTGCCAGCATCTAGGCTCTTAATCTTGGCACTGCTTAGCTTGTGAAGGCCCGCCATCTCAATCCCCTCCTTAATCCACCTCTATATATGGTATATTGTGGAACAGGATGGAACAATAAAAAACAGTTAATCCATTACTTTTAGGGCTTTAGGCTAGCCTTTGACACAGGAAGGTGCAGCTTGGAACAGCAGTTCAATGCCCTTCATGCGCACCACCAGATCGCAGCGGTGCACGCGTTTGAAGAAACTGGAAACCGCTGGACCTATGACCGCGATATCGCGGTGGCGGGCCTGTGCCGTGCAAAGCAGATCAAGCTGATTGAATATCCTGCCAATGGCGTGGTGCGCAAACTCCGCAGCCGCGATGATTGGTCTAAAATCCGCAACCAGCGAATGGCACAAAAAATCACGTCAAAGCCGGAGGCACTGACGCCGCTATCCACCATAAAATCGGACCCTCTGCCTGGCAAAGATGACGCGATCTTTGGCAGCACTCCGATTGGCAGGGTTCAAAAGGGCGGGCGGGTTCAGGCGGTCGCGGATCTGCGTAGTTTTTTGTCTCATCGGGCGCAGGAATACCTTTATCATATCTCGGCCCCCGACCTGTCCGAGGTATATTGTTCGCGGTTATCGACCCATCTGACGTGGGGCGCGCTGTCGGTGCGCGAAGTGACGCAATCCATTGCAAAACGCCGTGCCCAATTATCGCCGATTGAAAAGAAAAAATATGGTCGGAATCTGACGGCCTTCAGCTCGCGGCTTTCTTGGCGGTGCCACTTTATCCAGAAACTCGAAGACCAGCCCAAGATCGAAACCCACTGCATGCACCCCGCCTATGAGGGCTTGCGAAGCGAGGATTACAACGAGAGGTATTTTTGCGCATGGACGACAGGCCAGACAGGCTATCCCTTTGTTGATGCCTGTATGCGCAATCTGAACGCTGAAGGATGGATCACCTTTCGCATGCGCGCGATGTTGGTCAGCTTTGCCAGCTATCAGCTGTGGCTGGACTGGCGCGTTACCGGGCACCATCTGGCCCAAGTGTTTTCCGACTACGAACCGGGCATCCATTACAGCCAGCTTCAGATGCAATCGGGTGTGACGGGCATCAACGTCATGCGCGTGTACAACCCCATAATTCAATCATTGGAGCATGATCCCCACGGGGTGTTTATCCGCAAATGGGTGCCAGAACTGCGGCCCGTTCCCACGGCATTTATTCACGAGCCTTGGAAATGGGAAAAGACGTTGATTGATGACCGCGACTTCACCCTTGGGCAGGATTATCCTGAGCGGATTGTCGATCAGGCAAGTGCGGCGCGAGAGGCAAAGCAAAAAATCATGGCTGTGCGCAAAAGCCCTGACTTTGGTCCGCAGGCCAATGCGGTTTACCAAAAGCTTGGCAGTCGCAAAGCACGCCCCGACAAACGCAAAGTCCCCAAGGCAAAGGACGATGACCAGTTGTCGCTGTTCTAGTCCTGCATGTTTATGGGAATGACACGGTACAGGCGGGACCGTGGTATGGCCCCGCCTGACTGGATTTACTTCAGCAATTCTGTCCAGATCGCGGTGTACAGATCAATCGCGGATTGTGGACATGTGGGCAAGAACTTGCCCGCTGCCACGAATTCCGCTGGCGTCACAATCTCTGGCGCTGTTTTCATGTCTTCGGGCATGAATTCTTCCGATCCCGCAACGCCGTTGGCATAACGTGCAAAGGCAGAAATCATAGCCGCATTCTCGGGCTCGAGAATAAAGTTGATGAACTGATAGGCCTCGTCGACATTTGTAGCGTCCGACAAAAGTGCGACTGAATCCATGAACAACGGATAGCCTTCTTTTGGATAGCCGTAGACGATGTCAGGATTGTTGATCCGGGCCCGCATGGTTGATCCGTTCCAGTTGACCGATGCTGCATAATCGCCCGACGACAGCTTGTCTGTGGTGCCGTAGTCCATCGACAGCCACTTTGGCTTGGCGGCCATCATCTTGTCGCGCACCTGCTTGAGAAGCACCAGATCTTCGGTACAGGCCTCGCCGCCCAGATTGAAGATTGCCATGTTGATGACATCGGACATTTCAGGAACGACGTTGATCTTGCCAACCAGTTCTTCGGGCGGGTCCATAAACAGCTCAGAGGTGTTCACATCGCCGCCATAGACGGTTGTGTTAACAGCCATGCCGACTGATCCCCATTGCCATGGCACAGAATGGCTGCGGCCCGGATCCCATGGCACGTCTTTCCACTCCGCCGTGATGTTGCCGATGTTTGGCAGTCTGGAATGGTCAAGCTCGGCAATCAGACCCTTGCGGAGATATACCGGAATATAGTTGGCAGATGGCACGACCAGATCAAACCCGGATCCGCCGGCTTCTACTTTGGTCAGGGCGGTTGTGTTGCTGTCATAATCGGTGACCGTGACAGCGATGCCTGTTTGGGCGGTGAACTTTTCAATCATTTCAGGGCTGGTGTAATTGCCCCAGTTAAAGAGGTTCAGTTCGCCCTCTGCCAAGGCACCGAATGTGGTGCTCAGCAATGCCGTTGTTGCGACAAGAATTGTTCTCATGTGGGTCTCCAGTGTTGATGATTTACGGGTTAGTCCCATTTTTTGGTTACGAAAACGAAGAGCGTCAGGATCAGGACGGTCAGTCCCAACAGGGCCGTTGAAATCGCGTTCACTTCGGGTGTCAGGGCGCGGCGCAATTGGCCCAGCATATAAGTCGGCAGTGTATCCTGACCTGCGGATTTCACAAATTCCGTGATGATGACGTTATCGAGCGAGATGATAAAAGCAAGCATCGCGCCTGCAATCACGCCGGGCAACAAAAGTGGCAGCGTGACATAGCGAAAGCTTTGCCAAGGCGTTGCATAGAGATCGGCGGCGGCTGTCTCCATCGTTGTGTCCATCCCCTCAAGCCGCGCCTTGATCGGCAGATAGGCAAAAGGAATGCAAAAGGCCGAGTGCGCGAGGATCAGATAGCCCAGACCGCTATAGCCCGTGGCCACTTTCACCGATGAAAAGAAGATCAGCAGCGAAACAGCCGTGACGATTTCCGGCACCATCAAGGGCTGGTTGATAATGACATAGATGATCGTCTGACCCTTGAATTTGCCGCGTCGGGTGGTGCCAAGGGCCGCCATCGTCGCCACTGTGGTCGAGATGACAGAGGCCCAGACGGCGATGATCAAAGACCGCGCTGTCGCGTCCTGAACAGCTTCGTTCTGGGCGGCGATGGCGTACCATTGCAGGGAAAAACCGCCCCACTGATTGACCGAGTTCCCCCCGTTGAAGGAATAGATCACCAGCGTCACGATCGGGGCATAGAGCAAGACAAACGCAAGGATCGCGATTGTCGTAAAGCCCGGTAGCGTGGTGACATCAAATGCGCGTCTTTTAGCCATTGGGATTATCCCGCGATGATGCCCGTGTGTAGACAAGCAAGGATACCAGCACGACCAGCAAAAGCACGGTCGAAAGTGCTGCCCCCAAAGGCCAGTTTTGCCCTTGGCCAAATTGCAGTTCGATAAAGTTCCCGATCATCATGTTCTTGCCGCCGCCCAAAACGCGGGGGGTCACATAGGCCCCAAGACTTGGGATAAAGACCAAGATGCATCCTGCGATGATGCCCGGTTTGATGATGGGCAAAATCACCCCGCGCAAGACCTGCCAGCGCGAAGCGTAAAGGTCATACCCCGCCTCGATCAGGCGGAAGTCGAACCGGTCAATCGCGGCGTATAGGGGCAAAACCATCAACGGCAGATAGACATACGTCATACCCATCAGCACCGCAGTGTCGGTATAAAGGATCTGGATCGGCTCTGATATCAGGCCGAAATGCATCAGGAAGGTATTCAGAATGCCTTGGTTGCGGATCACTTCCATGATGGCAAACGTCCGGATCAAAAGGTTTGTCCAAAAGGGGATCGTGATCAGAAACAGCCAGAATGCGCGTGACTTTGCCGGGCGTGTGGCAATGAACCATGCGGTGGGCAGACCGAACGCAAAGGTGATCACCGTCGTCGCGATAGAAAGTTTGAAAGATCGCCAGAAGATCGACAGATTTGCGTCGGCGAGGCTTATGGTGTGATCAAAAATGTCCTTTTCGAACAGAACCCGAAACCACCCTTCGCCAGATAAAATCCAGCGCACGCCGGAATAGTCACCTTTTTCAAGGACCGAATACACCGCAACGATCAGTAAGGGACCACTGGCCGCCAGCAGCAGCAGGATGAGGGCGGGGGTGGACAAAAGCCAGCCGTTGAGCCCTTTGCTGCGACCCGGCGTCTGACGGCTCATGATTTCAAAACCTGAACGGCCTTGGCGTCAATGGCGATGCCAACGGTGTCGCCCACGCCAAACGCAGCGACCGAATTTGACTGGACGCGCGCAACCAGATGGCTGCCATCGCCCAGTCCGATCGTATAATGTGTGTCTGTTCCCAGATAGGTGGCCTCTGTGATCTTGCCGCTCAACTGCGCGTCTGCAGCTTTAACGCTGACCTGCTCTGGTCGGATTGCCAAGGTGACCCCACCCGTCTCCCCGTTCAGGTCTACGGCAAGTAAATCGCCGGTCCCGATCCGGACCTGACCGCCTTCGACTTCGCCCTCAAGAAAATTGGTCTCGCCGATGAAATCTGCAACAAACCGGTTGACCGGGCTTTCATAGATGTCATGCGGCGTGCCGACCTGCAAAAGCGCACCAGCGGACATTACCCCGATCCGGTTCGACATTGTCAGCGCTTCTTCCTGATCATGGGTGACAAAAATAAAGGTGATCCCCGTCTCGGTCTGAAGACGCTTCAATTCGCTTTGCATTTCCTTGCGCAGTTTCAGGTCCAACGCCGAAAGAGGCTCGTCCAGCAGCAACACTTCAGGTTCGGGGGCCAAGGCCCGCGCCAGCGCCACGCGTTGTTGCTGGCCGCCGGATAACTGCTGCGGCAAGCGGTCGGCAAATGCCTCAAGCTTGACCAGGGCGAGAACGCGTTCAACCGCCTTTGCCACGTCTGAGGCAGGCGTGCCCTGCATTTTCAGACCGAAACCGACGTTTTGCGCAACACTGAGATGCGGAAACAACGCATAGGACTGAAAGACGGTATTTACCGGACGCTGATAGGGGGGATCATAGGTGATATCGCGCCCTGACAGGTGAATCGTCCCGGTTGTCGGGGTTTCAAATCCGGCGATGCATCGCAGCAAAGTTGTCTTGCCGCATCCTGATGGACCCAGCAGAGTAAAAAACTCGCCCTTCTCGATTGCGATCGAAACATCCCCAAGCGCGGTTACCGCGCCAGCACCATTTCCGTAGATTTTTCCGACATTCCGCGCGTCTACTGCGATATTCGTGCTCAAGATGCAAATCCCCCGCTGCATCTCCACTTTGGGATGCACTGTGTCATGATGCAAGGAAATCTGTCAGCAATTCAGGCCTGTGTTGCGCCCAAGGGGCTGCCTGCTCAAGTTCTGCACAAAGGGCAATCAGCGTTGCATCATCGCCAAAAGGGGCTGCGAGATGAATGCCGACCGGCAGTCCATCCTTTGTCCAAAACATCGGTACGGACGCTGCGGGCTGACCACTGGCATTGAAGGTTGCACAAAAGGGTGAATAGGCAAAAACGCCCTTTGGTCCGACCCGGCAATCCTCGTAGTCGTCGCGATCATGGGTGAAGCGGCCTACAAGTGCAGGTGGCTCGGCCAGAGTTGCGGACAGGATGATATCAACATCATCGAACGCCGCCGCCATTTGTCGCCCGTAGGCATGGATCTTGTTGACGGCCTCAAGATATGCCGCCCCCGAAATGCCTTGCGCAAACTCCAGCGCGCTGCGTGCGATGCCTTGGACGTCACCTTGCTGCAAGGCGCGCCCTTTGGCCTTGACTGTATTCTCAATCCACAGGGCTGTTCCGCAAGCTACGATCTTGGTCCAGGCATGCATCATCCCCTCGTGATCCGCATCCGGGCAGCCCGGGGTCACGTGATGGCCCAATCCTTCCAGCAGCTTTGCCGTCTTGTGGACAGCCACCTTGCAGGCCGGATCAATGGGTCCGCCCGTAAATGTGGTGTCGCACAGCGCGATCCTTAAACGGCGTGGAGGGCGGGTTATCGCCTTGGAGTATGTCATCTCCATTACCGGTGCCGCATAGGGCGCGCCTGCGTCCGGGCCGGCACAGGCGTCCATCATCGCGGCATTGTCGCGCACAGAGAGGGACAGGAAGCCGTCAATCGCCATGCCGCCCCACCCCTCGCCCGAGGCCGGACCATCGGGAAACCGCGCACGTGTGGCCTTGAAGCCGAACAACCCGCAGCTGGAGGCGGGAATGCGGACAGAGCCACCCCCGTCCGAGCCATGCGCCATCGGTACGATGCCTGCGGCCACAGCCGCACCGGACCCGCCCGAAGATCCGCCAGATGTATGCGACAGGTTCCACGGATTGCGGGTCGGTGCGCCGTAAACACTTGCCTCTGTCACCGGGCCGATCCCGCCCTCGGGCGAGGTGGTGCGCCCGAACGTGACGACGCCAGTTTTTTGCATGCGGTCATAAATGGTACTGTTATAGGAATAGCGTGTGTCTTTCAGCAGGTTTGAACCGCTATGAGACGGGAAATCCTTTGCCTCGGCACCAAGATCTTTCATCAAGAAGGGCACGCCCTTGAATGGGCCATCGGGCAAACCCGCCTTGATCGCCTGGCGGGCCGTTTCCTCTTGCAACAAAACGACGGCATTAAGCTGGGGGTTGAACGCGGCGGTACGTGCCAAAGCTGCGTCTAGCAATTCGTCAGGCGAAACTGCCCCTGATGCGACCTGCTGCGCCAGAAATGTTGCGTCTTCTAGATCATCTTGTGCCATTTGATTGATTCCTTCACTGGGCTTTGGGGCAAAGACAGCTTCTTGTGCTGATCTGCCCGGGGCCAAAAACTGGTCCCACTCTAGGACGAAGCCAACTGAACGCAAGACGCCTCATCTTTGGGCGCCGTCTGATGCTTGGCCTAATCCGCTGGCACGGTGATTGGGCGAAACGCGGTTCCCGGCGCGGTTATTCGAGCCGGCATACCGGTGGTGCGTCCGTTTGACATTTGTGCTGCCAGCGCTGTGTGAAACCATTTTTTGATTGCGCGCCTTTGGAATCCTGTTGCGCATATCGCCCGGCCCGGAAAGGCGATCCATCCATTGGTATTGCGGTGATCTGCAAAAACATGATCAATGCGCAAGCGTCTCGAACGATCCAGACGCAGCCGTACGGGCAGGGTGTTTCGGAGTATTAAGGTGGATCAATTTGACTATGTCATCGTCGGCGCTGGATCTGCTGGATCGGTGTTGGCCAACCGGTTGACGGCCAGCGGCAAGTTCAGCGTTTTGTTGCTTGAGGCGGGCGGCTCGGACATGAACGCTTGGGTTCAGATGCCGATTGGCTATGGCAAGGTCTACTATGACAAACGGGTCAATTGGAAATACACAACCGAACCCGTTCCGGGTCTGGACAATCAACGATCCTATTGGCCGCGTGGCAAGATTTTGGGAGGATCCAGTTCGATCAATGCGATGGTCTATGTGCGCGGCCATCCTCGCGATTACGCCGAATGGGGTGCGGCGGCCCCCGGTTGGGGCTGGGACGACGTTGCCCCTGTATTCCAGCGCATGGAAGACTGGGACGGCCCGCCAAGCGATCTGCGCGGGGTCGGTGGCCCCTTGTCTGTGCATGATGTCACCGACGAGGTGCACCCGCTGACCCGTGTCTATCTTGAGGCGGCAAAGCAGGCAGGCATCAAGACCAACCGGGACTATAACGGGCCTGACATGGACGGGGCGGCCTGCTACCAGATCACGACCAAGGGTGGATTTCGCGCCTCGGCGGCGCGCAGCTATCTGAAACCAGCCAGAAAACGCGCCAATCTTGATGTCCGGACGCGGGCGCATGTCACCAAGGTGCTGTTTGAAGGCAAGCGCGCCGTTGGCGTCGCCTATGTGCAAAATGGCCGGACCAAGACCGTGCAGGCCCGCGCCGAGGTGATCTTGTGCGGCGGTGCGATCAATTCGCCCCAGTTGCTGCAATTGTCGGGCGTTGGGCCGGGCAAAGTACTGCAAGATCACGGGATCGATCTTGTACTGGATGCGTCACAGGTCGGGCGCAACCTGCAAGACCACCTGGGCAGTGATAACCTTTATATTTCAAAAGTGCCCAGCCTGAACAAGGAACTGCGCCCCTTGCTGGGCAAGGTCAGGGCTGCGCTGCACTACGCTTTGAAACGCAAGGGCCCGTTGTCGCTAAGCCTTAATCAGGGTGGTGGATTTGTGCGGGTATCCGAGGCATCGCAGGGACCAGACTTGCAGCTTTATTTCTCGCCGGTCAGCTATACCCGTGCGCCTGTTGGGGGCCGCCCTTTGATGAACCCCGATCCGTTCCAGGGGTTTTTGATGGGGTTCAACCCGTGCAAACCCACCAGTGTCGGGCATCTGCAGATCCGGTCGCCTGACCCGATGGATGCCCCCGAACTGCACCCCAACTATCTGGACACCGAACATGACCTTGCGTTGATGGTCGCGGGCACCAAGCTGATGCGGCAGATAGCGGGCACGCCAGCCATGCAAGCGGTGATCGACAGCGAGCTTTACCCCGGTGCGGCCATATCGAACGACGATGATATCGCGCAATACAACCGTCAAAAAGCCTGGACCGTCTTCCATCAGTGCTCGACCTGCCGCATGGGGACCGACCCGTCCGGTTCGGTTGTCGATGCCCGCCTAAGGGTGCACGGCATCCAAGGCCTGCGGGTTGCCGATGCGTCGATCTTTCCAACCATCCCCACGGGTAACACCAATGCGCCTGCCATCATGGTCGGTGAAATGGCCTCTGATCTAATTCTTGCGGATGCCAGGGGCTGAAAAGGATATCAAATGAAGCTGAAATCGATCGAGACCTTCACCACCGCCGATGTGGGATTTGTCCGCGTCACGGCAGAGGACGGCACACAGGGCTGGGGACAAGTATCGACCTATCATTCTGATATCACCTGCCAGATCTTGCACCGCCAAGTCGCCCCCTGGACCCTTGGGCAGGACACGACCGATCTGGATGATCTTCTGGATATCGTGACCGAGCGCGAGCATAAATTTCCCGGTTCTTATTTGCGCCGTGCCATGGCGGGTCTGGATACTGCGATCTGGGATTTGCGCGGCAAACAGCAAGGCAAACCAGTGGTGGAACTGTTGGGAGGCACGCCGGGCCTGATCCGCGCCTATGCCTCGTCGATGAAGCGCGACATTACTCCTGCGGACGAGGCATCACGGCTCAAGCGTTTGCGCGACACGCAAGGGTTTGACGCCTTCAAGGTCCGCGCAGGCGCAGAGGTTGGCCGCAACAAGGACGAATGGCCCGGCCGTACCGAACAGATCATCCCGATGATGCGCCGCGAATTGGGTGATGATGTGGATTTGCTGATTGACGCAAACAGCTGCTACTCTCCCGACCGTGCGATCGAGGTCGGGCATATCCTGCAAGACAACGGATTTTGCCACTTTGAAGAACCCTGTCCCTATTGGGAACTGGAGCAAACTAAACAGGTGACCGACGCACTTGATATTGATGTGACAGGCGGCGAGCAGGACTGCGATTTGCCGACATGGAAACGGATGATCGACATGCGCGCCGTAGATATCGTCCAGCCCGACATTCTGTATCTTGGGGGCATTTCCCGCACCCTTCGAGTGGTCGAGATGGCCAATACGGCGGGCTTGCCCGTAACGCCGCATTGCGCAAACTGGTCGCTTGTGACCTTGTTCACGATGCATCTTTTGCGCGCCATTCCGAATGCGGGCAAATATCTTGAGTTCTCGATTGAAGGGGCCGACTACTACCCTTGGCAAGACGGGCTGTTTGTCCAATCCCCCTACCAGATTGAGGACGGACATGCGCGGATCACCGATGCTCCGGGCTGGGGGATTGAAGTCTCTCCTGAATGGCTGGCGCGATCTGCTTATCAAATCAGCGAGATGTCGTAGGCACAGACTCGCATCCCGCGATTGGCCCATCTGTTATTCTAACGGTTCTGTCGCGTTGGCGAAAAAAGCGCATCAATGGGTGCGAAAATTGATCAAAATGGACGCAGCCTAGAAAGTTTTCTGACGCCCGAATGCAAGCGCAGAAACGCGTAAAAAACTGAATGGTTTGAAGGCAGTTTTCATGCTGCGCTGCGGAAAGCCATCCCATTGTATACCAGTGTCTACTGCTAAGCCATTAAAAACGTTTGACTTTATTCTGACGCTGCCACTCTTATCAAGCAGGTTCAGAAAAAAGAAGCACGTTTCATGTTGAAAACAGATCTCTCCCGTTGGGTTGGAAAAAGCCAAAGCCAGCAGGGCAGGCTGGGGGGCGAGATCGCACAGATGTTGCATGCTGTGCTGGGTCAGCCAGAGGCCAAAGCGCCGGCAAAAGGGGATCAGATACCGGCGCTTTGGCATTGGGCGGCGTTCATGCCGAAAATGACCATGGAAAAAATAACCCAGGATGGGCACCCAACGCGTGGCGACTTTCTGCCACCCGTCATGCTGGCCCGGCGGATGTGGGCAGGTGGCGAGGTGACGTTCCATGCTCCCCTGCATGTCGAGGAAGACCTGCGGCAGGTCTCGTCGATTACATCTATTGACGAAAAGTCGGATGCGATGGTTTTCGTGACGGTTGCTCACAAGACCTATGTTGGCGATACGCTGGCTGTGTCCGAGATCCAGAATATCGTCTATCTTGAAATTCCCGACACCTTCCGGCCCCCCAAGCCCCGCCCCGTGCCGACGAAAACCGATTTCGCTGTGCACACACCAATGGGCGAGGTCCGGCTGTTTCGCTATTCGGCCGCAACCTTCAATGCGCACCGCATTCACTATGATCTGGCCTATGCCCAGCAAACCGAAAAATACCCTGGACTGGTTGCGCACGGGCCATTGCAGGCGACGCTTTTGCTGCAAGCTGCGATTGCGCACACTGGGCGCGACCCGGCATCCTTCAGCTACCGCGGGGTTCACCCGCTTTTTCATACGGACGATGTGCATGTGTTTGCCCACGACTCATCTGAAGACGGGATGTCGCTTTGCACCGGCGTTCCCGGTGGCCATCAGGGCCAACAAGCCACCGTGACGTGGAGGGAAATATAATGTCTGGAATACTCAGTGGAATGCGCGTCGTAGAAGGGTCAGCGTTTGTAGCGGTGCCGTTGGCTGGCATGACGCTAGCGCAGATGGGGGCCGAAGTCATTCGTTTTGACCGCATTATCGGCGGTCTTGATGCGCACCGCTGGCCCGTTGCGGCGAACGGCGAAAGCCACTTTTGGGCGGGCATGAACAAAGGCAAGAAATCTATCGCCGTCGATATGTCGTCCGAGCGAGGGCGCGAATTGGTTACCCAGATTATCACAGCCCCCGGTGAAGATGCAGGGCTCTTTCTGACCAATCTGAAAGTGCGTGGCTGGATGGATTACCCTTCGCTCTCCAAGCACCGTAAAGACTTGATCATGGTTGCACTGAAAGGCGACAGGGCAGGGCGCCCCGCCGTCGATTATACCGTGAACCCCGCGATCGGGTTTCCCGCGATTACAGGCCCGGAAGGTTCCACCGAACCTGTTGCGCACGCGTTGCCGGCGTGGGATTGCATCGCGGGCAACATGATGGTTTCGGCCCTGCTGGCCGCCGAACGCCACCGCCTGAAGACAGGGCGCGGCCAAGACGTCGAGTTTGCGTTGAAAGACGCCGCTGCCGCCATGCTTGGACATCTGGGGATCATTGGCGATACCCAGACAGGCGGTCAAAAACGCGGCAAATCCGGCAATTCTCTTTACGGTGCCTATGGCCAAGATTTCGTGTGCAAAGATGGGCAGCGCGTCATGGTCATCGGCCTGACCGATCGCCAGTGGCGCGGATTGATCAAGCAAACCGGGACCGCCGATCAGATGGCGCAACTGGAAAAACGATTGAGGATTGATTTGCGTGATGAGGGCACACGCTTTGTCCACCGCGCTGACATCACGGCGGTGTTGACCCCTTTCTTTGCCTCGCACGCTGTCGCCGATTTTGCAGAAGCCTTTGATGTTGCGGGTCTGACATGGTCGATCTTTCGGGACTTCGAGACCGCCCTGGCTGAAGATGAAGACCTGTCCGAGAGCAACCCGATGTTCAAGATGATCGATAACCCCGGGCTTGGACGGTTCATGGTACCCGGATCACCCCTGAACTTCTCGACATTTCCGCGCGAAGTCCCGCAGCCCGCACCCGTGTTGGGCATGCACACAGAAGAGATCTTGGGCGATGTGGTGCGCATGACCGACACAGAGATCGCGCAGCTGTTCGACACTGGCACGGTTCAAAGCCCGGGACGTCTACGCCAAAAACCGGCCGCCTGAGACGATCTTTTGTAAAGCGTCCTTGGTCCTGCTTCGGACTTTTGAAAAACACATGTGCAATCTTGTCGAGATTGCTTCTGGAAGGCCAAGGGCTCGGCGATCTGTGAAACACCGGTTGGCCGTTTCAGGCACGCGAAACCGACTGTTCAAATTATTATTGAGATTTTCCAAAAAACTACCCCTGACCACCTTGCGGCCCGCTTCGAAGAGAGTTAGTCAGCCCATGCGGGATGGAGCAGCCCGGTAGCTCGTCAGGCTCATAACCTGAAGGTCGTTGGTTCAAATCCAACTCCCGCAACCAAATAAAACAACGGCTTAGTGGCATAGCGCCCTAAGCCGTTTTTTGTTGTGTCCGGCTAGTGTCCGGATCGAACGCAAGTTGCAAACACCCTACCGGCTTTTCTTGGGAGTACCGTCTCGTCCATTTCTGCCATGCCGAATATACTCAGATTGTGTTTTTGGAATTCTCAGTGGTTCAGTTTGGTGCAGGTTAAGCTTCCGGTGCCCCACAGGGGATGACTGCCAAAGACATGCAGCGCAAGTTTTTAGGAATTGATTTAGTTCAAAATAGCACAGGATTTCAGCTGCCGTTCGAATCCCATTTCCTCCGCCACTTGCCCTCGCGAAAGCGTTCTCCTGATCCGGCTGCGGCTGGATTTTTCCGTTGTTTTCGAGGGTTATGCGGGTGGGGCTGAGCACCGCCTTTGCCGCGAAGCCTCCGAAATCGTTCTCTCCGGGCCGATATTCTCTGGACCTGATGACTGCGCCGATTTGGTGAAGTTTTTCCAACACCGTGAAAGTATGTACAAAAACTATTCGGTCGATTTTTCGTTTTGCA
This sequence comes from Roseobacter sp., assembly GCA_024636475.1. Classification (GTDB taxonomy): domain Bacteria; phylum Pseudomonadota; class Alphaproteobacteria; order Rhodobacterales; family Rhodobacteraceae; genus Sulfitobacter. The sequence goes on along the minus strand of JAGXHA010000008.1, from coordinate 10,150 downwards.
GAACAGACATCTTGAAAAGCGACCGGGTTCCAATTCACTCGGCTTCAGTCACCAGGTACGAGATCCCAGAAATGAGGGTCTCGATCAATCAGAGCTTCTTTTGCCAACGGTAATAGTCCCGACATATCAACCGTGAACCGAACGTCCGAAACGCTTGGTGGGAGTGGGCCCCTCACAGCGGGGATTTCTCGCAAGTCAAAGAACTCCAGTGATGTTGCCGCGAGGCGCGGGTCAAACGTAACTTGCATTGACTCGGAAAGACTTGTGCCAAGAGTTGAAGCAACAACCTCATGAAGCTTGAGCACAAGATCTTCGTCTCCTGCAACCCTTTCCTCAATTGACGCGATCAGTCTATCTAGAGAAAGCCCGCTAGGTATGCGCTCTACCAGCATTGACAAAACAACGGCTTGGGTGCCCGGCGGCGGATTGCACTGATCGTATGAAAACGTGTGCTTACGGGCCCTCGTGGCACTGCTTTTAACATCTATCCGAACGTCCCCGGAGGCGAAATCGTAGCGCGACGCTTCGTCAATCCGCCAAGCTGCAACGGCCCTCGTCGGACTTCGACTTCGTGAAATCATGAAAAGTTCGCCGAACAGTCCATTTAGCGAGCGGACAGGTGGTATCTTAACACTTTGAAATATCGACGCAATACGACGTACAGCTGCGGCAATTGAGGACCGCGAAGGAGTATTCCCCAAGTGTCCCATGATGATCCGGCAAACTGAGAGGAAGTACCGAATTGTTTCAGTCTCTAGGGATCGGCATCTGACCACAGTAAACAGACCTTCCCTTACCAAACCTTCTGGGTCCCAATCATACAAGCCAGTTCGAATTGCGCGTCTAGGTTCTCAAGCCGGATGGGTGGGGGTTTACGCCCACGCTCATTCGCGGTTGCTATGAGTATGCACGCTCGTGCGTCAGCATCTTTGCCTACGAAGTAGGTGCTATGCCCGGCGACCGGCCTCACAGCAAAAAACGGTGTGGTTGCACTTTCACTATCGAGCACCGCTATGCCCTCATAGATGGCAAAAAGCCCAACCGGTTTCACGTATTCTGGCCTGGTTGATCTTGATTTATCCAGCCGACGGCAAGTCGAGAGGGAACCCAAACCGCCAGGACAGGAACGTTCTCTCGAACAACTGATCCGTCACGCGTCAGGTCAAGTGTGTGTATCTGGACCGTGACATGGCCTTCTTCCCGAACAGCTCGGTCGCCAGGATAGACTTCTCCTCTCCGTGCGGGCGGATTCACGGGCGCTTGACCCTGGAAGAGGTTGGTAACCTCGCCGCTACCATCAACGCCGCGTTCGCGTCCAGTTCTTGGGCTCATGCGGTATACTGCGCACGGCTCGTCCGGGTCATTTTCAAGCGCCCGGCTAAGCTGGAGCAGGAGCCCAGTTATCTGCTGTGAGTCGCGGGAGCTCGTAATGCGCATCGGAATGAGCAGTCGTTCCAATACATCTCGCAGCGACAAGCCCGTCGCGACTTCGTGACGCTGAGTGTCTGTCCTGTCTTGGTGACCTTCATCATCAATGAACTGAGTAGTCGCAAGAAAATCCGCAACGGTCTGCCTATTGGCTTGAAGCACGTTGTCTGTCGCCAAAACCACACGTGGTGCAACCCAGTCATCAGAAAATCGTCCACGTATATAGTCAAACTCCAGGACGTTTTGACGGCAAGGTCGCAGAGCGTTGTCCAAGACAAAGGCGCGCTTCCAGTCATTCAAGGAACGTCCGCTATCGCGAATGTCTTCGAGTTGGACGCGCATGTCTTCCTCATGCTCAACATAACGTCGGAACGCACGATGTGTCCCTTGCTCAAGGTAGACACGACAAAAGCCGAGGTAGCCTCGCTTGTAGGTATCATTGGCGGATTACATGTCCTTTGGGCTCGCAGAAGTCCGACTGCTTTGCAAATGCCGCGAATTCACACTTTCCGCCTAGACCTACGACAGTCACTCTCACAACTCGCCATCAACGCCGATCAGTTCAGTATTTGTCAAACTCTCTTTACTGGTTCCACATCGTACTATATAGTTCTACGTAGAACAAAAGGAGATGATAGATGAACCGTAGAAATTTTCTGAGACTGACAGGCGGGGGTGTTGTCCTTGCCGCTGCCGGTGGTGGTCTTTTTGCTGCAACCCGCACACCGAAAGATGCTTTGGCACCTTGGGGACTGGTCGGCGGCTATGGCGACCCACGTAAAAACGCATTGTCGCACGCCATTCTTGCGCCAAACCCGCATAATCGACAGCCGTGGATGATCCGTCTGGATGGTGATGACGGGCTGACACTGTTTTTTGACACGGACAAACAGCTTCCCCACACGGACCCTTTTGACCGGCAATTGACCATTGGTCTGGGCTGTTTCCTTGAACTTATGCGGATGGCCGCGAATGCGGATGGCTATGAGGTTGACGTGACCTTGTTTCCAGAGGGCGAGGATGAAGGCGGGCTGGACACGCGGCCCATCGCCAAGGCGACATTCACCCAAGCCGTTGCGGTGCTTGACCCGTTGTTTGAACATGTGCTGAACCGCCGGTCCAACAAGGAACCTTATGATACCACGCGCGCGGTCCCGGCGGGCGCACTTGCCCGGATAGTGCAGGTCGCCCGACAAAGTGGCATCGGAGGGTCTATCAAAACGGACGATATTGCCTATTGGCGCGCGCTGACGACAAAAGCGCTCCAGCTCGAAATTGAGACCCCGCGCACCTATCAAGAAAGCGTGGATCTTTTTCGCATCGGCAAGGCAGAGATCAACGCCAATCCCGATGGGATTGACTTTAGTGGTGTCCTGTTTGAATCGCTGGCGCTTGCCGGTGTCATGACGCGTGAAAGCTTGTTGGACACAACCTCGACTGGATATCAGGAGGGTCTGAAGGCCGTTCTTGCCAATACCGAAACGGCGATGGGGCATGTGTGGATGGTGACGCAAGGCAACACCAGATCGGACCAGATTGCGGCAGGGTCCGATTGGTTGAGGGTCAACCTTGCGTGCACCGCCGAGGGCCTTGGTTTTCAACCGCTAAGCCAGGCATTGCAGGAGTATCCGGAAATGACGCAGATTTATCGTGAAACCCACCAGCGTCTTGCGCAGGGTGGTGGAACGGTTCAAATGTTGGCGCGGATCGGATATGGTCCCGATATTGCAGCCAGCCCTCGCTGGCCGATAGAAGCCAAGATCGGAACGGTGTGAAACAAGACCAAGTCAATGCGGACGAAGTGTTCGGTTTCTTTACCGAGATTGGGATCATCAACCAATTATCCACAGCTTTGTTTGCCAAAAGCCTGCCGGACGGTGTTCACCCGTCTCACTTTTCGATTCTGAACCATTTGTCACGCAGGGGCGACGGAAAGCCGCCCCTGCGGATCGCATCGGCCATGCAGGTGACGAAAAATACAATGACTCACTCTTTGAAAGTCTTGCAGCAAAGGGGGTACATCGACGTCCAGCCTGACCCGAATGACGGGCGCGGCAAACTTGTGTTTTTGACCGAAACCGGACGCACCTTTCGCGCAGAGGCGATTGCCCGGGTGAGCGCAATGATCAGGGACAAGATTGGGGAAGAACAAATCGCAATCATGCGCCGGATACACGACGATCTGGAGAAGATGAGACAGCACCTCGACGAGAACAGATAAGGATGTCTCGCTAAAATTAAGGGCGGCCTCACTCCTGTAAAAGGGATATTTGATGGAAGGTCAGAATGTGCTTTCCCACCAGTCCAATCCTTCCACATCCAACTGAGCGCGGTCAGTGGCTCGCGGGCAATGAAAAGCGGATTTATCTGTATCTTACCAGTTCGCAACCCGCGCAGCGAAGCTCGGTTATCGCAATTCCCGTTCAAGGCAGTGGGTCTGTTTGGGGCCGGGATCGGTCGCAAACTGCGGGTTGTCACTTGGGTTTGTCCAGTGGCAGCAGATAGAGACTGACGGCCAACTCAAATCGGTGGAGCAGCACGTTCAGTAATCAACTGGCGGGCGGTGACCCTTTCGCGGTGGATCATATAAAGACCCGCACCGATGATGATGACGATGCCGGTCAGGGTCAGCGCGTTGGGGAAATCTCGGAACACCAGATAGCCCAGCAAGGTCGCCACTGGCAGTTCAAGATATTGCAGGGGCGCCAGCGTGGCCGAGGGTGCCAGTGACAGTGCATAGGTCATCATCATGTGGCTTAGCGTGGCGAAGAACCCGACCCCCAGCAGCCAGAGCCACACAATCCCTTCGGGCCAGACGGGATCAAGCAGGTCGGACCCTGTTCCTTGAGCCAGCAACATCACTGGCAGGCACAGCAGACTGGCGATCAGGCCGGTGTGGAATTGCAACGTGACTGGATGAACCCGCCGCGACAGTCCTCGTGTCACAAGGATATAGAAGGCAAAGCCCACCGCCGTGCCCAGCGGAAACAGCGCGACCGAGCCAAAGGCCGCGAAACTGGGCTGGATCACGAACAAGACGCCCACAAAGCCGACAACTGCCGCCCACACGCGGCGCGGCCCGACATCTTCGCTCAGGTAGAACTTGCCCACCAGCAGTACGATGAAAGGGGCCACAAAGACGATTGCCAACGCATCAGCCAGCGGCATGACACGGATGGCAGCGATGAAGCAGAAGGTCGAGCCCAGCAAAAGCACCGCGCGAGACAGCAGCGCCAGCCATTGTCCTCGTGCCACCCGCAGCGAAAGCCCCATGATCCAGACAAACGGCGCCATCAGCACGCATTGAACGACAAAGCGTGCAGCCGTGATCTGTCCTACTGGAACGCTGCCGGATGCCAGTTTGGCCGCCACATCAAGCAGGGGGGCGGTCACGCAAAACCCCAGCATCAGGGCGACACCGGCAAGGATGCGGTCGGTGGACGGAATGTCGGAGGTAGCACTGGTCATGAAGCCCGTATAGGATGTGGCCCCACATGGGTCTATCCGGTTTGCGGCCATAAACTGTGCAAAATGGGCCTGCACACGTCCACCCCGCCAGAGAACCTGAACACCGAAATAATCCACTGGATCAATGCACCGGATCACTTAACGCGCCTAAGTTTTTCCGATGACGGGGAACCATCGATTGCAGTCGGCGTTTGTAAGCTGTGATAGTGATAATTATGCAGCGATTTTTAAAGTGAGCCGGCTGGCTGCGGTTCATTCGGCGCGTCCCAGCGTCATTGCCCAACTGTGCCTCAAGCAAGCTCCGGTGCTTTCCGTTGTCGTGCTTCCACCTTGCCTCGCCTCTGCTGTGCTTGGAAGTTGGGATTTGTTTGCAGCGCTGGCACCGCAATCAGTGGCACTTGTGACAATCTCGGTCGTTGTATTCCGCCGCCCGACGCCGAAATTCTCGCGAAGTATTGAGGCGATGGTCCTATTCGCTACGCTGTTCCTGCTCGCGTGCCTGATTTCGGCACCCCCGTTTATCGTCTTGGGCATGTCACCGTTGAATGCATTTTTCGAGGCGACGTCAGGCATCACCTCGACCGGGCTTTCCATGTCGCACGATTCGACAGAATGGCCGGTGGCGGCGCATCTGTTGCGGGGCTGGTTGCAATGGTGCGGCGGGTTCGCTTTGGCCTTTGCCGGCCTTACCATTTTGCACAACCATACTTCTGCCATGCGTAAAGTGGGTCAGTCCACGCTTGAAGAACGCGACAAGATGACAACGATGCGCAAGCAGGCACAGATCCTGCTGGCTTTTTATGTTGCTCTGACAGGCATTGCTGTGGCGGGTTGCTTCGTTCTGCTTCCAACGTGGTGGGAAGCGGTGGCAGTAGCACTCGCGTCGGTTTCCACTGGCGGGTTTACACCGCGGGCCGACAGCCTCGCCAGCTACTCCACCATCGCGCAGGTGTTTATCATGGTAATCTGCATCATGGGTTCGGTTTCATTTCTTTTCTACGTGACGTTCTGGCGGGCAGGGGCTCAGAAGGCCCTCGCAAGCAGTCACGTCGCCCTTTTCGTCGGTCTGGTCTGCAGCGGAACGGTGCTTTATGGCGTTTTGACTGCGTTTCTTTTTCCCAGTGTCGACGTGACTGTGATTGAACGCAGCCTGAATTTCGTCAGTGGCTTCACCACAGCGGGATTCAGCGTGGCACCCATTGCATCGGCACCGCTTCTCGTCGTTCTGCTGCTCGTGGCAATGGCAATCGGGGGGGATACAGGCTCTGCCTCGGGGGGCATGAAGATCAGTCGCATTGCCGTGGCTATTCAGATGGTGCGCCTAAGCTTCCAGCGCTTGCTTCTGCCGACGCATGGGGTGCTGCATCTGCGGGATCTGGGCAAGCGTCAGACCGGCGAAGACATCACCAGCGTTGGAGCCGTGCTGTTACTTTATATCGCGACGGTATTGCTGTGCTGGAGCTTGTTTCTTGCCGCCTCGCAGCCGGCGCTACCGGCACTGTTCGAAGTTGTTTCAGCGGTTTCGACTGTTGGATTGTCGTCAGGCATAACCGGGCCGGACCTGCCGCCTCACCTTGTGGCGGCGCTGACGGCTGCGATGCTGCTTGGCAGGCTGGAGTTTCTGGCGCTCATCGCTATTTTTCTACCAAAAACCTGGATCCGCGATCGGCTTCCGGCATCCAAGAGGAGTAAGTAACATGCGTATCATCGTCGTTGGCGGGTCCCGCTTCGGGATCGCCACCCTCAAGCACCTTCTGGACAAAGGACACGAGGCAGTCCTTGTGGACGAGAGCCGAGAACGGCTTGACGACATCTCGGACGATGTCGAATGCGGGCTGATCCACGGTGATGGCACGCTTCCCTCCATCCTGCGCGAAGCGATGGGCGACGGGGCGGACGCCCTCATGATGCTTACCAACCATGATGAGGCAAATATTCTGGGGGCCGCCGTCGGTCGGTCAATCGGGATCGAGCGTGTCGTGGTCCAGATCATCCAGACACAACTTCTGCCCATCTGCGAAGAACTTGGTCTTGAGGAGGTGGTGATGCCCCACGAAACTGTCGCGCGCAGCATCGTATCCTCGCTAGAGGACGGCGACAAAACGGGTGAAAGCACAAAAGCCAAAGTTGAAACGGAAGACGACGAAACAGAAGCGTAGACGCTCGTTCACACCACAAAAACCCCGCTGAAATTTCTGCTGTGAACGGAGCCGTCCACACAGGACAGCACCGCATTTCTTTTTACAAAAACTCGGCTGGTCGTTGAAATGAAAACACTCTAAACCCTTTCAGGGGAATTAGGGGCGACAGTATGGAAAAGACATCTTTGCCCGAGCGGCCTGATTGGCGCGCGCACGCCAAAGACGTCGGGTTCACCTTCGCTGATATGCACGGCGAGCCCTATTGGGATGAAACCTCGGCCTATTCCTTTTCGCTGGATGAGATCGAGAACGGTTTGGAAGACCCCGCTACAGCGCTTCATGCCATGTGCAGGGAGGCTGTTGCCGAAATCATCGGCAGCGAAAGTCTTCTGGACAGCCTTGCCATCCCAGAAGCGCATCGCGATCTTGTTGCCGAAAGTTGGAAGCGCGGTGATCCCGAAATCTATGGTCGGTTTGATTTCGCCTATGATGGTCAGGGACCTGCTAAACTTTTGGAATACAACGCCGACACGCCAACCTCGCTTTACGAAAGCGCGGCTTTTCAGTGGCAGTGGCTGGAGGATCAGCTGAAGCTGGGTGTGTTGCCCGAAGGAGCGGATCAGTTCAACGGAATCCATGAAGCGCTGGTTGCGCGGTTTGGCGAGGTTTTCGAGGAAGGCAGTGATCTGCATTTCACCGCTGTTGCCGGATCTCCGGAAGATTACGGCACTGTCGAAGCCATGGGCTGGGCCGCGCGGGAGGCTGGACTGGGCGCGCATTACTGCGATCTCGACAAAATCGCCCTCAGCGATGACGGTCACTTTCTTGATGACGAAGATCGCCGGATCGGAGTGCTTTTCAAGCTTTACCCTTGGGAAGACCTTTTGCGTGATGAATACGCGAACCACATTGCGGGATCCGGGTGTCTGTTTCTTGAACCGGCCTGGAAATCGCTCCTGTCCAACAAGGGGCTTCTGCCGGTGCTATGGCAGATGTTCGAGGATCATCCGAACTTGTTGCCCGCCTTCTTTGAAGCGGATGTCGCGTCAGGCAGTGGACCAACGTCTGCAGCCTACGCGCGCGCCGAAGCGCAGTTGCAGGCGGGCCATGTGCGCAAGCCGATCTTGTCGCGGGAAGGTGCATCGGTTTCGATCTTCAAGTCAGGCGAGGTGATCGAGCAGTCGAAGAACACCGACTACTCACAACATCCCCGCATCATTCAGGCCTATACGCCGCTGCCGCAGTTTGACGGGTTTCGTCCGGTCGTAGGTGCCTGGATCATCGGAGAGGCCTGTGTGGGCATCGGAATGCGCGAAGACCGCTCCCGCATCACCCAAGATTTGTCTCGGTTCAAACCGCACTATATTGTTCCCTGAACGGAACAGACTATCGCCTTAGCGGCAGAAAGCACGATTGTCATGACCAAACGCTCGAAACGGGTTGCCATTGCGATCCTCGGTGCCACGGCATTTGCCCTTGCTGGCTGCCGCGAAGAACAGGTGGACGCGGCGGCGTTCCCCGATCTGCAAACCTGCCTTGACCAAGCGCCGAGTGGTGGCGTGTTCACAGCGGAGGATTGCAGGACTTCCTTTGCGCAAGCTGAAACACTGCATGTGGAAGCTGCTCCCCGCTACGACAGCCTGACAGTCTGCGAAGAGCAGCACGGCGAGGGCGCATGCGGGACCGAGGCCAGCGTGACCCAAGGCGGATCAGGGGGCATCTTCATGCCGCTTCTGGCGGGATATCTGATCGGTAATATGCTGGGCGGACGGGCCGGAATGACCGGAGCCCAGCCGCTTTATAAAACGTCGGACGGGCGTTTTACCAACGCGGCACGGACGAGCACATTTTCCAGCAATGCTGGAGCGGCCAAGCTGAGCACCGCTCAATTCACCCGCCCTGCTGCGACGGTCGGGAAAACGCCCATGACACGTGCCACGGCCGCCTCACGCGGCGGCTTTGGCAGTTCCGTCCGCGGACGGACGGGTTTCGGAGGATAGACAAACCCGGAGGCCCCCATAGACAAAGCAGATGCCAGCCCAGCAAGCGCAGACTGTCTCAACCTGCGTATACGCTAAGTTCAACAGCCTGATCTAAGCCGTACTTTCTGCCGTTTTATTTTCTCCTTCTTCCCGGTCCCATTGCAGCAGATCGTACAGCACCGGGGTCAGGAACAAGGTCAGGATCGACGCCACAAGAAAGCCGCCGATGATGACCAAGCCGATGGAGAAGCGGCTGGCGGCACCGGCACCGCTGGACAGTACCAGCGGTACGGCACCCAGAACGGTAGACAGCACTGTCATCAGGATTGGACGCAACCGCACTGTCGCGGCCTCGATCGCGGCCTCACGGACAGCGTAGCCGTCTTCGCGAAGCTGGTTGGCGAACTCGACGATCAGGATACCGTTCTTGGCCATCAACCCGATCAGCATCACCATCCCGACCTGTGTGTAGATGTTCACAGCCTGTCCCAGAGCGAAAAGCGTCAGCAATGCCCCAGCCACGGCTAGGGGAACAGACAGCAAGATGACCACCGGCTGAATGAAGCTTTCGAACTGGGCGGCGAGCACGAGGAATACCACCAGCAGCGCCAGCGCAAAAGTTGTGACGATACCGCCGGAAGTTTCCTGAAAGCTCTCGGCTTGGCCCGAATAAAAAATCTGCATCTGTGCGGGCAATTCGTCCGCGATCCGTTCGACCGTCGCAATGGCGGAACCCAGATCGACACCGTCAGCCAGCGATGCTGAAATCTCGACCGAGGGCTGGCGGTTGAAGCGGTTGAACGCCGCTACCGACGCCCGGCGTTCCAGCGTCACCAAACCGTCAAGCGGTACCAACTGGCCATTGGACGCGCGGACGTTGATACCACGCAGATCCTCTGCCGCGGCGCGCCGTTCGTCGGGGGCCTGCAGGATCACCGGATACTGGCGGTCCTGTGAAATGAACTCGGTCACTTCGGCAGAGGCGAAGAAGGTGCGCACGGCATCCGAAATCGCGCGGGCGTCCACGCCAATCTCGCGGGCCATTGCGCGGTTGACGTTGATGTCAAAGCCTGGAGTATTCACGTCATAGGCGCGACGGACGCCGACGATGTCCGCGTTGTCGCGCAAGGC
>JAGXHA010000085.1 GCA_024636475.1 Roseobacter sp. | reverse complement strand
TCGCATCGACCGTCAGCCTGCTTTCCCCATAGTCTCACCAAGCACCCGCGGCTTCGTCCTTCCGAGGTTTGTCAACGCGGGCCGCCATCTCCTGGCAGCCACTGTTACGCCACGGCCCGCATCGAAAAACCTTCAGGAAACTCGACATTCGCTGCAAATGCGATAGTTTCCTCCCCCGCAAGCGGAACTGGACGTTTAGATTGCCAAAAAAATCGAGCATCACGCTGCACCGCCGCAGGTCGGCTGTGAGCCCAATGTATGTACCGGCTGCCGTTCGCAAGTGTTCAATTGATAGAGATACACTTATGCTACTAAACACAGGTTGAGTTAGCCTAAAAACTATAGCTGCTCGCAATGACCATATGTGTTTCGCTAGTGCTACTCAATATTAAGGCAATTTCGCGCGCTCAGGCTGGCGCTGTAAGCACAAGATGCGTGAATTCACCGGCCACTAGTTTTGCAACCTCAAAAAAATCCGCTTAGACGGGCTGAACCGCTGGTTGACCATAGTAGTGTGAACGGCCGGTTTGGGCCGGAAGAGGCTGTTGGATCGTAGATCTTTTTTGCTTATCCTTCATGGCTTACTTGACGCCCATACAGGTATGAAATACTAACACTTTTGTTGAGCGGGCGTTGTGTAATGGTTAAGACCTCAGTTTTCCAAACTGAAGATGAGGGTTCGATTCCCTCCGCCCGCTCCACCACTCCTTTTCGATGATCGATAGACTGCTAAGGTTTGCCGCAAGGCTAATCGATGCTCGGGTCTTGACCCCATGCGTCTTGCGGGCGATGACACCCACATCTGCAAAGGAAATCCTATGGCCCGATCGCCTTCACCCGCTCCCGTACAAGAAGAACGAGAAAAGTCTCGTGAGTTGGGGGCACTGCGCGCGCTTGTCCCGTTTGTATATCCTTACAGAGGATTGATGACCGCCGCGATCTGCGCCTTGGTGATTACGGCGATGATCTCGCTTATGTTGCCGCTGGCTGTGCGTCGGGTGATTGATAACTTCGGCGGTGTCGAAGCCTTGCTGGATCAGTACTTTTTCGGTGCCATGGCTGTTGCAGGGCTGTTGGCGATTGGCACAGGCCTGAGATATGCGCTTGTCACACGCTTTGGTGAAAGGGTTGTTGCCGACATCCGCAAGGCCGTTTTCGACCGCGTCATCGGGATGAGCCCGGCATTCTACGAGCGGATCATTACGGGCGAGGTTCTAAGCCGGATCACGACCGATACGACCTTGATTTTGTCCGTGATCGGATCGTCCGTATCGATTGCGCTGCGCAATATCCTGATTTTCAGCGGTGGTCTGATCTTGATGCTGTTTACCTCGGCCAAGCTGACGGGAATGGTTTTGCTGTTGGTCCCTGCCGTGGTTATCCCAATCTTGGTGCTGGGCCGTAAATTGCGGGTGATCAGCCGTGAAAACCAGGATTGGATCGCGGCCAGTTCAGGCAACGCGTCCGAAAGCCTGAGCGCGGTTCAGACCGTCCAGGCCTTTACGCATGAGGCGGCCAGCCGCGGGCAGTTTGCCCAGATGACCGAAGCATCTTATGACGCGGCGCGTCGCCGCATCAGGGTGCGTGCCGTGATGACGACAATCGTTATCTTTCTGGCCTTTGCGGGTGTTGTTGGCGTGTTGTGGATGGGTGCGCGCGATGTCCGCGCAGGCGACATGACCCCCGGTGCGCTGGTTCAGTTCGTCATCTATTCTGTCATGGTTGCAGGCGGCGTTGCTGCGCTGTCCGAGATTTGGGGCGAATTGCAGCGCGCTGCAGGTGCGACAGAGCGATTGGTCGAATTGCTGCAAACGCAAGACGATGTTCTTGATCCCGAAACCTCTACCACGCTGCCAAGCCCGATTACAGGGCGCATAGCATTTGAGGATGTGCAGTTTGCCTATCCCTCGCGCCCTTTGGTGCAGGCTTTGGATGGGGTGAATCTGACCATCAATCCCGGCGAAACGGTTGCTTTCGTAGGCCCATCCGGTGCCGGCAAGACAACCATCATCCAATTGATCTTGCGGTTTTACGATCCCGCGTCGGGCCGCATTACGCTTGACGGCGTGGACCTGAGCGAGGTCGCGCGCGACGACTTCCGCCGCGCTGTCGCGCTTGTTCCGCAAGATCCGGTGATCTTTGCCGCATCAGCCCGCGAGAACATCCGGTTTGGCCGCCCGGATGCGACCGACGCCGAAATCGTTGCCGCCGCCGAAGCCGCTGCGGCGCATGTCTTTATCTCGGCCTTGCCGGATGGCTATGACAGCTATCTGGGGGAACGCGGGGTCATGTTGTCTGGCGGTCAAAAGCAACGCATCGCGATTGCACGCGCAATCTTGCGCGATGCGCCGGTTTTGCTGCTGGACGAAGCGACAAGTGCGCTGGATGCAGAAAGCGAACGCGCTGTGCAGGCGGCCGTTGATAAACTCAGCGCGGACCGCACGACCTTGATCGTGGCCCACCGTTTGGCGACCGTCAAAAAGGCGGATCGCATTGTTGTGCTGGAAGCCGGGCGGATCGTTGACACCGGGACCCATGATGAGCTGGTCGGCAAAGGCGGGCTTTACGCGCGCTTGGCGCGTCTGCAGTTCACAGACGGGATTGCTGCGGAATAAAATGCTTGTGAATTTCTGCTTTAGGTGGACATAATTGTTCGACTGTAAATCCAGAAGGAGAATAGCATGGGTTTGTGGAGTTTCGTAAAAGGCGCCGGCAAGAAAGTATTTGGCAGCGGTGATGACAAGGAAGTAACAGGCGCAGCTCTGAAAGATGAACTGAAAGAGCTTGGCCTTGATGCCGAAGGTCTGGACATTAAAGTCGATGGCGACAAGGTCACCGTTTCGGGCACGGCCGTCAGCCAAGAGATGAAAGAAAAAGTCATTCTGGCGGTAGGTAACGTTGAAGGCGTTGCCGCTGTCGAAGAAGACATCGCTGGCGGCGAGGGCGACGGCACATTCCACACCGTGGCAAAAGGCGACACGCTTTGGGCAATCTCGGCCAAGACGCTTGGGAATGGCGCACGCTATGAAGAGATCTTTGAGGCCAACAAGCCAATGCTGACGCACCCTGACAAGATCTATCCAGGTCAGATGCTGCGCATTCCAGCCAAGTAAGACTGCCGCGCTGGACCTTGAAGCGCATGAAAATATCCATCTTAAAGAGCGGCAGACATTCTGTGCCGCTTTTTTTGTATTTGGACCGGGCAAATTCAGCCTGACGCAACGTACGCATTGCTTCAAACGCTTGCGAATTCCAGATTTACCAATCATCTTTGGGGTGGGAGAAAATTGGATGCGGGTAAACCGCACCGAATGGGAGGAATATAATGTCGTTTTCTGGGATTGAAGACCGTGATGCAATCGAGGCAGAAATGCCTTGGGCAGATCGTGACGTTGCGAAAACACTGTGGGGTCTGCTTGGCAATACCGCTGGCAAATTCCCGAACCATAACGCCATAAGCTATCAACTGTTTTCGGGTCCAAAAGACCACGCTGAAACGCTGACTTGGCAACAGCTGCAAGGCCAGGTAGGCCGCGCTGCCAACCTTTTCAGGTCACTTGGTGTAGGACCGAATGACGTTGTCGCCTACGTCCTTCCCAACTGCAACGAAACGGTGATCACATTGCTGGGCGGTGCGGTCGCGGGGATCGCGAACCCGATCAACCCATTGCTGGATGCTGAACAAATCGGGTCTATCTTGCGGGAAACAAAGGCAAAGGTCGTGGTGACCTTGCGCGCATTCCCCAAAACGGATGTTGCCGAGAAGACAGCCGCCGCCGTGGCGCTCGCCCCGAATGTCAAACATGTCCTCGAAGTTGATTTATGCCGCTATCTGATCGCGCCAAAGTCGTGGATTGTGCCGTTGATCCGGCCCAAGCTGAAGACCACCAACACTGCGACCTACCACAACTTCAACACCGAGCTTTCCAAGCAGCCAAGCAGTCTGACCTTTGATGATCCGCAAGAAGATCGCGTGGCGTTCTATTTCCACACAGGGGGCACCACGGGCATGCCCAAGGTCGCGCAGCACAAATATTCCGGCATGGTGTATAACGGCTGGATTGGTCACACGCTGCTTTACACCGAAGAGGACAACATCATGTGTCCTTTGCCGCTTTTCCACGTATTTGCCTGCCATGTGATCTTGATGGCGGCAGTGACGTCGGGGGCGCATGTGGTGTTTCCAACGCCGCAAGGTTACCGTGGCGAGGGCGTCTTTGACAATTTCTGGAAGTTGGTTGAACGCTGGAAAATCACTTTCATCATCACCGTGCCCACCGCAATTTCCGCCAAGATGCAGCGCCCCATCAATGCTGACATCTCGACAGTGAAAACAGCGTTTTCCGGATCGGCCCCTTTGCCGCTTGAACTTTTCCGCCGTTTTGAGGAGGCGACTGGCATCACGCTTGTCGAAGGCTATGGGCTGACAGAGGCGACCTGCCTGGTGTCGTGCAACCCTGTGGATGGCGAAAAGAAGGTCGGCAGCATCGGTGTGACCTTCCCCTACACAGACGTGAAAATCATGAAAAGCACCAATGACGGCCCGGTCGAGGCTGGCGTCGACGAGATTGGTGAGATTTGTATTTCCAACCCCGGCGTCTTTGTGGGCAACACATATACAGAGGCCGACAAGAACAAAGACCTCTATTACTTTGACCAATACCTGCGCACCGGTGATTTGGGGCGGATCGATGCGGACAAGTATTTGTGGATCACAGGCCGTGCCAAGGATCTGATCATTCGCGGCGGTCACAATATCGACCCTGCCGAGATCGAAGAGGCGCTGCTGGGTCACAGTGCCGTGGCTTTTGCAGGTGCTATCGGCCAGCCGGACGCCCACGCAGGCGAAGTGCCGTGTGCCTTTGTCGAACTGGTCGGCGGCGCGTCAGTCACCGAGCAGGAGCTGCTCGATTTCTGCAAGGAAAAGGTGCATGAACGCGCAGCCCAGCCAAAGCACATGACGATCATGCCAGAGCTGCCAAAGACGGCTGTTGGGAAGATCTTCAAGCCCGATTTGCGGAAGATGGCGATCACCCGGATCTTCAACGAGGCGCTGAAAGAATCGGGATCGGCGGCAAAGGTCACCTCTGTGATTGATGACAAAAAGCGCGGGCTGGTTGCTCAGGTCAAAATGAACGGTGCCAATGAGTCCGATGTGGGCGAAGTGCTGAACGTCTTTACCTTTGGTTGGGAGGCTGCGTGAGCCAACCCGACTACAGCGTTCTGCTGGATGATGAAATCTGGGCGTATATCAAGCGTTCCGAGGAATTTTATCCAACGGGCGCGGTCGGGCTGAAAATTGAAGACCAGCGCACCGTCTACAACAAGATGTGCGCTGCTTTTCACCAAGGACACCCTGACGGAGTTGAAACATGGGACGCACCATTTGGTGGCGTCCCATGTCGCCGTTATGAGGTCGGGGCATCCGGGGTGACGGTCGTCTATTACCATGGCGGCGGCTTTGTCGTCGGCGGGCTGGAGAGCCATGATGACGTCTGCGCCGAGATCTGCGCACGCACAGGCTTTCGTGTTGTCTCGGTCGATTACGGATTGGCACCGGAAATGATCTTTCCCGCATGCTTCAACGATGCGTGGTCGGCGTTCAACGGGATTGCAGCCGCCTATCCCGGCAATATCATTCTGGCCGGTGACAGTGCGGGGGGCACCCTTGCTGCGGCTGTCGCCCATCATGCCCGTGGCCGTGCAGACGGTCGTATCAACGGGCAGGTGTTGATCTATCCAGATCTTGGCGGCGACCGGGCGCAGGGCAGCTATGTTTTGCACGCCAACGCGCCGCAATTGACCGTCGCAGATGTGGCTTTTTACCAGAACATGCGTGCTGGCGGGACGCCGCCCAAAAGTGATCCGCGATATGCGCCGTTGCAGGATAGTGATTTCTCGGGTCTGCCGCCCAGCGTTCTTGTCACGGCAGAATGTGATCCGCTTTCAAGCGACGGCGAGGCGTACCGCGATGCGATATTGGCCGCTGGCGGGCAGGCCCTTTGGGTAGAGGAACGGGGCCTCGTGCATGGCTGTTTGCGCGCGCGCAGGATGTCAGGGCGGGCCGGAGCGTTCTTTGATCGCTGTGTCGATGCGATTGCAAGGCTTGGGGTAAACGCATTTCCCAAGGCGTGAGGCGTGCCTTAACTCAGGAAGGATTTGGCTTTCATGGTCGTTGCGATAGGTGCCCCAAGCCTGCCCAGGATCGTCGGGGCAAGCTGCACCTGGTCAATGACCGTATCCTCGGTTGGGCCCTGAGCATCTCCAAAATAATAGAGTGCGGTTTCTTGTTGCAGCGCGCTGCGTCCACCATGATGCCCTCGCTCGTCCTGCCCGTGATCGGCCGTCACGATGACCTCGTATCCCATCGCGCGCCACTTTGGGATGAAGAGGGCGAGCATCTCGTCCATCACAGCGCAAGCATTGTCCATTTCCTGACAATCGTGAAAAAACCGGTGGCCCATGCTGTCGAGCGTGCAAGTGTGCAACATCCCGTAGTTTAACCCAAATCGACCGCATAGATTGGTCAATGTGCCGAATAGATCAACGTCTGACGGAGTCATCTGGTTGATCAAGCCATAGCCCGTCATTGTGTGGAAACGTCCGTGGTTGATCGTACCGCTTTCTGCCTCGTCGTATTCGATGTCATGCACGACATCGAAAGGATGACGGTTGAAAAGCTCGGACCAGAATGAATGCGCAACGGCACCTGTCACGCCGCCAGCTTCACGCACCTGGGCAAAGACATCTTTGTGAGTGAGACGGAACACATTGCCGTTTCCGGTACAGCCATGTTCCGCAGGGGCGACGCCCGTATGGATCGAGGCGTAGCACGAGGCCGAGATTGATGGCAGAACGGCACGGTGGGTCCAGACCTGTGCATCGCCACTGTCCACCCACCCTTCGAGGTTACCAAACAGGCGACGAAAATTGCGATAGGGCACACCGTCCAGAATGATCAGCAGCAGTTTTTTGTCCAAGGCATGGTCCTACGTTTGCGGGGGAAGCCGGAAAATTCGAATTTTCCGGTCCGGATTTTTCAAAAATCCGGTTACTCTAATTTCCGGCACTTTCCATGCGGCGATGTTCGATGGTTTCTTCCAGCCAGCCGATTTTCATCTCGGGAACCGAACTGAGCAGCAGATCGGTATAAGCATCAAACGGCGGCGACAGCACCTGGCTTTTGGTGCCGTAGCGGACAACCTTTCCCTGAAACATCACCGCAATGCTGTCTGCAATGGCCCGCACAGTGGCCAGATCATGGGTGATGAAAAGATAGGCGACATCTTCGATCTTTTGCAGGTTTAACAGAAGCTTGAGGATCCCGTCGGCGACCAGCGGATCAAGCGCCGATGTCACCTCGTCGCAGATGATCAGCTTGGGCTTTGCGGCAAGGGCGCGCGCAATACAGACCCGCTGCTTTTGACCACCCGACAGCTCGGCCGGATAGCGATCCTGAAAACCTTTTCCCAGTTCGATCTCGTCCAGCAGTTCCTGAATGCGTTTCTGTTTGGCCTTGCCCCTGAGGCCAAAGTAAAACTCCAACGGTCGCCCAATGATAGTACCGACCGTCTGGCGGGGGTTCATCGCCGTATCGGCCATCTGGTAGATCATCTGCATCTCGCGCAGATCCTCAACGGGCCTCGTCGCCAAGGCGGGGTTCAATACGCGCCCGTCAAAGGTAATTGTTCCGTCGCTCGGCGGCAACAGGCCGGTAATGACCCGCGCCAAGGTCGATTTGCCGGATCCGGATTCGCCAACGACCGCCAAGGTTTGGCCGGGGTGTATATCGACATTGATCTTCTTGAGAACATCAAAATTAGTGCCCCTATAGCGCGCCGTTACGTTTTCAACGCGAAGGAGCGGATTGTCTGTGGGCGTCTTTTCCTCGTGACGGATCGACCGCACTGAGACCAGCGCCTTGGTGTACTCTTCTTGCGGGTTGTTGATGATCTGGTCGACGGTGCCGTATTCAACCATGTCGCCTTGTTGCAGCACCATAATGTGGTCGCTGACCTGTGCCACGACGGCCAGGTCGTGAGTGATGTACAAGGCGGCAACGCCCGTGGCGGCAATCGCCTCCTTGATGGCAGCAAGCACGTCAATTTGTGTGGTAACATCAAGGGCGGTTGTGGGTTCGTCGAACACCACCAGATCGGGTTCGGGGCACAGCGCCAGTGCCGTCATGCAGCGTTGCAATTGACCACCCGATACTTGATGTGGATAGCGTTTGCCGATGGTTTCAGGCTCGGGCAGGCCCAGACGGCGGAAAAGATCGACGGCCCGCGCTTCTGCATCTGCTTTCGAGAACTTGTTTTGGAAGATGGCAGCTTCTGTCACCTGCTCCATGATCTTTTTGGCCGGGTTGAAAGATGCGGCGGCGGATTGCGAGACATAGGTCACTTCGGCCCCGCGCAGGCGGCGCAGGTTGCGCAGATTCTCCTTGAGGATATCACGCCCGTTGACCCAAACCTCGCCGCCTGTGATTTCAACACCGCCGCGACCGTAAGCCATTGCCGCCAGACCGATGGTGGATTTGCCAGCACCGGATTCCCCGATCAGGCCCAGCACCTTGCCAGCTTCAAGATCGAAATCCACACCATGTACGATCTTGATCGCGACGGGCTTTTCACCCGGAGGATAGGCCGTAGCCCCGATCTTGAGGCCGCGCACTTTGAGTAGCGGTACAGTCATCCCCGGCCCCCTTTCAGCGATGTGGTGCGGGTCAGGATCCAGTCCGCAACAAGGTTGATCGAGATGCACAGCGTTGCAATCGCATATGCCGGATACAGCGCCGCCTGAATGCCGTAGTTGATGCCTTCCTTGTTTTCCTTGACGATCCCGCCCCAGTCAGCTTGGGGTGGCTGAACGCCAAGCCCGAGGAACGACAATGTCGACACGAAGAGCACTGCAAAGATAAAACGCAGGCCCATTTCCGCGACGAGGGGGGATAGCGCGTTTGGCAAGGTCTCGCGGAAGATGATCCAGCCGATTTTCTCGCCGCGCAGGCGGGCGGCTTCGACATAATCCATCACTGTGATGTCGACGGCCACGGCACGCGCCAGACGGTAGACGCGGGTGCTGTCCAAAAGACCCATCAGAATGATCAGGATCGGAACGGTTGTTGGCATGACCGACAAGACGACCAGCGCAAAGATCAGCGAAGGGATCGACATGATCAGATCGACAAGACGGGAGAGTGACTGATCGACCCAGCCGCCAGAGACGGCGGCGAAAAACCCCATGACCGAACCGAGTGTGAAGCTGAGGATTGTGGCGGCAGTGGCAATAAAGATCGTGGTTCGGCCGCCGTAGATCATCCGGCTGAGCAGGTCGCGGCCAATGCTGTCGGTACCTAGCAGAAATTCGGACGATGAGGGTTCCCAGACGTCGCCCACGATCTCGGCCATGCCGTAAGGGGCGATCCAAGGGGCCAGGATGGCCATCAGGAAATAGAGCCCGGTAAAGAAAAGGCCGATCATGGCGGAGATGGGGATGTTCTTCATGTGGAGTGCCTGTGAACGGGGTGCGGCGCTGTTGCGCGGACGCGCAATGCGCCCCGCCCGCCGTCCCGTAAAACTGTGGTGCTCATAGGGGTTAGGTGCCTCACTGTGCGTGAACAGGGCAAAAACCTGTGGTGGCGCGACATGAATTTTTCAGGGGAAAGGCTCACTTTGGATGCCTCAGCCGGGGGTTGGCGAGGATCGACACGATGTCTGCCACCAGGTTCAACCCGATATAGACGGCAGCAAAGATCAGACCGCACGCCTGCACCACCGGCACATCACGTTTGCTGACGTGGTCCACCAGATATTGACCCATGCCGGGATAGGCAAAGACAACTTCGACCACGACAACGCCGACCACCAGATAGGCCAGGTTCAGCATCACCACGTTGACGATCGGTGCGACGGCATTCGGGAACGCGTGTTTGCGAATGATCTTGAGCATGCCAAGGCCTTTCAGCTCGGCCGTTTCGATATAGGCGGACTGCATCACGTTCAGGATCGCAGCGCGGGTCATGCGCATCATATGCGCCAGAACGACCAGCGTCAGCACCATCACGGGAATGGCGATGGCGTTCAGCTTTTCGCCAAGGCTCATGCTGTCGTTGATGATGGCGACCGAGGGGAACAGGCGCCATTTGATGGCCACCCAGTAGATCAAGATGTAGCCGATCATAAATTCGGGGATCGAAATCGTGGTCAGTGTAATTGCCGAGATCAGCTTGTCTGGTATGCGGTCTTTATAGCGTACGGCCAAAAGCCCGAGGAAGATTGCCAGCGGGACTGAAATTGCAGCCGCCCAGAAGGCAAGAAAGAGCGTATTTTTCAAACGTCCGCCAAGGCTTTCTGCGATGTCGCGGCCATTGGTCAGGGCGGTGCCCAGATCACCTTGCAACACACCACCCAGCCACATGAAATAGCGGGTAACGGCGGGATCATTCAGGCCAAGTTCGCGGCGCAGGTTTGCCAGCGCCTCGGGGGTGGCCGACTGGCCCAGGATGGACTGCGCCACGTCGCCGGGCAAAATCGAGGTGCCGACGAAGATCAGGATCGAGGCCGCAAAGAGGAGCAGAAGGCCCAACGCTAAGCGCTGGGCGATCAGTTTCAGTATCGGGTGCATCTACGTGAACCCTTATGCGTCTTTCACCCAGCATTTGATCGGTGCCTTGTTGTTCATCAACTCGGCATTCGGGTCTTCGATCCAGCCGCCAACATTGTTGGCTACGCCATCCACAAAGTCGTTGAACATCGGCAATATCAAGCCGCCCTCGTCGCGGACCATCATGCCCATTTTGGCATAGATTTCCTTGCGCTTGGCTTCGTCCAGTTCCGAGCGTGCTTCAAGCAGCATCGCATCGAATTCGGGGCGCTTCCAACGGGTATCGTTCCAGTCAGCCGTTGACAGATAGGCCGTGGAATACATCTGATCCTGAACCGGACGGCCACCCCAATAAGAGGCGCAGAAGGGCTGCTTGTTCCAGACTTCGGACCAGTACCCATCATTGGGCTCGCGCTTTACTTCCAGCGGAATACCAGCAGCTTTGGCGGTTTCAAGGAACAGCGACGCGGCGTCTACCGCACCTGGGAAGGCACCATCGGCAACGCGCAGGATGATCGGGCTGCCATCATGACCGGATTTGGCGTAATGCTCTTTGGCCATCTCGATGGAATGCTCGCGCTGCGGGATGGTCTTGTCAAACAATGGATAGGACGCGTTGATCGGCATGTCATTGCCGATAGAACCATAGCCGCGCAGGATCTTGTCGACCATTTCTTCGCGATTGATCGCGTATTTCAGCGCCAGACGCAGGTCGTTGTTGTCGAAGGGTGCCGTGTCGATATGCGCGATGAACACGTAGTGGCCACGTCCCGAAACGGATTTCACACTCAGGTTTGGCGCGCGGTCCAGCAGGGCGGCAACTTTGGGGTCGACGCGGTTGATCATGTTGACCTGACCGGATTGCAACGCAGCAGTACGGGCGGTGGCATCGTTCAGAACCAGCACTTCGTTGTAGTCGGTAAAGCCGCGGTTGTCGGCATCCCAGTAGTTCTCGTTGCGGGTAAAGCCGTGGCGCACACCGGGCTCGTCCACTTCAAGCGTGTAGGGGCCTGTACCGATACCGGCACCGGGATTGTCGATGCCGCCGCCGGGCTGGATCATCAGGTGATAGTCGGACATCAGATAGGGAAGGTCAGCGTTGCCGACTTCAAGTTCGACGATAAAGTTGTCGCCATCAACCTTCATGTTCGAGATGCCGCGCATGATGCCCAAGGCACCCGACTGGCTGTTCTCGTCCGAGTGGCGCTGCATGGTCATCAGCACGTCTTCGGGGGTCATGTCCTTGCCGTTATGGAACTGGATGCCCTTACGGATCTTGAAGGCCCATGTCTTGGCGTCTGCCGAGGCTTCATAGCTTTCGGCCATGCGCGGCTCGATCGAACCATCGGGAGTCGTATCGACCAATGTCTCGTACAGATGGCGCAAGTTATCAAGCGGCACTTCGGAGGCGGTCAGCGCAGGGTCAAGCGTGTTGGTGGATTCACCACCCGACGAGCCGATCTTGAGCGAACCACCGCGAACAGGGGCCTCGTGTGCGGCAGCGTGGGCATTGTTTGCAAGCATCGAATTTGCAACAGCGGCTGTCACGCCAAGCGCTGCTGCGCGGCCAACAAATTCGCGGCGCGTCATTGTGCCTTTGGCCACTTGGCCCGTCATATGTTTTAGTTGATCATCCATGGATCATATCTCCCTGTTGGTGTTTTTTTGGCCCCGTCGGGGCATTTTTTATGAAAATCAGATTTGCGCATTTCTTTTGGTGTCGCAAGAACTAATACCCCACTTTGTGTGCCGGCTTTATTACATGAGGTGTCGCTTAATACCATCCTCAAGGTCACGTTCATAAATCAGCGTGCCGTCCTGATAGGCTTCAAGCCGGGCAGTCAGGTAGAAATTTGTCGCATCCGACCACATCTTGGAGTGGGTTTCCGTGCGCAGCTTTGTCCCGTCTCGTTCCAGTTCTTCCGTCCAGTGGCAGGTGCCTGTGGCGCTAAGCGGGTCGTTGGGGTTGATCGTCCAGCGTTCGCGCGCAATGCCGCCAGAGATGAGGCCGTGATCGCTGTCGCGCACCATGCCAAAGTCGTCTTCGATCACCAGTGTCACATCGCCGGTCGTCATGTCGGTTTCTTGCCGCCGGATGTGGTTGTCCGCCCGCAACGTCTCTGTTTCCCAAGGCATGGCCGAGGTCGGGGGCTTGAATATGTATTCATCACCGGCCTTGGTCGGGCGTTGCGGAACGGCGATCTGGCCTGCTTCAAGCGTCAGGGTTATTGCTTCTGGTGAGGGCCAGATCAGCGGCCAATACGCGGTTGAGATTGCGACACGCAGTGTGTGCCCTTCAGGAACGCGGTATGCGATGTGATCAAGGTCGAGCGTGATGTCTTGGGCCTTGCCTGGTGTCAACGCGGTTGGATGCTCGGCACTGTCGCGGTGGCACAGGTTCAACACGCCGTAGGTGATGCGCGTGCTCGCACCGTCGGGGTGGACATGGTTCAGCCGCGCCGCAATCTGCCCCTGAGGTTTGTCGCATGTCAGCCGCAGCGTCAGGCGGGGCGCGCCGACAATGTCCATATCATGTGCCAGCGGTTCCGTATCAAACGTCACCGACAGCGCATCATCATGGCGCTGGTCACCGGGCATTTCAGGGCCAAGCCAGATCGCGCAATATTCACCGGCATCCGCGCCACAATGGGCGGGCGAGGCGACAATGGCGCTGAGCGGTCCCTCTTCATATCGCAGTCCGGCATCGGTCAGGTGCAGCGTCTCGCACGCCAGATGGGATGTGGCACCTGACTGTTCGACAATCCAGCGCCCCGGTCGTTCCAGAACCCAGGCTGCAGGGCGCATGCCATCCATCAGATAGGCGCGATAGTCTGGGTCGTCTTCGACGCCTGTGTCGATGTCTTTCAGCCAGCGGTCCCACCAGCGCAGGGCCTCTTGCAAAAAGCCGATACGCGGTTCGGGAATCGCAAAATGCGGATATTTATGGACCCAAGGCCCGACAATTCCCTTTGCACCGGGCAAGGCCTCGACCAATTGGGGCACCGCGTTTTTATAGGCATCGCCCCAACCACCGACCGCCAGCACCTTGGCCTTGATGGCGCTGTAGTCTTCGATCACCGACCCCTGCTTCCAATAGGCATCGCGGGATTGGTGACGCAACCAAAGCGAGGGCAAGAACGGCTCGGCTTCAAGCCTCTCCAGCCACATGGCGCGCCAGTCCGCACGCAAGGCGGGATCCGGCGCGCGGCTGGAATAGGCCCACATCGTTGCCCCCCAGCCCAGGTTTTCATTCAGCAAACAGCCACCCTTGTAGTGGATGTCGTCGGCGAAACGGTCAACAGTGGAACATAGCGTTATAACGGCCTTAAGCGGGTCTGGCCCATGCGACGCAACCTGCAAGCCGTTGAAACCGCCCCAGCTGATGCCCATCATCCCGACACGGCCGGTGCACCAGGGTTGGGCGGCGAGCCAGTTGATCACCTCAAGGCAGTCTGCCTGCTCGAGCGGCGTGTATTCATCCTCCATCAGGCCCTGACTGTCGCCGCTTCCTCGCATGTCGACGCGCACGCAGGCATATCCTCGCTCTGCAAACCACGGGTGGGTCAGGGCATCTCGTGCCGTTGTGCCGTCGCGTTTGCGGTAGGGGAGGTATTCCAGAATAACTGGCACCGGAGTTTGGTCGGAGTTCTCTGGCCGCCAAATTCGTGCCGACAGACGACATCCGTCTGCCATGGTAATCCCCAAATCGGGGTCTTCGATCAGCGCCAGCGGGGTGTTTTGTGTGTTGTTCATGAAAGAAGCGTTGCCGCCAGATTGCGCCTTGTCAACCAAATGCGCAACGCTGATCCAGGGAAGCGCAACACGCCCTAAGTGACGCCCTTGCAATGGATATTCAGGATCTGGCGCAACAACCAGAAGGCGAGTTCCCGTTATGGTGGAAACTGTTGCGCCCATGCACCGTAAATGTGGCGGTACTGTGACGGATCGAAATAATTCTTGGCATTTTTCCGACAATGCGGATACTCAATCGATAAGAAAACGTATCTTTAGTTACGATTAGCGATTAAAAGTTACGATTAACGATAAAATCAGGTGGCTGCACGACGCGACAAACGGGTCGGCGGTTAATTAAACATCCAGGTGATCCGCGTAGAACGGGCATCGAGGTAGAGCGGTGATAAAATGAAGACGATAGATTTCGTCGTTCGCGATCAAGCGGGCGCATTGCAACGTGGCACGGTTGCCGAAAGCGCAAAATTCCATGTAATTCAGGCGCAATCGGGGCAAGAAATTTCCCTCAACCTGCGCCAGACCGATTTCCAGTTTCACCAACGCGCAGGCAACGATCTTGTGCTGACGCTGGCAGACGGATCAGTCATCACAATCGAAAATTACTTCAATGATACGGGCCCCGCGAACCGCCTGTTCATCTCGTCCGATGGATATCTGAACGAAGTTGCTTTCGTCGAAGGCGACGGTGGCAGTCTTCATGCGCAATACGGCCCGACAGAGCAGTGGGGCAAATGGAGCCCGTCTGACGATCTGATCTATCTGGGTCGCACTGATATGGTAACTGCCCCAACCGGCATGGTGCCCGGCGCTGATGGCGACGAAGTATCCATGCTTGCAGCACCTTTGCTGGGTGCCGGGATTTTGGGTGGCGGTGGTGCGGCGGCGGCAGTGGTCGGTGGTGCTGCCGTTATCGGCGGTGCTGGCCTTGTTGGCGGTGGTGGCGGCGGTGGCGGTGGCTCGGTCGCGCCCCCGTTCGTGAACGAACCTGAAAGCTCCGCAACAGTTGGTGGCGATGATGCGGTCAAATCGATCAAGGTCACCGGTGGCGGGGAGCCGGGGTCAGATGTTGTCGTGAAAATTGGCGACAAGCAAATCGAAACAACGATCCGCGATGATGGCAAATTCGAGGCCGTCTTTACCGGGGACGATTTCCCCGTGGACGGCAACTATAAAGCCGTTGTTGAAGTCACCACAGGCGGATCGACCAAAACACTCGACGGTCCGAATTTTGTCATTGATACAACCCGGCCTGTCACAACCGTTTTGGAAGGCACGCAAAGCGCGTCCGACTTCTTTAACGGCGAAAGCTTCCAGCAGGGTGTAAAGATCAACGGTTCGGGCGAGGCCGGATCGGCCATCGAGGTCACCGCAGGTGGCGTCACCCGCACCACGACAGTAAACGGCGACGGTAAATGGTCCGTGACATATGAAAATGGCACGCTGCAGGGGGGCGAATACGAATCCGAAGTGACGCTGAAATCGACTGACCAATATGGCAACTCGACCACCACAACCGAAACGCTGGTTGTCGATACGATCGCGCCGACAGTTGTCGTGACGTCTGGTGCGCAAAGTTCAGGCGACAGCTTTAACGCAGCGTCCTTTTCAAACGGTGTCACGCTGACGGGCACGGGCGAACCTGGTGCCACGGTCGAACTGACGATTGGCGGCATCACCCGCACGACCACCGTAGGCGGCAATGGCGCTTGGTCTGCGACGTGGCAGTCTGGCACGCTGCAAGGCGGCGAGTATATCGGCGACATCTCAATCGTGACGACTGATAAATACGGCAATGCGACCACAACAACAGAAAAGCTGGTCGTTGATACGGTCTCTGAAGTGTCTGTCGAAACTGCCACTCTTGAGGGCGACGGCACCATCAACGCGGCAGAGCGCGGCGATGGCGTAACCCTGACAGGGACATCGCAGCCAGGATCGACGGTTCAGGTCACCTTTGGTTCGGCGACCCACGCCGCGACTGTGAATGCCAATGGCAACTGGAGCGCGACTTTCGCCGCCAACGAGATTCCCACCGGCGAAGCGACAGCGACTGTAACCGCCGTTGCAACGGATGCGGCTGGCAACAGATCCACGGCAACAGGTCAGGTTGCGGTTGATACGCTGGTCAACAACCTTGCCTTTACCAATCAGGCAGGTGGTTCCGACGCGACGATCAACGCAGCTGAGGCCGCACAAGGTGTTGTCCTGACTGGAACAGTCGAGGCGGGTTCAACCGTTTCTGTTAAAATGGGCAATGTCACGCAGTCGGCGACTGTCGATCAAAATGGCAACTGGTCGGTGACCTTTGCGCCGGGTGACATCCCGTCCGGTACCTATTCCAGCTCGATCGTGGCAACCGCGACAGACAAAGCGGGCAACAGCCGCAGCGTGACGCAAGCCGTATCGGTCGACACCGAAGCGGGCATTTTGACCATCAGCCCGGCACCTGTCGAAGGCGATGATGTGGTTAACGCAGCCGAGGCCAGTGACGGGGTCGCCATCACAGGTACGGCAGATGCGGGCGCGCTTGTGACTGTAACTCTGGCAGGTGTTTCGCACACGGTACGTGCGGATTCCAACGGCCAGTGGACGTCCTATTATGCTGCGGGCGAAGTCGCCCAAGGCGTCTACACCGCGAATATCACGGCAACAACGACGGATGCCGCGGGCAACAGCCGTTCGGCAACTGACAGCGTGCAGGTCGACACCCGCGTTGACAATCTATCGCTGAACAAAGTCGAAGGCGATGATATCGTCAGTGGCGCAGAGCGTCTTGCCAATGGTGGTGTGTTGGTCACAGGGACCTCGGAAATCGGGTCTTCCGTGGTGATCACGCTGGGTGCGGCTTCTGCAAACTGCAAACGGCACAGTTAATGCGAATGGCAACTGGTCGGTGACCTTTGCACCGGGGCAAGTCCCAGAAGGGACGGTCAACACCACCGTATCCGTCAAAGCGATTGACCGTGCGGGCAACTCTGCCACAGCCAGCCACGCTGTGCTGATCGATACGGTCGTTGATCCGCTGGAACTGAACCAAGCGGGCGGCAGCGACGGGGTTGTAAACGCGCGTGAGGCGGCCGTTGGCATTGACCTGAACGGCCAGGTCGAGCGCGGATCAAGCGTCGTCGTGAACTATGACGGCACCGACTATACCGCGACAGTGGACGCTGCGGGCAACTGGAGCGTGGCAATCCCGGCTTCGAATATCCGCCCAGGCACCTACGGGGCAAATATATCTGTCACGGCCACGGATCATGTGGGCAACATCGATTCAGTCACAGATACACTGTTAATTGATACCTATGCGCCAAACGGTCCAGTCGTCGAATCCTACACCCGCGATGGCAACGGTATCCGTGCGATCTCGACCGAGCAAAGCGACGATATGCTGGATGTTCATCAGATCAATGCAGATAGATCCATTACAGAGGTACAGGCCAACACGCTGGACAATGACTTCCTGAACGAAACGAATTTCTACTTCAGCACAAATGTCCCAGACGGGTCCGACTTGATTGTCACAGCGACAGATAGCGCGGGTAACACTTCGGGCACCTATCTTGCGCTGGACGATGAAATTGCGGGCAGCAAGCTTACTCTGAACAATTCCAGCCTTAGCAATCACAACATCGAGACGATTGATCTTCAGTTCGCAGAAGAAGCGCACTTGACCATCACCGAAGCGGCCCTTGTGAATTTGTCTAGCAATACCAATACGCTGGTGGTCAAGGGGCACGACGATGATACGGTCAACATCACCGGTGCCACACGCGGCGGGTTCGAAGTGAAGGATGGCGATACTTACAACATTTATTCGCTTGGAACCGAGGGAACACTGATGATCGACAGCGACATCAACGTCGTCATCTAACGCCAAGATAAGGCAAAGGCGCGGGGGGCAACGACCATCCCGCGCCATAAAATAATAAGACCGGCACGTTAAGGGCAGGATGATGGGGCATAAAATATTAGGGGCAGGGGGTATATGCGCAATGGCGCTGGCCCTGTCTGGTTGCATGTCAGACATCGGCGCAGGATTCGCGCCCGCCGAGATGGTGTCACGGTTCAGAACGCCAGATGCCTCTCAGGCAGTCAAACCGACCTATGCAGAAAAAGTGACCGCAGACAGCCCGATCATCCAAGGTCTGGCGTTGCGGTCATCGGTTTTGCCAAGTGGCGGCGTCGCTGACACCGTCGCAACGGCTGTTCTGGCGGCCAACAGCCGCACCGCCGAGGCCGAACTGCGCGCAGCGACCTTGCGGTCAGAGGCGGCCAGCAAGAACTGGCTCCCGAAGATTGGCCCACAGGTCAGCCTGACCTCGCTGGGGTCTTTGGCCGCCAATCTGGTAGTTGATCAGGTTTTGTTCGACAATGGCCGCCGCAAGGGCGAACGTGAATTTGCCATAGCAGACGTCGAAGTCGCCGCCGTGTCATTGGCCCAAGACACAAACAAGCGGGTGGCAAGCGCCCTGAAGCTATATACCACCGCTGCCGAAGCACGCGAAAACGCGACCTTGGGGCAAGTGACGCTCAAAGACATGACGCATTTCGAATGGGTGATGCAGGAACGGGTCAAGGGCGGTGTCTCTGACATGTCGGACCTTACGATCTTGCGCCAGAAACTGGCGGAAATCCGTGCCAGCTATGAGGCCGCAGTCGAGCGCGAGGCGACATCGCTGTCCGAGTTGAACGCGATGTCCATCACGCCCCTGACCGACTTGCGTGGCGTGCCTGAGATTCCCGTGAACGGCTTTTCCGGTGAGCCGCTTGTCGTGATCCGCGCCGAAGCCGAGAAAACCCGCGCAATTGCCAAAGCCAAGGCCGACCGTGGCGCGCAGTTGCCCGGCCTGTCGGCAGGCGGCACCATCGGCGAGGGCAGCAATCTGGGCCTGCGGATCAAGTCTGACCAGCTTTGGGGATTTGGAACCAAGGCATCGCTTGAGGCGATTGCGCTGTCAGAAGAAACATCAACCCGCAAGGTGCGCCAGTCGGTTGAGGATTCAAACCGCGATCTGCGCCGTCTTGAAAAGCAGATCAGCGCCAAGACCCGTCAGGCAAACGAAGCCGCAACCTTGGCCGCGCAAGCCAAACGCAATCTGGATATCTTTCAAGAACAATATGATGCAGGTCAGCGTCAGGTGATGGATGTGGTCGGGGTTTATGAAACCTATGCCCGCCAGCAGCAGTCTGGGGTTGTGCTTAAGTACGACGTTGTACGCTTGCGCATTGAGATGGCCCAAATTCAGGGCGTTCTCGCTGACGGGAGCGCAATTTGACCCAGAAGCCTACCTTTACCTTGACGATTACCAACGGCAACCAGGGCCGGATCGCGCCGGCCAATGCGCCAAAGCCCAAAGCGGATAACGTGAACCGTCTCGAAGATCGCCTGATGGCGCGGGCCTCGTTGGCTGCGACCTATGCCGGGTTGCTTGGGGTGGATACCGCTGCGCGTGACATGTTCGAGACGATTTCCGCCCATTCGGTTGAGGGGGCGCAGGCCGATCAGGAAGCTGGTGCCATCGCCAAGGGGCTGCAAAGCGCAGGGTTGCTGACCCAGGTCAGCAGGGTTCAGGGGCTGTCCAAAGATCTATGGCCCGCGCTGGCCTATATGACATCTGGTCAGGTTCTGCTGGTCATGGGCCAATCACGCGGCGATTTGATTTTGTTCGACACGACCTGCACCGATAATCGCGCGATGGTGCCAATGAGTGATTTCAACCCGTTCTTTGCGGGTCTGATCGTGCGCGCCGAAGCATCTCTCAAGACGGTGGCCAAAACCCACAAAACCGAAAGCATCAAGGCGCATTGGTTCTGGGGTCAATTCCCGCGCTTTCGACGCCAGCTTGTCGAGGTGGCGACGGGGTCGTTTGTGGCCAACCTGTTGGCCGTTGCGGTCGCGTTGTTTTCCTTGCAGGTGTACGACCGTGTGATCCCGCATCAATCCGAAGCAACGCTTTGGGTGCTGGCAGCCGGGGCCGGTCTGGCTTTGTTGATGGAATCTTTTCTCAAGATGGCGCGGGCGCGGTTGATGGACGGGGCCGGGCGTCAGATCGAGATCTCGGTCCAGGACATCTTGATGAAACGCTTGCTGGGCATGCGGTCTGACCATCAGGGCCAAGCCCCCAACCAGCTGTTTTCTGCCATGCGCGAATTTGGATCGGTGCGCGAATTTTTCACTGCGTCGACCATCGGTACCATCGCCGACATCCCGTTTATATTCGTCTTTTTGTTTCTCGTGGCCAGCATCGCGGGCAATGTTGTCTGGGTGCTGGTTTTGGGCGGCATCCTGATGCTCGTCCCCAGTTTCTTCCTGCAAAAAAAGGCGATCCAGCTGACGCTGGAAACGCAAGGGGCCACCTCAAAATCATCGCGTTTGCTGCACGAGGCGATCTTTGAGTTGGACACCGTCAAAACCCAACGCGCCGAAGACCGCATCCTGCGCCTGTGGACGGAGTTGAACACGCTGTCTTCGGTCAAATCTTCGGAGCAGCGCAAGCTGGCGTCGTTCCTTACCTTCTGGAGCCAAGGCATCCAGCAAGCGACGTATGTCGCGGCCGTCATTGTGGGCACCTATCTGGTGTTTGCCGGTCAGTTTACCGTGGGTTCGATCATTGCCGTCGGGATCCTGACGGGGCGCACCCTGGGGCCGCTGACGCAGCTTTCAGGCACGATGGCGCGGTGGGGCAATGTCAAAGGGGCGCTTGACGGGCTCGACGCGATTGTCGCTGCCCCTCAAGACGCTGCCGAAGACCGGACCTATTTGCGCCGCGAAAAACTCAAAGGTCAGTTCGAGCTGCGCGATGTGATCTTTCGCTATGAGGATGATGGCGCGCCAACGCTTGAGATCAAAGGTATGATGATCCAGCCGGGCCAGCATGTGGCCGTGCTGGGGGCCAACGGGTCGGGCAAGTCTTCGCTGCTCAAACTGCTGAGCGGCTTGTATGCGCCGACCGAAGGCCGCATCTTGATAGATGGCACCGAGATGACACAGATCGAGCCGCGCGATCTGCGCCGTCTTATCGGATATCTGGGCCAGGACGTGCGCCTGTTTTCGGGCAGCCTGCGCGACAACCTGAACCTGACGATGCTGGAACGGAATGATGACCGCCTGCTGGCAGCGCTTGATTTTGCCGGGCTGGGGCCGTTTGTGAAAAACCACCACAAGGGTCTGGATCTTGAAATCAAGGATGCAGGCGCGGGCCTGTCGATCGGCCAGCGCCAGTCCATCGGTTGGGCGCGGCTGTGGCTGCAAGATCCCGCAATCTGCCTTTTGGACGAACCCACAGCGGCACTGGATCAGCGTCTGGAAGCGACATTGGTGTCGCGTTTGCAAAAGTGGATGGAGGGGCGCACTGCGGTGATCGCCACCCACCGGGCCCCCATTCTGGCACTCACAAGCCGCACCTTGGTGCTGCAAGAAGGCCGTATGACCGTTGATGGACCCAAAGAAAAGGTTTTGGCGCATCTGGCTGGCGGCCAATCTCTCAAACCCCAGGGAAATGTCGCATGAGCAACGCCAGCACCACCAATCTGGGCGCTCAGATGAACCAGACCATGCGCGGGCCATCCATGGTGATCTGGCTGTGTGGTGCGACGGTTCTGCTCTTTTTACTTTGGGCCGCCTTTGCGTGGATCGACGAAATTGTGCGCGCTGAAGGGTCGATGATCTCAAGCTCGCGGCCACAGATCATCCAGAACCTTGAGGGTGGTATACTTGCGGAATTAGCCGTGGAAGAAGGTGATATCGTCGAAAAGGGTGATGTTCTGGCACGACTTCACGGCACCCAGTTCCAATCGTCGGTGGATGATCTTCAAGACCAGATCAGCGCGTTTGAAATTCGTCGCCTGCGCCTTGAGGCAGAGCTGGCGGGCCAGTTCGACCTTGACGTACCTGACGAGCTTGCGCAGCGCACACCGGACCTTGTCGCCTCAGAGCGTGCCTTACTCAAAGCGCGGCAATCTGATTTCGTGTCCCGGTCTGACGGTGCCAAGCGGGTCCTGACGGAAGCGGCAAAAGAGCGTGAACTTCTTGAAAATATGCTCAAGAAAAAGATCGTGTCGCTGATCGAAGTCACCCGTGCGCGCAAAGTGCATGCGGATGCGCGCATCAAGCTGGACGAAATCACGACAGGCACGGAACTTGAGCGCGCACAGGAATATTCGGATGTTCTGAAAGAACTGGCGACCCTGAAGCAGAACCTTAAATCAAGCACGGATCAGTTGAACCGCACCATTTTGGTCAGCCCGCTGCGGGGTATTGTAAATAACCTGAGTGTCACGACAATCGGAGGCGTCGTGCGCCCCGGTGAGGAAATCTTGCAGATCATCCCGCTGGATGAGGAATTATTTGTCGAAGCCCGCGTAAAGCCCGAAAACATCGCAGGCGTGCGGCCTGGTCAAGAGGCGACGGTCAAGCTGTCAGCCTATGACTACACCATCTACGGGACGCTCAAAGGGACAGTCAAACTGATCTCGGCGGATACGTTCAAAGACGAACGTTCGCGCAGCCCGGATGGCGACCCGCATTACAAAGTGACGTTGCAGGTCGATACCGAACACCTGACACCGCGTCAGGCATCGCTGCAAATTCGTCCCGGCATGCAGGCAAGTGTTGAGCTGCACACCGGATCGAAGACGGTTTTGCAATATCTGCTCAAGCCGCTGCACAAATCCAAAGAAGCGTTTCGCGAACCATAAATCGCCGACGCGCTGTTAGACCGTCGTTCACTGGGCGTGAAGCAATGGCACCCCATTGCGCACCCCTCGAAGGTTGGTTTTCATCGAAGGTTTAGGGGTTTTCCGTGTCGAGCCACAGGGTGACAGGGCCGTCGTTAACCAATGCGACGGACATGTTTGCGCCGAACTGACCGGTTTGAACCGGAATTTCCAGATCTTTCATACAGGTGATGAAATGCTCGTAAAGCGCGTTTGCCTGATCCGGTTTTGCCGCATAGGAAAAACCGGGCCGGGTGCCGCGTGCGGTATCTGCGGCCAATGTGAACTGGCTGACGATCAGGGCACCCCCGCCGGCTTGGGCAAGGCTAAGGTTCATCTTGCCTGCCTCGTCCTTGAATAACCGCAATTTGGCGACTTTCAAAGCAAGGGCTTGGGCGGTCGCCTCGGTATCGTCGGGCATGGCGCAGACAAAAACCAACAGGCCTGTGTCGATTTGGCCGATGATCGCACCTTCAACCGTAACAGATGCTTGATTGACCCGTTGAAGCAATGCACGCATGTCAGGATTTCCAGTCGATGATATCTGAGGGGGCCGCTCGTTCAGTGCGAAACCGATTGATTGGATCGTCGGGGTCGGCATAGCCAAACGAGATCGCGCAAAGGATCAACCGGTCGTCTTGGATGTCTAATTGGTCTCGCACCACCGGCGCATAGGCGGCGATGGCTGCCTGGGCGATTGTGGCCACACCAAGGGCCGTTGCGGCTAACGTAAAGGCCGTCACGAACCCCCCGCAATCCATTGCACCGTAGGGGCCAAGCTCGGCCGGGGCCGAGATGATCGCGACATGAGGCGCATCAAACAGGGCGTAGTTACGCAGCATTTGTGCGGTGCGGCCTGCGCGGTCTGATTTCTCGATGCCGACCGCCTCATAAAGCTGAAATCCGCAGGTCCGGCGACGGTCGTTATAAACACCGGAGTAGCCCTTGGGCCACTCCAGATCGGTCTGGGCGGGCGTTCCCGTGCTTGCGGCCGTCATCATAGCTGTGCGAAACCTTTCGGTCGCGTCGCCCTTGGTGATGCTGACCTGCCAAGGTTGCGCATTGCACCAGCTTGGCACATGACGCGCGGTGGTTATGATCTGGGTGATCACATCGTCCGGCACCGGAGCAGACAGGAATGCACGGCAAGAATACCGCGCTTGCAGGATGTCGGTTAAATTGTCGATCTGGGTCATTTTTGCAGCGCCATGAAATAGCCGACCACCCCGGCGGCCAGAAGGCCAAGGATGACGGCAAAGGTGATTTTGATTGCGGAGTATGGCCGTTCGCCCTGAACGTTGCCGGTGCGCCCGTTGACGACGAAGCGGTAGGTTTTGCCGCGGTACTTATAGGCGGCCAGCCAGACCGGCAGCAGGATGTGTTTGAACGTCACATCGCTGATTTGAGACTGAACATTGTGAATGCGCTGCCTGTCCCCGCCGATGTCAAAACGCACGTCACGTTCAATCATCGCATCCATGATCTGGCGCGCCTCGACATACCCCTCATCGAGGGTGATCGAATAGGCTTCGGCCCGAAAACCGGCCAGATATTCGGGTGCATAGGGTTCCAGCGCGGAGAGATCCCAAGGTTCAAGCGCATCGGTGAATTGCTTGGGCAGTGATTTTGAAGCCAATACCAGCACATCGTCAAAGAACCGTGCCACTCTGCCAGAGACAGAGCGCCAGCGGACCTTGGGCACCTGCTTTTGGGTCGGCTTGCCGTCGCGCATGACGGTGACTGTCACATAATAGACCGTCCCGCGCTCACCGGAATAGCTGGACTTTGTATCGGCATCATAGGTCCAGTAAGGGACATATATCCCCTCCATCCGGCGCCCTTTGCGGGCGTATTCCTGCAAGCCGTTGGGCGCGAACCAAAGACGGCCCAGCCAATTGGTCATCGCATCTTTGGCGACATTTTCAGTCAGTGCAAAAGGCAAGACGCCGCGCGGTTTGATGTGGCGGTTTACGCCGGTATCGACCACCACTGGCGTCGCGCAAAAAGGACATTCGGTGGCATGCTTGTCCGCGTCAAACTCGACCTGCGCGGCACAGTTGGGGCAGGTTGTGACGCGGGTGTCTTCCATTTCGGCTTGCGGCAGTTCGCGTGCAATCGCCTTGCGAAAATCAAGCTCTGCAATGGGGTGATGAGTGCGCCGTCCCGAGATCGTTTCGGTATTGCCGCAATGATCGCACACAAGTTGATATTTATCGGGGTCAAAACGGAGGTCAGATCCGCAGGTATCGCAAGGAAAGCGGTGCTCTTCCACCGGGCCAGGCGGTGGGGGCGGTGTCGCAAAGGAAGGGCTGTCTTGCATCAGGGCGTCCTATGATCTGGCGTGTGCCAGACATAACCTGCCTCAGCCGGTGTCACCAGTGGCCAGTTACAAAAACCGGTGGAGCAGCTTGGGGAACATGATGCGCAGGGCATTGTCGCGCAACGCCAGATGGCGCCAGATGTGAAAGGCTGCATGCAGTGCCGCGATCAGCGCAAGGCCGTAAAATTCAATACTGTGCAACAGTCCCACCCAGTCATTTGCCAGCGGCAGGTTCAGCGGTACCGCAATCGGAACGATGCCACCGGCCCAAAGCTGTACGGTCGAGGTGATGCCGATCAAAAGCCCCGTCAAAGCGACGCCAAAGATGCCCCATATCAACGTTTTATGAAGGATCGGATGAAGCCGGCGCGCCCATCCTGTCAGCTTGGGGCCGGGGCGGCTCAGCAGACCCTTGCGCAGATATAGCGCTGTCCAAAGCAGTGCCGTGCTGACAAATATCAGGCCCATCACCGAATGGAACCGCACGGCACCCGGCCCGATCCGGGCGACATCGGCGGGCTGAACCAGAACAAACCACGCAAACATCGGCACCATTGACCAGTGCATGATCTTTAACGCTTTGCGACGGTTCGGCCAGCGCATCAGAGGATCGAATGCATGAATTTCGGCAAGATCAGGCGCAGCGCATTGTCATAAAGTGCCGTGTGTCGCCAAAAGTGGAAAACTCCATGCGCCGTGCCAGCCCCAAGCGTGACCAAAAGCATGGTCCAAGCGTCAAGAAACGGAATCGGGTGCCCAAGAAGGCGCCCGATGATGGCCACGGCTGTCAGGGACAGCAAGATATGGAGTAAACGGTGCATCCATGGATAGGCACGCTGCACAGTGGGCGAAAGTTTCGGACCCGGCCGGCCCAACAAACCTTTTGCCAGAGTGATTGCCTCCCATATCACGACGATGCCTGCAAAGGCCCTCAACACATTGATGTTGGAGGTGCCGCCTTTGACCATCGCCAAGAGCAGCAGCACCACAGACCAGTGCAAAAAGATGACGACGCTGCGACGTGTCATGGTTGAGTTAGCTCGCCGGGGGCGGAGGCGGCGGCATGACGGTAAAAAGCTGCGCCAGTTCGTCCACGTCATTGGCCTTGATCCAACCGTCCTGACCGGGGGTCCAAACCAGCGTCTCGCGGGTCAGCGTTCCATCGTTTGTCATTCGGCCAAGTGCAGCTTTGGAAAACGGGCCTTTGGTCTGACCGTTTTCAGCAAGATGCCAGACCTTGTCTGCAACAGGCGGTGGCGGTGGCGCTTGGACGGCAGTGGGGCGCGGCCCCCATGGGCCTGCCTGTGCGGCAGCGGCCTGACCGATCTGCATCCCCAGACCGGCCCCCAAGCCCGCCTGCATCGCGGCACCCGCGCCGCCATCGCGGCCAAGCGCTTCGGCGGCTTGGAACTGGGTGTATTGGTTCAGATCGCCCACCATACCCATGGATGACCGTTTGTCCAAAACAGCCTCGACCGCAGGGGGCAGGGACACGTTTTCGACGTAAAGCTCGGGGATCGACAAACCATATTCAGCGATGGTCGCCGAGATTTCAGTGCTGACCAGCTTGCCCAGTTCACGGGTGTTTGCAGCCATATCCAGAATCGGGATTTTCGACATCGCGATGCTGCGGGAAAACTCCTGCACGATGATGTTGCGGATCTGATAGCTGATCTCGTCCATCGTGAATTCGCCATCGGTGCCGACGATCTCGGTCAGGAAATGCGCGGGGTCTGACACTTTGACCGAATAGGTGCCAAAGGCGCGCAAGCGCACGGGGCCAAATTCTGGATCACGCACGATAATGGGGTTCTTGGTGCCCCATTTCAGATCGTTGAACCGGGTGGTATTGACGAAATAGATCTCGGACTTGAACGGGCTTTTAAAGCCATGATCCCAATGCTGCAACGATGTCATGATCGGCATGTTGTTCGTTTCGAGCATGTAGAGGCCCGGTGTGAACACATCGGCCAACTGACCCTCATGGACGAACACCGCAGCCTGACCTTCACGCACGGTCAGTTTGGCACCGTACTTGATCTCGTGGCCTTCGCGTGCAAACCGCCAGACCATGGTGTCACGGGTGTCGTCGGTCCAGTGAATGACGTCGATGAATTGGCCGGATAGGAAATCGAGAATACCCATGGGTGTGGTCCTTTCGGGGGCAAAGCAGCGGTCTAAATGGGCCCGCCTGTCAGTTCGCGGGCGATAATGCGGACGATGGGTGCGGCTTGTTCCGCGCTCATGCCTGGCCGCAAGCGGGGATCATACAGCATCTTAAGTAGATGTTCATCATGTCGGGTCAGCAAGGCGAATTCGTCGTCATCGTTAAAGATCGACGGGCGTGCGGTCGGACTGTCATTGGCAAGCCCCAAGCCTTGGGCGAGTTCTTCATGGATACAAGACAGCCGCATCAACGAGGGGTTCTCGGCGCGGATAACTGCGACAGCTGCGGTATAGGTGCTGGGGTCGGCACCGCCAGCATATGCGGCCACGATGCAATAGGTGTCACGGCGCAAGTCGCGCAAGGCGGCAAGGCTGGCGGGGGTAACGCTGGGAATACGTTTTGCGACCTCGTTGAGCGCTGCGTCGCGGTCGTCTTCGCTGGCGATGATCACCATGAAGTTGGGCGCACCCCCAACCGTGATCGGATGCCCCGTTACGCCTGCAAGCCGCCCCGCATAGGCGCGCACCGCAGCGGTGTCACTTTCGCGTTCCGAAGGTGGCACGCTTTCACCAAACACGATGGCCATGCGCACAGGCGCGGTCCAACGGCGCATCAGGGTCTTTTCGCCGCGACCAGAGAAGTTCGCGTTGTATTCGTTATAAAATGCCACCTGTTCAAAGTTTCGCGCAAGCATATCCGAGGTGTAAGGCGTATCCGGCCCGCCACCATCCTGACGCATCAAGCCCTGACTGAGCTGGGCCTGCTGCACCTGATTGAAATAGCTGCGCAGCTTGGCGCTTGCCTCGGACGTGGGGCGGTCTATCAGTGGCGCAGGCAAAGCGACCAGTCCGGCCGGGCGCGCAACGGGCTTGGCTGTCGGTTCAATCGGGGGCCGCAAGGCGCACGCGCATAGCAACAGCGATGCTGCCACTGTCGCAAACCTGCTTTTCCGCTGAACGATAGCCATTCCCATTGCCGCGCGCCCTTGCCTTATGCGGCGGGTCTGGCCGCAGAAGCCGATGCCAGCGTATCGCGCAGATTGGCTTCCATTTCTTCGAGGTCTTTCTCGGCTGCTGCACGTTTTGCCTTGCCCTCATCCGCGATTTGCAGCGATTCCTGAATCGTGCCGATCAGATCGGCGTTGGCCTGTTTGACAGCCTCGATATCAAAGACACCGCGCTCCATCTCTGTGCGGATGATCTTGTTGCTTTCGCGCAGGTTCTTGGCGTTCGACGTCAACAGCTCATTGGTCAGATCATTGGCTTCGCGCACGGCGACAGCCGCCTCGCGGGAGCGCTGGATGGTCACGGCCTGGGCAAGCTGCGTTTCCCACAGTGGCACGGTGTTTACCAAAGTCGAGTTGATCTTGGTCACCAGTGATTTGTCATTTTCCTGCACCAAGCGGATCGAGGGCAGGGATTGCATTGTCACCTGACGCGTCAGTTTCAGATCGTGAACCCGACGCTCAAGATCATCACGCGCGGCGCGCAGATCACGCAGTTCCTGCGCCATCATCACCTGATCATCCTCTGGGGCGGCTTTCACGGCAGCCTCTTTGGCGGGAATGTCGTTGGCGTCGAGTTCAGCTAGTTTGGCCTCGCCCGCAGCGATATACAGCGCGAGTTCATCATAAAACTGCAGCGTCTTC
This sequence comes from Roseobacter sp., assembly GCA_024636475.1. Taxonomy (GTDB): domain Bacteria; phylum Pseudomonadota; class Alphaproteobacteria; order Rhodobacterales; family Rhodobacteraceae; genus Sulfitobacter. The sequence goes on along the minus strand of JAGXHA010000085.1, from coordinate 65,079 downwards.
TCATACAGCATATCCAGCGATTTGATATCTTTCAGCAGCGTGTGCTCGTGGGTCAGCAATTCGTCGGTAACCCGGTCGATCTGGCTTTGGACCTGTTCGAATTTGGCCGTGAACTTGGCAAAAGGCGCGGCACGGCCCAACAAACGCTCCCACCAGCTGCGGTCGCGGCGGACGTCCAGCTCGGATACCGAAAAACCGCGAATGGTTGTCACGATGTTACGCAGGCTGTCACCGGCGGGGCCTACATCCTTGTTGCGCACATCTTGCAACATGGCCTGGCTGATTTCTTGCAGCTCTGCTTGGGCCGCCGAGCCGAAAGAGATGATAGACTGCGTCTCGTTCATGTCGATCTCGGCCATGCGGCTTTTGATCTCGGTGCCCATTGGGCCATCGGCCTTTTCGAGCGAAATAATTGCATCAGCGGGGGATGGGTCAGCCAATACCAGCGCGTTGACTTCATCTACCAACGCTACTGATTGGGTCGCTTTTTCGCGGACGATATCAGACATGTTTCATTCTTCCTATTTTGGTGCCGGGCGTCAGTCTAAGCGAACGCCTTCTCGGGAAAGCCGCTCGCGCAGCACTTCAATTTCAATGTTCAGGTCGGTCTTGTCTTCTAATAAAGACTTTTGCCTGCGGGCAGCAAAGTTTTTATCCAGATCATCCAGCAATGCCATATAGTCAAGCTTGGCTTGAGCGTCGCGGGTATTTGAATAGATATCGGCGAACTTGATCGTCGCATCGCGGGCCCCAAGCAGATAAACCGACAAATACTTGCGCGCCCCGGTCAAATCCCGAGGGTCCTCTTCGACCGTCCGGATCAGGGTGCGGGCGGTGGTCTGGAAGTCTGCCAACCGCTCTGTTGACTGCCGGTCGCCTGCGCGCGAGATCGCAGCGCTCATCGCGGTCAGGAGTTTTTCGGCTTCATCCACAACACGCGCAACGCGATCTTTTTGAAAGCTGTCAACGCCTTCCATCCCCTTGGAGGACAGAGGATCGATGCCAAACGCGCTGACGTGCAGCCCGATTGCAGCGATCCCGTAGATCGCCGCTGCGACAATGCCGGGATCATTCTTGTAGGCCGCAAGCGCCACGCCAAACCCAGTAAGCACACTTGCGATCATTTTGCGCGGCAGGGCAGGCCGCTCGGCCACTTTGCGTGCGCGGTAAGCCGCTTCAGCCTTGAGCCCCTCGCGCAGCATCAATGCAGCACCGGTCAGGAACGCGGCAGCGATCAAACCAAAAGCAAGCCCCTGCGCACCATCGTTCAGCGACATAAAGACTAGCGGGATGGCGGGGATGAACAACAGGTTCGAGCGTGCGCCCGCCGGATCGACTTCGACCCGTCTTGTGACCGGAGTTTGAGGTGTTTCGCTGTTCTGGCTGAATTTCCCGCCGTAACGCTTGGCCATCAGAGGCCCCCCAGCCAGCCGGTGGCAACGCCAAATAACAGCACAATCAGCGCGGCGTAGGTGATCTTTTGAAACGGTGTGGGTACCATAAGGCCCTCTTTAATTTGTCCGTTTGTGGATCGAAGCATTTTCTGCCCTGCATCCAAGAACCGCGCCGCAATTGTTATCAAAACGAAAACAATAACAACCAGCGCGACCAAAAGGACGACAAAGAGAAACAAACGACCCATCTAAATTCTACCTCTTCGCGTATATATAGGGGGTCTGTCGCGGTGCCGCTAGGGATTCTGCTCCAAAGTGGTCTTGAGCCCCCCAAGGCTGGCGGAAATTCAGGGTTTGCGGGTAGTTTTAACGCGCGTGCCAAATTTGCGCGGTGCAAGGTCATCTGATCCGGAGCGTTGCGGTTTGGACTTGCCGTAGCCGGGCTTGGGCTTGCCTGGGATCACCTTGCCAGTCGCGGTTTTCTCGCCGGGTTCCTTGGGCAGACCGGGGCGACCCGGGCCTGGCACGCCGGGTTTGCGCGGTTTGCGTTTGACGATGTGACTGGGCTTTTTCTTGACGGCGGTGCCGGTGTTGTCCTCGATCTCGATGCCAAGCTGATCGCGCACAACCTTGCGTTTCAGCTCTTCGACCTCGCCGGGTTTGAGTTCGCCAAGCTGGAATGGGCCGTAGCTGGTGCGGATCAAACGGTTGACCGACAGGTTCACGGCCTCCATCGCGCGGCGGATTTCGCGGTTCTTGCCTTCGCGCAGGCCAATGGTCAGCCACGCATTCGCGCCTTGCTGGCGGTCCAGCGACACAGTCATCGGCTGAAATTGCTCGCCGTCCACAGTCATGCCCTTACGCAAAGGTTCCAGCGCCTCATCAGAGGGGCGGCCATTGACCCTAACCCGGTAGCGACGCAGCCAGCCGTTCGAGGGCAGCTCAAGCCTGCGCTTTATCTCGCCATCATTGGTCAGCAGCAGCAACCCTTCGGAGTTCAGATCGAGCCGTCCAACGCTCATCACGCGGGGCATGTCCTCGGGGAGGTCATCAAAGATCGTGCCGCGGCCTTTTTCATCGCGATTCGTCGTCACGAGGCCGGTCGGCTTGTGATAAAGCCACATACGCGGCGGTTCGGGATCGCCCACAGGTTTGCCATCTACGGTGATCTGATCCGAATCGGTCACGTTCAGCGCTGGCGAATCGATTTGCATGCCGTTGACGCGTACGCGACCGGCTTCGATCATGCGTTCAGCCTCGCGGCGGCTCGCAAGCCCCGCGCGCGACAGGACTTTTGCAATGCGATCGCCGGGGGGCGTATCAGACTTGGGCGGCTGTTTGGGGGTATCTTGGCTCATCCTTCAGCGCTTACCTTGTTTCAAACGCTTGCGAAAGGGTGCGGTTTGCGCCCAAGTGACTGTATGGCTTTTACGTCCTTCATGAACATAGCCTTGTCTGAGGCTCGCGCCGCCGCAGCACGCGGCGAAGTGCCTGTGGGCGCGGCGATTGTGTCGCCTCAGGGGCAAGTCGTGGCGCAGGCGGGCAACCGGACCCGTGAACTGAACGATCCGACCGCCCACGCCGAAGTGCTTGCGATCCGTGCGGCCTGTGCTTTTGCGGGCGTAGAGCGTTTGGGAGGGCATGCTCTTTACGTGACGCTTGAACCTTGCGCGATGTGCGCGGGCGCGATTTCGGCAGCGCGCGTTGCCAAACTTTATTATGGTGCTTCCGATCCCAAATCCGGCGGCGTGGCGCAGGGCGCACGGGTCTTTTCCCATGCGCAATGCCACCATGTTCCGGATGTTTATGACGGCATCGCGGTGAGCGAAGCCGAGGCGTTGTTAAAAACTTTTTTTGCAGAAAAAAGAAAAGGATAAGGTGATATGGCAAGTCGGGACGAGCTGCGCATCTTTGTGCGTGACGCCTTGGTTGCGGGGAAGGCTCGCGGCGAGATTTCGACCGTGCTGACCGGCGCGGGTTGGAGCGCCAGCGAGGTGCATGATGCCTTGAATGCTTGGGACGAAACGCCGTTTTCGCCCCCGATTCCGCGCCCTGTGGCCACCGTGTCGGCACGCGATTTCTTTGTCTATGCGCTGACCTTTGGCTTGCTGTTGATCGGGGCGTTCAATCTTGTGTTGGTCTTGCAGGCGCTCGTCGATCTTGCCTTTGCCGAGGAAAGCTATGGCGCGACAGACCTTATTCGGTGGGGCGTCTCGGTGCTGATCGTGACGGCACCGCTGTATCTATGGCTGACATTGCGGGAGCGGCGCAAACTGGCGGAGGACCCGGCGCTCTATCGCTCTGCGATCCGCAAATGGCTGACCTATCTGGCGCTTTTGTTCGCGGCGATGACCTTGCTGGTGGTTCTGATCGCGACGGTCTACGCGTTGCTGACCGGCGATCTGACGGGGCAGTTTATTGCAAAGGCTTTGATTGTAGTGGTCGTTGCGGGGGGGATCTTCTTATTTTACTTCAATGATATCAGACGCGGCGACCCGCAATGAACAGGCTTTTTCTAGTCGGCTTTTGCGCGCTGATCGCTGCGGCTATTGGTGGCGGCTTATGGGTCGTTGGTGGTCCACATCACGCGCGGTTGATGACGCAGGATGCAGATCGCTTAGCGGCTCTTGTGGATTGGCAGAACCGGTTGCGCTGCGTTGATCGCAGCGATGCATTGCCGGCAAGCTTGGCGGCGGCAAAGGCCTGCCCCGACACGGTGGTTTTGCACGATGATCTCTCACCCTATGACGCCATTACAGGTGAACCTTACGTCTACACCCGTCTGAGCGATCATGAGTTCGAGGTTTGCGCTTCGCTGGCCCTTGATCCGCAAGAGGCGTGGGAGACGGGTCGCCTGCGCGCTGATATGGAACTGCGCGCAGGGAATGTGGTTTGTCTTGCAGGCACGTCCGCGCCCGATCGTTAAGCTTGAACCTTAAATCGAGATCGCTTTCATAACTTCGGGTTCAATCACCTTCACGCCCGGCAGACCGTCGATCAACGCTTGAGCGGATTGCTCTAATGCGGGAAATGTCTTGTAGTGGGCGGGGATTACGGTCTTGAAATCAAAGTATTTCTTGGACGCATAGACCGCTTGCGCCATGTCCATCGTGTAATGCCCGCCAGCGCTTAGGATGCCGATATCGGGTTTATAATAGCCGGCCATCCATTCCATATCAGCCATAAGTCCGGTGTCGCCCGAGACGTAGATCATGTGGTCCTCGCCGCAGATCATAAAGCCAATCTCGGCCCCCATATAGATCGGCCCTGCGTCGCCATCAACGGAGGAGGAGTGGGACGCGGGCACCATACTTACCGCGACCTTGCCGCATTTGATCGTGCCGCCTTTGTTGAAACCGATGGTATTCTTGACGCCCTGGTTTTCGAAATATCCCATGAGTTCAACCATGCCCGCAACGGGTGCACCGGTCTTTTCGGCGACCATGGCCAAGTCTTGCGTGTGATCAAAGTGGCCGTGGGTGATCAGGATCTGGGTCACCCCTTCCAAAGCCTCAGCATGATGTTCGTCTGGCATCATCGGATTGCCGGTGAGCCAAGGGTCTATCAGCAAAACCTGATCTTCGATTTCGATGCGAAAGCTGCCGTGGCCGAGCCAGATGATGTTCATATACGTTCTCCCGTTGTCTTCATTTTAAACAGCTTAGCGCTTGTTGTGGCTTTGGGGAGCCTCCGGCAGGAGTTTATTTTGCAAAATGAAGCACAGGCGGCGAGTTTGGGGCGCGGATGCCCAGCCCAGACTTGCAGGGGGCTGCGGGGGGCGGTAAACGGCAATCAAAGAGATAAGGAGCACCCATGTCCATCGACGAGACCACAGCCGCACGGGTGGCCAAATTGGCCCGTATCAAGGTCGAGCCATCCGCTTTGCCCGCCCTAGCCCAAGAGTTCAACACGATCCTTGGATTCATTGAGCAATTGAACGAGGTCGATGTGGAGGGGGTCGAGCCGATGACATCCGTCACCCCTCAGGTTTTGAAGCGGCGCGATGATGTGGTGCGTGACGGCGACCAGCAGGCCAAGGTCTTGGCCAATGCGCCGGATGCGCGCGAAGGGTTCTTTGCTGTTCCGAAGGTGGTGGAATAATGGCTGATCTGAACAAACTGGGCCTGGCCGAGGCGCGCGATGCGCTGCGCAAGGGCGATGTCACCTCGGTTGATCTGACATCGGCGTGTTTAAGCGCCATTGAGGGTGCCGGTGCGCTGAACGCGTTTGTGCACCACACGGGCGATCTGGCCATGGACCAGGCGAAAGCTGCAGATGCGCGGATCAAGGCGGGCGATGCGCCGGGAATGTGTGGGTTGCCGATCGGCATCAAGGATTTGTTCTGCACCAAGGGTGTACCGTCTCAGGCGGGATCGCGCATTCTCGAGGGGTTCTTGCCCGAGTATGAGAGCACCGTGTCGCAAAACCTGTTCGATGCGGGTGCCGTTATGCTGGGCAAGCTGAACATGGATGAGTTCGCCATGGGCTCGTCGAACGAGACATCCGTTTATGGCAATGCCGTGAACCCCTGGCGGCGCGCGGGCGATAAGGCGCAGCTGACACCGGGTGGGTCTTCTGGTGGGTCAGCGGCAGCGGTGGCGGCTGATTTGTGCCTTGCCGCGACAGGCACGGATACGGGCGGATCGATCCGCCAGCCTGCGGCCTTTACCGGCACGGTCGGGATCAAGCCGACCTACGGGCGCTGTTCGCGTTGGGGTGTTGTGGCGTTTGCGTCCTCGCTGGATCAGGCAGGTCCGATGACCAAGACCGTGCGCGACGCGGCCATCATGCTGGGCGCGATGGCAGGGTATGACGCCAAGGACAGCACCTCGGCCGAGTTGGCAGTGCCCGATTTCGAGGCGGCATTGACCGGGGACATTCGCGGCAAGAAGATCGGCATCCCGCGCGAATACCGCATGGAGGGCATGCCCGACGAGATTGATGCGCTTTGGCAAAATGGCATTGCCATGATGCGCGATGCCGGTGCCGAGATCGTCGATATTTCCTTGCCCCACACAAAATATGCTTTGCCTGCGTATTACGTGATTGCCCCGGCAGAGGCGTCCTCGAACCTTGCCCGTTATGACGGGGTGCGCTACGGCCACCGCGCCAAGCTGGATCAAGGCGACGGCATCACCGAGATGTATGAAAAGACCCGCGCCGAAGGGTTCGGCCCAGAGGTGCAGCGTCGCGTGATGATCGGAACCTATGTGCTAAGCGCCGGTTTCTACGATGCCTACTACAACCGCGCCCGCAAGGTGCGGACTTTGATCAAGAAGGACTTTGAAGATGTCTTTGCGGCGGGCATTGACAGTATCCTGACACCGGCAACGCCTTCGGCTGCCTTTGGCTTGGGTGAAATGACAGACGCAGACCCTGTCGCGATGTATCTTAACGATGTGTTTACAGTGACAGTGAACCTGGCGGGATTGCCGGGTATTGCGCTGCCGACGGGCACCAATGCACAAGGCCTGCCTTTGGGGCTGCAACTCATCGGGCGGCCTTGGGAAGAAGCGGATTTGCTATCTACCGCCTACGCGCTTGAGAAAGCGGCCGGGTTTGTAGCCAAGCCCCCCAAATGGTGGTAAACGAACGCCAGTAAAAGCGTGCAGATAGAAAAAGCAGGTCCAATGATTAAACCGATATCCCTAGTTGTCACCTTAGGCATGGCCCTATCGGCCTGTCAGCCCGCGATACCGGATAGCGGGCGCGGTGCCGGGTTTGATTCATTCCAGACGCAGCAAGCGCAGCGCGATGCAGCCTTGGCAATGAACACCCAAGCGACGTTTCCTGCACCGTCCGCGATCAACGCAACGCCCCTGGCATCTGTCGATGATGGCTCTGCTGCGTCAACGGCCGCAGAGACCGCGCGTGTTCTGGATGCAACCCGCCCCGGCGGTCTGGGAAATGACATGATGACCAATTCGGGAATCGAGCCGATCAATGCAAGCCCGACAAATGCGGCACCGCCGGTGTTGAACACCGAAGGGATTTCGCGCGAAAATAACTTTGATGCCGTGTCGGGCGAACGCAGCATCGAAGGGGATGCTGCGCGCATTGCCGCCAACCGCGCGCAATACCGCGTTGTTCAGCCCGAGGCATTGCCAGATCGTGCTGAGGCTGGGCCAAATATCGTGTCCTACGCCTTGCAAAACAAGCATCCGGTGGGAACCGCTGTATATAGCCGCCGCGGGTTCAATAAGGCCCGCAAAAATGAACGCGCTTGCGCGGAATACAGCCATCCCGATCAGGCGCAACTGGCCTTTCTCGCAGACGGTGGGCCAGAGCGTGATCGCGCCGGAATGGACCCTGACGGGGATGGCTACGCGTGCACTTGGGATCCTGCGCCCTACCGACGTGCCATCCAAGGCTAGATCTAGAGGGTCGCAGATGTGATCATCCAACGCTCGCCAAATCAAGGGCCGCGCCGCGACGGGCTGCGGCCTTCGCTCGTTGTCCTCCACTACACTGCCATGCAAAGCGCCGATGCGGCGCTCACAAGGCTGTGCGACCCTGACACCGAAGTGTCCGCCCACTACCTGATCTGCGGACAGGGCAGGGTGTACCAGATGGTCGATGAAGACCAGCGGGCATGGCACGCGGGTCAGGGGGAATGGGCGGGGGTGAATGACATCAATTCACGCTCGATCGGGATCGAACTTGACAACCGGGGCACACATCCTTTCTCCGAGCCTCAGATGCGCGCACTCGAAGACCTTTTGCGGGGTATCATGGCCCGGTGGGGCATCGCTGCAGAGGCGATTATCGGGCATTCGGACATGGCTCCCGGGCGCAAGGCCGACCCCGGGCCGCGGTTTGACTGGGCGCGGCTGGCGCGGCAAGGTCTGGCATCGACCGGCAAGGATGGTGCGTCCCCCAAAGAGGTGTCAGCCGCCAGCTTCATCGAGGCGGCACGTCAGGCAGGTTTTACCGCCGACGTTGCGTTAGATACGCTGCTGGCCGCTGTACGGCTGCGCTTTGCCCCGTGGCGATCGGGGCCTCTTTGCCAAGATGATCTGAAACTCTGCCACCGCATCTCTTCCAAATGGGAATAAATCCCCGCCGGAGGCATCCGAGCTTCAAAACAGATTGACGCAGCCCGATCCGAAGCGCTAGGCGTGCAGCGCGCGGAAGGCTGGATGGCCGCGGGCCTTGCAAAGGGTTCGAGGAAAGTCCGGACTCCCAGAAAAGACGGTGCCGGGTAACGCCCGGGCGGGGTAACCCGACGGACAGCGCCACAGAAAATAAACCGCCATCCCGGCGGGTCGGGCAACCGATACCACCGGGATGGTAAGGGTGAAACGGTGCGGTAAGAGCGCACCGCGGGGGTGGTAACATCTCCGGCATGGCAAGCCCCACCGGGAGCAATGCCAAATAGGGACCGCGTGCTGCGTCTGGTAACAGGCAAGGCGGGGCTTTTTCTGCCCCAGCAGGTCCGGGTTGGCAGCTATAGCCATGCAGGTAATTGCATGGTCAGACGAATGGTCATCCCCTGTCTTCGGGCGGGGACAAAATCCGGCTTACAGGCTTTCCGCGCATCTTTTCCGGGGCAGATACGGAATTTGAAAAATTCCGGACCGGAAAATTCGAATTTTCCGCCTCCTTTCCGCTGACGTCGGGAAATAGCGGTTGACTCGGGGGCTGGCGTGACTAGAACCCAAATCTCAGGATTTCACGAGTAACGGCCGAAGAGCGGCCTGCTCGTCGTTGCAGGAGAACGACTATGGCGAAGCCAACCACGATCAAGATCCGTCTGAACTCGTCCGCGGGCACAGGCCATTTCTACGTCACAAAGAAAAACGCCCGTACCATGACCGAGAAAATGGTCATCAAAAAGTACGACCCCGTTATTCGGAAGCACGTCGAATACAAAGAAGGCAAGATCAAGTAAGATCTGCCCTTTGCTTTGAATACTGGACCGCACCTTTGTGTGCGGTCTTTTGCATTTCAACTTTGATGTTTCCAAAGGTGATCCGATGCCCAAAGAAGGCCACTATATCAACCGAAGTAACTGGTTGCGTGCAGCGGTGTTGGGGGCAAATGACGGGATCGTGTCGATGTCGAGCTTGCTTGTGGGGGTTACCTCGGCGGGCATGGCGTCTGGCAATGTGATATTGACGGGCTTTGCGGGGCTCACGGCGGGTGCCTTGTCGATGGCGGCGGGGGAATATGTGTCGGTCTCCGCACAGGCCGACGTCGAGGCGGCCGATCTTGAACGCGAACGGATCGCTTTGGAAGATGACCCCGATTACGAGCTGGAAGAACTTGCCGAAGGTCTTGAGACGCGCGGCGTCGATCCGAAGCTTGCACTAAAGGTCGCCACGCAACTGACCGACTATGATGCTTTGGGTGCCCATGCACGCGAAGAGCTGGGCATGTTCGGCCTTGCGGGGCAGGCCAACCCTTTGCAAGCGGCTGGGGCATCGGCGCTCGCTTTTGCGGTTGGTGGCGCATTTCCCTTGATTGCAGCGCTGGCTCTGCCGACACATCTGGATATTCTGGGGGTCGCACTCGTTGCAGTTCTCGCGCTTGTTCTTCTGGGGGCAGGGGGTGCACATCTGGGGGGCGCGCCACTGCGCCCCGCGGTTCTTCGCGCAGTGGTCTGGGGTGTTGTCGCGATGGTGTTTACAGCCGGGGTTGGGCAATTCTTTGACGTGGCCGTTTAAGGGCCGCGAGGCTCAAACGCTGTAACTGCCCGTGACTGTCAAAATGTCACCTGTGATAAACGCCGCTTCCTCGCTTGCGAGAAATCTGACGGCGGGTTCAATGTCTTTGGCAGCACCCGTCCGCCACGCGCCGTGTTTGCTGCCGCATATACCCCAATGCCAAGTGGCCCGAGTTTCTTGGGACGGGTCCAAAGATTGAACGCCACATTGCTCGTTTCGAAATCAGAAGCACCTGTGGGCGGCACAATCGCCTTCATTGACGATATGTTCACAATGGCAGCGGCCGTCTGCAAATGCGGCAAGGCTGCTGCAAGCAGGCCCACAAGCGCTAGGCGATGGGCCGCAATCAGGCCATGCCGGTCGTTGGCCTTAAAGGCCTATCGATCTTGCGGGGCAATGTCCTTGGTCGCGTCCGTTTGGCGTGCGATATCTTCAAGGCTGTATTTCAGACTGCGTCGCTGTGTCGATGCCTTCTGGTGCTTCAGGCTGACGCCCGTGCGCCGGTCTTGTTGCGGCCGGATAGGGCGCGGCACAAATCCCCCCGCGCAATTGGGACAGACGTTTTTCAAGACAACATCAACGCAGACGGCGCAGAACGTGCATTCATAGCTGCAAATTCTCGCGTCCAAGGCATGAGGCGGCAGATCCTTGTCACACATCTCACAGTTTGGGCGTAGTTCCAGCATGGCGCGCTCCTTTCAACTCCTGACCTGTATCAAGCATTGTCCAGTGCGGCAGGGCGTGCAAGATCACAGTGCGTCGCGTGAAACGAGAAACGCCCGCCAGATTTCTCTGACGGGCGTTGTGTGGTTTCATATTACCAGTATGGCTTGAAGCTGTTATTCGCGGTTGCCGAACAATTGCAGCAGCATCATGAACATGTTGATAAAGTTCAGGTACAGGCTGAGTGCGCCCATGATCCCAGACTTCTGCAGCCATTCTTGATCGCCATGCTCCGCGTGAGCAAGATAGGTGTTCTTGATATTCTGCGTGTCGTAAGCTGTCAGCCCGGCAAAGATCAAAACACCGATGGCAGAGATCGCAAAGACCAGTGCAGGGGACGCAAGAAAGATATTCACGATCGACGCGACGATCAATCCGACGACACCCATGATCAAGAAGCTACCCCAACCGGAGATATCTTTCTTGGTGGTGTATCCCCACAAAGACAACGAGGCGAAGGCGATAGAAGTCACCAGAAAGATCTGGATGATCGAATAGCCGGTGAAGACCAGAAAGATCGAACTGATCGACACACCCATGACGGCGGCAAATGCGTAGAACAGCACCTGTGCAGTCGCGGCCGAGATTTTGTTCATGGCGGCACCAAGGCCGAAGACAAAGGCAAGCGGCGCGAACATGACGACCCATTTGAGCGGTGACATGTACAAGGCCGACCCTAAGGCGGTCAGATATTTGTCAGCACCGATCTGCCCGACAGCAGCAGCAGGGTCAGTCGTGACCGCCAAGCCGGAAATGGCCCAAGCAGCAGCAAAGGTGATGAGCATGCCGATCGACATGGTAGCATACACCTTGTTCATGTGAGTGCGCAGCCCCTCGTCGATTGCGGCGGCGCGGGATCCGGTTGCGGACCGGATTGTATTCACGTCAGCCATGAAAATCCTCCAATTGGTAAAACATGTTCCGAAATAAGTATTCCTATCCCGGTATTGCGTTGAATATCGGTTGGCTGGGCTGGGTTTTCAAGAGTTTTTGGAGGATTAAACGCAGGTGTTCTCAATAAGACCTTCGCTTTTTAGGAAATCTGATCGAAATGGTCAAAAAACGACCCAGACGCGGTAAACCCGGTGCTTATATGCCGATGGGTCGGTCGCAGGTGGTTTGGCGTTTAAAATGTTGTAAAAGTTAGATATTTTGGTGGGTCTGAGGACGCCATCAGCTTTGTTCTCTGGCTGGCATGCCCCGTACCGATCGAATGTGCAGTTGTTTTGGGCGCAGTTAAAAGACCAAAGGATCATCGACCTGCGTTGTTTCGTCGCTGTTTCAAGCGCCAGAATTATAGGGTGAACCGTTGTACCACGATGCGAAAAGCAGAAAGCAAAGCCATCGAAGACAGCAATTTGCAACAGGCGTGATGAAGGCGATGCTGTCTTGTTCAGCCAGCTTTTGGGACAATTGATTTTTCCGAGGCACGAATGGCGAAACACATGCTGCATGATTCTTTTGAGGAACCTATGTGCCGGCATTTGTTGCGACCAAAGAACTTCCATCTTGATCCTTTAAGATTGGCTGGATTGTCATGATTTGCCCCATATCGGCAAAACTCTGCGCATCCAACCTCGCTTGATCGGTTGTCTTCAGGCCCTTGTAACCCTATGAAACCCCTCAAATTATTGACGCTGCCACGCTTTGCAGCGTGGAATTCCTTGGTTGATCAGCTGCATTAACCGATTATTTGCGAAGATGTTTTGCACTGCTCGATTTCGGTGCTACGATTGGGATACACGCATAAAGTGCAAAACTCGAATGGCTATGCGTCATGCAGTAAAAAGGGTTGCAGACAACTTGGCTATCGAACCATCTGGACGGGCGCAAAATTAGTTATTATTTGCGAAAGCTCAGTAATTTTGCCATTTTGCTGAAACGTAGGACAGGAGACATCTGCTCCCACCCCCGCGTCATGTAAAGTTAAGCGCTGTGAAAGGCGCTCCTCACTGGAAAGAGTATTATTGATGCCCCATAAAGTAGATGTCCACGTAGGACAGCGTATTCGCCAGCGCCGTTGGTTGACCGGAATGACACAGCAAAAACTTGCTGAACTGGTGGGGATTAAGTTCCAGCAAATTCAAAAATACGAGACAGGTGCAAATCGCGTCAGCGCGTCGCGCTTGTGGGACATTGCAGACGCTTTAAACGTAGATGTGGCGCATTTCTTTGAAGGCCTTGAAGCCGAGAAAACAAAGAACGAGACTGTGCCCGAAAACATCCCCGCAGATTTGATCGGGGACAAGGAAGCGATGGATTTGGTCCGCTCTTACTATGCTATCCCTGAAAACCAACGTCGGCGTCTGTTTGAACTGGCCCGCGTCCTGAGCGATGTCGCCTGACGGTGTCAGATATCATGGTTCTTGCAACAGCTAGAGGATGATGGCAGTCCAAGAGCCATGAAAAATCATACCAGACTAGATCCTGATATTTTGCGCGTTGGCCATTTGCTGGCCGATGCCGCGCGCCTCGAAACGTTAGCTCATTTTCGCTCTATTGATCTGTCGACTGATAACAAGTTGGCCCAAGGGTACGATCCGGTCACCGTCGCTGACCGGGCGGCAGAGCGTGCGATGCTTGAAATCCTGGCACGAGAGCGCCCTGATGATGCCGTGTTGGGCGAAGAGTATGGCGCAGTCAAAGGCACTTCGGGGCTGACGTGGGTCTTGGATCCGATCGACGGGACGCGTGGTTTTATATCTGGAACGCCGACATGGGGTGTGCTGATTGCGATTGGTGATTGCGACGGCCCGTTCTTCGGGATCATCGACCAACCCTATATTGGCGAAAGGTTCATTGGGGGGCCCGGCATTGCCACGATGACGGGCCCGACCGGGACGCATAAACTGGCAACACGCAGGCCGCGTGATCTGTCCGAGGCGACAGTATTTACCACCTTTCCAGAGGTTGGAACCAAGGCAGAGGGCGCGGCATTTGCGAAAGTCTCGCAAAAGGCACGCCTTACCCGCCACGGTATGGATTGCTACGCCTACGCGCTGGTTGCGGCGGGGCAGGTTGATCTGGTGATTGAGGCCGGCTTGCAAACCTATGATATTCAAGCACCAATTGCAGTTGTTCAGGCGGCTGGTGGAATCGTGACAGACTGGCAGGGTGGCCCTGCCCATCACGGCGGGCGCGCCATTGCCGCAGCAAATGCCGACATCCATGCGCAGGCTTTGGAGATCCTCAAGAGTTGCACCTCATGACCGAGGTTGTGATCCGAAACGCGGACCATATCCTGACCATGGATGACGAACGTCGCGAGTTGGCGGGGGCTGATATCGTGTTGCGTGACGGCGTGATTGTCGCTGTGGGGCATGCGCTTGAGACGATGGGCGAGGTCATCGATGCACGCGGCTGTGTGGTGACACCGGGCCTCGTTAACACGCATCACCACCTTTATCAGACACTCACCCGTGCGGTGCCGGGCGGACAGGATGCGTTGCTGTTTGGATGGCTCAAGACCCTCTATCCGATCTGGGCGAGGTTCACGGCGGAGCATATGTTTACCTCTGCACAAATAGGCTTGGCCGAGTTGGCCTTGTCCGGCTGCACATTAAGCTCGGATCACCTTTATCTTTACCCCAACGGGTCGCGGCTGGAGGATACGATCCATGCGGCTGCCGAAGTTGGTCTGCGGTTCCAGCCGACACGTGGCGCTATGAGCATCGGTGAGAGCGATGGCGGGTTGCCGCCAGACGCCCTGGTCGAGGACGAGGCCGCGATTCTTGAAGACTGCATTCGTGTGATCGACGCCTTTCACGATGATCGTCCATCGTCGATGTGCCGTGTGGCCATCGCGCCTTGTTCGCCCTTCTCTGTCAGCCGCAATCTGATGCGGGATGCTGCTGTGCTGGCCCGCGATAAAGGGGTTATGCTGCACACACATCTGGCCGAGAACAGCGAAGACATCGCTTATTCTTTGGAAAAATTCGGGTGCCGTCCGGGCCAGTATGCGATGGATTTGGGTTGGGTTGGCCCTGACGTCTGGCACGCGCATTGTGTAAAGCTTGACCCAAGCGAGATTGACCTTTTTGCCCAAACGGGAACAGGTGTCGCGCATTGTCCTTGCTCTAACTGTCGGCTTGGGTCCGGCATCGCGCCGGTCCGCGCGATGCGGGATGCCGGGGTGAAAGTGGGGCTGGGCGTGGACGGATCGGCCAGTAATGACGCAGGAAAACTGGTGTCAGAGGCACGCCAAGCGATGCTGTTGCAAAGGGTGGTGCGGGGGGCTGACGCGATGAGCGCGCGCGAAGCGCTCGAGATTGCCACCCGTGGCGGCGCGGATGTGCTGGGCCGCCCCGAATGCGGGCGCATCGCGGTTGGAGCGCGTGCCGACATCGCCATCTGGGATGTGAGCGGCATTGAAAGCGCTGGAAGTTGGGATCCGGCAGCATTGCTGTTGGCGGGCCCTACGACTGTGCGCGATTTGCTGGTTGAAGGTCGGCTGGTCGTTCAAGGCGGCCATCTTCAGACGATTGATCTGCATGCGCAAATTGCCCGGCAAAACGTTCTGGCCCGAGAGTTGAGGGATAAGATATGAGAATGCTTTGGCTGTTTTGTGTCTTTCTGACCGTTATGAGCGTATCGGCTGCGGCCAACCCGGCGGCGACAAAGGCGCTGAATGATCTGCGTGCGGCGAACGGAGCGGCAGCTGTGGACTACTCGACCACGCTGGAAGCCGCCGCCAAGGCACATGCTTTGGATATGGCGAAACACGGCTATTTTGCGCATGAGGGTCGCAACGGATCAAGCGTCGGCGAGCGTGTGAAAAAGCAGCAGTACAAATGGTGTTTCGTCGCCGAGAACCTCGCCAAGGGGCAGCGCGACCTTAATCAGGTGATGCAGGGCTGGGCGCAGTCACCGGGGCATTTTTCGAACATGATCAATGAAAATGCCAAGGAATTTGGGCTGTTCGAGGGCCCTGATCGTATTTGGGCCATGGTTCTGGCGGCACCTTGTTGAACAATTCAGCGGCGCAGCTGCGCTGCATTCTTTTTATAGGTGCTCGGACGATCCCTGAGCCCAATACCTTTTCGTTTGAAGTTGTCTGAAGCGATGGACGCTTCGCGGAGAGTTTATTTGGCAAAATGAAGCTGGATCAGACCCGCCTTTGACCTGCGACCCAGACATCTTTGATGGCTCGGTCATCGCCCATCATCAGCGTTGCAAAAACCATATCCCAGATGTTTTGAGCGTTTGACGCCCGCTGCGCAATGGCAGGGGTCGAGGCAAGATCAAGGATTGTGATGTCTGCCTCAAAACCTGCGTTCAGGGTGCCGATTTTTTCATGCAGGTGAAGGCTGCGGGCTGATCCGGCTGTGGCCAGCCAAATAAGCTGGGCTGCATGAAGTGGTGCGCCGCGCAGTTGTCCTATCTCATAGGCGGCTGCCATCGTTCGCAGCATGGAAAACGACGACCCCCCGCCCGTATCTGTGGCAAGCCCGATCGGGATACGGCGCGCGGCAAGGCCCGCCATGTCAAAAAGACCGGAACCAATGAAGGTATTGGATGTGGGGCAATGGACAAGGGCTGCGCCGGT
Source organism: Roseobacter sp. (assembly GCA_024636475.1). Lineage (GTDB taxonomy): Bacteria > Pseudomonadota > Alphaproteobacteria > Rhodobacterales > Rhodobacteraceae > Sulfitobacter. The sequence goes on along the minus strand of JAGXHA010000085.1, from coordinate 48,751 downwards.
TTCTGAAATCCGGTCACTCTCGCGCGGGGTCAGGTGAATTGCATGACCGTAGACGGCGCGCGCGCCGATCAGGCCGTGTTCCTCGTAGGTATCCAGATAGTCGCGGGCCTGTGGAACAAGCTCGCGAACCCAGGCAATCTCGTCAAGTTGCTCGCTCAGGTGGGTTTGCATCAGACAGTCGGGGTGTTCCGCCCAAAGCGCGCCCAAAGCGGCCAGCTGATCGGGGGTGGATGTGGGCGTGAAGCGTGGCGTAATGGCATAGCCCGCGCGGCCTTTGCCCTGCCAGCGTTCGATCAGGGCCTTGCTGTCATCATAAGCCGATTGCGCGGTATCACACAGCCCGTCCGGAGCGTTTCTGTCCATGCAGGTTTTGCCCGCAACGATGCGCTGACCGCGAAGGGCTGCGGCCTCAAAGATCGCATCGACACTTTGGGGCGTGATCGTTGCAAAAGAGCAGACCGTGGTGGTGCCATGCGCAAGCGTAAGATCCAGATAGCGGCCCGCAATTTCAGTGGCATAGGCAGGATCTGCCAGCCGCATTTCTTCGGGGAAGGTATAGAGGTTCAGCCAGTCGATCAGCCGCTTGCCCCAGCTTGCGATAATGGCCGTCTGGGGGTAGTGGACATGCGCGTCCACAAATCCCGGGCAGATCAACGCATCTGCGTAGTCTGTGACTTGGGCGAGGGGGTGCGCCTTGCGCAACTCAGCCCCATTTCCCACTGCCCGGATATGGCCGTCTTCGATCAGCACACCCCCTGAGCTGTCTATTGATACGGTGTCTTCCCAGCTTTCCTCAAGTGGATTGCCATTGAAATTCAGGGTCTGACCCAGAAGGAGCGTTTGTTGTTTCATGCCGCTAGCTTAAGACCTGACGGCCAGAGGAACAATCGTATGAATGCGTATTTTCGCGCCATTGTAACCCGATAGTGCGGCTACTATTGTACATGCAAATTAAAGGGGTGTGTGATGTCTGATGAAATGCGTGAACTGGATGTAGCCCCCGAAGCAGAAGACGAATCTGAGGCTTACAAGCTGAATAAAAAGGCAGTTGCCTCGATTCTTTATGCGGTCGAGATTGATGATGCGGCCAAGCTGACCGAGTTGATGGAGCCGCTGCACGCGGCTGACATCGCCGATCTTCTGGAACAGATCAGCAGTTTTGAGCGGACCAAGCTGATCCGGCTTTATGACCGTGAATTTGACGGCGAAATCCTGACCGAGCTTGACGAGTCGATCCGTGAAGAAGTCATTGGCATCCTGACGCCTCAGGTTCTGTCCGACGCGGTGCGCGAACTGGACAGCGATGATGTTGTTGACCTGATCGAGGATCTTGAGGACGCGCAGGCCGAAACCATTCTGGGCGCACTTGAAGATGTTGACCGAGCCGCGGTCGAACAGGCGCTGGCCTACCCTGAATACTCTGCTGGCCGTTTGATGCAGCGCGAGGTCGTGATGGCCCCTGAACATTGGACGGTTGGCGAAGCGATTGATTTCTTGCGCAAAACCCCGGAAGAAGACTTGCCTGATCAGTTCTATCACATCGTCATGGTCGACCCGCGCCTGCATCCTGTTGGCAATGTGACTTTGGGCAAGCTGATGCGGTCGAAACGTGCGACGATGTTGCGCGATATTCTGGAAGACACGTTTCAGGTCATTCCCGCGATGCGAGACGAAGGCGATGTGGCCTATGCGTTCAACCAATATCACCTGATTTCTGCTCCGGTTGTCGACGACGAGGGGCGTTTGATCGGGGTCATCACCATCGATGATGCGATGGCCGTTCTGGACGAGGAGCACGAAGAAGACATCCTGCGCCTTGCCGGTGTGGGCGAGGGGTCGCTTTCTGACCGGGTGATCGAGACGACAAAGCAGCGCCTGCCTTGGCTGGCCGTGAACCTTGTGACCGCGATTGCCGCGTCCATGGTGATTTCGCAGTTCGAAGTCGCGATTGCGCAAATCGTAGCACTGGCCGTCTTGATGCCGATTGTCGCCTCGATGGGCGGCAATGCCGGAACACAAAGCCTGACCGTTGCGGTACGTGCAATTGCCACGCGCGATTTGACGGGGTCGAACGTTTGGCGGGTCATCAGGCGTGAATGTCTGGTGGGGCTGATCAACGGCCTTATCTTTTCCGTGATCATGGGCATTGTCGGTGTGATCTGGTTCGGCTCTCCGGCGCTGGGCTATGTGATTGCGGTGGCGATGGTGATCAACATGGTCGTCGCCGGGCTTGCTGGCACGGGGATACCCATCCTGTTGGAGCGTATTGGTGTCGACCCTGCGTTGGCATCCGGTGCGTTCGTGACAACGGTGACAGACGTAGTTGGGTTTTTCGCATTCCTGGGCCTTGCTGCAGCTGTTTTGTTATGACCGATCTGGCGGCTGTAAAAAGCGCTGCCCGCAAGCTCGCTTTTGCGCGTCGCAAACCCTTGTTCGAGGCCGCCACTGCAGCACAGGCGGGGTATCTGAGCGAGGTGCTTGCGGGATACCGGGGGGTGAAGCTGTCGGGTTTCATGCCGATCCGGACCGAGATTGACCCGCGTCCGGCCATGGCAGAAGCGTCTGCGCATGGCCTTGTCGGAGTCCCGGTGATCACGGGGCCAAACCAGCCTTTACGGTTTTCTAGGTGGGTGCCAGAGACAGCGATGATCGACGGGCCGTTCGGCGCGCAAATCCCTGCGGTGGATGATTTCTTCGAGCCAGAGATCGTGATCGTGCCGTTGCTGTCTTTTACGCAAAAGGGGGACAGGCTGGGATATGGCGGCGGGTTCTATGACCGCACGCTTGAACACTTGCGCGCCCGTCGGGCCACGCTTGCTATCGGTTTTGCTTTTGCGGGACAGCAGGTCGATGCCTTGCCACTTGAGCCGACGGACCAGCCGCTTGATCTGATCGTGACCGAGCAGGGGGTAATCGACGTGCGTCGATGATCCTGAACTTCGCTATTCGGGGCACGGATGTGGTCCAGATCACAAGCCATGCTTCACGGTCCTTTGCGTCTTGCTATGCGTTGCAAGCCGCGATCGCGGCACTGAGCGCGAACATGTCTGGTGGGGGGACAGCGCCGCAGCTTTGGGTTTGCTGCTTAGGCATGTCTGGGCTTAGCCATCGTGATTTCTGGACATGCCATCGAAGGGCAGGGCCGCTGCGTTTCGCTTGGGGGCCAAAATACCGCAGCACTGCCTCTTGCTCTTGCGCGCGCCGCGGCCTAACGCTGTGGCCATGAAAATACTCTTTCTTGGTGATGTCATGGGCCGTGCCGGCCGCCGCGCAATCAGCGAAAGCCTTCCCCGTCTGCGCAAAGACTGGAAACTGGATTTCGTTGTGGTGAACGGTGAAAACGCAACCTCGGGGATGGGGTTGTCGGGCAGCCATGCCAAGGACCTTCTTGAGGCGGGGGCAGATTGCCTGACCCTTGGCGATCATGCGTTCGACCAGAAAGACATGCTTGGCTTTATCGAGCAGGAACAACGCATTATCCGGCCTCTGAATTTCTCCAAGAATGCACCGGGCAAGGGCGCGCGGCTTTTCACCGCGCAAAACGGGCGCAAAGTTCTTGTGGTTCAGGCGCTTGGCCAAGTGTTCATGAAGCGGCCCTTTGATGATCCTTTTTCGGCGCTGGAACCGGTGCTGAAAACCCATCCTTTGGGGGGGATGGCCGCGGCCGTGATCGTCGACATCCATTGCGAAGCGACCTCTGAAAAGATGGCGATGGGGCATTGGTGCGATGGCCGCGCCAGCCTTGTCGTCGGCACACACACCCATGTACCCACATCCGACGCGATGATCCTGCCCGGCGGCACCGCTTATATGACTGATGCAGGCATGTGCGGCGACTACCATTCCGTCATCGGGATGGAGAAAACCGAACCCTTGCGCCGTTTTATCACAGGTATGCCCAAAGACAGGTTTACCCCGGCAAACGACGAAGCGACGCTGTCCGGTGTCTATATTGAAACCGATGATCGCACCGGAAAAGCCACGCGCATCGTGTCCGTGCGCCAGGGCGGAAAACTGCAACAAAGCGCCCCATGACCCGCAAGCAAATCGTTTTCTACACCGCTTTTCTGGCGGTGCTGGGGGCGGGTTGGGGCTTTACCCAGCCCATGGCAAAGATTGCCGTAAGCACAGGGTATCAACATTTTGGGCTTGTGTTCTGGCAGATGGTCATCGGCGCGGTTTTCACGATTGTGATCAATGCAGCACGTGGCAAGCGCCTGCCGCTTGGGCCGCGATATCTGCGCCTGTATCTGGTCATCGCCATGATCGGCACAGTGCTGCCTAATTCTGCCTCGTATCAGGCGGCGATCTGGCTGCCGTCGGGCGTCTTGTCACTGTTGCTGAGCATTGTTCCAATGTTTGCCTTTCCCATCGCTTTGGTGATGGGGCTTGACCGCTTCAGCTTTCGCCGTCTAGGCGGGTTGGCCTTTGGGCTCGCGGGTGTGGTTCTGCTTGTGGCTCCCGGCCCGAATGTGTCGATGAACTTGCCGATCTTGTGGATATTCGTGGCGTTGTTTGGGGGGCTTTGTTACGCGTTCGAAGGCAATATCGTCGCAAAATGGGGCACACTTGATCTGGACGCCTTTCAGGTGCTGCAAGGCGCGTCCATCATCGGCGCGCTCCTGATCCTGCCCGTGGTTCTGATGACGGGCCAGTTCATTGACCCGACCCCGCCTTGGGATGCACCGCAATTGGCCTTGCTTGCGTCCTCCGTCGTGCATGTGCTGGTCTATTCTGGCTACATCTGGCTGGTCGGTCGTGCGGGGGCGGTGTTCGCGGTGCAGGTCAGTTATCTGGTGACAGGTTTTGGGCTGATCTGGGCCAAGCTGATCTTGTCCGAGGCCTACGCGCCGACCCTGTGGATTGCCCTTGGGATGATGTTTGCAGGTCTCTATCTTGTACAACCGCGCCCCAAAGCGGCGCTTGCCGAAGCAGCGGCAATGGGCGACACTACGATCTGATTTTCGAGCAAAATGCAGGACATATCGCAATGGATCTACTGAACCTGTCGCAAAGCATGTCTGCGATATTGGCCATTACGGTCGTCGCGATCATGTTCGCCATGTTCCTGCGCGAAACCCTCCCGACCGAAGTTGTCGCCTTGACCGGGGCTGCTGTCATGCTCGCCCTTGGCATTCTGCCATATGAGGATGCACAGGCGGTTTTGCAGAACTCCGCCCCTTGGACGATTGCTGCGATGTTCATTGTGATGGGTGCCTTGGTGCGCACGGGTGCGTTGGATGTCTTGACGCGGCTGGCCGAACGCTATGCCAAGACCCACCCCAAGTCGGCCGTTGTTGGCGTGATCTTTGCGGTAATGGCGGCATCCGCAATCATGAACAACACACCAGTGGTGGTGGTGATGATCCCCGTGGTGGTGCAACTCAGCCAGACGTTGGGCACCAAAGCTTCAAAACTGCTGATCCCTCTGAGCTATGCAGCGATCATGGGCGGCTCGCTGACATTGATCGGGACCTCGACCAACCTGTTGGTGGACGGTGTGGCACGGACCCAAGGGCTAGAACCGTTCGGCATCTTCGAAATCCTGCCCATCGGTCTTGTGGTCTGCGCTTGGGGCCTGATCTACATGGCAATTTTCGCGCCTAAACTGCTGCCAGCCCGAGACAGCATGGCGAATATGCTCTCTGACCGCTCCAAAATGAAGTTCTTCACCGAGGCCGTGATACCCCCTGAATCCAACCTGATCGGGCGCGATGTGTTGGACGTGCAGCTGTTCAAGCGCGAAGGCGTGCGGTTGGTCGACGTGGTGCGCGGCGATCAATCGTTGCGCCGCGATCTGGCAGCCGTGCATCTGCAGGTCGGCGACCGCGTCGTTTTGCGCACACAAATGACCGAACTGCTCAGCTTGCAGGCGAACAAGGAACTCAAGCGCGTCGATCAGGTATCGGCGGTTGAAACCTCGACAGTAGAGGTGCTGATCACGCCGGGCTGCAAGATGGTAGGCCGCTCGTTGGGCGCGCTGCGTTTGCGCCGCCGCTACGGTGTCTACCCGCTCGCGGTGCACCGCCGGAACCAGAACATCGGACGGCAACTGGATGAGCTGATCGTCAAGGTCGGCGATACGTTGCTGCTGGAAGGTGCGATGGCAGATATCCAGCGGCTTGCCTCTGACATGGACATGGTCGACGTCTCGCAACCCTCAGCGCGCGCGTTCCGCCGTGGTCATGCGCCCATTGCAATCGCTGCCCTCATGGGGATCGTTGTCCTTGCGGCCCTGAACGTGGCTCCGATACTGTTGCTCGCGGTCATCGCCGTAGCCCTTGTACTGGTTACCGGCTGCATCGACGCCGATGAAGCCTTTACCTTTATTGATGGCCGGTTGCTGGCGCTGATCTTTTCAATGCTGGCCATTGGGGCAGGGCTGCAAAACTCGGGGGCCATCGCCCTGATCGTAGATAGCATTGCCCCCGTCCTTGGGGACCTATCCCCCTTTTATGTGATCTTTTCGGTTTTCCTGCTAACCACAATCCTGACCGAGATCGTGTCGAACAATGCCGTCGCCGTGATCATGACCCCCATCGCGATCAGCTTGGGGACCGCGCTTGGCATGGACCCGCGCCCGCTGGTGGTCGCCGTCATGATCGCTGCGTCTTGCGCCTTTGCCACGCCGATCGGCTACCAGACAAATACGCTGGTTTACGGGCCAGGTGGCTACCGTTTTACCGATTTCATGCGGATCGGTATTCCGCTTAATCTGTCCATGTCGCTGCTGGTATCCTCCGTCATCCCTCTTATCTGGTAGAAGTCGTCTTTCGCTTCTCTGGCTTGGAAATATCCCGGGGGTTTGGGGGCTGGCCCCCATCCGCCGGATCATGATCACAAAGGCCAGAAAACCAGAATTGCCGGTATCGACACCGCGACGATGATTATTTCCAAGGGTAGCCCCATACGCCAGTAATCCCCAAAGGAATAGCCGCCTGGCCCCAAAATCAAGGTGTTGTTCTTGTGCCCGATGGGGGTCAGAAACGCACTGGATGCGGCCACTGCCACCGCCATCAGGAACGGATCAGGCGAGACTTCAAGGGTTTGGGCCATCTGAATGCCAACCGGTGCCGCCACAATGGTGGTCGCAGTGTTATTCAAGACATCTGACAACGTCATTGTCACGATCATCAGGACCGTCAGCACGACCCAAGCCGGGAAACCGTCGGTCAGCCCGACAAGTGCGCCCGCGATCAGCTCGGTTCCGCCTGAAGTCTCAAGCGCCGCACCCAACGGGATCATAGAGCCCAGCAGGACAACGACGGGCCACTCGATATGGGTGTAAAGCTCTGACAAGGGTATGATTTTGGCCAGGACATAAGCGACCACCACCAACCCAAGGGCCACGGGCAAATAGATCAATCCAAAACTTGCAGCGGTCACCGCACCGCCAAAAAGGCCGATCGCCAGCCACACCTTACTGTTTTCGGTAACCGCAAGGCCGCGGTCGGCGAGGGGCAGCACGCCCAGCCATTCCACGACATGCGGCACCGTATCGCGTGGCACCAACAGCAACAGAATGTCGCCCGCCTGCAGCCGGGTCTTGCGCAGTTGCGCGGTGATCTTTTTGCCCTTTCGCGAAATGCCCAAAAGCACTGTTCTTTGCCGCCATGCCAGGCCTACCGCCTGAGCCGTGCGCCCGTTCAGCCGAGAGTCTTCCGTGATCACCACCTCGATGATCTCGACACCCTCGCCGTCCGCGTGCAGCATCTCTTCGCGGTCTTTATCGGCAACCTGAAAATTCAGGGTGCTGCGAAATTCATCAAGCGCATCCGGTGTGGATTCGAGCACCAACGCGTCACCAGCCTGCAAGGCGACATTGCGCGATTGCCCATAGCGCCGCTTGCCGTCGCGGATCAGCCCCAAGATGGCGACGTCGGATTTGTCAGCAACATCTTGCAATTCGGCCAGCCGTTTGCCGATCTGGTTGCTGTCGTCTGGCACTGTCAGCTCGGCGATATACTGCGAAAGATCCTCGGGTTTCAGCGCACTGTCATCGCGTGCAGGGATCAGCCGCCAGCCCACCAGGGCTACAAATGCCAAGCCTGCCATCGCGGCAATCCCGCCCACAGGGGCGAAATCGAACATGCTGAAAGGCGCGCCCAGCGATTCCTGCCGGATTGAGGCGATGATGATATTTGGCGGTGTGCCGATCAGCGTGGCCATGCCCCCCAGGATCGTGGCAAAGCTTAGCGGCATCAGACTTATCCCGGGATTGCGCCCCGCCTTGCGAGCCGTTTGAATGTCAACGGGCATCAGCAGGGCAAGTGCGGCCACATTGTTCATAAACGCTGACAGGACGCCGCCGATCAGACCCATCAAGGTGATATGCGCCGCCAAGCTGCGGGAGGCATCAACCATGGTGCGGGTGATCAAAAGTACCGCCCCTGAGCGCACCAGACCCGCTGAGACAACCAGTACGAGAGCGACGATCAACGTAGCCGGGTGACCAAAGCCGTCAAAGGCGTCCTTGCTGTCGACTACCCCCAAAACAACCGCAATCATCAGTGCCGAGAAGGCGACCAGATCATAGCGAAACCGCCCCCAGACCAGCATGACAAAGACGGCTCCGAAAAGGGAGAAAAGAATGATTTGGTCCTGGGTCATGGGGCGCGTCACTTGTATTGAAACTTTGCCCGAGCCTTAGCAGTCTGATTGGGGGCTGTCTGCCCCCAAACCCCCGAGGATATTTTCAAGCCAGAGAAGGAGCGGGAGCCCGTCGCACTGTGGCTTGTTTGCGCGCAAGGGGTGGCTTATAGAGAGCCAGTTCGAAGATTTCGCAGACGAGGTTACCATGGCAGGCCACTCAAAATGGGCAAACATCCAACACCGCAAGGGGCGTCAAGACAAGCTGCGCGCCAAGGTGTTTTCCAAGATGTCGAAAGAGATCACCGTTGCCGCAAAGATGGGCGACCCCGATCCTGACAAAAACCCGCGCCTGCGTCTGGCAATCAAGGAAGCCAAGTCGGTTTCCGTGCCCAAGGACGTGATTGACCGTGCGATCAAAAAGTCGACGGCGGGCGATAGCGAGGATTACGAAGAGATCCGCTATGAGGGGTATGGCCCCAACGGTGTTGCGGTTATCGTCGAGGCGATGACCGACAACCGCAATCGCACAGCGTCGGTTGTACGCTCTACCTTCACCAAAAATGGCGGCAATCTGGGCGAGACGGGCAGTGTCGGGTTTATGTTCGATCGCAAGGGCGAAATCGTCTATCCGTCGTCTGTTGGAGACGCCGATACCGTTATGATGGCGGCGATTGAAGCGGGCGCGGAAGATGTTGAAAGCGCTGAGGACGGTCATGTGATCTGGTGTCTGGACACTGATCTGAACGAGGTTGCCACGGCCCTTGAGGCGGAACTGGGCGAGTCTGACAGCACCAAACTTGTCTGGCGGCCGACCACGACGACTGAGATGGATCTGGAAGGTATGGAAAAGCTCATGAAGCTGATCGACGCGCTGGAAGATGATGACGACGTTCAACGTGTCACGGCGAATTTCGAAGCCTCCGACGAGGTGATGGAGCAGCTTTAGAATTCTGAAGACACGCTTTGACACAGACAAAAAAACCGCCCTCCGTAATTGGGGGCGGTTTTTTCCATCACGAAGAAGGTTGAAATATCAGCCGAACATGCGTGCCATACTCAGGAACAGGCCTGTGCTTGGCGCAGCAGTTTTGCGCTTCAGGGTTTTTTGCTGCGCAATTGTTGCCAGCACGCGTTTCACGTCGTTCAGACGCCCAAGGGCTTTCGATCCACCGGCGCTTGCTTGCACGCCAAGAATCTTGGACTGCGTATGAAGAGCCGCTTCGATAAGTGCCAGGTCGTCTTGGCTGATTTCCAGCTTCTGCTTTTCGTCTAACATGACTTTTTTCCTTAGTTGCATTGCGTCCAGATAGGGGCTGCGTGTTCATTTCGCTAGGAGATACGCTCCAGATCACGCATTTGTTTCACCCCCAGCTGAAGATTTCCGGCTTGCTTTTGCGCAATATGGCTAAGATACGGATTTTACGCGAAGTTTCCCGGCCGATATTCAGCTCACCTTTCTTTGAACAAAGGCGCATATGACTGCATTTTTACCTGGCTTTGTCTTGAGTCTGACGCTGATTCTGGCAATTGGCGCGCAAAACGCTTTTGTCTTGCGTCAGGGATTGCGGTTGCAGCACGTATTTTGGGTGTGCCTGACCTGTGCGGTCTCGGATGCGGTGTTAATCACGGTCGGGGTTGCGGGCTTTGGGGCGTTGGCCCAGGCAGTGCCATGGTTCGAGCCACTCATGCGCTATGGCGGGGCCGGCTGCTTGATCTGGTACGGGGGCCAAAATGCCCTTTCCGCGTGGCGCGGCGGGGACGCTCTTGAGGCCGAGGGGCCGCAGACCCAATCCTTACGTCGCACGATCCCGACTTTGTTGGCACTTACGTGGCTAAATCCGCATGTCTATCTTGATACGGTGGTGTTGCTGGGATCGATCTCGGCGCAATATGACAACCGGCTGGCCTTTGGCACTGGAGCGGTGACGGCCAGTTTCGTATTCTTCTTTTCACTTGGGTATGGCGCACGCATGCTCAGCCCGATGTTTGCAAAACCGCGCAGCTGGCAAATTCTGGATGCTTTGATCGCGTTGACCATGTGGGCGATTGCCGCGAAATTATTGTTGATGTGAGGATGATGTGACCTTGTGGTCGTCCGCGCAATCAGGAATGTTCGGAATATGGCAACAGCGCTTCCTCATCGTCCGGTAACAGGCATCTTCTGGATGGTCGTGACAGGGTTGCTGTTCATCTGTGTCACCGCGCTTGTAAAGCACATGGGCCCGCGGCTGCCTGCGGCCGAGGCGGCGTTTATCCGCTATGGTTTCGGGTTGGTGTTTTTGCTGCCTGCCATCGGTGCCTTGCGTGCCGCCCATCTGACCCGCCGCCAATGGTCGTTGTTTGGCTTGCGGGGTGGATTGCACGGGTTAGGCGTGATCTTGTGGTTTTATGCGATGACCCGCATTTCCATCGCCGAAGTGACCGCGATGAATTACCTTGCCCCGATATATGTAACAATTGGTGCCGCGTTTTTTCTGGGAGAGAAGCTGGCGCTGCGTCGCATCATTGCGGTCGTTTTGGGCCTGTTGGGGGCAGTGATCATTCTGCGACCAGGATTTCGCGAGTTGACCAACGGGCATTTTGCAATGTTGATTGCCGCCGTTGTGTTTGGCGGGGCTTATCTGTTGGCCAAGGTGTTGACAGACGAGGTAAAGCCGTCGGTCGTGGTCGCGATGATGTCATTGTTTGTGACGCTTGCGCTTGCGCCTTTTGCGCTGCCTGTCTGGATCACGCCAACCTGGCAGGAGGTGGGGATTTTGGCCGCCGTTGCATGCTTTGCCACCGCTGGGCATTACACGATGACGCTGGCCTTTGCAGCGGCCCCGCTGACAGTCACGCAGCCGATCACGTTTTTGCAACTTGTCTGGGCAACAGCGTTGGGCGCGTTGGTGTTTGCAGAACCGATAGATGTCTGGGTCATTTTTGGCGGCTTTGTCATCTTGGGATCGGTGACATTCATCACATGGCGCGAGGCGATGCTGAACCGCCAGATTACGCCGGCAAGCCCTGCCACAAAGCTCTGAGCATTTTTATTGACTCTCGGGTCAATAACCCTACATCTGTTTCAGGAACTGGAATGGTAGGGGACCAATATGCCCAAACTTGGAATGGAGCCGATCCGCCGCGACGCGCTGGTTAAGGCCACAATTGCCGAAATCGGGGCTGCGCAATCGCTTGATGTGACCGTCGATCAGATCGCGCGGCGCGCAGGCATGTCCAAAGCACTGGCGCATCATTATTTTGGCGGCAAGGACCAGATTTTTCTGGCGGCCATGCGCTATATCCTGTCGGAATATTCTGCCGAGGTCCGGCGCGAATTACGCAAAGTCAACACGCCACTTGCCCGCGCAGAGGCGATTATCCGCGCCAGTTTCGACGAAAGCTGCTTTGATCCGGCAACTGTAAGCGCTTGGATGATGCTGTATGGATCATCGCGCACGAATGTTGAAACCTACCGGCTGCTGATCGTTTATCAGGCCCGTTTACGGTCGAACCTGACCCATGCGCTGCGCCCCATATCCGCACAGCCAGAGCTGCACGCAGAGACATTGGCGGCTTTGATCGACGGGCTATACCTGCGTGCCGCCCTGTCCGACAGCGGCAGTGCGCGGGCGGCATGTGCGCAGGCGTTGTCGCTTTTAGATACCTTGATAGGAAGCAGATCGTGACCAAACCGAATATTCTGGTTTTGATGGTTGACCAATTGAACGGCACGTTGTTTCCGGACGGTCCGGCTGATTGGTTGCACGCACCAAATCTCAAGGCTCTTGCTGAACGCTCGACCCGCTTCAAAAATGCCTATACCGCCAGCCCGCTTTGTGCGCCGGGACGGGCTGCGTTCATGTCTGGCCAATTGCCCAGTGCGACCGGCGTTTACGACAATGCTGCAGAGTTTACCTCAAGCATCCCGACGTATGCGCATCATCTGCGCCGCGCGGGGTATCAGACCTGTCTGTCCGGCAAGATGCACTTTGTCGGCCCGGATCAGCTGCACGGGTTCGAAGAACGCCTGACGACCGATATCTACCCAGCTGATTTCGGCTGGACGCCTGATTACCGCAAGCCCGGCGAACGCATCGACTGGTGGTATCACAACATGGGGTCGGTGACCGGTGCAGGTGTTGCCGAGATCAGCAACCAAATGGAATATGACGATGCCGTCGCGTTCGAGGCGACCCGCAAGCTATACGATTTGTCGCGCGGCCAGGATGCGCGCCCCTGGTGTCTGACAGTCAGCTTTACACATCCGCATGATCCTTATGTTGCGCGCAAGAAATACTGGGATTTGTACAACGACTGTGATCACCTGCTGCCAGAGGTTGCCGATTTGGGCTATGATGCTCAAGACGCCCATTCCAAACGTATCTTCGATGCAAACGACTGGCGCAGCTTTGATATCACAGAAGACCACATCAAACGGTCCCGTCAGGCCTACTTTGCTAATATCAGTTATCTTGACGATAAGATTGGCGAGATTTTGCAGACCCTCGAAGACACCCGCCAAGAGGCGGTTATTCTCTTTGTCTCGGATCACGGAGACATGCTGGGCGAACGGGGCCTTTGGTTCAAGATGAGCTTTTACGAGGGATCATCCCGCGTGCCGATGATGATCGCCGCACCGCAGATGAAGCCGGGTCTGAACGAAACCCCCGTCAGCAATATCGACGTTTGCCCGACGCTGTGTGACCTGGCTGGCGTGTCTATGGACGAGATGATGGAATGGACCACGGGCCAGTCGCTGGTGCCGATGGGCCAAGGGGTGGAGCGCACCGAACCTGTCGCCATGGAATACGCCGCCGAAGGCACAGAGGCCCCGATGGTGTCGCTGCGCTATGGCAAATGGAAATACAACCGCTGCGCGCTGGATCCCGATCAGCTCTTCGATCTGGACGCTGACCCGCACGAACTGACCAATCTGGCCGAAGAGCCTGCACATCAAGGCACGCGCCAGACCCTGCGTGCCAAGTCAGACGCCCGTTGGGATCTGGATGCATTTGACGCGGACGTGCGCAAAAGCCAGGCCCGACGCTGGGTTGTCTACGAGGCGTTGCGAAAGGGGGGGTATTATCCATGGGATTACCAGCCCCTGCGCAACGCGTCAGAGCAATACATGCGCAACCACATGGATTTGAACGTGCTGGAAGAAAACAAACGCTTCCCGCGCGGTGAATGAAAAAAATCGAAAAGTGAGAAACCTATGCAAACGCAACCAACAGCAAGCCACTTCATCAACGGCGCATATGTCGAAGACACCAATGGAACGCCGATCGACGTGATCTATCCCGCCACCGGTGAAAAGATTGCAACGGTCTATGCAGCCACGGCCGAGATCATCGACCAAGCATTGAGCGCCGCACGTGCCGCTCAGGCGGCCTGGGGGGCGATGACCGGTACAGAACGGGGCCGCATCCTGCGCCGCGCCGCCGACATCATGCGCGAACGCAACCATGATCTGTCGGTGCTGGAGACCTATGATACCGGCAAGCCCTATCAGGAAACGTCTGTGGCCGATGCAACAAGCGGTGCCGATGCGCTTGAATATTTCGGGGGCATCGCAGCAGGCCTGACAGGTGAGCATATTCAGCTTGGCGAAGATTGGGTCTATACCCGTCGCGAACCTTTGGGTGTGTGCGTGGGCATCGGGGCATGGAACTATCCGACGCAGATCGCCTGCTGGAAAGGCGCACCGGCGCTGGCTTGCGGCAATTCCATTGTGTTCAAACCCTCTGAGACGACACCTTTATGTGCGCTGAAAGTTGCCGAGATATTGCACGAGGCCGGCTTGCCTGCGGGGCTTTACAATGTCGTGCAGGGTATGGGCGAGGTCGGTGCAGCGTTGGTGACTGACCCCCGCGTCGACAAGGTATCGCTGACCGGATCAGTGCCCACCGGCCGCAAGGTTTATGCTGCTGCTGCCGAAGGGATCAAACACGTAACGATGGAACTGGGCGGTAAATCCCCGATGATCGTGTTCGAAGATGCCGATATCGAGAACGCGATCAGCGGTGCGATCTTGGGTAACTTTTACAGCTCGGGTCAGGTCTGCTCAAATGGGACGCGGGTGTTCGTACACACTGATATCAAAGAGGCGTTCCTGTCCCGTCTGGCTGAACGGCTGGGCACGGCTGTGATCGGTGACCCGATGGATCCCGCCACCAGCTTTGGTCCAATGGTCTCGAAGCGCCAGCTGGATATTGCGCTAGGCTATATTGAAAAGGGCAAGGCAGAGGGCGCGCGGCTTGTCTATGGCGGCAATGAGATTGAGGGAGATGGTTTTTACCTGCAGCCCACAGTCTTTGCCGACGTCACAGATGACATGAGCATTGCGCGCGAAGAGATTTTCGGCCCTGTTATGTCAGTCCTTGATTTTACCGACGAGGACGATGTGATGGCGCGTGCAAATGATACCGAGTTTGGCCTTGCTGCCGGTGTATTCACCCGCGATCTGGCCCGTGCGCACCGTGTCGCTGCCAAGTTCGAGGCGGGAACATGCTACATCAATACCTATAACGACGCCCCCGTCGAAGCGCCCTTTGGCGGCATGAAAAATTCGGGCGTGGGCCGTGAGAATTCCAAGGCGGCGATTGAGCACTACAGCCAGTTGAAGTCCGTTTATGTGCGCATGGGCGATCTGGAAGCGCCCTTTTAAAGCGGCGTAATCCAAAGGAGCGCTAAAGCGCATTCGATTTTTGGTGTGTGAAGCGCCCTGAGCCCACTGCTTCGGCGGTGGGGCAGGGCGACATGCGGTCCCATGGAAAGGGAATAGGATGGAACCTGATTTTATCATTGTCGGCGCGGGCAGCGCAGGGTGCGCGATGGCCTACCGGTTGGCCAATGCCGGGCGCAAGGTCTTGGTGATCGAGCATGGCGGCACCGATGCGGGGCCGTTCATCCAGATGCCTGCGGCGTTGTCTTATCCGATGAATATGAAAACCTATGACTGGGGGTTTTCATCTGAACCTGAACCGCACCTGAACAACCGGCGTCTTGCAACGCCGCGTGGCAAGGTCATCGGGGGATCGTCTTCGATCAACGGGATGGTCTATGTACGCGGCCATGCCGGGGATTACGACCATTGGGCTGAAAGCGGTGCCGATGGATGGTCTTTTGCCGATGTGCTGCCTTACTTTAAACGGATGGAGCATTGGCATGACGGTGGTCATGGCGGTGATGCAAATTGGCGGGGCAAGGATGGCCCGCTTCACGTCAGCCGCGGCCCGCGCAAGAACCCCTTGTTCGACGCCTTTGTGAAAGCCGGAAAACAGGCTGGATACGAAACCACCGACGACTACAACGGTGAAAAGCAAGAGGGCTTCGGCCCGATGGAGCAGACTGTTTTTAACGGTCGCCGCTGGTCGGCAGCCAATGCCTATTTGCGACCCGCCCAAAAGACCGGAAATGTACAGGTGATCCGCGCACTTGCGCAGCGCGTCGTGATCGAAGGGGGGCGGGCTGTTGGCGTCGAGGTTCTGCGCGGTGGCAGCACGGAAGTCTTGCGCACCCGTGGCGAAGTGATTTTGGCCGCGTCCCCGATCAACTCGCCCAAGCTGCTGATGCTGTCGGGTATCGGGCCCGCCGCACATCTGGCAGAGCACGGGATCAAAGTTGTGGCCGACCGTGCAGGTGTGGGGCAGAACCTGCAAGACCATCTTGAGCTCTATATCCAGATGGCGTCCAGCAAACCGATCACCTTGTACAAGCACTGGAACCTTGTTTCCAAAGCCGTGATCGGTGCGCAATGGTTGTTCACGAAATCCGGCCTCGGGGCGTCGAACCAGTTTGAATCCGCGGCTTTCATCCGGTCAAAGCCGGGGATCAAGTATCCCGACATCCAATATCATTTCCTGCCCATCGCCGTGCGCTATGATGGCAAGGCCGCCGCCGAAGGTCACGGGTTTCAGGCCCATGTCGGGCCAATGCGCTCGACGTCGCGCGGATCAATCACGCTTGCGTCCGGCAACCCAGCGGATGCGCCAAAGATTGTGTTCAACTACATGTCGCAGGAAAGGGATTGGGAGGAGTTTCGCAACTGTATCCGCCTGACCCGCGAGATTTTTGCCCAAGATGCTTTCAAGGACTATGTGAAAAGCGAAATACAGCCCGGGGCCGATGTCCAGACGGACGAGGAGCTTGATGCCTTTATCCGTGAACATGCCGAGAGCGCGTATCATCCTTGTGGGACCTGTAAAATGGGCCGGGCTGATGACCCGAATGCGGTTGTCGATCCTCATGGCCGCGTGATCGGGGTCGAAGGGTTGCGTGTCGCCGACAGTTCGATCTTTCCGCGCATCCCGAATGGCAACCTGAACGCGCCCTCGATCATGGTTGGTGAAAAGATGTCGGACCACATCCTTGGCCTTGATCCGTTGGCGGCGTCAAACGACGCGCCATGGATCCATCCACAGTGGGAAACATCGCAGCGCTAGGCGAAATTCAGAGTTAACGTAAGTTAACGTAAGTTTAAGAATGCTATTGATTGGGGCGGTGATCCGGCCCAGTTACTGGATATGTTAAAACTTATATCAAATTTGAGCGTTCTCATTGTCATAGGACTTTTGGGGCCAGACGTCTTGGCCGCTGAAACCAGGATTAAGGGGACCATCCGGGTGATTGACGGCGACACCTTCGATGTCGGAGGCACCCGCGTGCGCTTGTTCGGCATTGATGCACCCGAGGGTGATCAGCCCTGTACCGATGCCCAAGGGACAGAATTGGCCTGCGGCACTTTCGTGACCACCCAGGTCCGCGATGCCTATCGGGGCAAGCAGGCGGATTGCCGCCAGACAGACATTGACCGTTACGGGCGCAGCGTGGCGCGCTGTGTTGTGGGCGGCGTTGACGTGGGGCAAAACTTGGTGGCCAGCGGTTTGGCCTTTGCCTTTGCGCAATACTCTCGTGATTATATCGCGGTCGAAAAGGCGGCGATACGCGCAGGGCGCGGCATCCATGCATATCAGATGATCCGCCCGTCGGAATTTCGCGCCCAGCAACGCGCTGCCGCAGCCGTTGTCGCGAAAACCCCTGCGCAGGTCGGGCAAAACGGCTGTACCATCAAAGGCAATATCAGCGCGAAAGGTGTCCGGATTTTTCATGTGGCCGGACAGCGCGATTATCAAAAAACCTCGATCAAGACCAACAAGGGCGAACGGTGGTTCTGCTCGGCCGAGGAAGCGCGTGCAGCAGGGTGGCGCGCTGCACGGCGCTGATCATTTCACCTGATAGGGCAACACATCGCGCAGGTTGGGATCGACGACCAATTGCCGCTCGAGCGGGGGCACCGACCGTTGGTGACAGGCTTTGCGCTCGCAGATCCGACATGAAATTCCGATCGGTTCAAATGCCGATGCGCGCGAGGTGTCCATACCGTCCGCATAGACAAGTGCCGGTGCATGGCGAACCTCGCAGCCCAGCGAAATCGCATAGCGCCTGACAGGTGCCCCAAAGCGCCCCGCCGGCTTTGAAATGTCGCGCGCCAGCGAGATATAACGGACACCGTCGGGCGTTTCTGCCAGCTGTCGCAAGAACCGCCCCGGCGTTTCAAAAGCGCTATGCACGTTCCACAAGGGGCAAGCGCCCCCAAAACGCGCAAATTGCAGGCGGGTTGCCGAGTGCCTTTTGGTGATTGTTCCGGCTTGATCGACCCGAACGAAAAAGAACGGGATGCCCTTTGACCCGGGCCTTTGCAGGGTGGACAGGCGGTGTGCCGTTTGCTCGATTGACGCGCCGAACTGGGTGGCAAGCACCTCAAGGTCGTGGCGGCAGGCTTGCGCTTTCTCCAAGAAATCAGTGTAGGGCATGAGTGCTGCACCGGCAAAATAATTTGCCAAACCGATCTTGGCGATGTCCCGGGCTGCGTCACTGTGAAACCGCGCCAGATCCAGTGTCGCTTCCAGCAGATCGTCGTGGCGCGTCATTGCCGTTTGAAACAGAAGTTGGAACATCTGCGTTTCTTGCGGCGCGCGCGATGAGATATGCAAAATTTTCGTAGCTGGTTCAAAGCGGCGCAAAGCGTCGACGTCGTCAAAGCTGACCTGAGTCCCAACATTTGAAAGCGCTTTTAGCGCGGTCGCCTTGAGGGATGCCCGGTTCTGACTGGTGCGGGCAAAATGTTCGGCGGCGCGGTCAACGGCATCGATGTAGTTGTCGCAATAGTGAAAGAAATCGCGCACCTCTTCCCACGGGCTGGGCGATGCACGGGCATCTTCGCGGCCCAAAGCTTCGTCCAGATAAGCAAGGCGTTCATGTGTTTGGCGGTGGCTTTGGTGCAGCTTGATAAAGGCCCGCGCCAAGCCTGGTGCGTTGGATGCGGCCAGCTGCAGATCGGCCAGCGGCAGGGCGTCCCCCTCAAACAGCGGGTCGGACAGCACTTCGCGCATGTCGCTGATCAGGCGCTGGCTGTCACCGCTGGACAGCTCGGTCACGTCCATCCCGAATTCAGAGGCCAAGGCCAGCACAACCGTCGTGCTGACGGGACGGTTGTTGTTTTCCATCTGGTTGAGATAGGGCAGGGACACGCCAAGTTTGGCTGCAAAGTCTTTTTGCGTGTTGCCTCTCTTTGTGCGCACTTCGCGCAGTTTCGCGCCAGCGTAAAGCTTTTGGGTCGCCATGCCGATTGTGACCTTTGCAAATTTGCAGATACCTATTGGTAGCTTTGCAAACTATCCACTGCAAGTCTGCAATCAGCGAAGGCCAAGCGCCTTTTCGCGGCGGATGACAACAAGGATGGAGGCAACTCCGGCAACAGCCGTCAGCAGCATGATCCACAACAACGGATAGGCACCTGTTTCAAGGCTCAGCAGCGATCCAGCCAGAATGCTAAGTCCTGCACCGCCCCCGATCATGATTGCGCCACCCAGCCCCGACGCTGTGCCAGCAAGATGGGGACGCACCGACAAAAGGCCTGCCGTCGCGTTGGGAATACACAAGCCATTGCCAAGCCCGACCAGCGTCATCATCCCGAAAAAGGTGATTGGGCTGCCATAGCCCGCAAGGAAAATCAGCATCGAGACAGACCCGCCCACCGCATTGGCAAGGCACCCCAGCAGCACCAGGGTGTTGACGCCCAATGTGGTCGCCATGCGCGCAGTGATAAAATTTCCAACGAAATAGCCGACTGCCGGGGCCCCGAAGTAAAGGCCTAGCTGTGCGGGCTCCATCCCGAAGACTTCGCTGCCGACAAACGGTGCGCCGCCCAGATACGCAAAAAACGCGCCTGAACAGCAGGCGGCGGCCATTGAGTATCCCCAGAAGCGGGGGGACGTCAGAAGTTCGGGGTATTCGCCAAACTGTTGGGTCAGGGTCTTTCCGGAAGCAATCGACGTTTCGCCCAAATCATACCATGTCACAGCAAGAACCAGTCCGCCGACCGCGAACATCGCCCAGAAAGTCGCCTGCCAGCCAAACGCCTGATCCAACATGCCCCCGATTGCGGGTGAAACCATCGGGACAAGCGCCATGCCCATCGTGACATAACCGATCATCGACGCGGCTCTGTCTTGGGTAAACATATCGCGCACCACTGCGCGGCTTAGAACCATGGTAACTGCGACGATGGCTTGGGCGCATCGGCAGATCAGAAAAATTGCAGTGGTCGGCGCATAGATGCAGCCCACTGTCGCGACCATAAAGATGACGAGCCCCCATAAAAGCACGTTGCGCCGCCCCAGATTGTCGGAAACCGGCCCGATGATCAGCTGCAGGCCTGCGCTGAACAGCAAATAAAGCGGTACAGATAACTGCATGATCGAATAGTCGGTGCCAAAATAGTCGGCCATCGCAGGCAGGCTGGGCAAGAACATATTCATTGCCAACGCCCCGATTCCTGACAGCAAGATCAGCGTCGAGATATGCGGGGGGGTGGTTTTGTCCAGAAATCGGACGGCATTTGCATTATCCATGCAAATGCAAATATGCCTCCGGTTGTATCTTGTCTATGGCGTTTGTCACAGTTCGCATATTTGCAATTTGCAAAAGTGACGCTGTATAGAATTTGCAAATTTACAAAAAGAAGCTTTGGTTGTCTCTCGGCAATAGCTAGTATGGTGAAAATCTAACAGAGGTGCGTCATGAAAGATATCCTGGAACAGCTTGAAGACCGTCGCGAAGGTGCCCGTTTGGGTGGCGGCCAAAACCGGATCGATGCGCAGCACGGACGAGGCAAACTGACAGCCCGCGAGCGTGTCGATCTGCTGCTGGACGAGGGGTCTTTCGAAGAGTTCGACATGTTCGTCACCCACCGCTGCACCGACTTCGGGATGGATCAGCAAAAGCCTGCGGGCG
Source organism: Roseobacter sp. (assembly GCA_024636475.1). Taxonomy (GTDB): domain Bacteria; phylum Pseudomonadota; class Alphaproteobacteria; order Rhodobacterales; family Rhodobacteraceae; genus Sulfitobacter. Next base: position 27,880 of record JAGXHA010000085.1, on the reverse strand, counting down.
ACGGAGTTGTCACAGGCTGGGGCACCATCAATGGCCGCCTGGTCTATGTTTTCTCGCAGGACTTTACTGTTCTGGGCGGGTCGGTCTCTGAAACACACGCAAAGAAAATCTGCAAGATCATGGATATGGCTGTTCAAAACGGTGCCCCCATCATCGGTATCAACGATTCCGGTGGCGCGCGTATCCAAGAGGGCGTCGATAGCCTTGCGGGCTATGGCGAGGTCTTCCAGCGCAACATTCAGGCCTCTGGTGTGGTGCCGCAGATTTCGGTGATCATGGGGCCTTGCGCAGGCGGCGCGGTCTACAGCCCTGCGATGACCGACTTTATTTTCATGGTCAAAGACAGCTCTTATATGTTCGTGACCGGCCCCGATGTGGTCAAGACGGTGACCAACGAACAGGTCACATCCGAAGAATTGGGCGGTGCCAGCACACATACGCGAAAATCATCGGTTGCCGATGCCGCGTTTGAAAACGATGTCGAGGCCTTGGCCGAGGTGCGCCGCCTTGTTGATTTCCTGCCCGCAAATAACCGTGAAAAGCCGCCCGTCCGCCCGTTCTTTGATGAACCCGACCGGATAGAGCCTTCGCTGGACACATTGGTGCCCGCCAATGCGAATACGCCCTACGACATGAAAGAGCTGATCCTCAAGCTGGCGGACGAGGCGGATTTTTACGAAATCCAGCAAGAGTTCGCCAAGAACATTGTAACCGGCTTTATCCGCATCGAAGGGCGCACCGTCGGGGTCGTGGCAAACCAGCCAATGGTACTGGCCGGTGTTCTGGATATCGATTCTGCCCGCAAGGCCGCCCGCTTCGTGCGCTTTTGCGATGCGTTTGAAATCCCAATTCTGACCTTGATTGACGTGCCGGGCTTTCTGCCGGGAACAAGCCAGGAATACGGTGGCGTGATTAAACACGGTGCGAAGCTTCTGTTTGCTTATGGCGAAGCGACGGTGCCGATGGTGACGGTGATCACCCGCAAAGCCTACGGCGGTGCCTATGTCGTCATGGCGTCCAAACACTTGCAATCTGATTTCAACTACGCCTGGCCCACAGCCGAAATTGCAGTCATGGGGGCTAAAGGGGCGACCGAGAGCATCCACCGCGCCGATTTGAAAAATCCCGAAAAAATCGTGAGCCACGCGGCAGACTACGAAACGCGCTTTGCCAATCCCTTCGTTGCGGCAGAACGCGGTTTCATTGACGAGGTGATCCAACCGCGCATGACCCGCAAACGTATCGCCCGCGCCTTTGCGTCCTTGCGCAATAAGTCCAAAACGATGCCATGGAAGAAACACGACAACATTCCACTATAACTTCTCTGGCTCTTAAATATCCTCGCCGAAGGCGAAAAATTCTTTGGTGCGACGGGAGACGCGCGTGATGCCGCCATTTAATGATGACCCTAAAAAGATACCCGCACAGGCGGGCCAGCGTACAATATGAAACTCGCCGCTGCTTTCATCTTTGTCGCGACATCCGCGCTGGCGGTTGATGTTCCATCGGGTCAACCGGTGGAACTGCAAGAGGTGCTTGTGGATCAGATGGGGGTCGAGACCTGGCTTCGCTTTCGCTTCGTGGCACCGCAAATCGCACGCGAGGGCGGCAGTGTCGGATATGATCTTGCAGGCCCTGATATGACTGCGCTGTGCGACACTCTGGTCATCCCCTATGTCGCGGCGTATGCGCTCAAGGGCGACGTGATTGTGATCTCTCTGGCGGACCGTGCGGTTGAGTTTGGCTCCACTGACCCAGATACGACGCAGTTTTTCGAAGCATATCGCCTGGAAAACGGCACCTGCATCTGGGAGGGTTTGTGATGCAACCACAACATCTTGCGCAACCACCTTTGGTTATACACGCAACTGCGGCTTTGCCGCCACATTCTTGCCGATTGGAAAGCAGCCCGTATGCAATGCGTGGCAACTGCGGTAAAGTCAGGTCAAGGAATACCCAAGTATCCCTTACCTCAAAATCGGGGTCTCATCCGCATGAGGCAGTGTCAGACCCTTCAAACAGTTACAGGAGACTTAGATGTCAAAGAGCATCAAAATGTTGGCCGCATTCGGCCTTATCGCAGTCGTTTCGGCATGCGCACCAAAGCAGCAAGAAGAATATGTTGTGGTTGCACCCGAGCCAATCTCGGTTGAGCCAGTATACACAGGCAAGTACAAGTAAGACTTGCCGAGGGCAGGCGTCCGCGCCTGTCCTCTCACCCGTTCTATCTGACGCGCCGCGCATGGCCCCTTTCGTTCGGAGGGCATCATGCTGAAACATCGCGGTTTTCCCGGGCGCATGCCCGGTTCGGACTTTCAATTCACCATCCGTCGCGCCAATCCAAAAGGCGTCACGCCGCTTACCCGGAGAGAGCGTCGCTCTGATCGCAAGTCTGTTGACCGGCGGGCTGATACGGCTTTCATGCAAGCCTTGTGGGACTCCTTTGGCGAAGAACCATTCGAGCGCGGCAATCTGGATGCGGGTCGTCTGTCGTGGCTTTTTGGTCGCGAGGTAGTTCCAGACCAGGATCCGTTTGATCCTGAAGACTACGAAGCGCTTTTGAGGATCAACGTAAATCTCGCCCGTGCATCATATCCTGACGTGTTCGAGGAGTGATGATCATGACCGCTCAGCAAAGTTCCGCAGATCAGTGCCGCAATGTTAGCGGATTTGCGCCTGCGTTTTTGCTGGGTCTTGGCAAAAGCCCCAAGCTGGCGGAACCTTCGATCCAGTGCTGCGTTAATAAGCATACGCAAAAAGCAGATCAGTTCAGATCAAAAGGATCATTCTTATGTCAGTTAAAAACATTCTCCTCGCCGTTACAGCTTGTGCAGGCCTTGCAGCCTGTGGTGACACTATCGGAAAGCAAGCTCTTGGTGGCGGCGCGGTCGGTGCTGGTGCAGCTGCCCTCACAGGTGGCGGCATTGTTGAAGGTGCTGCAATCGGTGCTGGTGCCAATGTGCTTGCCTGCCAGTCGGGTGCCGTACGCTGCCGGTAATTTAAAAACCGCTGGCGCTCTGCGCGCCAACGTCCCGTCAAATCTAAACAAATGCCCCGCTCAGCTGATGCTGACGCGGGGTTTTTCCGTTTCCTCAAGACCACAAAGGACAGCCCATGTTCAATAAGATCCTGATCGCCAACCGCGGCGAAATAGCCTGCCGTGTCATCAAGACGGCAAAAAAGATGGGCATCCAGACCGTCGCGATCTATTCCGACGCCGATGCGCAGGCGCTGCACGTGCAAATGGCAGACGAGGCAATCCACATCGGGCCATCACCCGCCAACCAGTCCTATATCGTCATCGACAAGGTGATGGAGGCGGTGAAGGCGTCGGGCGCGCAGGCGGTGCATCCCGGGTATGGTTTCCTGTCCGAAAACTCCAAGTTTGCCGAAGCGCTTTCGGCAGCTGGCGTGTCCTTTGTTGGCCCTCCAGTTGGCGCGATCGAAAAGATGGGCGACAAGATCACCTCGAAAAAGATTGCGCAGGAAGCGGGCGTATCGACTGTGCCTGGCTACATGGGGCTTATCGCCGACGCGGATGAGGCGGTGAAAATCTCGAACGAAGTCGGCTATCCTGTGATGCTCAAGGCGTCAGCGGGTGGCGGCGGCAAGGGGATGCGGATCGCATGGAACGATGCAGAGGCCCGCGAAGGGTTTCAATCGTCCAAAAACGAGGCTGCAAACAGTTTTGGCGATGACCGTATTTTTATCGAGAAATTCGTGACACAGCCCCGTCACATCGAAATTCAGGTGCTCTGCGATGCCCACGGCAACGGCATTTATCTGGGTGAGCGCGAATGTTCGATCCAGCGCCGCAACCAGAAAGTTGTTGAAGAAGCGCCCAGCCCGTTCCTGGACGAGGCCACCCGCAAAGCCATGGGCGAACAGTCCGTCGCCTTGGCGCAGGCCGTTGGGTATACCTCGGCTGGGACAGTCGAATTCATTGTGGACGGAGAGAGGAATTTCTATTTCCTCGAAATGAACACACGTCTTCAGGTGGAACACCCTGTGACCGAGCTGATCACCGGCGTCGATCTGGTAGAACAGATGATCCGTGTCGCCAACGGCGAAAAGCTGACCATGACCCAAGACGAAGTAAAATTGACAGGCTGGTCCATCGAAAACCGTCTTTATGCCGAGGATCCCTATCGCGGCTTCTTGCCCTCGATCGGCCGTCTGACCCGTTACCGCCCCCCGATGGAGGTTGCTGCCGGTCCGATGCTGGTGAATGGCAAATGGCAAGGCGATGCCCCCTCGGGTGACGTGGCCGTGCGCAATGATACCGGCGTCTACGAGGGCGGCGAGATTAGCATGTATTATGATCCAATGATTGCCAAGCTGTGCACATGGGCCCCCACGCGGGCCGAAGCGGTTGAAGCGATGCGCGTTGCGCTGGACAGTTTCGAGGTCGAAGGCATCGGGCATAACCTGCCGTTCCTTAGCGCCGTTATGGACCACCCGATCTTTATCGCGGGCGATATGACGACTGCCTTTATCGAAGAACAATACCCTGATGGTTTCGTCGGCGTTGACCTGCCTGAAGAAGATTTGCGCCGTATTGCCGCTGCAACGGCCGCGATGCACCGTGTTGGCGAAATCCGCAGGACCCGTGTGTCCGGCCGGATGGACAATCACGAACGCAAAGTCGGCACAGCCTGGAATGTCGCCATTTGGGGGCAATCTTATGATGTTGAAATCGACGCAGACCCGAAAGGGGCAACCGTCACATTCGTCGATGGCACCTCGTTGCGGGTTGCGGGCAATTGGACGCCGGGCGATCAACTGGCCAAGATGATGGTGAATGATACGCCCTTGATCCTGAAAGTAGGCAAAATCTCGGGTGGTTTCCGGGTGCGCACGCGCGGTGCCGACATGAAGGTTCATGTGCGCAGCCCGCGTCAGGCAGAACTTGCCCGTCTGATGCCCGAAAAATTGCCGCCAGATACATCAAAGCTGCTGCTGTGCCCGATGCCTGGCCTTGTGGTTAAGATCGACGTCGAGGTGGGTGACGAGGTGCAGGAAGGGCAGAACCTGTGCACGATCGAGGCGATGAAGATGGAGAACATCCTGCGCGCCGAAAAGAAGGGCGTCGTGTCCAAGATCAACGCAACCGCTGGCGACAGCTTGGCCGTTGACGATGTTATCATCGAGTTTGAATAAATCAGATGGCTTGTGACGCGCGCAGATTCAATCCCACAGAACCGGCACAATCTGCCAAATCGGCGGGTGTTCTTCTGTGCGTGCCTCAGTCAAAGATATTCCCGGCCTCTTCTTTTTTATCGCGGATCTCACGCTGCCGGATTGTCATTTTGTCGATGCTGCGGGTGATCTCGCGCACATCCCAAGGGCGGGGCTTGCGCAGTTTGATCTCGCCATCCTTGCCAACCAGCACCAACATAAAGCCCCTTGGCCGCATTTTCAGCCGCAATGGGCTGCGTGCTGCGGGGTCGGTATCGATCAAAACAACCACGTCTCTGGAAAGCAAATCTTGGGTCTGCTCTCGCAATAACTCCATCTGCGCTTCGAAGGCAGGGTCGTTTTCACTGTCTGCAAAGACCAAAACTGGTCTCTTTTTCCAATGGAATTCACTTAAATCGTCCATATCTGCCTGCAAAAACAGGGCAGTTTCCTGTGGTTCGGTGGCCGATTGCGCAGATGCCGCTACGGCAAACAATCCAGCAAAAACAAGGGTTATTACACGTTTCATTTTTTCTCCTACTGCGTCAGATATAAGGTCTTTAAGCGGGATTGCGATGCGCAAATTGGCGCAAGCTCGTATTAACCTTAATGCAATGGGTCTTCGGCCATGAAACAGATAGTTTCCCTGAATGGACCGGCTGGGGCGGTTCCCTTGCGAAGGTTGAGTAAAAAGCTCATGGATATCATCCTGCATCTAGGCGCGCACCGAACGGCAACAACCAGCTTCCAACGCTATCTGCGTTCAAACGCCGATGCTATTTTGGCATCGGGCACCGGCATTTGGGGGCCCTTGCGCACCCGAAAAGGGCTTTTTGCGGGCCTTTTTCCTGCTCCGGGGCATGCCATGCCCGGCGCAACGCCCGAGCGGGTCAATGGACGGATCGCCTTTCAGCTTGCCAAAAGCCGGGATGCAGGGCTTGCCCGATTGCTGATCTCGGACGAGAACATGATTGGCTGTTCGCGAGATTGTGTTCGAACCGGCGCGCTTTTCCCCGCCATTGGCGAACGGATGGCGCGGTATAGTGCTGCGTTCGACCACCGGATCAACCGGATTGTGTTAACCATACGGTCGCCAGAAATGTGGTGGTCTTCGGCTGCCGCCTATGCGGTATCGCGGGGCCATCAACTGCCAGATCAGGCAAAGCTGGCCCGCATTGCGATGTCGCCGCGCAGTTGGCGCGACGTTATTGTGGATCTGGCCTGCGCGATGCCAAATACCGACATTCAGGTGTCATGTTTCGAGGAATATGCAGGCCACCCCAATGACTTGCTTGCGCAGGCGACCGGGGTCGCAGCACCACCGGACGTGCAACGCCATTGGGCAAACCGGGCACCAGACCTGCCTGCGCTGCGCGCCATTTTGGCAGAGCGGGGGCAGGACCCGGACTTGCTGCCGGACAGTACCGGCCGTTGGAACCCTTTCACCCCGTCGCAGGCCGAAGCGCTGCGCGAGACATATTCAGATGATCTTTTCTGGCTTGCTGCCGGTGCGGATGGTCTGGCCAAACTGACACGGAATCCGACCCGTAAAAGAGCAGGCACAAGCCAGCCCACGGGCGACATTATAAAAGGACACAACAATGACAGCCGACAAAGATACTTGGCGCAATCTGGCTGAGGCCGAACTGCGCGGACGCTCCATTGACGATCTGACCTGGCACACGCTCGAAGGCATCGACGTAAAGCCGCTTTATACCGCCGATGACATTGGCGGGCTTGAGCATTTGGGCGGCGTGCCGGGCGCTGCGCCGTTCACGCGTGGTGTCAAAGCAACGATGTACGCAGGACGGCCATGGACGATCCGGCAATACGCGGGGTTCTCGACGGCTGAAGCATCCAACGCGTTCTACCGCCGTGCTTTGGCTGCGGGTCAGCAGGGCGTATCCGTCGCCTTCGATCTGGCAACCCACCGGGGTTATGACAGCGACCATCCCCGCGTCGAAGGGGATGTGGGCAAAGCCGGTGTGGCGATTGATTCAGTCGAAGACATGAAGATCCTGTTTGACGGCATTCCGCTGGACAAAGTATCCGTGTCGATGACGATGAACGGGGCAGTCATCCCAATCTTGGCCAATTTCATTGTCGCTGGCGAAGAGCAGGGGCATGATAAATCCGTCCTCTCGGGTACCATTCAAAATGATATCCTCAAAGAATTCATGGTGCGAAATACCTACATCTATCCGCCCGAACCTTCGATGAAAATCATTGGCGATATTATCGAGTATACTTCGGATCATATGCCGAAATTCAACTCGATCTCGATTTCGGGCTACCACATGCAGGAGGCGGGCGCGAACCTTGTTCAAGAACTGGCGTTCACGCTGGCAGATGGCCGCGAATACGTGCGCACAGCGATTGCCGCCGGTATGGACGTTGATAAATTCGCACCGCGCCTGAGCTTTTTCTTCTGCATTGGCATGAACTTCTTTATGGAGGCCGCCAAACTGCGTGCCGCCCGTCTGCTGTGGTCGCGGATCATGGATGAATTCCAGCCCAAGAACCCAAAATCGTTGATGCTGCGCACCCATTGCCAGACCTCGGGCGTTTCTTTGCAGGAACAAGACCCCTACAATAACGTCATCCGCACCGCATACGAAGCGATGTCGGCGGTTCTGGGTGGCACCCAGTCGCTGCACACAAATGCTTTGGACGAGGCGATTGCCTTGCCGACTGAATTCTCGTCGCGCATCGCCCGCAATACCCAGCTGATTTTGCAAGAAGAAACCGGGGTCACGAATGTCGTCGATCCGCTCGCAGGCAGCTATTACGTCGAAAAGCTGACCAGCGATATGGCCGAAGCGGCTTGGAAATTGATCGAAGAGGTCGAAGAACTTGGTGGCATGACCAAGGCCGTGGCCTCTGGAATGCCGAAACTGCGCATCGAAGAGGCCGCAGCAACACGCCAAGCCAAGATCGACCGGGGGACGGATGTGATCGTAGGCGTCAACAAGTATCGCCGCGAGACCGAGGATGCGATTGATATCATGGATGTCGACAATGTCGCCGTGCGCGACAGCCAGATCAAGCGGCTGGAGACGTTGCGCGCCAACCGTGACGAGGCAGCATGTACCGCCGCACTGGAAGAGTTGACGCGCCGCGCCAAGGATGGCGGTAACCTGCTTGAAGGTGCCGTTGAGGCGGCGCGTGCGCGTGCGACCGTGGGCGAAATCAGCATGGCGATGGAAACCGAATTCGGCCGTCACCGCGCCGAGGTCAAAACCCTCGCCGGTGTGTACGGTGCGGCCTATGAGGGCGACAGCGGGTTTGCCCAAATTCAGAAATCGGTTGAGGATTTTGCCGAAACCGAAGGCCGGCGTCCCCGGATGCTGGTGGTGAAAATGGGGCAGGACGGGCATGATCGCGGGGCGAAAGTGATCGCGACAGCCTTTGCCGATATCGGCTTTGATGTGGACGTGGGCCCGCTGTTCCAAACCCCGGCGGAAGCGGCACAGGATGCCGTCGACAATGATGTGCATGTGATTGGTATTTCGTCACAGGCGGCTGGTCATAAAACTTTGGCACCGCAATTGATCAAGGCGCTGAAAGATGCAGGTGCCGAAGATATCTTGGTCATTTGCGGCGGGGTGATCCCTCAGCAGGATTATAAGTTCTTGCGTGATGCAGGGGTCAAAGCGATCTTTGGACCCGGCACGAATATTCCTGATGCAGCGCAGGATATCTTGAAGCTGATCCGCGAAACACGCGGTTAGGACGGTAGATGAGGGGGCTGTCTGCCCCCTCAAACTCCCCCGAGGATTTTTGACCATTTGGAAGATATGAAGATGGAACTGGATCATCTCGCAGTCGCGGCGGTCACATTGAGCGAGGCGACAGAGCATGTGCAAAACGCTTTGGGCGTCACCCTGCAACAGGGCGGCGAGCACGCTGTTTTTCATACCCATAACATGCTTATGGGGCTGGAGGATGGACTTTATCTTGAGGCGATTGCGATTGACCCCGATGCCCCCGTTCCGGACCGTCCGCGGTGGTTTGATTTGGACCGGTTTCAAGGTCAGGCGCGATTGACGAACTGGATTTGCCGCTGCAATGATCTGGACGCCACGCTGGCTGCCCTGCCAGAGGGATTTGGTGCCCCTGTTCAGCTGGAGCGTGGGGATCTGCGGTGGCGCATGGCGGTGCCCCGGTCAGGAATACTGCCGTTTGATAACTGTGCGCCGGCGTTGATTGAGTGGCAAGCAGACGCCCATCCCGCGCAACGGCTGGACGCGTCTGGGTGCAAGCTGACAGCACTTGAGGTTCACCACCCTGAGGCAGGGCTTTTGGCCGATCTGCTGGCAACTTTTTTGAAGGACGCGCGTGTTTCATTTGTTAAGGCCCCGCCTGCCTTGAAAGCGGTTTTCGAGAAGGCGGGCAGCCGACTGGTCTTAGGATGATCCTGCGTGCCGCAATTGCTGCGGATGCGCCTGTGATTGCAACGATCTGGAACCGGATGATCCGCGACACATTGTTTACCTTTACGACCGATGAAAAGACCGATGCCGGGGTTACAACGATGATCGCGGATCGACCGGGCGCGTTCTGGGTTGCGCAAGACGACGGGATTTTGGGTTTCGTGACTTATGCCCAGTTCAGGTCTGGTCCAGGTTACCGGATGAGCATTGAGCACAGTATCGTGCTCAAAGACGAAGCGCGCGGGCGCGGTGTCGGGCGGGCCTTGATGGATAAGGCCATGGAAATGGCGGCTGTTCAAGGTCTGCATGTCATGGTCGCTGGCGTCAGTTCGGCAAATCCCGGCGGCGTTGCATTTCACAGTGTATTGGGCTTTGAACATGTGGGCCGGATGCCGCAGATTGCGCACAAAAACGGTAGTTGGCTGGATTTGATTTTGATGCAGAAAATACTGAGCGCCCCCTGACTTTTGTGCTGCAGCGCAGTAAGGTGGTTACATGTCGATTTGGTCACGCATCACAGAAGCTCTTTCAGCGCTCGCCGCAGGCGAGGGGTTGTCGGCTGTTTTCGACCGTCTGCGCAGCCCACCCGAACGGTCGGTCGCATTCACGATCGCCGTAATTGCGTTGGGCGCAAAGATGGCAAAGGCTGACGGGCTTGTCACGCGCGACGAGGTCACAGCGTTCCGTGAGGTATTCCAGATTGCAGAGGCCGACCAGCAGGGGGCGGCACGTGTGTTCAACCTTGCACGTCAGGACGTGACTGGCTTTGAGGATTATGCGACCCGCATTGCCAGCATGTTTGCGGACCAACCCGAAATGCTGCGCGACCTGATCGAAGGGCTGTTTCATATCGCGATGGCGGATGGCACCTATCACCCCAGTGAAGATGCGTTTCTAGCCCGTGTGGCAGAGATTTTTGCGATGGATGAGAGCGATTTTGCATCGCTGCGTGCACGGTTTGTGCCCGATACCTCGCCGTTGCCGCACACCGTGCTTGGCATCGCGCCCAATGCAACCAAGGAGCAGGCCAAGGCTGCGTGGCGGCAATTGGTACGCGACAACCATCCTGATGCCCTTGTGGCGCGGGGGCTGCCGCCCGAGGCAATCTCGATGGCGGAAAAACGCATGATCGACATCAATCGTGCGTGGGAAACATGGTCTGGTAAAGGGCGCTGATGCTGATTGCCACCTATAATGTGGAATGGTTCACCGACCTTTTTGATGAGGACAATCAGCTTTTCAATGACGATGCCTGGTCGGGCCGCAACAACGTGACCCGCGCCCGGCAGACCCGGGCGCTTGGCACCGTTTTTCGCGCCTTGGATGCGGATGCTGTCATGATCATCGAGGCCCCTGACGAGAGCAGAAAGCATGAAACCGTCAAGGCATTAGAGGCTTTTGCCGCGCATTTTGATTTGCGCACAAGTGCCGCGATCATGGGGTTTGCCAATGAAACCCAGCAGGAAATCGCCTTGCTTTACGACCCTGATAAACTGACGGTATCGCATGCGCCGGGCGGCATGGCGACGGGGCCACAAGGGGCCACTGGTGCGCCAAGATTTGATGGCGTTCTGCGGATTGATCTGGATATCGATGCCAACGAAGATCTGGTTGTTTTCTCAAAACCGCCACTTGAGTTGAGCGTTCGGACGAAGGCGGGGTTTGCCTTTCAAATGATTGGTGCACATCTGAAGTCGAAGGCACCTCACGGGGCAAAGACCCAAGCGGATGTGATGCGCATCAGCATAGCCAACCGTCGCAAACAATTGGCACAAGCAATCTGGCTGCGCGGCCGCATTGACGAGCAGCTTGCAAATGGTGCTGCCCTGATGGTGTTGGGGGATTTGAACGATGGTCCGGGTCTGGATACGTTCGAAGATCTGTTCGGGCGCTCCTCGGTCGAGATCGTAATGGGGTATCGCGGCGAAAACGAACTGATGGAGCCGCATGCCATGCGTGCCTTGGGCCAACGTATCGGTGCCGTGCCAACGACCTCGCGGTTCTGGATCGCACCGGAAAAGCGGTATTTGCAAGCGCTTTTGGACTACATCATGGTCAGCCCCGATTTTGTGCAGCGCAATGCCCGCTGGCGGATCTGGCATCCGATGGATGATCCTGATTGTTGGCAGAATGCCGCGTTAAGGGATGCGCTGATCACGGCATCTGATCATTTTCCTGTGACAATTGAGTTTGATGACTAAAGCCGGACAGATGATATCTTTTGCTGTGCACGCAAAGATGTGTAGTGTCAGGGCATGAAAAACCTTGCCTTGATTTGTGTCTTGATCTGTTCGCCTGCCCTTGCGAGTGCGCAGGCTGTGCCGGAGACTGGCCCATCTTTGATGGAGCGGGGTGCGCAGATGTTTCTGGACGGTATGATGCAGGAAATGTCCCCAGCACTTGAAGATCTGTCGGAACTTGGGGAAAAAATTGGCCCTGCGCTGCGCGACTTTGCCAATGAAATGGGCCCCGCCCTGGGCAGTATTCTGGAAAGCGTTGAGGATTGGAGTGTCTATGAGGCACCCGAGATCTTGCCAAACGGTGATATTATCATCAAACGCAAGCCCGAGCCTGAGACCCCGAAGGGACCGATGATCTTTCTCGATAAGACGCCTCAGATTGATATCTAGGATTTCGTCGTCTTAAGCTGCACCTGAGCACCCAGTGATGCAGCGAGTGAGTTCAGCCGCGCTTCTGCGACCTCGCCGAACAAGGGAAGCATGTCGTTGGTTAGCCAAAGCTCAAGCAGTTTCTTTTTCGGATACCAGCGCAGGGTGCCGCGTTCTGCATCCTTGTTCATCCACAACATCGCGCCAAAGCGCATGGCCTTGCCAAGAATTTCCGCATCGATCCGCGCTTTCTCGTCGACCAACTCAAAAAGGTCTTCAAACCGGCTGTTTTCACGCTTGTTCGAATAGCGGTGCAGCAGGGAAAGCCCCAGAAAAATCCGCTCTGAATGTTTGAGGCCACCCAGATTTGCGCGGGTTGCGTTGTCGAAACAGACTTCTGCACGGTAGTCAGGATGCGCGCGCCAACTGACATCGTGCAACAGACATGCAGCCTTGATCAGACGTTTGCGCTGCGGTGAGGCGGATTTGTACAGCGGAGAGATGAAGTCGAACAAAACCTTGCCAAAACCGGGTGTTCGCGCGTCTTTATCTTCTACAAAGCGACAGGCCTCGATCAGCGGGTCACGGTCCCGCAGACGTTGGGGCATCTGTTCATACAGCATGCCTTCGCGAATACCGTAACTTGATATGGCGATGTCCTTTGGTTTGAAGGTCTTGACCAGCCGCGACAGCACCTCGGCTGCAAAGGGAACCAGCGCCATCCGGCTAGACGAAACCCCGCTGGTCTGGCGCAACTCTTCAAGGTCTGAATTTTGGATATGTTTTACGGTGTCACGCACTGACTTGGCAGTCATGCGGTACTCGTGAAGGACGTGCAGCGGATATCCCTGACGCACCATATCTATGCGCGCAATCGCGCGCCATGATCCGCCAACAAGGAAAAGGCGGTCGCGCTGTGCGCCCATTTTGTCGGCCAGCCCCTGCATGGTTTCTCTGATATGTGCCTGCCGGGCCTTTGAACCGCCTTTGATGTCGCGCAGTTTCAGCGGCCCAAGGGCCGAGGTTACCCGTTTGCCCACGCGACCTGCCGAAATCTCGGCCAGTTCCATGGATGACCCGCCAATGTCGCAGACCAGACCGTATGCGCCGGGCCAGCCCAAAAGCACGCCCTGCGCCGAAAGCCGTGCTTCTTCTTCGCCTGCGATCACCCAGATTTTCAGTCCGGTTTCGCGCTGCACTTGATCACAAAAATCAAGCCCGTCCGTCGCATCACGAACAGCGGCGGTGGCAACGACGGTAAGTTCTGACAGTTGCATGCCTTCGGCAAGCTTGCTGAAACGCCGCATGGCAGACAGTGCACGAGCGCGCCCTTCGGGCGACAAATGCCCGGTTTCCGCCATGCCTGCACCTAAAGCGCACATGATTTTCTCGTTGTAAAAATATGCTGGTGACCGTGCGGCCCCATCAAACACCACCAAACGGACCGAGTTCGAGCCGACGTCTACAACGCCGACGCGTGCCAATGCACGTGCCGAAGGGTCTTGAAATAACGGTTTTCCGAAAAGTCCCAAATCGGTCACGCCGGTTTCAGGGACAAGAGAGGGCGGATTGATGTTTTTCTGATCTGCCACAAACGCTCCTGCGGGGGCCTTGGTTCGCATGCAAACTGGCCCAGCACGCTGAGGACGTCAATCGCTAACGGGTAAGTTGCGTGCAAAAAGGACCGGTCGCACGGGGTTGGCGCACCTCGGTTCAATCTTCGGTATGGGTGAGTTTTGGTACATCTGACGCACCAGCACTGCCGCGACCCGAAAGGGACGGGTTCTCCATAAAGAAGCGGTGACAATTAAAGGCGAACGTTCCTTCTTCCGGCGCATGGCGGGTAAAACTACCATCCGGAGCCATCACCCAGCTTTGGGCAACATCGGCAAGGTTGGCGGCCATGATCTGGCTGGTGATCTGTGCTTTGACTGTCGGGTTTTCAATCTCGACCAGAGTTTCTACCCGACGCGCGAGGTTTCGGCCCATCCAGTCGGCTGAAGAGATGAAGACGCGGGATTTCTTGTGGGGCAGGCCGTAGCTATTTCCAAAGCATACAATGCGGGAGTGTTCGAGGAACCGCCCAACAATGGATTTCACGCGAATGTTTTCTGACAGACCTTTGATGCCGGGGCGCAGGCTGCAGATGCCGCGAACCACGAGGCTGATCTTCACACCAGCCTGAGACGCTTCATAAAGCGCGTCAATGACATCTGGATCCACGATGGAATTCATTTTTGCCCAAATGACAGCTGGTTTGCCTGCTGCGGCGTATTTTGCCTCGGCCGCGATCATCTCTAGCAGTCGGGGCTTCAGGGTAAGCGGCGAAATCGCAAGGTTATCCAGCATATCGGGTTGCGCATAGCCGGAAAGATAGTTGAACACCTTGGTTGCATCACGCCCTAGCTTTTGGTCACAGGTAAAGAACGAAAGATCGGTATAAATGCGCGCTGTGATTGGATGGTAATTGCCCGTCCCGTAATGGGTATAGGTGACCAATTGAGACCCCTCGCGGCGCACCACCGTCGAGATTTTAGCATGGGTTTTCAGATCTATAAAACCATACACGACATGCGCGCCCGCCCGCTCAAGCCTGCGCGACTGGCGGATGTTTGCGGCCTCGTCAAACCGGGCCTTGAGTTCGACCAGCGCAGTGACGGATTTACCGTCTTCGGCAGCTTCGCACAGCGCCTCGACAATGGGGCTGTCACGCGAGGTGCGGTAAAGCGTCTGCTTGATCGCAACCACATTGGGATCACGCGCAGCCTGAGCCAGAAAGCGAACCACCATATCGAAGGTCTCATAGGGGTGGTGCAACAGCATATCCTTTGACCGGATCGCTTCGAACATGTTGCCTTCGTGATCGGTCACCCGTTCGGGAATGCGCGGTGTGAATTGTGGCCAAAGCAGATCAGGGCGGCTGTCGCCCACCAGTTCTGACAAATCGCCAACGCCAATCATCCCGTCGATTTCAATCACGTCTTGCGGGCGCACGGCAAGTTCGGCCATCACCACATTTTTCAGTTTTTCGGGCGGATTTGCGGAGTGGGTCAGGCGCACAACTTCGCCGCGACGCCGCCTTTTCAACGCAACTTCGAATTCGCGCACAAGGTCTTCGGCATCGTCCTCGACCTCAAGATCACTATCGCGCAGAACACGAAACTCGAAATGGTCCTTGAGCTTGTACCCCGGAAAGAGACTGGGAATGTTCAGAACCAGCAGATCCTCCAAGGGCAGGAACCGCAAACAGCCGTCGGCCGCTGGCAGGGACCCGAAGCGGTCGATCTTGGCGGGGATCGGCAACAGCGCCTGCAATGGGCGCTTGTCAGAGCTGCGCTCGAGCTGAAGCGCCAGCACGTAGCCGGTATTTGGGATAAACGGGAACGGATGCGCGGGGTCGATTGCCAAGGGGGACAAAACCGCAAAAACCTGATTTAGAAAAACGTCTTCAAGGTAGGTCAGATCAGCCTTGTCCAGATCGGCGGCGCGTTCGAGCATGATGTTTTGCGCGTCCAGCTCGGTCATCAGTTCAACCAGCGTGCTTTGCTGCGTCAGCATGAGTTTGCGGGCGTTTTCGTTGATAAGCACCAGCTGCTCAGCGGGGGAAAGCCCGTCGGCAGCAGGCGTCGTGTTTCCGGCTTGGGCCAACTCGCGCAGGCCCGCGACACGCACGGTATAGAACTCGTCAAGGTTATTGGCCGAGATCGACAAGAACCGAAGGCGTTCAAGCAAAGGCACGCGGATGTTTTGTGCCTCTTCCAGAACACGCCAGTTGAAACCAAGCCAGCTGAGTTCACGATTATAAAACCGACCCGGACCCGTGATGTCGAGATCGGCAACGTCTTCTGCCTCGGCAAAGGAGGCCTTCAGGAAATCAGCTTGGGTCATATCGGCCTTATGGCGTTGGATTATAACAGATTTATGACAGATGGTTTTGAAGGACTATCGCGCTTGTCAGGCACGATTGTCCAGTACTTGTGCGGCAAGCGCTCGGGTTACCGGTTTTTTCTGTGCGAGGCTTGCGGCATCAAGCGCTGCAACAAGTTCACCCGCCGCGGCAAAGGATCGGTCCATGCGCAACAAAAGATAAGGGATCAGATCGGGCTTGGGGGTCAACTGCCGGTCGGCCAGCAGCTTTGCCAGCACGGCTGTCAACAGCATATCGTCGGGTGCCTCAAGTGCTGCAGATCCGGCGGCACCCATGCGGCTTGTCAGGTCGGGCAAGGTCAGGTTCCACAGCCCGACAGGCGGCGTGCCCGTCATCAGGAGGCTGTGGCCTTCAGCAAGGACGAGATTGTGCAGATGAAAGAGCGCCGTTTCAGCCTTTGAATTACCCGCAATCGCAGGCACGTCTTCGACCGCAACGCAGGATTGCGCCAAGTCAGGGACATCCGCCTTGATAAGATCGGCAGCATTGATGATCCGCGCACCTGACATAGCGGCCCAAACATGTGTCAGATGTGTCTTACCCGATCCCTGCGGTCCGGTAAGCGCCAACTTGCGCCCCGCCCAGTTTTGCCAGTTGTCGATCATGGCAGCGGCGATGGCATTCGATGGAGCAACGAAAAAATCGTCGCGTCCCAGTGCAGTGCGACTGGGAAGGGCAAGGCCTAACTGTTGTCCCATGTCAGTCTACCGTTTCATCCAAAGATGTCTTGTCAGTGCCCTGATACAGAACGCTTTCGCGGTACTGCTCGGTTGCAAAGCGTGTAATCACACCCAAGGCGGCTGCAATGGGTACTGCCGCCAGCATTCCGACAAAGCCGAAAAGGGAGCCGAAAACGGAAAGTGCGAGGATCAGCCAGACCGGGTGCAAGCCTACGGAATCGCCAACCAGCTTGGGCGTCAGGAAGTTCCCTTCGAGGGTCTGGCCAAGAATAAAGATTCCCGCAACCAGCCCGATTGACACCCAGTCGCCCCAAAATTGGAACAGCGCCAAGCCGATGGCCAACGCGCCGCCCAGCAGCGCTCCCAGATAGGGAATGAACGTGACCAGACCTGCGATGAACCCTACGACTAGACCGAATTGCAGGCCCACCAACATAAGCGCAATGGCATAATACGCGCCCAGGATCAGACACACGGTGCCCATGCCGCGAATGAAACTGGCTAGCGTCTTGTCAATATCACCTGCCAGACGGCGGATGACTGGCGCATGGTCCCGTGGCAGCAGACTGTCGATCTGCGAAACCATGCGGTCCCAATCCAAAAGCAGGTACACAGCAACGACCGGAACGATCACAAACAAGATAAGAATATTTAGCAAGGACGCGGCAGAGGCCAGCGCAGTATTGAGCAACTCGCCCCCCCGTTCCTGTATTGTAGCGCCGACAGAGACGATGGAACTGCGCAAAGTTGATCCCTCTACCAGCAGGGCGGGGAAGCGCTCTGTTAGAAAATCAATGAAATTTCGTGTCAACTCCGGTGCTACTTCAAAAAGGTTGATGGCTTGGTTGACCAATGCGGGAATAACCAAAAGAGCCATCAGCACAAAGATCAGAATGGCAAAAAGCGTGATCACTGTCGTCGCCATCGCCCGGCTTAGGCCGAACTTTTCCAAGCGATCCGCAACAGGATCAAGAAAATATGCAATTGCAGCGCCAATCAGAAAGGGAAGCAGCACGTCGCCGGTAAACCACAAGACAACAAGAAAAACGGCCCCTGCGATGCCCCAGTATTTCAATTGATCTCTGATGGGCAGGGCCATGTGCTATCTCCGCAAACGCTATCGTTCGACATTGCGTAATAGGGACAGATTTTCAAGGGCTGCGGAAGGTCAAATCGGTCGATTTCAGCGCGATCAAAGGATTTCGGCGGCCTTTCGCGAAGGTTTGATGCCAAAGACCGGGTCCAAGATGCAAGCAGGCAATGTGACTTGACAATTTGCCCTGCTAAACCGCCACTGGACCCAAAATGAGGAGACCCGCAATGCGCAGTGATTTTGACCATGAACTGGAAGAGCGTCTGGTGCGCTATGCTGCAATTGACAGCCAAAGTGATGAAAACAGCCAGACCAGCCCCAGTACCGATATTCAGCTGAACATGTCGCGACTGTTGGTCCAGGAACTGAAGGCAATGGGGGCCGCCGATGTGCAGCTGACCGATTATGGTGTGGTGCTGGCCACGGTGCCTGCCACGGTTCAGGGCGCACCCGTGATGGGATGGTGTGCGCATGTGGACACAGCCCCACAGTTCAATGCGACGGGCGTAAAGCCTGTCGTGCATCGGGGCTATAACGGGGGCCACATTACCTTTGCCGATGCGCCGGACCTGAAGCTATCACCTGAAAACGCGCCATATCTGGGCGAAAAGCAGGGCGAAGACATCATCACCGCCAGTGGCACCACGTTGCTGGGCGGTGACGACAAGGCGGGCGTGGCGATCATCATGACCGCTGCACGGCATCTGCTGGAAAACCCCGAGGTGCCCCATGGCGACATCCGGCTGGCCTTTACCCCGGACGAGGAGATCGGGCGCGGCGTGCATGAACGGCTGCCCGCCGACTTTGCCTTCGATTTCGCCTATACGTTTGACGGCTCGAAGCCCGGTGAGGTCGAATACGAGACGTTCTCGGCGGACGGAGCGGTGGTGCAGGTCACGGGCGTATCGGCGCATCCGGGCTGGGCGAAAGACAAAATGGTCAACGCGACTCATCTGGCTTCCAAGATCATCATGACGTTGCCCCATGTCACGATGACCCCCGAAACCACGCAAGGCACCGAGGGCTTTATCCATGCAACGACGATCAAGGGCGGATCATCAGAGGCGGAGATCAAATTCATCATCCGCGATTTCGAGCGGGAAGGTCTGGCGCAAAAGGGCGATTTGCTGCGCAAGGTGTGCGACACGGTGCAGGCATCCGAGCCGCGCGCGCAGATCACTTGCAAAATCACGCCGCAATACCGCAACATGCGCTATTGGCTTGAAAACGATATGACCCCGGTCAACCTGGCCCATGATGCCGTGCGCGCCGCCGGGATGGAGCCGGTGTCCGTACCCATTCGCGGGGGAACCGACGGGTCGCGCCTGACCGAGATGGGCGTGCCATGCCCCAATATCTTTACGGGCATGCAGGAAATTCACGGACCGCTGGAATGGATATCGGTTCAGGATATGGCCAAGGCGCTGCAGGTGGCGCTGGAACTGGCCAAACGCGCGGCTGCTTAGAGGTGTGATTGGGGCGCTGCCCCAAACCCCGGGATATTTAAGAGCCAGAGAAGGGGCGGGGCCGTGGCCAGAGAAGGGGGGGCGTGGAAAGTTGGGAAGGTTGGTGATTGTTTCCCTGTTTGCTTTGGCATAATCAGGGCTGAATTTACTCTGAGAGGATCATCATGCGTCTGTCCCGTTACTTT
Source organism: Roseobacter sp. (assembly GCA_024636475.1). Lineage (GTDB taxonomy): Bacteria > Pseudomonadota > Alphaproteobacteria > Rhodobacterales > Rhodobacteraceae > Sulfitobacter. The sequence continues at coordinate 8,308 of JAGXHA010000085.1, read as the reverse complement.
TTGCCCGTGCTCAAGGAAAACCCAGCCGAGGCGCAAATTGTCAGCCACCGGTTGATGTTGCGGGCAGGCATGATCAAGCAGTCGGCTGCGGGGATTTATTCGTGGCTGCCGCTTGGATTCAAGGTGCTGCGCAAGATCGAGAATATCGTGCACGAAGAACAGCAGCGCGCTGGGCATATTCCGATGTTGATGCCAACGTTGCAATCGGCGGACTTGTGGAAGGAATCCGGGCGTTATGACGCCTATGGCCCCGAGATGTTGCGCATCAAGGACCGGCAGGACCGCGATATGCTTTATGGTCCCACAAACGAAGAGATGATCACCGATATTTTCCGCAGCCATGTCGGGTCTTACAAGGACCTGCCGCTCACGCTCTATCACATCCAATGGAAGTTCCGCGACGAGACCCGCCCCCGTTTCGGCGTGATGCGCGGCCGCGAGTTTTTGATGAAGGACGGCTACAACTTCGATTTGACCAAGGAAGACGCGTTGCATGCCTACAACCGCCATCTGGTCAGCTATCTGCGCAGTTACGAGCGGATGGGCTTGCAAGCGATCCCGATGCGTGCGGATTCTGGCCCGATTGGCGGCGATGACACGCACGAGTTTCTGGTGCTTGCGGAAACCGGCGAATCCGAAGTGTTCTATGACAGCCAGATCACCGAGCTGAAATTCGGCGACCGCGAGATAGACTACGATTCCGTGGATCAGTGTCAGGCGGTTTTGGAGGAGTTCACCTCGCGGTATGCCCGCACGGATGAAACCCATGATGCGGATTTGTTCGCTGAGGTTCCCCAGGATCGCCAGCGCACGGCGCGCGGCATCGAAGTGGGCCAGATCTTTTACTTTGGCACCAAGTACTCCGAACCCATGGGCGCGACAGTGCAAGGCCCCGATGGCAAGCCTGTGCCCGTACACATGGGCAGCCACGGGATCGGCGTCAGCCGACTGCTTGGCGCGATTATCGAGGCAAGCCATGACGACAAGGGCATCATCTGGCCCGAAGGGGTGACGCCTTTCCACGTTGGTATCGTCAACCTCAAGCAGGGCGACGAGGAGGCTGATGCAGCCTGTCAGGCGCTGTACGACAGCATCACGGCCCTGGGGCTCGAGCCGCTTTATGACGACCGCAATGAACGTGCGGGCGGCAAGTTTGCCACGATGGACCTGATCGGTTTGCCGTGGCGGATAACCGTTGGTCCCCGAGGCCTTAAGAATGGTGTCGTGGAACTGACCTCTCGCCGGACTGGTGAAAGCGAAGAAATGCCGCCGGAGGCCGCGATCGAAAAGGTGGCTGCGATTTACCGAAATATCGCTTAAGAAAAGGATATCGGGGGTGGCGTGCAGAGTGGAGACCCCGGACGGGGGCAGAATGTGATTTTGCGCGCAATCATTTTGGCCGGTGGGCTTGCAGGCGGGGCGGTGACCTCGCAATTCCCCGAATTTTCGCAGCAATACCTTCAGCGACTTGGCGGTGCAGTTGACGCGCTTGAGGACGTGACCGCTGACTTTGATGCAACCGCGCAATCGGTTGGTCTGTCGCGGGACGACGCGTTGGCCCAGATGACCGGCACGCCGTTTTTGGATCGCAGGCGTTTGGATATGACCACGACATTCCAGCGCCACGATGCCTTGTCTGCCGCGCTTGCCAAACTTGAAGGGCAGGGACCGTTCATGCGGGCCTATTACCTGCCGCAGATGCGCGACACCCAGATCGCCAAGGCCGCTTGGGCAGTGTACCAGCCTGCAGTGCCTTTGAACCTTGCGGGTTTGATCTTTGCCGGTGCAGGCTTTTTGTTTGGGGCGATCGCGCTTGGTTTTGTGTTTCGGCTGTTTGCGATGCCTTTTCGGCGCAGCAAGGCGATTGCCGACTAAAACCCGCCGGTAGCGCCGTTGTGACCTGATGCGTGCTGATACGCAGCTTGACCCTGTGCGCACAAACCAGCAGGTTGCGCGCGACTGATCTGACCGGAGCCCTTTGATGGCCAAACCCGCCCATAGTACACCGCCTTTTGCCCCGTTCGAGTGGATGATCGCCTGGCGCTATTTGCGCGCACGCCGCGCCGAGGGCGGGGTGAGCGTGATGACTTGGATCAGCCTCATCGGCATTACCCTGGCGGTGTTTGCGTTGATTGCCACGCTTTCCGTGCGCTCCGGATTTCGGGCGGAATTTGTGGGGACGATTTTGGGCGCCAACGCGCATGTCACGGTCTACAACATGGCAACGGTTGACGAGAACGGCGTCAGCCAGACTGGCATCGTGGATTACGCCGAGATGTCTGCCCGCGTGGCGCAGGTTGCGGGTGTCACGCAAGTTGCGCCCCTGGTGCGTGGTCAGGTGATGGCAAACAAAGGCCAGGCCAACGCCGGGATCGAGATTTATGGAATTGAGGGGAGTGATCTGGCGAACCTTCCGCGCATTGCGAACCCTGATACAGCGTTTGGTGATCTTGCGAATTTCGATCAGGGCATTGCAATCGGATCGGGTGTCGCGCAGGCGCTGCGGGTGGGGCTGGGTGACCGGATCAAGATCATCTCGCCCAATGGGGTGAAGACAGCACTTGGCACCAGCCCGCGGATCAACGCCTATGATGTGGTCTATATTTTCAGTGCAGGACGCTATGACATCGACCGAACCCGTGCCTATCTGCCGCTGGCAGAAGCACAGTCGTTCTTTAACCGTGAAGGGGTGGCGGACGAGCTTGAAGTGATGGTGCAAGACCCGGACCGCGTCGATGCGTTGACCAATGATTTACTGGCCGCAGCAGGGGATCGCGGCATGGTCTGGACATGGCGCGATGCGTCGGGGTCCTTTCTGAACGCGCTTGATATCGAGGATCGGGTGATGTTCGTGATCCTGAGCATTCTGGTGCTGATCGCGGCAATGAACATCGTGTCGGGGCTGATTATGTTGGTCAAGAACAAGGGCCGCGACATTGGGATCTTGCGCACCATGGGGCTGACCGAAGGATCGATCCTGCGGGTGTTTTTCATCTGCGGTGCCTTCACCGGGATCATCGGGACGGCAATGGGGGTGATCCTTGGCTGCCTGTTCGCGCTTTATGTTGATCAGATCTTTGGTGTGGTGAACTGGCTATCAGGCGGTACGGCGTGGGATGCGTCCGTGCGTGGCATTTATTTCCTGCCTGCCAAGCTGCAATTTGGCGACGTGATGTCGGCTGTTGGCTTGTCGCTGGGCCTTTCCTTTATTGTCACGATTTTTCCTGCACGGCGTGCCGCGCGAATGAACCCTGTTGAGGCGCTGCGCTATGAATGATCCTGTGTTGCGCCTGTCGGGCATTTCCAAAGCCTATAACGCGGGCCACCCCAATGAGGTCACTGTCTTGCGCGGCATAGATCTGACCGTCACTGCGGGCGAAGTTGTGGCATTGGTGGCCCCGTCGGGCGCGGGTAAATCGCCGCTGCTGCATATCGCGGGGCTGCTCGACACACCAGATTCAGGCACGGTCGAGATTGCTGGCACGGATATGACCGGCCAGTCCGATCGCAGACGCACAGCCGTGCGGCGCCGCGACGTCGGATTTATCTATCAGTTTCACCATCTTTTGCCCGAGTTCTCGGCGCTGGAAAACATCGTCTTGCCTCAGCTGGCCAATGGTATCGGCAAGGAAGAGGCCCAAACACGGGCGTTGGCGCTGCTGGATCAGGTTGGTATCGCACACCGCGCCAGCCACAGGCCTGCCGCTTTGTCGGGTGGCGAACAGCAACGGGTCGCGTTTTGCCGCGCGCTTGCCAACGAACCGCGCTTGCTGCTGGCGGATGAGCCGACAGGCAACCTGGATCCGACAACGTCGGATCAGGTTTTTGCCACCTTGATGGACCTTGTCCGCAGCACCGGCCTTTCGGCGGTGATCGCGACGCATAACCTTGAACTGGCCGCCAGAATGGACCGTCAGATACGCCTTGATGCCGGGCAGTTGTCGCCCGGCTAGCAATTGGTACGGGGGTGCGATCTGCGTCCGGGGCGCGCGCCGTTTCATTCCTGCAAATCGGTCCGAAATCTTGAAGGAATCCGGCTGTTTTTCAAAGTCTCTTGGGGTTCTATCCTTTGGGAAAACCAGTTTCATCTGTCCATTTGATTCAGATCATGGCAAACCAGAGGTGGTACGGCAAGGCTTGGACCACGTTATATAAGGAACCGAAAATGCGTTTGCCCCTGATCACCATACTCCCGTTGGTGCTGTCGCTCGCCGCCTGCGTCGAGACTGGCATGCCAGAACGGCCGGAAGGTGCTGCTTTTTTTGCGGATAATTGCGTTGCCTGTCACGGCACGTCGGCCCGCGGAGACGGGCCTTTGGCGGGCAGTCTGGCCACCACTCCGCCGGACCTGACATTGCTGGCACGCAACAATGACGGACGCTTTCCCGAAACGAAAACGCTGGCCTATATTTATGGCGATCCGCAGGAAAACCACCTGACCCGCGTCATGCCGAACTTTGGCAAGGAAATGGCGTTGGATCTGGTTCCGGTTGAACTGGACGGCGCGTTGACCCCGACACCGCGCGTTTTGGCGGGCTTGCTGGTGTATCTGGAAAGCATCCAGCGCTAGTCGCAGATCCCGCGCAATTCGACCCCGTCCCATGGCATTCCCACCTCATAGGCGCGGCTTTGGGGCAGGGGGGCGACAGGCATGACCTGCGAGATCAGCGCGTGCAGCCGCTGGGTGCGCGGCGCTTGCGGGGCCAGGGCGCGGCAGCAGACAAACTCCTCGACGATGGCCCCTTGCTGTTCAAAGCCGAAATCGGTGAACTTTGGTTCTGCCGTTAGATCAAACAGATAGGGGTCCGCCCCGCCGCCATGTTCAAGTGCTGCGCGCAGCGGCGAATAGCCGGTGGTGGCGCGGTTTTGCCATTGCCAGACGTGGGTCAGCTCGTGGCCAAAGATCATCGCGGCGATCAGGCCGATCTGGTCTGGATACTTGGGCAGATAGTCGTCTAGATACCAATCCTTGTCGAACAGAACGGTGTTCCACAGGGCAATCGCGGCCGGTTTGGTGGTGATCACCTCGCCTACCTTCTCGGGCGGTAAAATCCGTTCGCGGCAGGTGGTGCGCGGGCGTGCCTTGCGGGTCATTGTCACCGCTTTTGAGGGCGCACCGTCATGCAGCCGGACGTTCGAGAAATTGAGCGTATCGCCCATAATCGTATGCGCAAACGCCTGTTCGCTGTCGGTCAGGGGACGACCGCAAGACGCAAGCAATGACAGGATGATAAGGGCGCGGATCATGTTTGATAGTTGGGTGAAACCGCTTTGCGGTTCAAGTGAAAACCACGTGAACGCCACAGGGGTGCCGGGCGCGGGCTACACCCACCCTACGTTCAGCGCAGGGTGGATGTTTGGGGTGCGAATTATTTGACGTTCTTGCCCGCAATCTTGGTGCCGTCCTTGGTGCCGCTGTTGGCGGTGGCCAGCACTTTGACCTTTTCCTTCTTGGGTTTTTTGGTCTCTTTATTGCCTTTGTTCTTTTCTTTGGACATGGGGATGCTCTTTCACATGAGGTTCCCGAACGGCGGCTGCCCATCGGGTAGATGCTCAGAGGCGCAGGGCGCAAGACGCGCAGCGGGTCCGGTGAGGCAACAGGCGGCCCGGAATGCGGGTGGCCTGTGGAGGATAAAGTGGGGGTGTTGAGTGGGTTTGGCAAGGGGGATGCTAAGCCCCCTTTGCGAGATTCCGATCAGGCACAAGGTCAGGGCTGCGCCCTCCCCTTTGGGGAGGGCGCAGCCAGAGGCGGGGCCTCGGGCTAGAAGGCTTCAGTTACCTAATTTTTACGTTTTAGATAGGTTTCCGTCGCAAAATCTACGAAAGCGATTGCGCAGGCAGCAGCAAGACGCGCGTGTCTCGGTTCTAGTCCGATGTGTTTTCCGTCGCGTCCATGCCCTGAACCATAAAGCCCCCTAAGTTCAGTTATGCCCTTGGTAATTGATGCAAGATTACTAAGTGTGCGCTTAATAATTTCAGCGCCTTTTGCCTCGGATGGAATGCCTTCCGGTACTAAACCCAAAGCTTTGCACATTTTTTTCGAGAGTGTCGGCAGATCATCATTCTTTGAAGCGGGCTCAGAATCCACAATTTGAGATAAAATTGCTTTGCAGCATGATTCTATTAAGTCTTTCGCCGTCCCGATTGCTAGCGCTGGATCATTCTCTATCGCACTGTTTATTCTTTTGATTTCGGCCTGCATCCAATTTGATGAAAGAATATCGGCAGCACTAGAGGCGCGGTTAATTTGACTATGAAACTCTCCTAATTTCCGTGGTACGAAAATCGCTCGACCTGCAATCTTCTGCGATGGCACAAGCTCCCAACCCACCAAAGCCAACTGCTCGTTGTAATGTGATACCACTGTATCAACAGTCTCTTGTTCAGAGCGCACAACGGGGTGAATTGTTTCACATAAAAATTTAAGAAATTCGGTATCTGAACAACCGAGTAAGTTAAACCTCGTGTCGCCAAATATCCAATCATCCTCCCAATCAAAGTTGTTCTCCCTATGCTGCCAGATATCACCATCGGCAGAACCAAAACGATTGTCATAAGAAGGCAAAGATTTTAGGTCAAAGAGCCTACTAAGAAAATCTACATCGCCAAGAGATCCAGAGAATGAAATAGACTCAATTCTGAGTGCATCGAATATGTTATTTCGAATGTCGCGAGAAATTTCTATCAACAGTCACTCCCTCAAACATCCAACTCCTCCACAAACTGCGCGTTCTCTTGGATATACTGATAGCGCAGTTCCGGCTTTTTGCCCATCAGACGCTCCACAAGATCGCCGGTCTGGCCGGGAACGTCCTCTTGCACCGTCACGCGGATCAGTTTGCGGGTTGTGGGGTCCATCGTGGTTTCTTTCAAATACTTGGCGTCCATTTCGCCCAAGCCTTTGAAGCGTTGCATGTCGATCTTGCCCTTGCCACCCAGACCTTTCTCCATCCAGTAATCCTTGCCCGCTTCATCCGCGACATAGACGCGCTTGGCCCCTTGGGTCAGGCGGAACAGCGGCGGGCAGGCGAGGTAGAGATGGCCCGCGTCGATCATCGGGCGCATTTGGGTGAAGAAGAACGTCATCAGCAGGGCGGCGATATGGGCACCGTCCACATCCGCGTCGGTCATGATGATGATCTTGTCATAGCGCAGGTCGTCCAGCACGAATTTGCTGCCCATGCCAACGCCAAGCGCCTCGCATAGATCATTGATCTCGGCATTGGTGTTCAGCTTGCCCGAGGCCGCGCCCAGCACGTTCAGGATCTTGCCCTTGAGCGGCAGCAGCGCCTGATTGACGCGGTTGCGCGCGCCCTTGCCGGAGCCGCCAGCGGAATCACCCTCGACGATAAACAACTCGGTGCCTTCGCGGGTTTTCGACGTACAATCGGTCAGCTTGCCGGGCAGGCGCAGTTTTTTGGTGGCGGTCTTGCGGGCGGTTTCTTTTTCCTGACGGCGGCGCAGGCGTTCTTCGGCGCGCAGGACAAGGAAATCAAGGATCGCCCCTGCCGATTTCGTATCAGACGCCAGCCAGTTGTCAAAATGGTCACGGACCGAGTTTTCGACAAGGCGCTGTGCGTCCACGGTGGCCAGACGGTCTTTGGTCTGGCCCACGAATTCAGGCTCGCGGATAAAGCACGACACCAAAGCACAGCCGCCGGTAATCAGGTCTTCGCGGGTGATGGTGGCGGCCTTTTTGTTACCGACCAATTCGCCGTAGCCCTTCACCCCCTTCAGGATCGCCGCCCAGAAACCGGCCTCGTGGGTGCCGCCTTCGGGGGTGGGGATGGTGTTGCAGTAGGATTGGATGAAGCCGTCGCGTGACGGTGTCCAGTTGATCGCCCATTCGACCTTGCCGGGGATACCGAACTTTTCCTTGAAGTCGACCATGCCGCCAAAGGGGGCCTCGGCATAGGTGGTGTAGGAAGTCAGGGTTTCATTCAGATAGTCCGACAGGCCGCCGGGAAAGTGGAAGGTCGCCTCTGCCGGGGTGGTGCCGTCTTTCTGGGCCGTCTTCCAGCGGATTTCGACGCCCGAAAACAGATAGGCCTTGGACCGCGCCATCGCGAACAGCCGTGCGGGCTTCAGCGTCAGCGCACCAAAGATGTCGGCGTCGGGGTGAAAGGTTACCGCCGTGCCGCGCCGGTTGGGGGCAGCACCGATTTTCTCAAGCTTGCCTTGGGGGATTCCGCGCGAAAACTCCATCGCATAAAGCTCGCGGTTGCGCGCCACCTCGACCCGCAGATGGTCCGACAGGGCGTTGACCACCGACGAGCCGACGCCGTGCAAGCCGCCCGAGGTCTGGTAG
>JAGXHA010000084.1 GCA_024636475.1 Roseobacter sp. | reverse complement strand
GCTTTGCGCCTCATGGGGGTGTTCCGAACCGGCGTAAACGCGCAGGTTGGTCATGATCTGGCGGCTCAGACGGTTGCCGGGCAGCATGCGCTTGACGGCTTGGGTCACGATACGCTCGGGGTGTGCACCCTCAAGAATGTCGGCCTTGGAGCGCTCTTTGATCCCGCCGGGGTGGCCAGTGTGCCAATAGAACTTCTCGTCACGTTTTTTGCCGGTCATCTGGATTTTCTCGGCGTTGATTACGATGACGTTGTCGCCGCAATCCATGTGAGGGGTGAAAGATGGCTTGTGCTTGCCGCGCAAACGCATGGCAATGATCGATGCAAGACGGCCAAGGACAACGCCTTCAGCGTCGACGATGATCCATTTCTTATCGATATCTGCCGGTGTTGCAGAAAAGGTTTTCATGGAGGGATTTCCCGTTAATGTGGTGAACGGGACCGAAAGTCGTACCCCGCTATCTGATGGCTGGGTTATAAACACGCGCCAAGTCGCGTCAAGGGCTCTATATCCGAATTAAACAAGCAATAACAGCATCTTATAAATTAGGTATAATAATACCCCATAAAATTCAGACCCTCAGCTGTTCTGGCGGGCTGTCCAGAAGCTGGCGTAGGCGCAAAATGGCGGCTTCGTAGCTGTCTATTGAAACACCTGCGTTCACGGCCAGGCGCACGGCATGCGGTGCGCGGGCGTCGCGGCAGACAAATTCTTCAGCGGATCGCACCTGCACCCCTTGTGCTTCTGCCGCCTGGCAAAATGCGCCTGCGCGCCACCCGACGGGCAGGCTTAGCCATAAAAACGGGACATCTGGCCGCCAGGCCACATCATAGCCGCCCAGAATATTCACAGCACTTTGCACATATTTGTTGAACGCCTTGCGGGTATTTTCCGCCATCACGTCGATCTGCGGGTCAGATAAAAGTCTGGCGCACAGGTCAATCAAGGGGGTCGCAAGGCCAAAGCAATTGTATTCGGCAACCCGCCGCAGATCAGGCGTGCGCCCTTCTGGCGCGATGGCAAACCCGATGCGCAAAGCCGGGGTCAGCGTCTTGGCCAGCGACGAAATATACCAGCCGCGTTCAGGGGCCAGCATCCGGTAGGTTGGCGCGCGCTCGACCCGCATCCGGTAGCAATCATCTTCAACAATCTGGATGTCATATTGACGCGCGATACGCACCAGCTCCTCGCGGCGCGCAACCGGTGTGAAACAACCGGTAGGATTGTGAACCTCGGGCGAGGTGCAAAAAACCTGCGCGTCATGGGATCGGGCGGCCTCTTCGAACGCTTCGGGAATAACCCCGTCCGCATCCATCGCCAGCGGCACCACATCGGCACGCAAAAGTTCGGCGGCGCGGCGAAAACCGGGATAGGATAATTCCTCGATCAGAACCGCGGGTTTGCGACCCTGCAAGATCGTCTGAAACGCCAGCATAAGACCGTTTTGCCCGCCGTGGGACAGAACGACATCATCTTCGTCAAATGCGCCAAGCGGCGTGCCCGTCAGCCAGCGCACCACCGCTTTCCGGGCAAGGTGTGCACCGCTGCGACTGGGGTAGTGCATCACACCGGAGGGCGGATCTTGCGCGATCTGTCCGAGCAGCTTTTTGATCAGGCCAGCCTGCCCTGCCGACGGCAAATGCGGGGAAAACATATTGACATTAAAGTGGTCGTCCAGATCTTGCGACCGGTGTGCGATCACGTCGATCTCGATCGGTCCAACCGGTTCGGACAGCGGCTTTCTTGACGCCACGAACGTGCCGCGCCCCACCTCTGCCAGCAGCGTCCCATTCTCGGTCAGCATCGTATAGGCACGCGCAACGGTTCCGGGCGTAATTCGCAACGTCCACGCCAATTCACGTACCGGGGGCAGCTTGTCCCCCTCCCGCAATGTGCCGCTATCGATCCCCGTCAAGATGCTTGAAACAACGGCTTTGTACTTGGGGCCTTGGTCTTGAGAAAGGGATGGCTGCCAAATTGTACCCATTACAATGTTTCCCTTTTCAAGATGTATCTACATTTGTACCGTTACATTACGGCGATCATCAACATTGTGTCAATACAATTCAGGACAGGAGATTATCATGACACAGACCCTGACCCTTTCCACCGAGGCGGTTTCCCTTCTCAACCAGCGCGGAACACCCGTTCTGGCCATTATTGCGGTCAAATTTGCGGTCTATGTCACGAAAACGGCAACACGTCGCCGCACCCGCATGGCCCTTGCAAGACTCGAGCCGTGGCAGCTGCGCGACGTTGGACTGACACCAGGAGAGGCTCATGACGAGCAGATCAAGGTGTTCTGGAAGGCGTGACGTCCCTGTGGCGCCAACCAGACCTCTTCACTTGGGCCGGTATTTACCGGCCCTTTTTTCCATTGTACCCCAACCGCGTTGGTACAATCTATTTGGGCGGAATGGCATAGGTCAGCGATGCGCGCGCCACGGGTGCATCCATACCCTGAGAAAACACAAGCACGTCGCAGACCGACAGCAGTTTCCCCAATTTCAGCAGCCGCGTTTGGGCAACCAGATCGACACCAGCCGCCGGTTTGCGCATAAAATCAATTGAGCAATTTGTGGTCACAGCCAACGCCTTTGGCCCGATCCGCGCGAGCGTCATCAGGTAGGCGCTGACATCGGCCAAAGCAAAAATCGAGGGACCGGAAATCGTACCTCCCGGGCGCAGATGCCGTTCGCCCACCAGCAACCGCGTTGTCAGGTCGGTCTCGCCCACATGATCAATCGCAAAATCATCAGCGACCTGCTTGAACACATCTTTCATAAAAATCGCCAAAGCTTCGGCATCCATCATAACCGGCATACTTGTCCTCCCTCATCAGTCGCGGTTACGCTCTGGCAAAATGTGGAGGAGAGCAAGATGACAATTCTGGAAGTCGAACATGACGCTGCGGTCGCACGGCTGACGTTGAACGCACCCGAGCGGCTGAACGCGCTCTCTGACGAAATGCTGGCCGCGTTGCAAAAGACCCTCGACGAGATTGCTGAGACACCTTCGATCCGTGTTGTCACCCTTGCCGGTCGTGGCAAAGCGTTTTGCGCGGGCCATGACCTCAGACAGATGACCGCATTGCGACAGGCCGAAGATGGCGGTGCCGCAGGTTTCAAGGATCTGTTTGAACGGTGCAGCCGGGTGATGGCGCGCATTCAGTCGATGCCGCAACCGGTGATCGCCCAAGTCCACGGCATCGCCACTGCGGCGGGCTGCCAGCTGGTGGCGACCTGCGACATGGCCATCGCAGCCGAGGGCACGCGTTTTGGGGTCAACGGTGTCAACATCGGGCTGTTTTGCTCAACACCGATGGTCGCCCTTAGCCGCAATATCCCGCGCAAACAGGCGTTTGAAATGCTGACCACCGGCGACTTCATCGAGGCTACCCGCGCACGCGATTTGGGCTTGGTAAACCGTGTGGTCCCTGAACATGAGCTGGCGCAGGAAACCCAGGCATTGGCCGAACAGGTCGCTGGCAAACTGGCGGTCGCCGTCAAGATCGGCAAGCAAGCGTTCTATCAACAGCTGCAAATGCCCGTTGATCAGGCCTATGCCTATACTGGCGACGTCATGGTCGAAAACATGCTGCACCACGATACCGAAGAAGGCATCAGCGCGTTCTTGGAAAAGCGTGATCCGACGTGGCAGCAATAGGGCAAACCATCGTTTCCAATCTCGAAAGGATTGTTGAATACTATTTTCTCGCAATTCAGGCAGAAATGGGGCATAAATAAGACAAGGCAGATGACGGTTCATCGCCCTTATGATTTTGGGTCGCCGCCGGCGGAAGGTCCCTCCAGGTCAGCCTCTCACTGACCGACCGTTCCCGCAACGGCGACCCCAAAAATCTCACATTTCTCTGACAGCCGCGTCGCAGCACCCAGACCATAAGTCGCGGGGTTTTCACGCGGTATATGTTGCATAGACGCGCGCCCTGCCCTACATCGCTGGCATGACACAAACACTCCATATCATCGGCGGCGGAATGGCCGGATCAGAGGCCGCTTGGCAGGCCGCAAACGCGGGCATTCAGGTGGTGCTCCACGAAATGCGTCCCGATGTGGGCACATTTGCGCATCAAACGGGTTTTCTGGGCGAAATGGTCTGCTCGAATTCCTTCCGGTCGGATGACAGTGAACAAAACGCAGTTGGCTTGCTGCATTGGGAAATGCGCGCCGCGAACGGCTTGATCATGGCGACGGCGGAAAAGCACCGCCTGCCCGCAGGGGGTGCCTTGGCGGTGGATCGTGATCCTTTCGCAGAATCGGTAACCGCCGCTCTGATGGCGCACCCCAACATCACCGTTGAATATGGCGAGATCACTGAACTGCCGCGCACAGGTCACTGGATCATCGCGACCGGGCCACTGACGTCAGGCAATCTGGCGAATGCGATCGCGGCCGAAACGGGTGCCGAAGCGTTGGCGTTTTTCGACGCGATTGCACCGATTATCTACCACGAAAGCATCGACATGAGCAAAGCGTGGATGCAATCACGCTATGACAAGGGCGAGACCGAGGAAGAGCGGACAGCCTACCTTAACTGTCCCATGTCAAAGGACCAGTATGAGGCGTTCATCGACGCGCTGCTGGCCGCAGATAAAACCGAATTCAAAGAAGGCGAAACCGCCGGTTATTTTGACGGGTGCTTGCCCATCGAAGTCATGGCGGAGCGTGGCCGCGAGACCTTGCGTTTTGGTCCGATGAAACCTGTTGGCCTGACCAACGCAAACGAGCCCGAAAACAAGCCCTACGCTGTCGTGCAACTGCGCCGCGACAACAAGCTGGGCACGCTTTACAATATCGTCGGCTTCCAGACCAAGATGAAATACGGTGCGCAAACCGAAGTGCTTCGGATGATCCCCGGTCTTGAAAACGCATCGTTTGCGCGGCTTGGGGGCATTCACCGCAATACATTCCTGAACTCTCCGACGTTGCTGGACGAACAGATGCGGCTGCGCAGCCAGCCCAATATCCGCTTTGCAGGCCAGATCACCGGCGTCGAAGGGTATGTTGAAAGTGCTGCGATGGGCCTGCTGGCGGGTCGTCTTGCGGTGGCAGAGATCAAAGGCGAAGGTGCGACACCGCCGCCGCCCACGACGGCAACCGGCGCGCTGATCACTCATATTACCGGCGGTGCCGACGCAAAGACATTCCAGCCGATGAACGTGAATTTCGGGCTGTTTCCCCCGGTTGAAGGGCTCAAATCAGGCCGTCGTGGTCGCAAGGACCGCTACAAAGCCTATACCGACCGCGCCAAGGAAGACTGGCAGGCCTGGTTGGACGGCGCGCTCGTCCCTGCGTGAGCTTTGGTAAATGACGTTTGTGACCCGATTTGCGCCTTCCCCGACAGGGCCGCTGCATTTGGGTCATGCCTATTCGGCGCTGGTGGGGCATGATATGGCCCGTGCCGCAGGGGGCCATTTCCTGCTGCGGTTTGAAGATACCGATCTTGAGCGCTGCAAACCGGAATACGTTGATCAAACCATTGACGACCTGACATGGCTTGGCATCACATGGGACGCCAAGCCCTTGATGCAGTCAGAGACCTTAGACTTTTACAATCAAGCCGTTGAGCGTCTTTCAGCCCTTGGGCTGACGTATCCGTGCAGCTGTAGCCGCAAAGACATTGCCGCAGCCCTTGCGGCCCCGCAGGAAGGTGTGGCGCATACCGTCTATCCGCAAACCTGCAAATCCCGCAAGATGGCCGAGCGCAATGACAACGATGCCTCGCGCTTGCACATGGACCGGGCTTGCGCTGCCCTGCCCGACACGACTTTGGGGTTTGAGGAGTTGGGCGGGCTTAAAAAAGGCATCTACCCGATTGAGCGTGAAAGCCTGATTTCAGACGTCGGCGATATCGTTATCGGACGAAAAGACATCCAAACAGCCGCGTACTTCCTTGCTTCAGCCCTTGATGACATCCGCCAAGGGATCACGCATGTGGTGCGCGGCATCGATCTGTTTGAGTTTACACAAGTGCAAGTCTTGCTTTTGAAGCTGCTTGGGCACACCCCGCCACTTTATTATCACCACGGTCTCATCCGGGACGAAAATGGGAAACGGCTGGCCAAACGGGACGACGCCCGCGCGATATCGCTTTACCGTCGCGAAGGGGTCACCCCGCAAGAGATCCGGTTGATGGTCGGCCTTTAACGCGCTCTCAAACCATCTTTTCCTGCGTGATCCGTTCAGCCCCGTCTTCGACAAGCGTATAAAAACAAGTGCGCCGCCCCGTGTGACACGCAGCCCCCGTCTGGTTCACCCGCACCAACAAACAATCGCGGTCACAGTCGATGCGCATCTCGATCAATTCCTGGATATGGCCACTGCTCTCGCCCTTGATCCAGAAAGACTGACGCGAACGGCTCCAATAGGTCACCCGCCCCGTCTCAAGCGTTTTGACGACCGCTTGCGCGTTCATCCAGGCCATCATCAACACCTCGCCGCTGTGCGCGTCTTGCGCGATGGCGGGGATCAGCCCGGCGTCGTTGTATTTCAAAGTGCTGGGATCAAAATCCATTGGGTCACCTGTCATTTATTTTTTGCATCATCCGCGTGGTGGCTTATGTAAGGGGAAGACGCGGAAGGGAACAGCCATGAGTGCCGAGACTGATTTGATCAAGCTTTATTCAGCCCGGATCCTTGGGCTTGCGGCAGATATTCCTCATTTGGGGCGGTTGGATCATCCTGATGCCACGGTGACGCGGCGATCGCCCTTGTGCGGCTCGACCGTGACGGTGGATATCAAGGTGCGCGACCGCAAGTTGTTGGATTTGGGTCAGGATGTTAAGGCTTGCGCCTTGGGCCAGGCCGCCGCCGCCGTGTCGGGTGCCGCCGCGATTGGCGCGACGCTTGATCAGGTCCAGACTGCCCGCGATCAGCTAAAGGCGATGTTGAAAGGCACAGGCCCCGTTCCGGATGCACCTTTTGAAGGGTTCGAGGTCTTGACCCCCGCTGTCGAGTATAAAAACCGCCATGCGTCCATTTTGCTGACAATCGAAGCGCTTGCCGAGGCGATGCAGCAGACCCAGACGCAGAACGTTGCGCAAGACGGCTAATCCCTGTTGTTGGTCAAAAAAAAACGCCGCACATCCAAAGGGATGGCGGCGCAAGTATGCGTTATTCGTGCAGGCTAGCTATTGATCCGACACCAGAAGGGACATTCTGGAAGTTTCAACCAAGGACAGGCAGTGTTGGTTGAACGCATAGAGTTTGGGACAGATGCGTGTGGTCAGATCAAAGCGACACAAAAATCGCAGGCAGAAGTCAGACAAAAGCGGGAAGATGCAGACCGACAACCAATATTACAACCAAGGCAGCCATTCCTGCGGCATCCTGCAAGATCGTATCCTGCGAACGCTTTGCGATGGCTTTGACTGTTTTAAGAGTTGTCATTTGCGTGCTCCGTTTTCTGTTGCCTCTTTGTTCTCACTTAAAAAGCCTTCTGTAAAGAACTTTTTAAGAACATTTGAGAACAAATCAGCACTCGATAAACTAACCCACTGAAATTAAACGAATAGCCTCGTCCTGCCGCATTAACCAAAGCAGAACGCGCGCTGCCTTTCCGCGTGTCCCTACAAGGTCAGGATCATCCGCCAGCAACCGTCTTGCGTCAGATTGCGCAATTTGCATCAATCCCGCCTGACGCTCCAGATCCGCGACCCGAAACCGTGGCACCCCAGATTGCGCCGTGCCAATCAGATCGCCCGTGCCTCGCATCTTCAGATCAGTCTCGGCGATGACAAAGCCATCTTCGGTTTCGCGCAGCACTTCCAGCCGCTGTCGCCCTGTTTCGCTCATGGGCGCCTGGTACATGAGCAGGCAGGTCGAAGCCGCCTGCCCTCGCCCCACGCGGCCACGCAACTGATGCAACTGGGCCAGACCAAAACTCTCTGCCCGTTCAATGACGATGATGCTGGCGTTGGGTACGTCGACGCCAACCTCAATAACCGTGGTGGCGACAAGCACTTTCGTCTCGCCGCTTTGAAAGGCGCGCATGGCCGCGTCCTTGTCGGCGGGCAGCATCTGACCATGGACCAACCCCACGACCCCCTCGCCCAGGAACGCCCGCAAACGTTTAAAGCGTTCTTCCGCAGCGATCAGATCGCTGACTTCGCTCTCCTCGACCAGCGGGCAGACCCAATAACATTGCCGGCCTTCCCGGATTACCGCGCGCAATCTTTCGACAACCTCGCTTATGCGATCCGTGCTGACCAAGGCCGTGCGGATCGGTTTTCGACCCGGTGGCTTTTCGTCCAAGACCGACACATCCATATCGCCATATTGCGCCAAGGCCAGCGAACGCGGTATCGGCGTTGCGGTCATGACCAAAACATCTGCCAGACGCCCTTTCTGCCCCAGCTCAAGCCTTTGACGCACGCCAAAGCGGTGCTGTTCATCAACCACAGCCAAGCGTAGATCGCCAAAGTTAACATCCGCTTGAAAGACGGCATGGGTACCAACAAGAATTTGGATTGCGCCTGTTTCCAGGGCCGCCAGCTTTGCACGCCGTTCAGCGCCCTTGTCGCGCCCCGTCAAAATCTCAAGCACGACCCCGGCTTTTTCGGCAAGTGGTTGCAGCCCTTCAAGATGTTGGCGCGCCAGAATCTCTGTAGGTGCCATCAAAACACCCTGCCCGCCGGATTCGACCGCCGCCAGCAGTGCCATAAAAGCGACCAGCGTTTTGCCCGCACCAACATCGCCCTGCAAAAGCCGGTTCATCCGCTGCGGGCTGGCCATATCGCCCAAAATTTCCTTGATCGCAAGCGTCTGTGCGCCCGTGGGCTTGTAGGGCAACGCGGCCAGAACTCGGGTCTGCAAACGTCCATCCGCTTGGCTGGCCCTGCCTTTTTTCCGCCGCTCCTTGGCGCGGGCCAAGGCAAGCGTTAACTGATGCGCCATCAATTCGTCATAGGCCAGCCGCTCGCGTGCGGGGGCAAGTGCCGACAGGTCAGCCATGGTTTTGGGGTCATGTGCAGCGTCAACGGCCGCGTTAAAGTCAGGCCAGCCGGCCTTGGCTTTCTGGCCGGGATCAATCCACTCTTCCAAAATAGGTACCCGCGCCAGAGTCGCCCGTGTGGCCTTGTACATCAGTTTTTGCGTGATGCCGCTGGTCAGGGGATAGACTGGTTCAAACGCAGGGATTTGGTCTGCATCGTCTTGGGCAACCACGAAATCAGGGTGGACCATCTGCGCCATCCCGTCAAAAAGCTCTACCCGGCCCGACACAATCCGCCGCGCACCTTGTGGCAGTTGGCGTTTCCAATAATCGCCACGTGCATGAAAGAACACCAGTTGAAACGATGTCTGCGCATCCTCTACGTGAATACGGTAGGCACCGGTTTTCGTGCTTGGCGCGCGGTGTTCGCCAACTGTAACCGCCACAGTCACCGTGGCAGGCAGAACTGCGTCTTTAACGCTGTCTTGCAGCCTGCGGTCAATCCCTGAATAAGGCAGCGTAAACAACAGGTCACGCGGCGCTTGAAGGCCCAGTTGCGCAAAATTCTGCGCCGTCTTAGGGCCCACCCCTTCAAGCGTTTCAAGGCCTGCAAACAGCGGAAAAAGGGCTTCGGGTCTGCCCGTCATAGGCCTGCAATCAGATCAAGCCAGCCATCCTCGTCCAATGTCTCGATTCCAAGTTCGGCAGCCTTTTTGGCCTTGGAGCCTGCCCCCGGTCCTGCCACCAGAATGTCGGTCTTGCTACTGACCGAGCCGGATACTTTCGCGCCCAGCCGTTCTGCCCGCGCTTTTGCCTCGGCGCGGGTCATTTTTTCAAGCGTGCCTGTGAAAACCACCGTTTTGCCCGCAACCGGAGAGCCTGCGGTATCGGGCCGCGTGGCTTCCTGGATGTCCAACTCCGTCACAAGCCGGTCAATCGACGCACGCTCGGCCTCTTGTGCGAAAGTATTGACCAAAGATTGCGCCATCACCGTGCCGACCCCATCAACCCCGATCAGATCTTCCCAGGCGGCACCTTCGTGCGCATGCGCCTGCCCCATCGCATCCTCAAACGCCGTCCAGTTGCCATAGTGTTGCGCCACAAGGTTAGAGGCGGCCTCGCCAACATGGCGGATGCCAAGCGCAAAGATCAACCGCGACAGCGGAATTTTTCGTTTATCCTCAATCGCCTGAAACAGTTTCTCGGCAGACTTATCGCCCCAGCCATCGCGATTCTTGAGCTGTTGCATGCCTGAACCATACCGCGCCTGCAGGGTGAAGATATCCGCAGGCTCTGCAATCCAACCATCGCTATAGAACTGTTCGACCTGTTTGGCCCCCAATCCGTCGATGTCAAAGGCCGCGCGAGACACAAAATGCTTCAACTTTTCGACAGCTTGCGCGGGGCAAATCAGCCCGCCGGAGCAGCGGCGCACCGCGTCCCCTTCCTCCCGGACCGCATCACTGCCGCATTCAGGGCAAATCGTTGGGAAAACATACGGCTGTGCGGTCTCGGGACGTTTTGAAATATCCGTATCGGCAATCTTGGGAATCACATCGCCTGCGCGGTAAACCTGCACCCAATCACCAATGCGAATGTCTTTCCCCTCACGGATTTCGGCGCCCTTGCTGTCAAAACCGTTGATGTAATCCTCGTTATGCAAGGTTGCATTCGAGACGACGACACCGCCCACCGTGACCGGTTTCAACCGCGCAACAGGAGACAATGCGCCGGTGCGCCCGACCTGAATTGTGATGTCTTCCAGCCTCGTCCACGCCAGTTCTGCGGGAAACTTATGGGCAGTTGCCCAACGCGGCGTCGTCGAACGAAACCCGAGCCTTCCCTGAAGCGCAAGATCGTTTGTCTTGTAAACGACACCGTCGATATCATAGCCAAGGGTCGCGCGCTGCGCCTCGATCTGTTTGTAGTGGGTGATCATTTCCTGCGGAGTATTGCAAATCACCGTAAGCGGGTTGATTGGAAAGCCCAATTCTCCAAGACGTTTGATCGCCCCGTATTGTGTATCTGACAGGGCTTGAGACAACGCACCCCAGGCATAGGCAAAAAACCGAAGCGGGCGCGCACGGGTGATTTCAGAATCAAGCTGGCGCAGCGAGCCTGCGGCGGCATTGCGCGGGTTTGCAAAGACCTTGCCGCCAGTCGCCGTTTGCCGCGCATTCAGGGCCTCGAAATCGGCATGGCTCATATACACTTCGCCACGCGCCTCAAGAACGTCGGGCGCCCCCGTCAGCTGATGGGGTATGTCGGCGATTGTCTTTGCGTTAGCTGTGACGTTTTCACCGACAGCACCATCCCCACGGGTCGCAGCCTGCACCAAAACCCCTTGTTCATAGCGCAAGGACAAGGACAATCCGTCAATCTTTGGTTCAGCGGTATAGGCAAGATCGACGTCAGGCGGCAGGCCCAGATATTTCCTGATCCGCGCATCAAAGTCGATGACGTCTTCATCATCGAAAGCGTTGGAAAGGGACAACATGGCGACGTCATGTGTGACCTTCGAAAATCCGCTGGCAGCAGCAGCCCCTACCTTGTTACTTGGGCTATCATCACGCTTGAGGGCAGGAAACTGCGCTTCGATCCTGGCATTGCGCAGTTTTAGGCGATCATATTCCGCATCACTGATCCGGGGCGCATCGTGACCATGATAGTCAGCATTGGCCTGGTCGAGCAAAACCGCGAGATGCTCGAGCTCTGCGCGGGCCTGCGTTTCGGTCAGGTCTTGAACGGCGATATCTGAAATCAAGGAACTGCCCCAGTCTGCTGTCACTACTGGGGGATAAATACGCAGGCATCCGTGGCAGGTCTAGCGATATCAACGCGGTCACGTCAAAGCCCGACGGCGATTTTCTCGGGCCCTGCCATTGCAGAGGGTTCAGGATCCCGCAAAACATACCCCCGCCCCCAAACGGTTTCGATATAGTTTTCGCCGCCCGTCGCAACGCTCAGCTTTTTGCGCAGCTTGCAAATGAACACGTCGATGATCTTGAGTTCTGGTTCGTCCATCCCGCCATATAGATGGTTCAAGAACATTTCTTTCGTCAGCGTCGTGCCCTTGCGTAGGCTCAACAGTTCGAACATCTGGTATTCTTTTCCAGTCAGATGCACCGTCTTATCGTCGACCGTGACCGTTTTGGCATCAAGGTTTACCGCGACCTGCCCGGTTTTGATGACCGATTGGGAATGGCCTTTTGAACGCCGGATGATCGCATGAATCCGTGCAACCAGTTCTTCGCGGTGAAATGGCTTGGTCAGATAGTCATCCGCACCGAACCCGAACCCTTTGATCTTGCTTTCCGTATCATCAGAGCCCGACAGAATCAGAATTGGAGTATCAATCCGGTTCAGGCGCAACTGGCGCAACACCTCGTGACCGTTCATATCCGGCAAATCCAGATCAAGCAGAATAAGATCGTAGTCGTATAGCTTGGCCAGATCGATCCCTTCTTCGCCCAAATCTGTCGCATAGGTGTTCAAATTGGCATGTGTCAGCATCATCTCGATACTTTTTGACGTTGTAGGGTCGTCTTCTACCAGTAATACGCGCATTCAGCTTCTCCGTTCGTTTCAGATGGATCTAACGCTTAAGGTGAACAAAAACCCTTAATCACACGTTAATGATGTATTGGTAGATAAAAAGCAACCTAAAGGTGTATGTATTTCTGCAGTGTCGTGGCACGCAAAGCTGCTTCGCCGTGATCAGATACCGCGCGAACCCACTCCATGAATTCCTCTTCGCTAATATTATAGTGATCCAAAACATCTGCTTTTGTGATCAACCCATACAAAACACCGCGCACAAGGGCCGCCTTGCGCGAGGCCACCCAGCGTCTGGTGCTTCGGTCCGGAAGATCGGCATGGCTAAAACTTGACCCGTCGGGCAATGTTACGGCACGCGGACCGGCGACTTTCTTTAAATACATATCACTCACCAACACTGATTAGACGTCAAGTTTGGCGTTACAGGCTTAAGGACAGGTGAAGTGCCCCCTTGAGAATAGAGCGGATTTTCTTATATATCTCCTTAAACCTCCCGGAGAATTATCATGCCTCTCGATCGCACCCTGCCATTAAACTCTTTGGGCTTTGCCAAAGCGCCTGCCGATACGCGTGTGGTCGTGGCCATGTCTGGAGGCGTGGACAGTTCTGTTGTGGCAGCAATGTTGGCCGAAGAAGGTTATGACGTCGTGGGGGTGACGCTGCAACTCTATGACCACGGTGCTGCCTTGGCGAAAAAGGGAGCGTGCTGTGCAGGCATCGACATCCATGATGCTCGCCGCGTGGCCGAAGACATGGGTTTTCCGCACTACGTGCTCGATTATGAGAACGTGTTCAAAGACGCTGTCATCGATGAATTCGCAGACAGCTACCTGGGCGGTGCTACGCCCGTGCCCTGTATCCGGTGCAATGAGCGGGTCAAGTTCAAGGACCTGCTTGAAACCGCCAAAGATCTCGATGCAGATTGCATGGCGACCGGTCATTACATTCAACGCAAAATGGGCGATCACGGGGCTGAATTGCACTGTGCGGCGGATGCGAACCGCGACCAAAGTTACTTCTTGTTCTCTACCACGCCCGACCAGCTTGAGTATCTGAGGTTTCCACTAGGGCACCTTCCCTCCAAAAACGACACGCGCGCGCTGGCCGAAAAATACGGTCTCAGCGTTGCTGACAAACCTGACAGTCAAGACATCTGTTTCGTGCCAAATGGCGACTACGCGGCCGTAATCCGCAAACTGCGCCCTGAAGCGGCGAACCCCGGAGACATTGTAGATACCAACGGCACGGTTCTCGCACGTCATGAGGGTGTAATTAACTATACCATCGGTCAGCGCCGCGGCCTTGGCATTGGCGGGTTGGCTGATCCACTTTATGTGGTGCGCCTTGATGCGGATAAAGCACAGGTTGTGGTTGGCCCGAAATCAATGCTTGCCACCCGCACCGTGCCACTGCGCGAAATCAATTGGCTGGGCGACACCCCGCTCATGTCAAAATCCGAATGGCCCGTCGCGGTCAAAGTCCGCTCGACCCGCCCGCCTATCGACGCGATTTTGCGCCCGATCAGCGCTACCACAGCCGAGGTTGAGCTGCTGGTAGCAGAAGAAGGCGTCTCGCCGGGGCAGGCCTGCGTCTTTTACGACCAAGACAGCTCGCGCATTTTCGGTGGTGGATGGATCCACAAAGGCTGAACTGCTTCCAAATGGATTAAAATCCCGGGGAGTTTGAGGGGCAGCGCCCCTCATTCGATCCCTCAAACAGCGGGTATCCGCTCCAATACGGCGCGCGCAGCCCGCATTCCCGGTGCTTCACCGCCCTGCCCCAAACGTTCCATCGTCAAAGCCATAGCGGCTTTTTGTGCATCTGGCGCCTTAAACACCCGTACCAGACCATCTGCAATCTTGCCGGCTTCGCATTCGGGGCCCAAAAACTCTGGAACCACACGGGTCTCGGACACCAGATTGACCAATGTGACCGTATCAATCAGCGCCATCGCCTTAATCAACCTGAAACTTAACCAATGCATGCGATATGCAATGACCATCGGTGTTGCGGCCGCCGCCAGTTCCAGCGACACCGTTCCAGAGGCTGCCAACGCAAGATCAGCGGCACGGAACGCCGCGCGCTTCTGGGCCTGCGCATCCGCGCGTGACAGTTGGCGCGGGTCAAGAATGATCGGCTGCACAGCCCAGTCCTTCGTTGCCGCAACCACATCATCGGCAACAGGGCCTGCCGCCGGAATGACGACGCGCAGATCTGACACAGCGTTGGCAAACCGCGCAGTCGCATCCCCAAAGACATCTGCCAGCTTTGCGACCTCAGACCTGCGTGAACCGGGCAATACCATCAGCAGCGGCGCATCCCCGATGCCGTGCGCCGCGCGAAACGCCAGCGCCTCTGCATCAGTGGCGACAGGCTCTGCCACAACAGGGTGGCCAACGAAATCACACTCCATGCCTTCGTCGCGCATCAGGGGGGGCTCGAACGGGAAAAGCGCCAGCACATGATCGATAAACCGCGCCATCTTTTTGGCACGACCCGGGCGCCAAGCCCAGACCGTCGGGGCCACATAGTGAACCGTCCGAATGCCAGAGCGTGCTTTGACACGTTTTGCCACCCGCAGCGAAAAGTCAGGGCTGTCTATCGTGATCATCACATCTGGATTTGCGGCAATCACAGCCTCGGCGGTCTCGTTGATCCGAGCCATCAATGAGCGGTATTTCGGCAATATTTCAGCGATGCCCATCACTGACAGCTCTGACATGTCAAAACGGCTTTGCAGGCCCTCGGCTGCCATGTCACTGCCCCCAATGCCCTCGAAAGTCACATCGGGACGCAAAGCCTTAAGCCCGCCCATCAAGGCACCTCCCAAACGATCCCCGGAAGGTTCGCCTGCGACGATGAAGACCTTCATTCGGGTGCCTGCGCCCAAAGGACAAGCCCCAGATCGTCGGCAAGGGCGGCGCACCGCTCAGGCTCAAGCACCATCACCTCACCTGCCGCGACAGCAATACCCGAAAGGCCTGCAGCATGCGCCGCTTGCAACGTTTCCGGTCCGATCGTCGGCACGTCGATCAGGCGGCTTTGGTCGGGTTTAGGGCCTTTGAACAGAACGGCGCGCACAGATTTCACCTGCGGGGGCAAGCTGGTAAGCAAATGGTCTGTGCCGCCAATCGCCTCGATCCCATAAACTTGGCCGCGCCCCACGACACAACATTGCCCCACATCCAAGGGCGCAAGCGTTGCGACAACCTGCGCGGCGCGCGTTGCATCCTCGGTCATCTGGAGGTCTGGTTCATGGGTGCCAAAAACGCCGGGTTTTGCCAGCAGATCAGGTGCCAATTCATGCGCAGCCGTCACTTTCAATCCGGACTGCTCGAAAATGTCGATCAAGACGCGCAGTGCGCCATCGTCTCCGGCAGCCAAGGCCTTTTGAAACAAGGGAACAAGGGGCAGCGTTTGGGCATCCAGTTTGGAGGGATCAAAGCTTGGCCGCGCCACGGCACCACAGAAACAAACTTCTGTAACGCCCTGTCTCTGCAATTCTTTCAACATAGACCCAAGCGTCTCCAGCCGAAACGTCAAATCTGCTTCTAGCCCTTCAAGGACGACAGCTTCATATCCGCAAACCAGCGGCCTGACGGCCTGAGACTGCGCCACCCGTCGAGGCAGTCCGCCGCCCCCCGCAATCAAGGCCAGCATCAACCCGGCGTCAGAAAATGGCGGCCGGTTTCGGCGGCAACAAAATCAACAATCTCGCGGACATAATCGCTACTTGTTTCCTCGCCCAAACGCTGGGCACGGTCATGAAATGTCCCCTCGCCCTGCGCCAGCATCTGGAAGGCGGCGCGCAAGGCTGTGATGTCACCGCGCGCTACGCCCCGACGTTTGAGGCCCACAAGATTCAACCCGTCCAGCACACCGCGCGGGCCTTGAACAAGACCGTAAGGAATGACGTCATTCGTCACCATGGTCACGGCACCAATGATGGCACCGCGTCCGATGCGCACAAACTGGTGGATACCGGCAAGGCCCCCGATGATGACATCATCGTCGATGATGCAATGTCCGGCCACAGCCGCGCTGTTTGCCATGATCACCCTGTCGCCCAAGATCGCATCATGAGCGATATGACAGCCCGCCATGAACAAACCGTCATCTCCGACTTTCGTGAGGCCGCCACCACCTTCGGTGCCGCAGTTCATGGTCACATGTTCGCGGATGCGGTTGCGCTTGCCAATGAAAAGCCGACTGGCTTCGCCCTTGAATTTCAGGTCTTGTGGGATCTCTCCGATCACGGCGAAGGGGAAGATTACCGTGCCTTCGCCCACCTCGGTCTGGCCGGTGACAACCACGTGGGATTTCAAGATCACATCCGCCTGCAGCACAACCTGCGCACCGATGCAGCAAAACGGCCCTATGCTGACAGACGGGTCAATCTGCGCACCCTCTTCGATGACAGCGCTTGGGTGGATGTTGCCCATCAGGACATGTCCATCATCGCAGTGAATTCGACCTCTGCGGCCATTTCACCGTCAACCGATGCCACGCCTGCAAAGCGCCAGACCTTTCCACCGGCTTTGCCGCGTAACGTGGTCAATTCCATCCGCAGCACATCACCGGGGATGACCTTGCGGCGGAATTTGCATTTGTCGATGGCCATGAAATAGACCTTCATATTCTTATCAGCCATTTCAAGGGAAACACCCACCATCACCGCAGCCGTTTGCGCCATCGCCTCGACAATCGTCACGCCGGGCATGATCGGCATGCCCGGAAAGTGGCCCTGAAAATGGGGCTCGTTCATGGTGACATTCTTAATGCCGACCGCGCTCTGGGTGCCTTGAATATCAACCACCTTATCAACCAGTAAGAAAGGGTAGCGGTGCGGAATGATCCGCTGGATCATCTGGATGTCGGCGCTTGGCAGGGTGTCGGTCATTGCGGGTCCTGTCTTTTGAAAAACTACGTCTGGCTATCAATATTGACGGGGTTGGGCAAGCGCGTGGCCTAGTTTTTGCCGCTTCCAACGGCAGCGTCCAGCCGCAGGATCGCCTCTTGAGTGATGTCGATGGCATTGGCACTGACAAAAACAGAGCGTCTCTCAAGAATGACCGCTGCACCGGCGTCGCGCATGAGCTTTTCCAAAACCGGCCCGGCAACGTTCAGAAAAATATCGCGTTCCTGATCCACAAGATCGTTCAACGCCTGCGTCTTGATGTTCTGCGTCCTGCGGATTTGTTGAACTTTTTCGTCAAACCGTTCCGCCAGAGCCCGAAATCTTTCGGGGCTAAGCGTATCGCGGTCAAGGGTAAGCTGCTCTTCTTCGGCCTCAAGATCGCTTTCGATCTTGCGATTTTCAGCTGACAACTTTGCACTTTGTTCTTCGATCTCGGCGGCAACACGCAATCCAAACGCACTTTCACTGAAGACGCGATCAGAATCGATTGTCAGGATCGGGCTTTGGACGATCGCCCGTTCGACCGTCTGTGTCTGTTGTGAAAATCCCGGCACCGTCAGAAACGACAGCACCGGGATGATCAATATAGCAAGCCTACGCAAATGCATGGCTGGTTCAGAAATCTGTTCTAAGCGTAACTTCGAATTTCTGCTCTTTGTCGAAAGTTTCCTTTTTCAGGGCCTTTGACACGTTGAATTGCAACGGACCGACGGGTGTATCCCAGAACAACGAAACACCGACCACATGGCGGAATGATCCGTCCTCGCCAAAAATTGTTCCCGGTACGGCGACGCCCGTGTTCACGTCCGACAAATCCCAAAGGTTGCCAACGTCATAGAAAAGGCCCCCCGAAATGCCGTATTCTTCTGGCAAACCGATTGGGAATTCAGCCTCAAAGCGCGCTGCCACAAAGTAGTTACCGCCCAAAGGATCGTTAACCCCTGCCGCAATCTCGCGAGGGCCAATGCCGCCCGGCTCAAAACCGCGCAGGATCGACGGGCTTAGAAGAAAGCGGTCACCGACACGGCTGTTGCCACCGCTCCACGCAAGGGCACCGCCCTCGACAGTGGCTCTCAACGTTATCTCCTCGTTGAAGATCCGTTTTTCACCGATCACCTTGGCAGAGGTCTTAACAAACGTTGAATCCCCCCCCAGACCCGAGAAATCCTGACCGAACTGGAACAACAGGCCCGCCGTCGGATCAAGGCCCGTGCGGCGTGTGTCATAGCTGAATGTATAACCGACAGACGATGACACTTGCGACCCTGCGTTGATGTCATCTGACACGACAGCACCGTTCACCGCGCCATCACGATTGATCATCTCGTAGTCGTCATAAGTGTATCGAAGCTGAAGGCGGCCACTTTCGCTGACAGGAAAAGACAGGCTTGGCGTAATGTTCAACCGTGTTGAGTCAAAGCTGGCAAAAGACGAGTCTGTCTCGGCATAATCAAGGTTCAGCCCAAACGCGACGTCACGCCCCAAAAGGCTTGGCTCGACAAAGGTAAGCCCGTAACGACGCGCGTCAGAGGCGGTGCTGAGCGACAAGCTTACCGACTGCCCGCGACCCAAAAAGTTCTTTTCGGCAAAGTTGATCGCGACACCGATACCGTCACTTGACGAGAACGACCCACCAAAACTAAGCGATCCGGTTGGTTTTTCTTCCACGTTCACATCGATGACTACCTGCTCGGGGGTGGACCCTTCGCGGGCATTCACTTCTGCCGTCTCGAAATAACCCAAGGCACGAATACGCTCTGCGCTTGCACGGATTTCGCGCGGGTTAAACGGGTCACCCTCAACGCTGTCGAACTGGCGGCGCACGACCCGATCCAGCGTCGTTGTGTTACCTTCAATATCAATCCGCTCGACAAAAATGCGCGGTCCGCGTGTGATGCGGTATTCGACATCAAGCGTTAGGTCGCGTTCATTGCGGGTGATCACCGGCTCAACGCGCATGAAGTCGACGCCGTCGCGGATCGCCTGACGCTCCATCCGAGCGATATCTGCCTCGACCAATGTAGGGGAATAAACGCCACCCGTCTTGGTCTTGATAATGTTTTGGTAGGTCTGGGCGTCAACACCGTTGATCGTGGAAGAGACCGTCAACTGGCCAAACTTGAACTGCTGACCCTCTTGGACGTTGAATTGCACGAAGTAGCCATCGCGCTCTTCCGTCAACTGGGCATTCACCGCAGAAACACGCATGTCAATGTAACCGCGCGACGTATAGAAATCGCGCAACAGTTGCTGATCAATATCTGTACGCTCGGCTACGAAGGTGTCGCGCTTGACCAGAATCCGGAACAGACCTGCCTGCTTTGTTCCCAGGACGCGACGCAAGCGGCGATCGGAATAGACACGGTTGCCGACAAAGCTAAGCCGTTCGATTTCAACGTTATCGCCTTCAAAAATTTCAAAGACCAAATCAACGCGGTTCTGGCTGCGCTTGATGACCTTGGGCTGAACACGGGCAGAGATACGGCCATCGTTGCTATAGGCTTCTGCAATCGCATTGGCGTCTTTTTCAGCCTGGGTCGGGTTAAAGACACGGCGCGTGTCGGACCCGATGATCTGCGACAGTACCTCGTCTTTGATGCGGGCGTTGCCTTCAAAGCTGATGCGGTTGATTGTTGGAAATTCGACGACATTGATGACAAGGGTGCCGCCGCGCGGTTCAATTGCAACAGATTCGAACAATCCGCTGGCCTGAAGGCTTTGGTAGGCGTCGTTCAACTGCCCGCCCGACACAGCACTACCGCGCACGATTCCTGCCCGGCTTAACACAGCGCTATCACCGATGCGTTCATTGCCGTTGATCTGGATTGTACTGAAGCGATAATCTTGCGCCTGCGCAAGCGTCCCAGGAACCAACCAAGCAACTGAAATCATTGCGCAAAATGAAACCCCGCGCAAGGATTTTGCAAATGGCGACATGCCCGAAATATCAGTGGATTTGTTCCACTTGTTATTAAGCCTCATTATTTACACCCGTTATTTAATCTATTTTGATCCTGAGTAGACAAATTAACGCGTGTTGTCAAAAACAAGAAGCCGTTGAGACCCCTATATAAGGGTATCAAACGGCCAAAGTCCTCATCATGAAGTATATTAGGGCTGGGATCAGAGCGATCCGATGTAGGCACCTGCGCCCAACGCGAACGCCAAGGTGCCCAGATAAATGCACCGATCCCAGTTCAGATCAATCAAAAGGCTTAGCCCGCGGTAGCTGGTTTTCATTGTTTTCATGTCAAACTCCGTCGCTCGTTTGGCAAAATACTACATGTCAAATGCGGCGGAGTTTTGACGGATTATGTCAAGAATACGGCAATCGGGCTTTTGTGCCCGTTTTCATGCTGCCTACGGGCAAAAAAGATCATTCCCAAGCGCGAATATCATCAACCCCAGGATCATGGTCAGGCCGACCGCCATCAAGATACGCAGCGCACCATCGCTGGGCGGCTTTCCGGTCACAGCCTCGTAGGCGTAGAACACCAGATGACCGCCGTCCAACGCAGGGATCGGAAACAGGTTCAACAAGCCCACAGCCGTGGAGAGGACCGCGATAAAGTAAATGAAGGATTGCGCCCCTTGCGATGCCATCGCCCCTGATGTTTGTGCGATGCCGACCGGGCCGGACAGGTTGCAGGTGCTGATATTGCCAATGATCATGTGCTTCAGGCCGGAAATCGACCCTTCGATGATGCGGCCCGTGTTCGCGACCCCGCCCCAAAGCGCCTGAAAGACCCCCGGGGTTACCGTTGCCGGTTCAAATGCTGTTCCGCCCGAGATGCCGATCCGAGTTTGCGACAAAAACCCGCCATCTGGCTGCGGCTCGTCGACGATCTTGGGGCGCATGGTGAATTCAAGCGTCTCGCCCGCGCGCCAGACAGTCAACAACAAGGCACGCCCTTCCGAGGCTTCGACAAAGTTCTTGAGTTGCTTGAAGGCAAAAACCGGTGCTCCGTCCACGCCGGTGATCACATCGCCCGCCATCAATCCCGCCTCATAGGCGGACGATTGCGGCATGACCTGATTGACCAGTGTCGGTAATAGATACGGGCCGGGCACGACGATCTGCTGCCCATCACGCAAGACGTCATAGTCCAGCGGCTGACCCAGGGGGAGCGCATCGAATGCATCCGAATAGGCCTGCGCATCTTCGGATGATGGGATTGGCACGCCCGCAACCGCAAGGATTTCATCGCCCGGCTGGAGTTGCGATCCCTCAAAAGGTAGCGCGCGCATTTCGCCGACGGTCAACGGGTCTTTGGCGACCCCGACCTGCAACGCCACGGCGGTAAAAATGATGATCGTGTTGTCGGC
>JAGXHA010000083.1 GCA_024636475.1 Roseobacter sp. | reverse complement strand
GGCGCCGGCCGTACGTCATTCCTGGCGGGGGATCGAACCCGGTCGGTGCTCTTGGCTACGTCAATTGCGCGCTCGAACTTCTGACCCAAGCCGCCGACATGGACCTCGGCATCGATGCGCTCGTCCATGCAACGGGCAGTTCTGGGACACAGGCAGGGCTTGTTGCCGGACTGACCGCAGCAGAGTCTGATGTTCATTTGCTGGGCATCGGCGTGCGTGCTCCGCGTGAGAAGCAGGAGACAATGGTATATGAACTAGCCTGCAAAACAATGGATTACCTGGGCGCGGGATTCCAGGTCGAGCGCGATAGTGTGCGTGCCAACTGTGACTATGTCGGACCTGGATACGGCTTGCCTACTGATGGCATGCAAGAGGCTGTACGTCTGCTTGCACGTCTCGAGGGACTGCTGTTCGATCCAGTATATTCTGGAAAAGGGCTGGATGGCCTTATCGATCTGGTAAAGCGCGGTGCATTCGATGGGCAAAAGAACATCGTATTTCTGCACACCGGGGGTAGTGCTGCCTTGTTTGGCTACCCCCATCTGTTTTCGGCCAACTGAAACCAAGAACCACCAACAGGAGAGTTATAATGAAACCAACGCGTATCTTTCTCGCAACTGTTGCGGCCTCCGTTGCTTTTAGCAGCTCAGCCTCTGCACAGGACATCACAACTGGACGACTTGCAGAAATTGCTGAGCGGGGCACTATTGTATTAGGCCACCGCGAAAGTTCGGTTCCCTTTGCTTATCTCGATGAGAACCAGACTCCGGTTGGATATAGTATCGACCTATGCATGGCGGTTGTTGCTGCCGTTGAAGAAACTTTGGGTGCTGATCTCGAAGTACGGTTTGTGCCCGTAACACCGCAAACTCGCATTGCACTAATGGCCAATGGGACGATCGACCTTGAATGCGGTTCGACGACAAACAATCTCACGCGTCAAGAGCAGGTTGAATATCTGCCTATTACTTTCATCACAGGCACCCAAATCTTGACGCGTGCGGACTCAGGTATTTCAGGGATTGATGACCTTGGAGGTCTGAAAATTGGACTGGCCCAAGGAACGACGAATGAACGCGCCATTATGGCCGCGATGGAAGAGCGAGGCATTGAAATTGATATTTTGCCGGTCCGCGATCACGCTGAAGGCATGCTTGCGCTCGAAACAGGCCGTGTCGATGCGTATTCAACGGATCATATTCTGCTTCATGGTTTGATCAGGACATCGCGCACTCCTGAGGACTTTGCCGTGGTTGGCGAGTTTCTGTCCTATGATCCCTATGCACTGATGGTTCCGCGTTACGAAAGTGATTTTGAACTGGTCGGAAAACAGGCCCTTGCTGCCTTGTTCCGTTCAGGTGAGATCAATGAGATCTATGATCGCTGGTTCGAACCGATGGGTATTGAACAGTCAGACCTGCTGCGAGCAGCGTTCCAGCTCAACGCTCTGCCCGAGTGAACTGCAGCTCTGCACGAAGGGGGAAAATGGCCCTTCGTGCAAGGTCCAGATCCATATGAGGATGCTTTCCACATGAACTATAACTGGAACTGGGGCGTCCTGTTTCAGGAACCCTATCTCGGTTGGTTGATAATGGGCGTGCAATGGACCTTTGCTGTGGCCCTCGCAGCCTGGGTTATCGCGCTATCTGTAGGAATTCTGGTAGGTGTCGGTCGCACGCTGCCTTCAAGGCCGATTGCCTTTCTCTGTACCGCCTATGTAGAGATTTTTCGCAACGTCCCGTTGCTTCTACAATTATTTCTTTGGTATTTCGTCATGCCAGAATTGGTTCCGAACGATGTGGGTCAATGGATAAAGCGCGACATGCCAAACCCGGAATACTTAACGGCCGTGATTGCCTTGGGCCTCTACACAGCGAGCCGGGTTGCGGAGCAGGTTCGGGCAGGCATCGAGTCTGTTGGGAGTGGCCTTACGAATGCCGCCTTCGCCAATGGGTTTTCAGTGACGCAAACATACCGTTATGTGCTCTTGCCGATTTCATTCCGACTGATCGTGCCACCCATGACGTCAGAGTTTTTGACTATTTTCAAAAACTCATCGCTGGCGCTGACAATCGGCCTTCTGGAACTGACAGCACAGAGCCAGCAGATCGCTGAATATACATTTAATGGGTTCGAGGCCTATACCGCCGCCACGGTTATCTATGTGTGTATTGCACTCATGGCGACGGTCGTGATGCAGGTGGTCGAGCGCTATACGCGCATACCTGGTTACATGGGGTCAAAATAGCTGTGTTTAATTTTGATTTTGAAGTCATTCTTAATAACCTCCCGTTCCTATGGGAAGGTTTGCAACTGTCTTTGCTGCTGACAGGATTAGCGGTCATCGGCGGCATATTTTTCGGTACGATCCTCGCGTTGATGCGTCTTTCCGGAATATTGCCGTTGTCCTTGGTAGCAGCGACCTATGTGAACTTGATCCGGTCGGTGCCACTGATACTGGTAATTTTTTGGTTTTACTTTCTTGTGCCCTTGATCTTGGGGCGCCCGATTGGAAGCTTCTACTCGGCGTTAATCGCATTCACCCTGTTTGAAGCAGCATATTTTTCAGAGATTATCCGGGCAGGAATTCAGTCTGTGCGCCAAGGTCAGGGCCAAGCAGGACAGGCGACTGGGCTTAGTTATTTTCAGATCCAGCGCCATATTGTCCTTCCACAGGCATTCCGCAACATGGCCCCCATCCTCGTAACCCAAGGAATTATTTTGTTCCAAGATACGAGTCTTGTCTTCGTTGTTTCGCTCAGAGACTTCATGACAGTCTCTTCTATCATTGCCCGAACTGAGGGACGGCTTATCGAAATGTATATTTTTGCCGCATGCGTGTATTTCGTGATCTGTTTCGCGGGATCGCTATTCGTGCGGCGTCTGCAGAAGGCAAGCATCGCATGATCAAGATTGAAAAATTGTCGAAATGGTATGGCGACTTCCAAGTGCTGATTGACTGCACAACGCAGGTCAACGCGGCAGAGGTCGTAGTTGTGTGTGGTCCTTCGGGTTCAGGAAAGTCGACGCTCATAAAATGCGTTAACGGATTGGAACCGGCGCAAGAAGGTCGCATCACAGTAGAAGGTATGGAGGTTACAGGGCGTGGCACTGACTTGACGCGCCTCAGAGCGCGGATCGGCATGGTTTTTCAACACTTTGAACTCTATCCACATATGACAGTTCGCGAAAATCTATGTTTGGCGCAGCAAAAAGTGCTGGGACGTAGTCGAGACGAAGCCGTTGCCAAAACAGAAGCGTTACTCGATCGAGTAGGCCTATCGCAGCATATCGACAAACATCCGGGCGCGCTTTCTGGCGGTCAGCAGCAGCGCGTCGCAATTTGCCGAGCTCTGGCCATGGACCCGATTGCGATGCTGTTCGACGAGCCGACCTCCGCACTTGATCCCGAGATGATAAACGAGGTGCTTGACGTCATGGTAGAGCTTGCTCGAGACGGAATGACAATGATGGTGGTGACCCATGAGATGGGCTTCGCGCGCAAGGTTGCCGACCGCGTGGTGTTTATGGATGCTGGGGCCATTGTGGAAGATCGACCAACAGAAGAATTCTTCGGTGCCCCTGACACCGATCGTGCCAAAGATTTTCTGAGCAAGATACTGAACCACTGAGATGGAAAGCCGTGTTCGAATGGCTGCCTTCCTTGCCAAGGGTGCTTCGCTGCGGGCGCTATGGCCAGGGCTGGGCGTGGCCGTGATGGTCGCGATTGCAGCTCGATTCGTGTCAGATCACTACAATGCACCGGTGATGCTCATGGCCCTGCTCTTCGGCATGGTGTTTAATTTTCTTGGAGAAGATGGAATTTGTTGCGCAGGAGTGAACGCGGCGGCTGGCACTCTTTTACGTCTCGGCGTGGCCCTTCTAGGATTCAGGGTTAGTCTTGTGTTGCTCGCAGATCTTGGCTGGCCCGTTGCGCTTATGGTGGTCGCGGGCGTTGTCGTTACCATATTTGTTGGGGTGGCCCTCGCGCCGACCTTCGGTCATGGCTGGCGCTTCGGTTTGCTGTCGGGAGGCGCGGTAGCGATTTGCGGCGCCTCGGCTGCAGTAGCAATTGCTGCAATCTTGCCACGCGACGACCGCTCCGAGGAGCGGCTGGTGTTCACCGTCGCGGCGGTGACCTTGATGTCAACAGTCGCAATGATCCTTTACCCGATATTAGTGAGAGCCTTGGGGCTGTCGGACAGTGCTGCCGCCATTTTTCTTGGTGCGTCCATCCATGATGTGGCGCAGGTAGTTGGTGCAGGCTTCTCCGTTTCGCCAGAGGTGGGTGAAACTGCGACAATGGTAAAGCTGATGCGCGTCGCTCTTCTCGCACCTGTTCTGATCATTGTGGCCATTGCAATTCGGTCTTTTTCTGGGAATTCGTCCAATGTGCAAGGCGTGCGCGGCCAACCGCTCCTGCCGTGGTTCGTCGTGGCGTTTTTGGTGGCCAGCACCGCTAACAGCGTTGGGGTTGTGCCCGAACCCGTCATCGAAGCTGCAGGTAGATTGTCTAGTTGGGCGCTCGTGACTGCTATTGCAGGAGTCGGCCTCAAAACATCGCTTGCCCGGATAATGCAGGTAGGTCGTGGCGCGGCGCTATTGGTGATCCTAGAGACGGTCCTACTTGGTGGTTTTGTGATTTCGACTGTTGCATTTATTGCGCCATGATCCGGTATTTGACCAACAGACCATCCAAATCCATAGGTGCTGACGTCAGACACAAGCCAGTGGTTTAATTAAATTTGTCTATTTTTTGCTCATTTTTAATATACTCCGAGTCTTGTGGAAGCCGAATTTGTTAACTTGACGTCTGAGCTCGGAACGATTCAGCTACACCTATGATCCGCCCAGGCTTTCTTTCCTCAGCAGACCGTGTCGAGCTTGAGGCTTGTGTGCGCCGCCAGCGCGAGGACCACGGCATTGCCCGCCGGGCAAATGCGCTCCTGCTGCTCGACGATGGGGAAAGCTGTGCCCGGATCGCAAGGTTTCTCTACCTGGACGATGATACCATTCGGGGCTGGTATAAAACCTATCTGCAAGATGGTTGGGATGCGCTGGCCTTCGACGGCTGGAAGGGTGGCCGGTCCCGTATGACGCAGGCACAGCAGGTTGCGTTTTGCGCTTGGCTGGAAGCACGCTTCTGTCGCTCAACGGTCGAGATCAGGGCCCATGTCGCAGCAGAGTATGGTCTGAACTATTCCCATTCCGGCTGCATCAAACTGCTGGCCCGACTGGGTTTTGAATACCGCAAGCCCAAGCCCCTGCCGCGCGTGGCATCAGCGCAAAATCAGGCCGCTTTCATCGCATTCTATGAACGGCTGATGCGTGAGTTGCCTGCAGATGAAGCTGTTTACTTTGCCGATGCGGTGCATCCGGAATACCAGACGAAGCCGGCGTTTGGCTGGGTGAAGGTTGGGTCAAATCCGGCGGTTATCAGCACTGCGGGGCGCGGCCGTGTGAATATTCATGGAGCCGTGAACCTCGAAACATTTGATGCACCTTTTGTCGAACCCACAATCGTTGATGGGGTCAGTGCCGTGCAGCTTCTGGCCAAGATCGAGGAGCGCAACCCGGACAAGCGCGTCATTCATGTCATCTGGGACAACGCCGCCTATCACAAAGGGCCCGACGTCAGGGCCTTTCTGGCGCGGACGGCTTGCCGTATCCATCTGATCCAGCTGCCACCATACTGTCCCCATCTTAATCCGATTGAGCGGCTTTGGGCCGTCTTGCATCAATACGTCACCCATAATCGCTATTACCCAACGCAGAAGCACTTCGCCAACGCCGTACTCGCATTCATGCGTGAGACCATCCCACAGGAATGGCACAAATTCCGCGACAAGGTGTCAGACAACTTCCGCGTCATAACTCACCAAAACTTTCGGGTTTTGAAGTAGGCGCAGTATAAAACTTAAAAAAATAAGTTGTCCCCATACTTTCTTCTGGTCAGATCATCGCATTAGATATTAACATATTCGAGGGGTAGTCGATGCCCGGTGATGGCAGATGCTGGACTAAGATTTTTTTAATGCGGGAGAGGTATATCAATGATCTTGAAAAGAAGAACATTCGGGGCGCTAGCAGCGGCAGCAGCCATGAGCTCAATGCTCGTGGCCGGTGCTGGGCATGCCCAGCAAAGCGGCGGGACCATGGTCATGGTTACAGTTCCGGAGCCGCCCAATCTCGCAAACTATCTCTCGACATCTGGCCCGATTGGGCAAGTCTCGACCAAGGTTTACGAAGGGTTGATCAACCTAGGCTGGGATTTCGAAATCCAGCCCAGTCTCGCCAAATCATGGGAGGTGTCAGAGGATGGTCTATCGATCACCTTCAACCTTCAGGAGGGCGTAACCTTCCATAATGGAACGCCATTCACCAGTGCAGACGTGCAATATTCGATTATGGAGGTCCTGCGCGAAATCCATCCGCGAAACGCGGCAACAATGCGCCCGATCACCGCAGTCGAGACCCCTGATCCGATGACCGCAATCTTCAGGCTGTCCGAGCCCGCACCTTATCTCATGGTTGCGCTCAATGCTTACGAAAGCCCGATCGTTTCCAAAGCCCTCTTCGAAGGCACTGATCCACGCGACAACCCATCCGCAAACGCTCCGGTTGGAACCGGCCCGTTCACGTTTGTGGAATGGGAAAAGGGGCAGTATGTCCGCCTCGACAAGAACGAGAATTACTGGCGCGAGGGCCAGCCCTATCTCGATCGGATCGTGGTGCGTTTCATAGCCGACGCCTCGACGCGTACGGCCGCAATGGAAGCGGGGGAACTGCATTACGCTGCCTTCGGCGCGATTCCCAATATTGACGTGCCGCGCCTGGCCGCAATGGACGAGATCGACATGAGTACTAAAGGCTACGAGTACTTCGCACCGATGACGCAACTTCAGTTCAACAC
This sequence comes from Roseobacter sp., assembly GCA_024636475.1. Classification (GTDB taxonomy): domain Bacteria; phylum Pseudomonadota; class Alphaproteobacteria; order Rhodobacterales; family Rhodobacteraceae; genus Sulfitobacter. The sequence goes on along the minus strand of JAGXHA010000083.1, from coordinate 3,012 downwards.
CACACGTGCCCCGTTCGACAATCCGGACGTGCGCCGTGCGCTCGCCACCGCGATGGACCGGCAGTTCGTGATCGACAACATTTGGTATGGCTTCGGCAAGGCGGCGACGGGGCCGATCAGTTCTAACTTCGCAGCCGCTGGGATATACACTGATGATGTGCCAAGCTATGCGGCCGATGATCGTATCGCTACAGCGAACGCGATGTTGGACGAGGCGGGGGTGCCGAGAGGCGCAGATGGCATCCGCTTCAAGATCACCCACGACATGACGCCTTATGGCGAAGAGTGGCGCCGGTTTGGGGAATACACCAAACAGGTGCTGGCTGAACTGGGCATCGAAGCTGACCTGCGGTATGAGGACGTGGGCACGTGGCTCAAGCGCGTGTACACAGATTATGATTACGATCTTTCTTCCAACTGGTTGTTCGGTCTTCCTGATCCCGTTTTGGGCGTACATCGTCAGTACCACTCAAACCAGATCCGGCAGGGGACGGTCTTCGTAAATGGCACGCAATGGTCATCGCCTGAGACGGACGCTCTGATGGACCAAGCGACCACTGAAACCGATCCCGAGGCACGAGCAGTACAGTATGCGGAGTTCCAGCAGAGGGTGGTCGAGGCAAGCCCGATTATCTTTATGCAAGAACTGGAATTCGTCACGGTCTACAGCACGAAGTTGCAGAATGCCATTACTGGCCCGATGGGGGTTTATAATTCCTTCGCGGACATGTGGCTTGAGCAGTGATCCTGCCTCATACCTGTAACGATGACAGCGCCGCGGGGTTCTTTCTAGATCCCCGCGGCGTCCAATCAGATCAGCGAAGCAGACAGCGCAAGACTGATGTCCAAATACTGAAAAAACGGAGAGGCAGATGCTAACCGCACGACTGACCTTTATCCTGCGGCGGATATTGCAGGCGATCCCGATACTGCTCGCGATAATGATAATCAATTTCCTACTTCTGAAACTGGCTCCGGGCGACGCTGCGGATGTTCTGGCGGGCGAGGCAGGGTCTGCGACTCCGGAATATATGGCCGAACTGCGGGAACGCTTCGGCCTAGATCAGCCGGTGGCAGTGCAGCTCGTGAAGTATCTGGGAAGGGTCGCGGTGCTCGATTTTGGGTTCTCATTCCGGCATGAGATGCCAGTGACGGAGCTTGTCTTGGATCGGCTGGGGCCAACACTTATTCTCATGGTAACGACGATCACCATCGCAGTCGGTGTTGGCTCCCTACTGGGCGTATTAGCTGCAGTAGGGTTGAACACGTGGCGGGACAGCTTTATTTCTGTTTTAGCTTTGGTAAGCTATGCAACACCGCTGTTTTGGGTGGGCTTGATGCTCATCCTTCTGTTCTCGGTTAGGCTTGGCTGGTTCCCGACCAGCGGGATGGAAACGATCTCGGCCTTTCACACGGGTTGGGACAGGGTCTGGGATATCGCCCATCACCTCGTGCTGCCCGCTCTGACGCTCTCGCTGTTCTATCTCGCACTCTACACCAGACTCATGCGTGCCTCGATGCTTGAGCAGCAGGGCATGGACTATGTCACCACCGCGAGGGCCAAGGGGTTGACCGATAGGTGGATCACGTTTCGCCACGTTCTGCGCAATGCACTGTTGCCGGTCGTGACCATGGCCGGCGTTCAGGTATCTTCCCTGATCGGCGGATCAGTAATTGTCGAGACGGTTTTTGGCTGGCCAGGATTGGGACAATTGGCGTTTGAATCGCTGTTCGCGCGTGATCTTAACCTGCTGATGGGGATCTTTTTCCTATCAGCTGTTTTGGTTCTCGTAGTGAACTTGGTCGTTGATATCCTATACACAATGCTCGACCCGAGGATCGAACTTTCATGACCCATACGGCACCAATTACGCCCGACCGAAATACGCCAAACCCTGAGCCGACCGCAATTGCGCGAATTGTAAGCTTCTGGAAGCTTTTCATGCGAAACCGCTCAGCCGTTGTCGGGCTGGTGATATTGGTCTGCGTCATCTCCCTCGCAATCTTGGCTCCGTTAATCTATCCAACCGACCCGTTCCGGATGGTCGGTCGGCCGATGTCACCGCCACTGGACGGTTACCTGTTTGGCACGGACACTTTGGGGCGCGACATCATGGCGGGCATCGCCCACGGGGCTCGCACATCTCTTATGATCGGACTGATCGCAACGATTGTGGCACTCGGGATCGGTGGCTTGATCGGCGGACTCGCAGGATATTATGGCGGCTGGATTGACGAGATCTTGATGCGGGTCACGGAAGTATTCCAGACGATCCCATCCTTCATCTTCGCAATCCTTCTGGTGGCAGTGCTGACACCATCGATCGAGAATATCATAATCGCGATTGCCGTGGTGTCATGGCCGGCGCTTGCGCGCTTGGTGCGGGGCGAGGTCATGTCGATGCGCAACCGGGAATTCGTTCAGGCCAATGTTGTAATGGGCATGGCCGATTGGCGCATTCTGCTGCTGCAGGTGCTACCGAATTGTTTGTCGCCAATCATTGTAGCCGCGTCACTCTTGGTCGCAACCGCAATTCTGATTGAAAGCGGACTGGCATTTTTGGGCCTTGGCGATCCAAATGTGATGAGCTGGGGCTTTCAAGTGGGGGCCGGGCGATCAGTGCTGCGCCAGGCTTGGTGGATCTGCACCTTTCCCGGAATTGCAATCATGTTGACGGTTCTGGCAATAAATCTTGTCGGTGAAGGTCTCAATGACGCGCTCAACCCTCGCCTACGGGAGCGTGAACAATGACGACGCCCCTGCTGGATATTCGCGGTTTGCACATTTCTCTACCCAAGGGCTCGGACCGGACATATGCGGTCGAAGATCTTTCAATGACGGTGTCAAAGCGTGAGATCGTCTGTGTTGTTGGCGAAAGCGGATCGGGAAAATCCCTTACCGCTCGTGCTGTCATGGGCCTACTGCCGGAGCCCCGGGTGCATGCCTCGGCCGGATCAATTCTGTTCAACGGGCGCGATCTACTGACCCTGCCCCGGGAGGAGAGGCGCCTG
>JAGXHA010000082.1 GCA_024636475.1 Roseobacter sp. | reverse complement strand
TGCGGGCACGGTTACCTTGTTCATTGTTAAAGGCAGTGCCATCAACGAAATCTTTCATCTCGTCGTCCTTTCTATTATTCTTGCTCTTGTCATTTAGGCGTGGAGTTCCTTATGACTGAAACCGAGCGATTCGGATACACAATTATTGCATAACATCTATGCATTTAACGCATGGCTCTTTGCAGGCGCAGCATGGTTTTGGCTGGCTTGCGTGGCCACTCGCTTAAAGATATAGGTCGCATGAAATAGTCTTCAACATTTTGTAACGGTGTCACCACATGCCCAAGATCAATGGAAACGAAATTCGCCCCGGAAACGTGCTTGAACACAACGGTGGTCTTTGGGCCGCTATAAAGGTTGATCACGTCAAGCCGGGTAAAGGCGGTGCCTTTGCGCAAGTCGAACTGCGCAACCTTCGCAACGGATCAAAACTGAACGAACGTTTCCGTAGTGCGGATAAGGTTGAAAAGGTGCGGCTTGTTCAAAAAGACCAACAATTCTTGTATGAAGATGCGGGTATGCTGGTACTTATGGACACCGAAACCTATGATCAGGTCCAGCTTTCGGCTGAACTTTTGGGTGAGCGTCGGCCCTTCTTGCAAGATGGTATGATGGTCGTTGTCGAGTATCACGACGACGAGGCACTCAACGCGTCGCTTCCGCAAAAAGTGACCTGCAAGATCGTCGAGACAGAGCCGGTCGTCAAAGGCCAGACTGCAGCCAACTCATTCAAGCCAGCGATCCTTGATAATGGTGTAAAAGTGATGGTGCCGCCCTTTGTCGGTCCAGATGAAGATATCGTCGTCAACACCGAGACGATGGAATATTCCGAGCGGGCTTGAGCCCCAGCATTGACGTAACGTCATAGCTTCTTCGAACCCCAAAGCCCCGGAAATTTCCGGGGCTTTTTTTGTTTGACAGCCATTCGGGCGCTCTCAGCCCTGGCTTGGCCGCACCAGATCACCCGAAATAGTTGCGATCTCGCAACTATTTTGTGACCTCGCCCGACGAATGCTCAGACTTAAGGCACTCCGCTATGGATCAAAGCAAATCTGTTTTTCCATTTAACAAACTGCGCTAGGGTCCTGCGTGAACGTATGGGGGGTGTCATGTCAGAGATCGTAGTTTTTTCGGCCAAAAAGATCATCACGATGGACATCAACCGGATGGAGGCGACGCATGTCGCTGTCCGAGGGGGTGAAATCCTCGCGGTTGGCGATGCGACTTGCGCGGATCAATGGGGCGAGGTGCGCCATGATGACAGCCTGCAGGACACGGTACTGATGCCCGGTTTTATCGAGGGGCACGCACATATGATGGCAGGCGGGATGTGGGAATATGCCTATGCCGGTTTTCATGACCGCATCGACCCAGACGGCAAACTGTGGTCCGGGCTCACGGACATTGACGCCGTCGTCGGGGGGCTCAGTGATTTTGCAGATACGCTCGAAGAGGATCAACCGCTGGTCGGCTGGGGCTTTGACCCGATTTTCCTGACTTCCGAGCGGATGAGCAAGAAACATCTGGACCAGATCAGCACCACCCGTCCAATCGCGATTATGTTTTCAAACTTCCATCTGATGTGCGTCAATTCAGTAGCCCTTGAGATCGCAGGTTTCGACCAGACCACCAATGCGGAAGGCGTGATCAAAGGCACCGATGGCCAGCCCACGGGGGAGTTGCAGGAAATGGCCGCGATGTTCCCTGTCATGCGCCGCTTGGGCATTGATTTTCGGGGGCTTAGCCAAAAGGAAAGCGTGATCAGGGCTTATGGGGATGTCGCGCGCCGTGCGGGCGTGACGACCGTCACGGATCTGTATTCACAGATGGAAACAGAAGACGTAAGCACAATGTTGCGTGTCACGGGATCTGATGATTTTGCCCTGCGCATTGTCCCCGCACTGGGGGCGGCCGAAGGGCCAAAAACGATTGCCGACAAGGCCGAAGCCCTTGCCAAGCTCAGCACGGATAAGCTGCGGTTGGGGGCGGTTAAGTTGATGACGGACGGTTCAATCCAAGGCTGGACCGCGCGGGTTAAATCGCCCGGCTATGTCGGGGGCCAACCCAATGGCATTTGGAACACTCCGCCTGAAACTATCTTTGCGCTGGTCGAGGAATTGCACAGCCTTGGCATCCAGATGCACATCCACGTCAACGGCGACGAGGCGGCAGAGGTCACATTGAACGCGATCGAGGCGGCCTTGCGCAAGTACCCTTGGACGGGTCATCGTCATGTTTTGCAGCATTGCCAGTTGATGGGGCGCGACCTGTTCACGCGGGCCGCCGATATGGGCGTTTGCTGCAATATTTTCGCCAATCACATCTACTATTTTGGCGATCAGCATGTTGCTTTGACCCTTGGTCTCGACCGCGCTGAAAGAATGGATGGCGCGCGCTCTGCCATTGATGCAGGCGTGAATATTGCACTTCACTCCGACGCGCCCGTCACACCGATGGCCCCGCTTTTTACGGCATGGTGTGCGGTCAATCGTCAGACAATGTCAGGGCGCACGCTAGGGGTCGCGCAGTGCATTGACGTCGAAGAGGCGTTGTTCGCGATCACCATGGGGGCGGCCTATACGCTGAAACTCGACAGCGAGATTGGCAGTATCGAGACCGGCAAGCGCGCCGATTTCGTGGTGCTTGGCGATGACCCGCTGGCAGTTGATCCCATGGCGCTCAAGGACGTGCCGATCATGGGGACGGTGTTTGGGGGCCGTGTACATCTGCTATGAAGCCTCGACTGCCGCTTATTGTAATCTCGGGCTATCTGGGTGCGGGAAAAACCACGCTGATCAACCGGGTGTTGGCAGAAGATCATGGCCTCAAGCTTATGGTGATGGTCAATGATTTCGGGGCCATCAACATTGATGCCGCCCTGATCGCAGAGGCGTCGGAGGACACGATGACCCTGACCAACGGCTGTGTCTGTTGCACGATGGGGGCGGATTTATTCATGGCCATCGGCGATGTGCTGGACCGTGAGCAGCGCCCTGATCATCTGGTGATCGAGGCCTCTGGCATCGCCGATCCAGCGCGCATCGCCCAAGTGGCCCAGGCCGAACCTGACTTGGTCTATGGTGGCATTGTAACCGTGGTCGACGGGCTAAGCTTTGAGATGTTGGCCCGCGATGACCAGATCGGGGCGCAGGTGGCGGGGCAGGTAAGCGCTGCCGATTTGATCCTGATCAGCAAGATGGCCGGGCCCGACCCCACACTGTCGATGCGCCTTTGTGTGCAGGCCCGCGCAGCCGTGTTCGACCTGACCGAGGTTGAGGCGCTGGCACCGCTGCTTTTCGGGTCAGGCATCCAGGACCTGCCCGATATATCCACAATGCGGCATGCCCCCTATCTGGGATGGAGCAGCGTCAGTGACCGCGCCTTTGCGTATGCCGATCTGCTGGCACTGCTAAAAGCGCGCCCGGAGGGCTTGTTTCGATTCAAGGGGTTCGTCGCGCATAACGACACCAGCGGGTGGGAGGTGCAATGCGTCGGGCCGACGGTGAACATCAAACCGTTGAAGACGGCGCAAAAGATGCGTGTCGTGGGGATCGGGCTGCGATCCGAGATAACGGCCAAGCAGATAGACCGTTGGTGGGGCGGCTAGAGAGCGCGGCGGAATTTTCTAAAATTCCGGACCAAAAATTTCCAAAATTTTTGATGCGTGCCTACCCGTCCGTAACCATCTTCACGCTGGCGCCGCCTGCCTGCATTGCGGTCCGGGCGCGGTCATATCGCAGATAAGCCAGCGCATGGGTGCCGGACTGCGTGAACACAGTGCCCGCAGGTTTTCCGTCCGCTGAAATCTCGGTGCCCAAAACCACAGGCGCGCTGATTTCGATCTTGGCCAAGCCTTTTCGAAGCTCTGTTTTGTGTTTCATGCGCGCGGTTACTTCTTGTCCGACGTAGCAGCCCTTGCGGAAATCCACGCCGTTCAGCCGTTCAAAGCCCATCTCAAGAATAAAGCTGTCGGGTGTCAGCTCACGCCCTGTTTCGGGGATCATATGGTCCACCCGCAATGCGTCCCAATCTGTGGTGTCATCGGTTTGCGGCCCCTCGCGGTAGGCGCGCCAGCCCATGTGTGCATTTCGCGGATCAATATAGCCATCTGCTGGCACATCGCCCAAGCCGCGGTGCAGGTGCAAGCCTGTGGCCTCGACCGACACATCGGCGCGCAGCTTGTACATGTTCAGCCGTTGAACAAGCGCGTCAGCCGCATCTGAGGCCACATCCAGAAGGATGCTTTCGCCGTCTGCCATCAGGAAAAAATCGACCATGAATTTGCCCTGAGGGGTCAGGATTGCTGCGTAAATCGGCCCCTTTTCCAGCTTGGCCACATCGTTTGTGACCAGTCCTTGCAGGAAAATCTTGGTGTCTGAGCCCGTCAGTCTTAGGATGCGGCGTTGGTTCATATCGCTTTTCCTTATGTTCTATGGCATGACATATAGCAGCCTAACCAAAAGCCGAAAGGGGCAACCATGCCTGCGCCGATATCCGTGATCATTCCGACGCTGAATGTAGAGCGCAGCCTGAGCACATGTCTGGCTGCGCTGATGGAAGGGCTGGATGCCGGACTGATCCGCGAATTGATTGTCAGCGATGGCGGTTCAGATGATGCAACGCGGTTTGTTGCCGAGGAGTGGGGCGCGCAGATTGTTGAGGGCGATCCATCCCGAGGGGGGCAATTGCGCCGCGGCTGTGCCAAGGCAAGTGCGGATTGGTTGCTTGTTCTGCACGCCGATACCCAGCTGGAGCCGGGTTGGACCGGTCCGGTGATTGCGCATCTCAAAGGCCAGAAAGCGGGCTGGTTCCAACTGCGCTTTGACAGCAACGGGTTCGCTGCCGGGTTCGTTGCGGGGTGGGCCAACCTGCGCAGCAGGATCGGTCTGCCCTATGGCGATCAGGGGTTGTTGTTGCCAAGGTCCCTGTATCAGTCGGTGGGGGGCTACCCTGACCAGCCGTTGATGGAAGATGTCGCGATTGCGCGCCTGCTTCAGGGACATATGACGGCGATTTCCAGTGCGGCCATCACCTCGGCGGACAGATACAAAAAGGCGGGATGGATGCGTCGGGGCGGGCGCAATCTCTGGACGTTGATCCGGTATCTTTCCGGCGTATCGCCTGCCAAACTTGCCCAATCCTATGCCAAATAGTGTTAGCCGAACAAGCGTTGGCCAAGCCGTTGCCAGAGGTTTGGCTGCGTCGGTTTAAGGTCACGCTCCAGCGCCCGTAAAGCCAGAGAATTGCGACTGTCAGAGACAGTTTTTCCGTCCTCGAATTGCAACCGGTAGAGATCTGCATAGATGCCGCCGCGGGCCAGAAGCTCTTCGTGTTTACCTTCGTCCATGACGCGGCCTCGGTCCATCACGACGATCTTGTCAGCCCCTCGAATTGTCGACAAACGGTGCGCGATGACAATGGTGGTGCGCCCTTCTGATAGGCGGTCCAACGCCTGTTGCACGACCTTCTCCGACTGCGCGTCCAACGCGCTTGTCGCCTCGTCGAGCAACAGGATAGGGGTGTTGCGCAGCAATGCTCGGGCGATCACAACCCGCTGGCGTTGCCCGCCTGACAAGGCAGAGCCGCGCGGCCCGACGCGGGTCTCAAGGCCGTGTTCGAGCTTCGGTATGAAATCTGCGACATGGGCCGCTTCAAGCACGGATTGCAATTCGGCATCGGTAACGTTTTCGCGGCCCAACACAATGTTTTCGCGCAAGGTCTCGTCAAACAGCAGCGCCTCTTGTGTCACCACGGAATAGAGGCCGCGCAGCTCTGGAATATCCATGGTTTTCAAGGGGACACCCCCAATCGTGACGGTGCCGGATTGTGGATCAATCAAACGGGTGAGAAGGTTGAAAATGGTGGATTTTCCCGCACCTGACGCACCCACCAGCGCAGTGGTCTGACCCGCTTTCGCCGTCAGCGACAAATCGTCCAGCACCTTGGCGTCGCCGTACGAAAGGCTCACGCGTTGCAAAACAATATCAGACGAACCGACTGGGACAGCCACGGGCTTATCGGGCGATTTCAGGTTGATCGGGGCATCCATCAGCTCCTTGATCCGTTCAAGCGCTGCGGCAGCCATCTGCCACAATCCGCTGATTGCTCCCAAACGGCGCAGAGGGTTAAAGGTGAAGCCCATTGCGGTAAAGAAGGTCATAAACTGACCGATGGTCTTGTCACCCGAAATGATCTCGGAGCCGCCATAAAGGATCACGGCCATGAAACCGATGCCCGACATAATGTCGATCATGCCGGGGATGGCCGAATTTCCAAAGGCGGCGCGCACTTCTGTGCGCACGTAAGTCCGCGTCAGATCACGGTATTGACGGGCCTGATACCGCTCAAGCGCGTTCAGCTTGATCTGGACGATGCCGTGAAATACCTCGTCCAGCCGAGTCGACAGATGTGCCCCCAAATCGCGCGCCTCGCGTGACCGTGCGCGCACAAAGCGCTGTGCAAGGGCGGCAGGCATCACCATCAAGGGCACGCCCACACAGGCAAGCAACGCCCAGACCGGATCAATGGAGATCGCGACGCCCAGCAGGACAATCAACCCGATGAGATCGCGCCCGGTGCCGGTAATGACCGCGCGCCAGACATCGCCGACGGCGTTCACGTCAGACTGGACGCGTTGGATCAAGAAACCCGGTGGATGCGACTGGTGAAAGGCACCATCCTGCGTCATCATCCGGTCAAGCAAATCAATCCGCATATCCGCTGCGGATTTCTGGGCAATACGCGTCAGCAGCACTTTTTGCGCCACGCCTGCGATGGCACGCAAGACGAAAATACCAACCAGAACCAAACCAACCCACAGCAAGGCGTCTTCTTTTCCAGCGACGAAAACCTGATCGAACATTGGCTGCATCAGCTTGGCCAAGGCCCCAAGGGTCGCCCCTTCGATCGACATGAAAACCACTGCCAAAGCCAGAAGCCCCATGTGCTTTTTCAGATAATCGCGCCAAAGCCACGCCATCAATTCTTTGGAACTGTAGGTCACATCACTCATAAAAAGGGCCGCTGTCCTTTAGGTAAATTCCTCTCCGGTTTACGCAGCCCGGCGGAGCAGGGCAAGTGTGACGCTCCGCTTTGCCGCATGGATTGTCCGATTGACGCCGCGCCGCATCGGGGTAGGTTGCAAACTAACATAGTCGTGAAAGGCGCTTCGCTCATGTCATCTACCCCAAATCTTTCGCAGGGACGTGGCTATCTTGCCATTCCTGGCCCCTCGGTCATGCCCGAAGCCGTCTTGAACGCCATGCATCGGCCCGCGCCCAATATCTATTCGGGCGAGCTGGTCGAGATGATGCCGCCCCTGATGCAAGATCTGCGGCGCGTCGCCCGCACGCAGCATCACGTGGCCATGTATATCGGCAACGGTCACGCCGCATGGGAGGCCGCCCTGGCCAATGTTATTTCCCCCGGTGACAAGGTGCTGGTGCCCGCAACGGGCCGGTTCGGCATCGGTTGGGGCGAGATGGCCAAAGGGCTTGGCGCAGAGGTCGAGGTGATGGATTTTGGCAAGCAGTCAGCGATGGATCTGGCCCGGATATCGGAGCGGCTTGCCGCTGATAAATCACATGAAATCAAAGCGGTGTTGGCAGTTCATGTTGATACTTCGACATCGGTCTTGAATGACATCGCAGGCGTCCGGGCGGCCCTTGACGCCACAGGTCATCCGGCGCTTTTGATGGCTGATTGTATCGCATCGTTTGCTTGCGACCGGTTCGAGATGGACGATTGGGGTGTCGATGTCTTGGTGACCGGTTGTCAAAAAGGCCTGATGGTGCCGCCGGGCGTCAGCTTTGTGTTCTTCAACGACCGCGCTGCCGAAGCACGAGCGAGAATGCCCCGCGTCAGTATGTTTTGGGATTGGGCACCGCGTGCCAACCCGCAAGAGTTTTATCAATACCACTGCGGCACGGCACCGACGCACCACATCTACGGTTTGCGCGCAGCACTCGACATGATCCACACCGAAACCATCGAGGGCGTCTGGGACCGTCACGCAGTACTGGCCCGCGCCGTTTGGGCGGCATGCGAAGCGTGGAGCACCGAAGGCAGTTTCGCACTCAACATCGCTGATCCTGCTGTGCGCAGTAATGCAGTCACCGCGTTGCGGCTGGAGGCCCCAGAGGCCACGCAATTGCGCGAATGGGTCCAGCACAATATTGGTCTGACGTTAGGGATTGGGCTTGGCATGGCCCCTCCCGGCAGTGCCGAGAGCCATGGGTATTTTCGCCTGGGCCACATGGGCCATGTCAACGGCCATATGATTATGGGCCTGTTGGGTGGTCTTGAGGCCGGGATGGCGGCACTTGGGATCAAGCGGGGGCAAGGAGCGTTGGATGCCGCGGCCAGGGTGATCGGCGGGGGCTAATCCTGCCGCGCTGCTATCTGGTTTATCAGAGCGTTCAGCGCCCACCCAAGCAGGGCCACGGCCATCAACCCCCACACCACCCAGATCACTGTAAACACCCAAAACACATTGACGCCAAACATGACAATGCAGGCTTGGGTAAAGTTGGGGGCAGAGGGACGGTCGTTATTGTCGCGCATCGGGGTGCTCTTGCTGGCCTCAACAAAAACTATAGCGCGGTTTTGCGGTTCGTCAGCCCTTTTTTGCGTCAGCAAGCGCTTTTGGGAGGGCTTTGGCAAAGGCATCGAGGTTTTCCTGAGTGCCGCAGCTGACGCGAATGCAGCGGTTTTGCGGGGCTGCAAAGGGCATGCGCACAAATATCCCGCGGGCAACCAACCCGTCCAGAACCGCCTTTGCAAACGCGCCATCCCCGCCGCAATCAATCGCGACGAAATTCGCCGCAGACGGCAATGGCGTCAGGCCGTTGTCTGTGGCGATCTGGGCGATCCTCTCGCGTGACGAGGCAATCTCGGCTTGCACATGGGCCAGCCAATCGGTGTCGTGCAGCGCCGCGAGCGCGCCGGCTTGCGCTGCACGGTTCATGCCAAAGTGATTGCGCACCTTGCCAAAGGCAGTGATCAGATCTGGTGCGCCAATAGCATAGCCGACACGCGCGCCCGCAAGGCCGTGCGCCTTCGAGAATGTGCGCAAGCGGATCAGGCGGGGATCATCACCGTCGAGGATCGGCGCCGTGCCTTCAGGCGCGCAATCGATATAGGCTTCGTCCAAAACCAGCAGACAGTTTTGGGGCAGCGTCTTCATCGCTTGGATCAGATCAGACCCCTTGTGCCAGCTTCCCATCGGATTGTCTGGATTAGCCAGATAGACCAGCTTGGCGTCCACCTCTGCCGCCTTGGAAAACAGCGCAATTGGGTCTTCGTGGTCGCCGTTATACGGCACCTTGTGCAGCGTTCCGCCAAACCCCGCGACATGGTAGTTGAATGTTGGATATGCCCCGTCCGACGTTACAACTGTGTCGCCCGGTGCCACCATCAACCGCACCAGATAGCCCAGCAAGCCGTCAATGCCCTCGCCGACGATGACATTCTCGGGGGTGACGCGGTGATGCGCAGCCAGAGCGGCGCGCAGATCAAAGCTTTCGGGATCGCCATACATCCATTGCGGGGTTGCGGCCATTGCTTCAATAGCCCGCGGCGAGGGGCCAAAGACGTTTTCGTTCGCGCCAAGCCGCGCGTCAAAGCTGCGATGTGCTGCGCGTTCCTGCGTCTCTGGGCCGACAAACGGCACGGTCGAGGGCAAAGACTGGGCAAGCGGTGTGAGGCGGAAATTTGTCATAGAGACGCGTTACTGTATCGGCCATGGTTACGGCAAGCATTGAAAATGCAGTCTCGCATCTTTAGGCGATGATCGCGTGCCGTTGGCGCACCTCTGATATGGTCAAACGCACCCGCCGCAGCAGCTGTGTGGCAGCGGCCCTTGCGACCAGTGCTGTATGCGCCGTTCCCTCGTCTGCGACAAATCGCTCGGCATGATGCGCGCTGTTGAAGGCTGGGTGCCGTAGCGTTTCGCTTTGCATGGGCGCAAGGATCGGGCCAAGTTGTGCAAAACCACCGGAGGATCAGATGAGCCGCGTTTCTGTCACATACCAAGACCACATCGCCCATGTGCGCCTGACCCGCGCCGACAAAATGAATGCCGTCGATCAGGACATGATTGATGCGATCATTGCTGCCGGAAACGAGGTCGCTGCCTCGAAGGCCCGGGTCGTCGTGCTGTCGGGCGAGGGCAAGGCTTTTTGCGCAGGCATCGATATCAGCGCCATGGGTGCCTTGGCTGGTGGCAACCCTGCTGAAAAGATGATGCCACGCACCCACGGTGACGGCACAACAAACCAATGGCAGGAAGTTGCGATGATCTGGACGCGTGTGGGCGTGCCCGTAATAGCCGCCCTGCACGGCAAGGTGTATGGCGCTGGCCTGCAGCTTGCCCTTGGGGCCGATATTCGCATCGCAGCTCCCGACATCGAGATGGCCGTGATGGAGATGAAATGGGGCATCATCCCTGATATGGGCGGTATGGTCCTGCTGCCCAAACTGGTGCGCGGCGATGTGCTGCGTCTGCTGACCTACACCGCAACACCAATCGACGCGGTGCAAGCCGAACGCTGGGGCTTGGTCACGCAACTGGCCGACGATCCGCTGTCCGCTGCAATGGAACTGGCCAAGACAATAGCAGGCAAAAGCCCCAGTGCGATCAAAGCCGCGAAACGGCTGGCAGCCTTCGCCGAGATCAACGGTGCAGAGGCTGTCTTGCTGGAAGAATCCCGCGAGCAGGCCGACCTGCTGGGCCGACCCGACCAAATGGAAGTCATTGCTGCCGAATTCGGCAAGCGCCCAGCAGTTTTTAAAGACTGAAAAAAGTCAGCCCCACCTGCCGGGACAGGCGGGGCCTTCCAAATGGACGATCTTCGCTTCCCAGCTCGGACCGCAAGTCAAAGCTCGCTGATCTTGATTTCCAAATGGTAAAAAATCCTCGCCGAAGGCATAAAAATTCTCCTGGAGCATCAAAAGAGATTTTATGCCTTCGGCGAGGATTTAAGACCATTTGGAATGAAGACGTTGTTTATCCCAACTCTGCCAGGCGGTCCAAGGCGGCCTGAAGCTGGTCTGCCTCTTCTTGACGCGCATCCAGATTGCCTTGTGCTTCTGCGACGACCTCGGGCGGTGCGGAGGCTGCGAATTTGGGGTTGTTCAGCCGCCCCTTGAGGCCACCGATTTCCTTGCCCAGCTTATCGAGCGACTTTTGCAGGCGCGATTTCTCGGCGTCGATGTCTATCAGACCTGCCAAAGGCAGACCAAAGGTAGCACCGGGGGTGCCGATGGACACGGTGCCTTTGGGGAAATCATCCGTCTTCTCAAGGCTTTCGACCCGCGACAAACGTTTGATCATTGTCTCGTTGCCATCCCAAGCCGCTTGGGCCGCAGCGTCCATTGCCGTGCAGAGCATCGGAACCTTGAGCCCTGCGGGCACGTGCATCTGTTGGCGTGCAGAGCGGATGGCTTCGATCAATCCGATGACCCAGTTCAATTCGCGGTCCGCATCGGCATCCAGCATTTCGGCAACGCTGTAGGTGGGCCAATCACCGTGAACCAACATTTTCGAACGCGTACCCGTCGTTTGCCACAGCTCTTCTGTGATAAACGGCATGATCGGGTGTAACAGGGTAAGGCATTGATCCAGAACCCATTTCAGGGTCTGGCGTGTCTCGGATGCCTCTGGCGCGTCGTCTTGCAGCAAAGGTTTGGAAAGCTCGACGTACCAGTCGCAGACCTTCCCCCAGACAAAGGCATAAAGCGCGTTGGCCGCATCATTGAAGCGGTAGTGCTCAAGTGCGGCATCAACCTCTTCGCGCACGCGGGCGGTTTCGCCGATGATCCACTTGTTCAGCGTGTGGCTGACATCGCTGTGGCTGGTGTAGGCCGGCGTTGGCACATCTGCTGCGAATACGCCGTTCATTTCCGCAAAGCGGTGTGCGTTCCAGATCTTGGTGCCAAAGTTGCGATAGCCCGCGATGCGGGCGGTATCGAGTTTGAGCGCCCCGCCCAAGGACGCCATCGCCGCATTGGTAAAGCGCAAGGCGTCGGCACCGTATTCGTCGATGATTTCCAGCGGGTCGATGACGTTGCCGACAGATTTCGACATCTTCTTGCCCTTGGCATCGCGCACGAGGCCATGAAGATAGACCGTGTCGAAGGGGATTTTGCCCGTGGTATCAAGCTGCATCATCATCATGCGCGCGACCCAGAAGAACAGGATATCCTGACCTGTGATCAGGTCAGACGTGGGGAAGTATTTTTGCATCTCCGGCGTATCTTCGGGCCAGCCGAGGGTGCCGATGGGCCAGAGGCCGGAGGAGAACCATGTGTCCAGGACGTCGGGGTCGCGCCAGATCAGTGCTGGTCCATCAGGTTGTTCATTCAACATATCACGAGCTTCAGCAGGTGACCTAACGGCCTTCACATGACGGCCATATTTCTTTGAAGCGAGTTCTTGCGCCATTTGTTCATTCTGAGCGCAGAAGTATTCAGCAGGTTGCAGAGCACCCTCTGCCGTAGCAAATACAGGTCCATTAGTGTCGTATTCAACGCCATACCAAACCGGTATCTGGTGCCCCCACCAAAGCTGGCGCGAGATGCACCACGGCTCGATGTTGTCGAGCCAGTTGTAGTACGTTTTCTCGCCGGACTCGGGCATGATCTTGACGTCGCCATTGCGGACGGCATCCAGCGCGGGGCCGACGATCTGATCTGTATCGACAAACCACTGGTCGGTCAGCATCGGCTCGATCACCACTTTGGAGCGGTCGCCGAAGGGCTGCATGATCGGCTTGGCCTCAACATGGGGGATCAGCGCGGGGGCGCCCTCTTCGTCGGCTTTGGGGTTGGGGATCATCACCGCCAAGCCTTCGGCAGTGATGTCTGCCACGACCTTTTTGCGCGCCTCGAACCGGTCAAGGCCGCGATACTCTTCGGGGACAAGGTTCATCGCGGCGATCATCGCCTCGTCGAATTCCATCTCTCCGGCAGCGATCTTTTGGGCGGTGGCGGCTTCCTCGGTGTAGGGTTTGCCATCTGCGCGCATCGCGGCCTTGGTGTCCATGAGGTTGTACATCGGGATGTTGTTGCGCTTGGCCACCTGGTAGTCGTTGAAGTCATGCGCGCCGGTGATCTTGACCGCACCAGAGCCGAAATTCTTGTCGGGATATTCGTCGGTAATAATGGGGATCAGGCGGCGGTCCTCTTTCGGGCCGACGGGGATTTCACAAAGTTTTCCGATGATTGGCGCATAGCGTTCATCTGAAGGGTGCACTGCCACCGCGCCATCCCCCAGCATGGTTTCGGGGCGGGTCGTGGCAATCGAGATATAGTCGCGGGTCTCGCGCAGGGTCTCGTTCCCGTCCTCGTCCTTCTCGATGTACTCATAGGTCGCACCGCCCGCGAGAGGGTATTTAAAGTGCCACATGTGACCGGGGACTTCGATGTTTTCAACCTCGAGATCGGAAATCGCGGTCTCGAAATGCGGGTCCCAATTGACCAGTCGCTTGCCGCGATAGATCTTGCCGTCGTTGTACATCTGCACAAAGACCTTGATCACCGCGTCGTGGAAATTCGGCGAATTCTCGTGACCTTTGCGGGTATCAAAGGGCGCACCGGACATGGTGAAGGCGTTGCGCGACCAGTCGCAGGACGACCCCAGCCGCTTGAGCTGGCCCACGATGGTATCGGCTGTGGACTCCTTGTAGGCCCACGCGTGTTTGAGGAATTCCTCGCGCGTGAGGTCGGTGCGTTTGATCCCGCTTTCACCCAGCTTGTTTTCGACGGCCAGTTGCAAGGCGATGCCCGCGTGATCCTGCCCCGGCTGCCACAGCGTGTCAAAGCCGCGCATCCGGTGCCAGCGCACCAGAATATCCTGAAGCGTGTTGTTGAACGCATGGCCCACATGCAGCGATCCGTTGACATTGGGCGGCGGGATCATGACGCAATAGGTGTCATCGCGACTGGCATTTGCGCCTGCTTTAAAGGCACCCGAGGCCTCCCATGCCGTGTACAGGCGTTTTTCGGCTTCGGCGGCGTCAAAATTCTTATCAAGTGCCATGATCAGCGTCCTTCTTTAAACTTGAGCATGATCTAGCGGAGCATGGCACAAAGGGGAAGGCTGGCAGGCTGAAAACTTGAGCGTCCTGCGACACGGGGTTTGTGCGTGGACGTCTGGACATCGCGGGCGTGCGGGCTAATGTCTGCTGAAAGTTTTGAGAGATTTCCAAAGGATACGCAAATGGATAAGTTCGGAAAAAGCCAGCCGGTCAAAAGAGTTGAAGATGCGCGGTTTCTGACCGGGGCCGGGCAGTATGTCGATGATATCTCGCCCGATCAGGCGTTACACGCGTATTTCTTTCGCTCGCCTGTCGCACACGGGGTGATCACGAACCTTGATGTCACCGATGCGTCTGGGGCGGACGGTGTGCATGCGGTGCTGACAATCGACGATCTTGAAGCCGCTGGCATGGATATCTCGATGGTGGGTGCGGTGTTGAAAAACCGTGATGGCACAGAGGCCGCCAAGCCGCTGCGGCCGATCCTGGCCAAGGGCAAGGTCCGCTTTGTCGGTGAACCAGTGGCGGTTGTGATTGCCGAGACAATGGAACAGGCGCGCGATGCGGCCGAACTGATCGTGCTTGATGTCGATGACCTGCCCACACACATGGGCATGTCGCGTGGCGGAGAAGCGTTGCACGAGGAGGCCCCTGAAAATCTGGCGTTCGACTGGGGCTTGGGTGACGAAGATGCCACGCAAAAGGCCTTTGATGCAGCGGCCAGGACTGTTGCACTGGAGGTGGGCGATAACCGGATCATTGTGAACTCTCTTGAGCCGCGCGGCTGTTATGCCGAATGGGACGCGGGCAAGCTGCATGTGTCTAACAACGGGCAGGGGGTCTGGGTTCACAAGGACAACCTCAAGCGCGTTTTCGGGCTGGAAGATGAGCATGTCCGCGTGACCAACCCCGATACAGGGGGCGGGTTCGGGATGAAGGGGATGGCCTATCCGGAATATTTCTCGGTCGCGCAGGCGGCGCGGGCTATTGGCCGCCCGGTGCGGTGGATGTCTGACCGGACCGAAGCCATGCTAAGCGACAATGGCGGGCGCGATCTGACCTCGCTGGCGGAACTGGCGTTTGACGAGAACAACAAGATCACGGCCTACCGCGTCAGAACCAAGTGCAACCTTGGGGCCTATAACAGCCAGTTCGGGCAGCCTATCCAGACGACGCTGTTCAGCCGCGTGTTGATGGGTGTTTATGACGTACAAACCACGTGGTTGCAGGTTGAAGGTTATTATACCAACACCGTCCAAGTGGATGCGTATCGTGGTGCTGGCCGCCCCGAAGCGATCTATGTGCTTGAGCGTGTGATGGACCGCGCCGCGCGCGAGCTGGGCATTGATCCGTGGGAGCTGCGCCGCATCAACTTTATCAAGCCAGAGCAGTTTCCCTACACCTCGGCCACAGGTGAAACCTATGACGTCGGAGAGTTCAACCGCCTGCTGACCCGCGCTGCTCGGGAGGCTGATCGGGAGGGTTTCGAGGTGCGCAAAGCTGCGGATGCCAAGAAGGGCCTGCTGCGCGGGCAGGGGCTTTGCTATTATATTGAAAGCATTCTGGGTGATCCGTCCGAGGGGGCCAAGGTCGAGTTTAACGAAGATGGCACCGTCTTCATCTATGTCGGCACCCAGTCGAACGGGCAGGGCCACGAGACGGTTTATGCGCAATTCCTGGCGGATCAGACCGGAATCCCGGCGGATCGTATCCATGTCGTCCAAGGCGATAGCGATCTGATCAAACAGGGTGGCGGCACGGGCGGGTCACGGTCTGTCACTACGCAAAGCACGGCCACCTTGGCGACGGTTGCAAAGATGACCGAAGCGTTCACCGCATTTCTGGCAGATGAAATGGGCGTTCCTGCGGCCGAGATTGGTTTTGATGATGAACGGTTCCGCGCGGACGGGTCGAATTTGACGCCGACCATGCTGGAAGTCGCTGATCTGGCCCGCGAAAAAGGACGTGACGATCTGCTTGTGCACCATGAACGCGCCACATTGCCGGGCCGCAGCTATCCCAACGGGGCGCATGTGTCCGAAGTGGTGATTGACCCTGAAACGGGTGTTGTGACAGTGGACCGCTACACGGTCGTTGATGATTTCGGAAATCTTATCAACCCGATGCTGGCCGAAGGGCAGGTACATGGTGGCGTGGCCCAAGGGATCGGGCAGGCCATTCAAGAGCATGTGGTTTATGACGAGGATGGCCAGCTTTTGACCGCGTCGTTCATGGATTATGCGATGCCGCGCGCGACGGATATGCCGTATATCACCTTCAATTCAGAACCTGTGCCGTCGACGGCAAACCTGATGGGGATGAAGGGCTGTGGCGAAGCCGGCACCGTTGGTGCCTTGGCTGCGATTTCCAATGCCGTGCAGGATGCGCTTTGGGATCAAGGGGTGCGTCAGGCGGATATGCCATTCACCCCGCACAAGGTCTGGCAGTTGCTGAACACGCAAGCGATGGCTGCCGAATAATCGACAGTTCCTTTCCTGTGGGGTTGGAGGGGGCGCTGCCCCCGCCCTTGCGGGCCCCCCGGGATATTTAAGAGCCAGAGAAGATGCGGTTACTAGACGATTTGCATGATGATGCAGGTCGTCGAGCCTGTCGCATAAAGCTTGCCGTCTTTAAGGCCACGGATCTCGCCATGGGCGACGCCAGTCGAGCGGCCGACGTGGTCGATTGTACCGATGCAATCGATTTGCATGCCCAACGGGATGCTGCGCAAAATGTTGATTTTGAACTCCAGCGTTGTGTAGACCGATCCCTTGGGGATTTTGGTCATAACAGCGCAGGCCATCGCCGAATCAAGGAGCGTTCCGTACCAGCCGCCGTGGACCGAGCCCATTGGGTTGGTGACGTCGAATTCAGGGGCACCGCGCCAAACGGTGCGACCGTCAGATACTTCGTGGAGCGTATAGCCCAAGGTCTGACCTATGGGCGGGCCGGGATTGGTGCCGTCGAGAATTTTCTGCATAAACTCCATACCCGAAAGCTTCAGCGCTTCAGATTGGGGGAGCAGGTCGGCAAGGCTATGTGCTGAATGGGGCATGAAAAATCTCCGGCAGGTGCGTGCCGGAGAAGAGTCTTCGTTTTCGTGCCTTTCGGCAAGCCATGATCTGTTTTACGCCACGTCTGACAGTTGCGTTTGTGCTGTCACGTCGAGGGCGCGGCACACACTGCGGGTCAGTTCGGGGCGGTTGAGGGTATAAAAGTGCAAGTTCTCAACGCCTTCGTCCACCAGTTTGCTGCACATTTCGGTGCAAAGAGCAGTGGACAGCAGATCGTGGCGGTCATCACGGATCGCGGTTTCGAATGCATCGTCCAGCCATTTCGGAACTTCGGTGCCACAGCGGGTCGCAAAGCCACGGGCTGATTTCCAGTTGGTGATCGGCATGATGCCTGGTGTGATGGTTTTAGTGATGCCTGCTGCCGCACAATCGTCGCGGAAGCGCAGAAAGGTTTCGGCATCGAAGAAGAACTGGGTTATTGCCTCGTCTGCACCCGCTTCGAACTTGCGCTTGAGCCATTCGATGTTTTGCGCCTGTGTCGCGCTTTCGGGATGTGGTTCGGGATAGGCACCGACGCGCAATGTGAATTTGCCAGTCGCAGCCAAGGCTTCAATCAGCTCGCAGCTGTCGGCAAATCCTTCGGGGTGCGGGGTAAATATCTTTGCGCCGTTTTCGGGGTCGCCGCGCAGGGCAACAATGTCTTTTACGCCGATTTCGGCAAAGCTGTTAGCGACTTCCATGGTTTCGGCCTTGCTGGCACCCACGCAGGTCAGGTGTGCGGCAACCGGCAAGCCCGAGGTGCGGCGCAGCACATGAGCCGAATCGTGGGTCAGATCGCGGGTTGAGCCGCCCGCGCCATAGGTGACCGAAAAGAACCGTGGTGCCAAAGGGGCCAGTGCCTGTGCCGTGTCCCAAAGGCGGAACGATGCGTCAACGGACTTTGGCGGGAAGACTTCGAATGAAACGGCTGGCGTGGTCATTTTTAAGATCCTATTCTTGCTTTCATCACTTGTCGCATGAATGGAGTTGTGAAACAAACTCATAACTTTCATCTTCAACATGAGGACTGCCTCATATGCATATCGAGTTTCGGCATCTCCGTACAATTCAGGCCATCCACGAGGCCGGTGGGTTGGCCCGGGCAGCTGACCAGATGAACATAACACAATCAGCGCTTTCCCATCAAGTGAAGGGTCTGGAAGATCAGGCGGGGGTTGAGCTGTTCGTGCGCCGGTCAAAGCCGTTAAAGCTGTCGCCAGCGGGGTTGCGGTTGCTGAAACTGGCGCAGCAGGTGTTGCCCCAGCTTGAGGCGGCACAGGCCGAGTTCATGGGGTTGCGCGCGGGCAGTACGGGCCGCATGCACATCGCGATTGAATGCCATGCGTGTTTTGAATGGTTGTTTCCGGTGCTTGAGCAGTTTCGGAAATCCTGGCCAGATGTAGATGTGGATATCCGCCCTGGATTGGCGTTTGATGCCTTGCCAGCGCTGCTGCGCGAGGAAGTGGATCTGGTTGTGTCATCGGACCCCGAAGAATTGCCGGGCGTCGAATTTGTAGAGCTTTTTGACTATAAGGCGGTGTTTGTTGCGGCCAGCACCCATCCTCTGGCCAAGAAGGCGTTTATCGAGGCCAAGGATTTCAGGACCGAGACGTTGATCACCTATCCGGTGGAGCGGTCGCGCCTGGACGTGTTCAGCCAACTGCTGATCCCTGCCAAGGTTGACCCTGTCGCGATCCGGCAGGTCGAGCTTACTGCGGTGATTTTGCTGTTGGTGGCGTCCAACCGCGGGGTTGCAGTGCTGCCGGACTGGGTGGTGCGCGAGGTGAAGTACAGCAATGACTATGTGACGCGGCCTTTGACGGAAGACGGTATCACGCGCAGGCTATATGCTGCGGTGCGCAGTGATGATCTGGACAAGCCGTTTATGAACCAGTTGCTGAAGCTTGCGGGGCAAGAGGCCCGAAAGCTTCAGCAGAGCTGAATATCGGGTGGGGATCATCCCCACCTTAACGCATCAACCTACCTTGACGATGGCCTTGCCGTTGTTGCCACCGGTCAGCAAGTCAATGAAGGCTTGCGGTGCGTTTTCCAGACCTTCGGTGATGTCTTCTTTGACCGCGATGGTGCCATCTGCAACCTTCGGGGCGACCTCCTTGAGGAAGCTTGGGAAGTTGGCCCAGTGGTTGGAGATGATAAAGCCGTTTACGCTGAGGAAATTCACCAAAATCGTGCGCCAAAGTTTTGGGGCTGTCAGCGCTTCTTGCGCTGCATTGGCACCAAGGCCACCGGCGTTGTACCATGCAATCATGCCGCAGATCGGGATGCGACCGTGGGGGTTCATCATTGGAATAACTGCCTCAAGAACCTTGCCGCCGACGTTTTCGAAATAGATGTCGATGCCTTTGGGGCACGCCTCTTTCAACGCGGCGCGCAGGGATTTAGCGTCATCATAGGCGCGGTGGTCAATACAGTCGTCAAAGCCGAAGTGATCCTTGGCCATGGCGCATTTGTCTGCGCCACCAGCAATGCCAACCACACGCAAACCGTGAGACTTGGCGATTTGGCCGACCATTGAACCAACGGGGCCCGTTGCTGCGGCCACGACCAGCGTTTCGCCTTCTTTGGGGCGGCCATATTCCATCAGGCCATGCCAACCGGTGAAGCCAGGCATGCCCAGAACGCCAAGTGACGTGGTGATGGGTGCTTGATCGGGATCAACCTTGCGCAGCATCTTGGCCGGCTGCACGCCGTGCGTGGCCCAGCCGAAACCGCCAAAGGCGAAATCGCCCGGTTTAAAGTCGGGGCTGTTGGAGGCGATGACCTCGCCAACCGATCCACCTTCCATCGTCCCGCCAATCGGTACAGGCTGGGCATAGGATTTTGCATCGTCCATGCGTCCGCGCATGTAAGGATCAAGCGACATGTAATGGACGCGAACCAGCACTTCCCCATCGCCGGGGGTGGGCACAGGGCCTTCCTCAAGACGGAAGTTATCGGCGGTCGGGGCACCATCGGGGCGCGATGCGAGGACGATGCGTTTCATTGTGTCAGACATGGTGGCTCCTAAGGTTGTTCGATTGCGTGCACCGTATCTGGAAAATGCCTGCATACAAGGCAGGCGCTGGCGACACGTTGCGTTAGCGGCTGGCTTGCGCTGACCCTCGTGTCTCAATCTGGCCCTTGGCAATCGGGGCTTGCGGGCTTAAGGGGAAGCCTGATCGATTGAAGGACACGGAAAATGGTTGGCAGTGCAAATCTAAACATCATGATCAAGGCGGCCCGCCGTGCTGGACGTGGTTTGGTCAAGGATTTCCGTGAGGTCGAGAATCTTCAGGTATCCGTGAAAGGTGCGGGCGATTTTGTTAGCCGCGCAGACCTTCAGGCGGAAAAAACCATTAAAGAAGAACTGATGGGCGCGCGCCCCACGTATGGCTGGCTGGCCGAGGAAGGTGGCGGCGACGAGGGGCAAGACCCCACACGCCGCTGGATCGTCGATCCGCTGGACGGGACAACGAATTTTCTGCACGGTTTGCCACATTGGGCAGTGTCCATCGCACTGGAGCACAAAGGCCAGATTGTTGCAGGCGTGGTGTTTGATCCGGCCAAGGACGAGATGTTTTTTGCTGAAAAAGGCGCTGGTGCCTGGATGAATGACATGCGTTTGCGGGTTTCCGGCCGTCATCGGATGATCGAGTCGATCTTTGCGACTGGATTGCCCTTTGCGGGCCGCGCCGATCTGCCTGACACGTTGAAAGACCTTGGCCGCATCTTGCCTGTTTGTGCAGGCGTGCGCCGCTGGGGTGCCGCAGCACTTGATTTGGCCTATGTGGCCGCTGGTCGCTATGATGGCTATTGGGAACGTCGTTTGAACGCTTGGGATCTGGCTGCAGGCCTATTGATCGTGCGGGAAGCGGGCGGTATCGTCGAGCCGCTGAACCCTGCGGGCGATATCTTGGCGGATGGCGAGATCGTTTGTGCCAATGAAGCGCTGTTCACGGGCTTTGCCAAACTTGCACGGGGCTAGGCGCGGTTAACCGCGTATGCCTTCGGCGAGGATTTTTTCCCATTTGGAATGAGGGCTGGGTGTTTATGTATCCGACCGGTGCTTGACGCCATAGGTATAGGCAATTGGCTCGTGTTTGCACGGTTCGGCAGCTTCGATACACCCCAGATTGACACCACATCCGCGCGGATCTGATCGGCGCTGGTGATGCGTATAGATACCGCAGGTTTTGCAACAATAGTGCTTTGCTGTGTGTGTTCCCCACGTATCGTGCGCAAGATTGTCTGCACCTTGGCTGATTGCAACGAAACTTGCGATTGCCGTGACCGCAGCGGCAGAGTGGCGGCGGCAAAACGAGCAAGGGCAGCGGCTTGCAGACATCAGACCCGTGGGCAATGTCGCCTTAACGGCAGCTTGCGCGGTGCCTCTGAGGTGCCTGTTTCATTTTCCACCTAATGGATTGAAACCACCGGCTTCCAGCCGGTCCGCTTCAGCGAATCTGCTTCTGATCTTCTCTCCTGAATTTTGAAACCCGCTGAGGCGGTATGGTTTCAAAATTCAGGAGAGAAGATCATGCGTT
>JAGXHA010000081.1 GCA_024636475.1 Roseobacter sp. | reverse complement strand
GTGTGACCGTGTCAAATTCGCTGATATAGGTGCGAATGGCCAAACGGTCGACGGGCGGCGTGCCGATGATCGACAGATCGCGCACCCCCGTCAGGCTTAGCTGCAAAGTGCGCGGGATGGGGGTCGCGGTCAGGGTCAGCACGTGGATATCTGTGCGCATCGCCTTCAGGCGTTCTTTGTGGCCCACACCGAAGTGTTGCTCTTCATCGATGACCAACAGGCCCAGATTGTTGAACCTGATGTTCTTCGCCAGCAGTGCATGAGTGCCGATCACCACATCGACCGTGCCTTTGGCCATGCCCTCGCGGGTTGCGTTGGCGTCTTTGGTCGACACGAAACGCGACAGTTGGCGGACCTCAAGCGGGAAGCCACGGAAGCGTTCAGCAAAAGACTTGTAATGTTGCCGCGCCAAAAGTGTCGTCGGCGCGATCACGGCGACTTGCAGGCCCGACATGGCTGCGACAAAAGCCGCACGCATGGCAACCTCGGTCTTGCCAAAGCCCACATCGCCACAGATCAGACGGTCCATTGGGTTGCCGCTGGTCAGGTCGTCGATCACGTCATTGATCGCAGACATCTGGTCGTCGGTTTCGGTGTAAGGGAAGCGGGCGGAAAACGCGTCCCACATGCCCGGTGGTGGATCCATGACGGGCGCTTTGCGCAAGGCACGCTCGGCCGCGATGCGGATCAGCTTGTCTGCCATCTCGCGGATGCGTTCTTTGAGCTTGGCCTTCTTCGATTGCCACGCGCCCCCGCCAAGCTTGTCAAGCAGCCCTTCGTCATGGCCGTATTTTGACAGCAACTCGATGTTCTCTACGGGCAGGTAGAGCTTTGAATTGTCAGCGTATTCCAGCAGCAGGCATTCATGGGCAGCGCCTGCCGCGGTGATGACCTCCATCCCCAGATAGCGGCCAATGCCGTGATCCACATGGACGACCAGATCGCCCGGCGTCAGCGATTGGGTTTCGGTCAGAAAGTTCTCGGCACGGCGTTTGCGCCTGGCCGAGCGGATCAGACGGTCACCCAGAATATCCTGCTCGGATATAACGGTAAGATGTCGCTCTTTGTCACCTCCGAACGGCGCTTCGAACCCGTGCTCAAGCGGCCATACGGCCAGATGCAGACCACGTTTGCCAATCCGGGTGCCATTGGGGATCGGGATGACTTCTGACAGGCCTTCGTCTTCAATCAGCCCGGTCAAACGTTCACGCGCGCCCTCGGAGTAGCTCGCAATGACAACGGGGCCTTGGGACATTTTAGCTTTAAGATGCGCTGACAAGGCACCGAAAAGGCTTATGGATTCCTGTTGCCGCTCGGGCGCAACATTACGCCCGATGCGCCCGCCTGCGTCCAGCACGTTTGGTCCTGTGGGCTGTGGCAAGGGCTTGAACTGGATCACACGCTTGCCGATCAGTGCTGTCTCCCAAGCGGTGTCGGTCAGATACAAACCTTCAGGCGGCGCGGGTTTGTAGACGCTGTCCATTTTGGACCGGTTCGCCATCGCGATGCGCCGCGTCTCGTATTGATCCGCGATGCTGTCCCAGCGTGCAAGCCGTTGTGCGGTGACCTGATCATCCAGCGTCACAGTCGCTTTGGGCAGGTAGTCAAAGATCGTTTCCAGACGTTCGTGAAAGAACGACATCCAATGTTCGGCACCCTGATGCTTGCGGCCCGCGCTGATCGCTTCGTAAAGCGGATCATCGGTGCCTGCTGCACCAAATTCGATGCGGTAGTTCTGTCGAAACCGGGTGATTGCCGGTTCGTCCAAGATAACCTCGCTGACCGGGGCCAGTTCGACCAGATCAAGCTTTTCGGTGGTCCGCTGTGTCGCGGCATCGAAACGGCGTGCGCCGTCCAGCGTGTCACCAAACAGATCAAGCCGCACCGGGCCCAGATCGCCGGGGGGGTAGATGTCGATTATCCCGCCACGGATTGCATAATCGCCCGGCTCTGTCACCGTTGGGCTTTGGACAAACCCCATGCGCACCAGAAAATTGCGCAATGCGGCTTCGTCAATCCGGTCGCTCACACGGGCCGAGAAGGCGGCGTCGCGGAGCACGGACCGCGCAGGCACACGCTGCGTCGCCGCGTTTAGGGTTGTAAGCAGAATGTACTGATCCGGCATCCCGTGCACCAGCCCCGCCAGCGTCGCCATACGCTGCGCGGATATATCAGCATTTGGCGACACGCGGTCGTAGGGCAAACAGTCCCATCCGGGAAAGGTTACAACCGGGACGTCAGGCGCAAAAAAGCGGCACGCTGCGTGCATCGCAGCCATGCGTTTGTCGTCGCGCGCGACGTGGATGACGGGGCGTTTGTTCTTTTTCAGCTCGTCCAGCAAGGCGCTGGCATCAAAGCCTTCGGGGACGCCTGAAAGCGTTATCTGGGAGGTATTCGACATGCGCTGTCACTTGATCCTTGGGCGGGGTTTGTCAACCGCCGAACGGACCAACATAAAGGTTTTGATACATGCCCCAGATCGAGGTGACAAAGATCGACACCATCCCGATGATCTGGGTGTACAGCCGATGGCGCGACAAGCGCTTGAACAGCAGGTCGCCCAAGGCGGATTCGTCATGAATTTGTTTCGCCGTCGACACGCTGAGCACACCAACCAAGCTTAGCGGAAAACCCAAAAGCAACACAGCTTGGGCAAATTCGAACCCATAGAAGATCGCAAGCAAAAAAAGCATGGTCATGAAGAAGCAGCCGAACCCCAAGATCCACAAACCCGAAACCTGCGCGATATAAAGGATGCGGTTCACATTGATGCGCACCATATCCTCAAGGTCGGCCTGCGCCTCTCCTGCGTGCCTGCGGGCGCGCAACACCATGTCATAGGGCACACCCAACACCCAATGGCTTGCGGACGACCAGACAACCGCGACAGAGATCCAAAACCAAAGGTTTGAGAACGACCGCATGTCGATGACTTCTAAAATGGTGTGGTATAAATCCAAGAAAGGCCTGTCTTTTACGTTGAATGCGTTTCGTTTCGGCATAAACCGTTGCACCCTATGGGCTTCATAGCGGGGCATTGCGGCAATTCCTAGCCTTGAGCCGTGCAAAAATACATGCCAAGCGTTGTGCAATAACATCTGAGGTATTTTTGCATGAGACCCCAACAAGCCCCCTTCCCCGCCGCCCGTTTGCGCCGCACCCGTCAATCTGCCGGCATCCGCGCTTTGGTCCGCGAAAACTCTCTTGAGCTCGGGGATCTGATATGGCCCGTGTTCGTCCGCTCTGGCGAGGGGATAGAAGAACCGATCCCGTCAATGCCGGGTGTCTTTCGCCGCAGTGTCGACAAGGTGGTCGAGGCCGCGGTCGAGGCTGCCGATCTGGGGATCGGGGCGATGTGCATCTTTCCCTACACCGGTATCGAGGACCGGACCGAGGATTGCGCCGGTGCCTGGGATCCTGAAAACAACCCCAACCGCGCCATCCGCGCCATCCGCGAGGCCGTGCCAGAGATGGTGATCATGACCGACGTGGCGCTTGATACCTATAATATCAACGGCCATGACGGCTTTGTCGAAGACGGGATTATCGTCAATGACCGCACGGTCGAGGCGTTGGTCAAGATGTCGCTGGCACAAGCAGATGCTGGTGCCAATATCATCGGCCCGTCGGATATGATGGACGGGCGCATCGGTGCCATTCGCGCAGGGCTGGAAGTGGCGGGCCATTCTGACGTGATGATCATGAGCTATTCGGCCAAATATGCCTCGGCGTTCTACGGACCGTTCCGTGATGCGGTGGGCGCATCGGGCGCGCTGACGGGCGACAAGAAAACCTATCAGATGGATTACGCCAACAGTGACGAAGCGTTGCGCCTGATCGAGCGTGACCTGCGCGAGGGCGCGGATATGGTGATGGTCAAGCCCGGCCTGCCCTATCTTGATATCTGCCACCGGGTCAAATCTACCTTCGGCGCACCGACCTTTGCCTATCAGGTGTCGGGCGAATACAGCATGATCAAAGCGGCGGCGCAAAATGGCTGGGTCGACGAGGATCGCGTGATGATGGAAAGCCTGATGGGCTTTAAACGGGCTGGTTGTGACGGCGTTTTGACCTATTTCGCCCCTGCGGTTGCGCGTCTGATGGGCGCTTGATGCGCTAAACACCCAAAAAACAGCGAATGGGCGGCAGATCACCGCCGATTCGCGGCCTAAATTCGTGACAGCGCGGATTTTCCGGCATAGAGTTGCTGATAAGTCGGGGAAAACCGGCACAGGCAACTACAGGCAAAAATATAATGAGAAATTCAACACTTTCGCGCCGCGCTTTTGCGTTGGGCGCAATCGCAAGCGCAGGGGCCGTTGCGGCCTGTGGCAATGGCGTAGGCAGCCGTGGCAGCGGTATGATTGACGCACGGGTCGAAGCGACCGTGCAGGAAATGTACCGCCAATTTCCCAACACGCGCCAACTGGCCCAGAAATCGAACGGCATGTTGGTCATGCCCTTGGTGACCGAAGCGGGGCTGGGGTTTGGCGGTGCTTACGGGCGCGGCGCGCTGCGCGTCAACGATATCTCTGTCGATTATTATTCGATGACCAAAGCGACGGGTGGTTTGCAGATCGGTGCGCAACAATATGCGCATGTGCTGTTTTTCATGACCGAGGAAGCACTCAACAATTTCCGCCGGTCCCCCGGTTGGGCAGCGGGCGCAAATATCGAATACGTCATCTCAGACAGAGGCGACAGTGTGAACGCCGATACGACAACCGCCCTTGCGCCAGTTGTGGCAGCGGTCTTTGGGCGGGCGGGCCTGCGCATCGGAGCTACGCTTGAAGGCAGCAAATACACCCGCATTATCCCATAGCACCGTGATCCAGCGTCACGATCAAACGGCCCCTCGGCGGGGGGCCGTTTTTCGTTTTATCGGGATATATAAAGGGGGATCGCGGCTGGCATTTCACCTTGGCCACAACATCTCTTCTTTTCTCAAGAAGGGAAAATCTAAAAAACCAAATAAATTACGGATGTTAGGGCGATGACCTGAAAGAACCCGGTCTTTTCAAAACCCCTTAAATTGCCGCCATCGCGCGATGCGCCCCTTTGCCTTTAGCCCGTGCAGCAACAGGATCAAGGAACAGGCAGAAAGGCGCTGGACCCTTCTGCCCTTTGTTCGGCTAGCCCATCGCGTTCAGGCGCTTGATCAGGCTCGAGGTGTCCCAACGGCCACCACCAAGCTTTTGCACATCCTTGTAGAACTGGTCCACAAGGGCTGTAACCGGCAGGCTGGCTGAAATCTCGTCAGCGGTATCGAGGCAAATGCCCAAATCCTTGCGCATCCAGTCCACAGCAAAGCCGTGGTCGAATTTGTCATCCAGCATGGTCTCGTAGCGGTTCGCCATTTGCCAACTGCCTGCGGCCCCTTGGCTGATCACCTCGACCACCGCACGCCCGTCCAGACCGGCTTTTTGCGCGAAATGCAGCGCCTCGGACAGACCTTGGACAAGACCGGCAATTGCGATCTGGTTGCACATCTTGGTCATCTGGCCGGCACCGCTTTCACCTAAACGGCGGCAAATCTTGGAATATACCTCCATTACCGGCAAAGCACGATCAAACGCACCCTGATCCCCGCCACACATGATCGACAGCTGGCCGTTTTCTGCCCCCGCCTGACCGCCCGAAATGGGGGCGTCGATAAAGCTGATCTGGGCCTCATCCGCAGCTTCGTAAAGCGCGCGGGTAACCGCCGCGGAAACCGTGGTGTGATCCACAAAAACCGCGCCTTCGTTCATTCCGGCAAAGGCACCGTCATCCCCCAAACAGACCGAGCGCAGATCGTCGTCATTGCCCACACAAGACAACACGAAATCCGCGTCCTTGGCCGCCTCGCGCGGGGTCTGTGCCATCGCACCGCCATAGGTTTCGACCCACTGGCGGGCCTTTTCGGTGGTACGGTTGTAGACGGTCACCTCATGACCTGCTTTTTGCAGATGCCCGGCCATTGGCCCGCCCATTACACCCAGTCCCAGAAATGCGAGTTTTGCCATCGTCTTTTCCTTGTCATTCAGTTGCGCTATTGGCTGGTTCAACACCTAACACCCCACAGGCTTTGGTCAATCGCATTGCGGGGCAGAATCAGGAGCACTCAATGGCAGTGGTTTTTCAGTGGCTCGTCCGTTTGGCTACCTTGCTGATCGTTCTGTGCGTTCTTGTATTGGGGGGCATCTACTGGTTGGCCTCGCGGTCGCTGCCCGATTATGACGATACCGTCTCGGTACCAAACCTGCGTGCCGAGGTTGAAATCGTGCGCGACAACGCGAACGTGCCGCATATCTTTGCGCAAAACGATCTGGATGTGTACTACGGGCTGGGTTTTGCCCATGCCCAGGACCGGTTGTGGCAAATGATCTCTTTGCGCCGTACCGTTCAGGGCCGCCTGTCCGAGGTATTTGGAGCCACAACGGTAGACATCGACCGATTGCTGCGCCGGTTTGACCTCTATCCGCTGGCGGTTGAGTCGGTGCAGGCGCTTGATCCCAAGACCCGCAGAGCGCTTGATGCCTATGCCGCCGGAGTAAACGCACGGCTTGACCAGATAAACGAGGAGGCCTTGGGACGGGGCGCGCCTGAAATGTGGCTGTTTGATGCGCCTGTAGCCCCGTGGCGCGCGGCAGATTCGGTGGCTTTAGTAAAGTTGATGGCCTTGCAATTGTCGGGACATCTGGATGCCGAAGTACGGCGCGCCCGCACATCGCTGGCGTTGCCCGACCCCAAACGGCTGTCGGATATCTTGCCCAACGCCCCCGGCAACGGGATCACGGCGTTGCCGGAATACGCCGCCCTTGTTCCGGGCGTGCCGCAATTTTCCGCGAATATCCCGCTGGATCAAAACCCCTTGTCCCCCTTCCAGCCCTTCGAGCTTGCGGGTGCCTCTAACGCGTGGGCTGCTGCGCGCGAACGCTCCGCCTCTGGCGGGACATTGCTTGCAAATGATCCACATCTTGGCTTTACCGCCCCGACGGTCTGGTATCTCGCCCGGCTTGAGCTGCAATCAGGCGGTGTGATTGGTGCCTCAATCCCAGGCATTCCGGTTCTGCTCACAGGGCGCTCTGCCGCGCTTGGCTGGGGGCTGACCTCGTCTTACGCCGACGACCAAGACGTCTACGTTGAAGAGTTGAACCCCGAAAATCCCGAAGAATACCGCACGCCCGATGGCTTTAAACCCTTTATCAAACGCGCCTCGATCATCACGGTAAAGGACGCCGATCCGATTACCCTGACGCTGCGTTGGACAGATAACGGCCCGGTTTTGCCCGGCAGTCACTACAACCTTGCGGCCATCACACCGCCGGGCCACGTGGCCACACTGAACTGGACGGCACTCAGCGCCTCGGACACATCACTGGCCGCAGCCATGACCTTGATGGAAGCGAAATCCGTCGAGGACGGGCTGGCCGCTGCGGCGGATTACCTTGCCCCATCTCAGAACCTGACGCTGGTGGACCGCGAAACCATCGCGCTCAAGACCATCGGTGCGCTGCCCGCCCGTGATCCAGCCCATCAAAGCAAAGGGCGGCTGCCCACGCAGGGATGGATTAGCGCCAACCGCTGGCAGGGTCGGTTGCCCTATCAGTCAAACCCGGAATTTGTTGCACCGCGCGGCGGTATTCTGGGCAATACCAACAATAAAACGCTTGATCGGCCCTTTCCCAACCATGTCTCATTTCTTTGGGGTGACACCCAGCGAATTCAGCGATGGCGCAACCTGATGCAGCGCCGGCAGGTCCACACCCGTGACAGTTTCATCGAAGCGCAACTCGACACGGTCAGCTTCACCGCGCGCAGTCTGTTGCCGCTGATCGGTGCCGAATTGTGGTTCACCGGCGAAGCAACGTCCGAAGGGACAAGCGAACGCCAGCGCGAAAGGGCACTGATCCTGCTGGCAGGCTGGTCCGGCGAGATGAACGAGCATCTGCCCGAACCATTGATCTATGCCGCTTGGCTGCGCGCGCTTCAGGCCCGGTTGATTCAGGACGAACTGGGTCCTTTGGCGGAAGAATTCGATCATGTTGAGCCGCTGTTCATCGAGCGGGTCTTTCGCGATGTCGACGGTGCCTCTGTCTGGTGCGATGTCCTGCAATCCGCGCCCAGGGAAACCTGCCCGGAAATGGCCCGTCTTGCGCTGGATGATGCGCTGGTCTGGATCAACGAGACATGGGGCAGCCAGTTGGAATCGCTCCGCTGGGGGGACGCGCATCAAGCCACCCATGATCACCAGACCTTGGGCAAGGTGCCGCTGCTGCGCTACTTCGTCAACATCCGTCAGTCGACCTCAGGGGGCGACAACACGCTGCAACGCGGCCGCACAAAAGGCTCTGGCCCTGATCCGTTTTTCAATGTCCACGGTGCGGGATATCGGGGTGTCTACGATTTTGCGGATCCCGATTCATCGGTCTTCGTGACGTCAACAGGGCAGTCCGGCCATTTCCTGTCACGCCATTACGATGATCTGGCCCAGCTTTGGCGGCGCGGCGAATATATCCCGATGTCCCTTGATGAAGAGCTTGCACGTGCCGCATCCGTGGGGGTGACACAACTGATACCGGCGGTCCCATGAACCGCGTCATCTTGTTCAACAAGCCGTTCGGAGTTCTGTCGCAATTCACCGATAAAGGCACGGAAGGGTCACCGCGCCCCACCCTGTCTGCCTATATCGATGAAAAAGGTTTCTATCCTGCGGGCCGTCTTGACCGCGACAGCGAAGGTCTGATGGTTCTGACGGACAGCGGCACGCTTCAGGCCCGGATATCCCATCCCAAATACAAGCTGCCAAAAACCTACTGGGTCCAGGTAGAGGGCACGCCAGACGATGCCGCGATAAAAGCGCTGTGCAGCGGCGTGGTTCTGAAAGATGGCAAAACCGCTCCGGCAAAAGCAGCACTGATCCCCCCCCCGCCAGGTTTGTGGGACCGGGATCCGCCCGTCCGCTTTCGCAAAAGCGTGCCTGACGCCTGGGTGTCCATCACCATATCCGAAGGGCGCAACCGGCAGGTCCGCCGCATGACAGCGCATGTGGGCCTTCCGACCCTGCGCCTGATCCGTGCCCAGATCGGCCAGTGGCACCTCAATAACATGCAGCCCGGAACGTGGCGCTTCTCAACCGAGGCTGGCGTCTAGCGACAGCCTGCCTGTTCCAAATGGATCAAAATCCCGGGGGACGACCAAAGGTCGGGGGGCTGGCCCCCCAAACCCGCTTGCGCCTTAAGAAAAAGCCCGTGTGGCCCAAACGCCAACTGTCGCAGACACCCCTGTCAAAACCACACCCCAGGTGAAATCGGTTGCGACCATTTGCGCCGTCCAGTCCTTGAGCGTCGCGAGATTGGTAAACTCGTAAGTTCCGTACCCCATGGCGCCGATCAGCGCGGCATTCAGAAAGACCCAAACCAGTGATTTATCTTGTGTTATCGCGGGCCATGACACGAAATACAAAAGCACCGCGATGTAGAAAGCATAAAAAACAAAAGCGGGCACAAGCCGGAAACTATCAAGCAGCAAAGGCCCGATATCGCGCGCAAACACAGGCTTGATCAGGAACGTCAGCCCCAGAATGTCGAGCCCCAGAAAAATTGCAAATGTCAGCGCATAAAGAATAATAAGTGTCATCAAGGCCTCCTGTCGTGGTGAACACTCTTTAATATGCGGCGCAGGCCGGAAAATTCGAATTTTCCGACCAAATTTTTTTGCAAAAAATTTTCATCCGCGCAATTGGCGGATCAAAGTTTCTGAAACTGGGCTTCTTGTTGGGCAGACCAACGCACAGTCAGAGCGAATCCGTCCTCGGTCTGGGTTTCGCTCAACACGACCTCTTGCGCGAAAAGCCAGGCGCGTTTTTTGCCCTCTGCAAAGGGGAGCAGCAAATCGGCCTCGCGCACGGCACCTTGCAAGGCTTCCGCGATGACGGTCTGCATCTCGTCCAGGCCTTCACCGGTCAGTGACGAAATTGCCAATACGGTCTCGTCGCGCGCGGCACGGGCACGCACTGCGTCGGCACGATCCTCGCTCAGCAGATCGATCTTGTTCCAGATCTCAAAGCTGCGGGTCTCCTTGGGCACGCCAAGCGACGTCAGAATATCGCGGACGTTTTGCGCCTGCTCTTCAGTCTCGGCATGCGAAATATCGCGCACGTGGCAGATGATATCCGCCGCCAGCACTTCTTCCAGCGTGGCGCGGAACGCGGCGACCAGCTCGGTCGGAAGATCCGAAATAAAGCCAACCGTGTCGCTTAGGATGATCTCGGGGCCGTCTGGCAATATGAGGCTGCGCATCGTCGGGTCCAATGTCGCAAACAGCATGTCTTTTGCCATCACGTCTGCACCCGTCAACCGGTTGAAAAGCGTGGATTTCCCGGCGTTGGTATATCCCACCAAAGCCACAATGGGAAACGGCACCTTGGCGCGTGCAGCCCGGTGCAAGGCGCGCGTTTTCACCACTTTGTCCAACTGCCTGCGCAAGCGCACAAGCTGTTCGTCAATGGCACGGCGATCCGATTCAATCTGTGTTTCGCCGGGACCGCCGACAAAGCCAAGCCCACCGCGCTGGCGCTCCAAGTGGGTCCAGGCGCGGACCAGACGGGTGCGTTGATAGTTCAGCGCCGCCATCTCAACCTGCAAAACGCCTTCTCGGGTGGCCGCACGGTCGCTGAAAATCTCGAGGATCAGACCGGTCCTGTCCAGCAGTTTGACGCCCCAAGCTTTTTCAAGGTTGCGCTGTTGCACGGGTGTGACGTGACCATCGACCAATACCAACTCGACCTCGGCCTCTTCCATGCGGTGTTTAAGCTCTTCGATCTTGCCAGAACCAAACATCGTACCTGCAGTGACCGTGCGCAGGATCACGATGTCCTTACCGACCACCTCAAGCTCTGGAAGGGCTTCGGCCAAAGCAACAGCCTCTGCCAGGGCAGGTTCCGCGATTCGGCGGCTGTTGTCTGTTTTGATGTCAGGATGCAAAACCCAAGCCCGCGTGACTTTTGGGCCTGCGGTATCATCTATTTGAAATGGAGGACGGCTCAATTAGCGTCTTCACCCTCGTAAAGCGAGATCGGCTGACTAGGCATGATCGTGGAAATTGCGTGCTTATAAACCAACTGGGACTGGCCATCGCGGCGCAAAAGCACGCAAAAGTTGTCAAACCAGGTGATTACGCCTTGCAGTTTTACCCCGTTGATCAAAAAAATCGTCACCGGGACTTTAGTCTTGCGCACATGATTCAGGAACGCATCCTGAAGGTTCTGTCTGTCAGACGCCATATTGGTTTCGCCTTTATTCTTGCTGTTATTCTTGCCGGTGCCTGCGGATCAGGCCCCCCTCTTGTGTCAACTATGTAGGCGCCCGTCAGGAGTTTCCACCCCAAATCAAACACCTTATCGCATCCAACACCCCAATTCGTGTCAAGCGCGCCACAGATCGGGGGTCAACAGGGCGATAATGGCCAGTGTTTCAAGCCGCCCCAACACCATTGCACCGATCAGAATCATCTTTGCGGCATCCCCCAACTGGATCAACTCGATCGGTGCGTCAGCTGCAAATTCGATCAAGGGTCCTGTGGTGGACAAGGTCGCGACCGACATGACCAGCGCATCTTCAAAGGGTGCGCCGACAAAGGTCAGCAATAATGTGACGCCCGCCAGCGACAATGCAAAAAGCATGAAAAAGATCCATGCGATGAACGCCCCGTTGCTTTGCAAGCGCCGCCCGGTGGCCCCTGCCCCAGAGACCGAACTGGGATGGACCAGCCGCTCAAGCTCGCGCGCGCCATTGCGGTAAAGCGCAAACACCCGCAAAAGCTTGACCCCACCCGCCGTGGTGGCCACGCCGCCCCCGATCAGCGCCAGCCCCATCAACATCAACCCCGGCGTTTCCAGCCCTGACCAGCTTTGCGCCTGGCTCCATGAAGAACTGACAAAGCCAGTTGTCGTCAAAAACGATGTTACGGTAAAGATTGCCCCCCAAAGTGCACCACCGCTTTCCTGGGCCTCGGCACTTGCCGAGACATCGAATGCGCCCAGAAAATGCCTCGCAAACAAAACCAGCGGCACCCCGATGATCAGCGCCAGCCCCATGCGAAACTCAGGGTCGGTCATCAGCCCGCCCTGCGTGGCTGTCACCGTGTCTTTGGAAAAGGTAAGGCGCGACAAGGCAAAGAGCATGAACAGCATCATCACAGCCTCGGCCCCAAAACCGACACCTGTGTCATGGGTGCCCCCAATCGGAGATATGCCAGAGGTCGCCATGACCGACATGGCATGGCACAGCGCCACAAGGGATCTCTCGCCATTGGCCAGCAGCAATAGCCACAAAGTGAGTGTCAGCACCAGATAGACCGGCACCAGCGCGCCCGCAGACCGCAACAGCCGCAAGCGCGGGTTGATCGGCCCTGTGGTGGCGCGGCGCGCGTCCGGGTTGCCCGGCTCTGCCTGCGAGGTAACCTCGAATCCGCCAAGGTGTAGCGGGGCCAGAATGGCTGACGCAGCAATCCACATCAGCAATCCGCCCATCCATGCCACTTGCGCGCGCCATAAATGCAATGTGTCACTCAGCCGACCGGGATCATTAAACAAGCTGGCACCTGTTGTGGTAATCGCGCTGACCATGTCAAAATAAGCGTTGATAAACCTTGTGGTGGGTAACGCCTCAAGAAACGGGATCGACAAGATAACGGGCAAAAACACAAAGCTTGAAAACAAGGACAGCAGCGGCCCCAACGCGCCATGTCGTGTTTTGCGGCCGGAATGCGCAATCGCAATCAAGGTAAAGACGACCATCCCCAGCAGGCCGGAATACAGAAAGGCGCGGGATGCCAGCAAATCACGGGTCACAACGCCATAAAGTGCAGGGATGATCATCGAGGCGCTGAACATCCCGAATATCAGCAAAAACAGTGGCAGTTGCAGGATTTCCTGACGGATCGTGCTTTTGCGTCTCATGCTGGCGCGCCCCGGTCCTGCATCAGAAAAAGTCGATCGATACCTGCATCAACTGTTCGACCTGCGGCACATCTTTTGCCAGACAGAAAACAGCGATCACATCGCCCTCGTCAATGCGGGTATCGCCCAAAGGACGCAGGACCTTGTCCCCTTTGCGCACCATACCGACCAGAACGCCTTCGGGAAAATCAATCTCTGAAATACGTTTGCCTGCGATGGGGGATGTGGACAGGACTTCGGCCTCGATCACCTCGGCCTCGGCGTCACCGATGGAATAGACGGAACGGACACGGCCATGCCGGATATGGCGCAAGATCGAGCTGACGGTCGTGGCACGCGGGTTGATGTAGGCGTCAATTCCCAAAGGTTTCATCAGGGGCACCAAAGTCGGGTCGTTAATCAGGGCGATCACGAACGGGCACCCTTCGGCCTTGGCGCGCACGCAGGCCAGCATGTTGGTCTTGTCGTCGTCTGTGATCGCCATCATCGCATCGGCACGGCTGATCCCAGCTTCGGCCAGCAGCGCTGCATCCAAACCATCACCGTTCAAAACGATGGTCCGTACCAGCGCTTCGGCGGCACGCTCGGCAATGGCTCGGTTTTTCTCGATCATCTTGGTGCGCACGCGTTTTTCGCCCACTTCAAGGCTTTTGGCCACCGCCAGCCCGACATTGCCACCACCAACGATCACAACGCGTTCAAGTTTGCTGGTTTTCTTGCCAAAAATCTCAAGCGTGCGGGGAATATCATCGCGGTGGCTGAACACATAGCAGTCGTCGCCGACAAACAACTGGTCCTTGCTTTCGGGTGCAAACAATGTGCCGTCACGGCGCACACCCACCACCACAGCGCGCAGGGTTGAAAATAGATCACTCAGCTGTCGCAAGGGCGTGTTGACGACCGGACAGCCCTCTTCAATCTGGATGCCCAACAGATGGGCCATGCCATCCATGAAGGTTTCTGTATCGAATGACGCAGGTGCCAGCATGCGTTGCAAGGCAGCTGTCGCTACCTCTTTCTCGGGGCTGATCACCACGTCGATGGGCATATGATCCCGGCGGAAAAGATCGGAATAGATCGCCGTCAGATAGGACTGGCTGCGCAAACGCGCAATCTTGCGGTTGATCCCGAAAACCGAATGGGCAACCTGACAGGTGACCATGTTCACCTCGTCGGAATGGGTCGCCGCGATGATCATCTCGGCGTCACGCGCGCCTGCACGGTCAAGCACATCGGGGTAGCTCGCAAAACCGGCGATGCCCTGCACATCCAGCGTATCGGCTGCCCGGCGCACCAGATCGGGGTTGCTGTCGACGATTGTGACATCGTTGCGCTCTCCGGACAGATGTCGGGCAATTTGCCAGCCGACCTGACCTGCGCCGCAAATAATCACTTTCATGAAGGGTTCCTTTGGCGTTGCGCCTGAT
>JAGXHA010000080.1 GCA_024636475.1 Roseobacter sp. | reverse complement strand
GTCTGGCGGCCAGCAGCAACGGCTCTGCATCGCCCGCGCCATCGCAACCGAGCCCGAAGTGCTTTTAATGGACGAGCCATGTTCTGCCCTTGACCCCATCGCCACCGCGCAGGTTGAAGAGCTGATCGACGAGCTGCGCCAGAACTATGCCGTGGTCATCGTGACCCACTCGATGCAGCAGGCGGCGCGGGTCAGCCAGAAGACCGCGTTTTTCCACTTGGGCAACCTTGTCGAATATGGCGAGACAGACAAAATCTTCACCGCGCCCGAGGACCCTCGGACCGAAAGCTACATCACTGGCCGAATTGGATAATATCATGCAAGATCAACATATTGCCTCGGCTTTTGACCGCGACCTAGAGAGCGTCCAAGCCCAGATCATGAAGATGGGCGGGATGGTGGAAGATGCCATTCGCCTTGCCTCGCAATCGCTTGAGAACCGCGACGAGGAGCTCGCCGCTCAGGTGCGATCGGGCGACAAAGCCATCGATGCATTGGAAGAACTGGTTAATGAACGCGCTGCCCGCATCATTGCGCTGCGCGCACCCACGGCGATTGATTTGCGGCTGATCCTGAGTGTGATCAAGATCAGTGCCAGCCTCGAGCGTATTGGCGACTACGCCAAGAACATGGCCAAGCGCAATACAGTGCTCGCCCAGTTGCCGGCCGTGAGTGACAGCACTGGTGCCATCCGGAGGATGTGCAAGACCGTGGAGGCAATGCTGAAGGACGCGCTTGACAGCTATGTGCAGCGCGATGCTGAACTGGCAAGGGATGTCATTGCCCGCGACGAAGATGTCGACCAGATGTACAACGCACTTTTCCGCGAATTCCTGACCTTCATGATGGAGGACCCGCGCAACATCACATCCTGCATGCACCTCCATTTTATTGCCAAGAACGTCGAACGCATGGGCGATCTGGTGACATCAATTGCCGAACAGGTTGTCTATTTGGTCACCGGCACCCAGCCAGACGAGGATCGTCCGAAGGCCGACGATACGTCGACCAAGCTGAAAGGTTAGGAAATGGCCGTATCGCAACCGCAAATCCTGCTGGTCGAGGATGAGCCAGCCCAACGCGAAGTTCTGGCCTATAATCTTGAGGCCGAAGGATTTGACGTGCGGAGTGCCGAAAACGGCGAAGAGGCCATGTTGCTGGTTGCCGAGGCACTGCCTGACCTTGTGATACTGGATTGGATGATGCCGCTGCTCAGCGGGATCGAGGTGTGTCGGCAGTTGAAAACCCGCAAAGACACCCGCCATATTCCGGTGATCATGCTCTCGGCGCGCTCTGAAGAGGTCGACACGGTGCGCGGTCTTGAAACCGGCGCGGATGATTACGTGGTCAAACCATATTCGATGCGAGAACTGATGGCCCGCGTGCGCACACAATTGCGCAGGGTCCGCCCGGCAACGACCGGATCCGCTCTGAATTATGATGACATCAACCTTGATCCGGAAACCCACCGTGTCAACCGCGCGGCCCACGAACTCAAGCTGGGGCCGACGGAATATCGCCTGTTGGTGACGCTGCTGGAGCGGCCTGGCCGTGTGTTCAGCCGTGACCAGTTGCTGGATCATGTCTGGGGGCGGGACATCTTCGTCGATACGCGTACCGTTGACGTGCACATTGCCCGGCTGCGCAAGGCACTGACCGTTCATGGTGGAAGCGACCCGATCCGGACGGTACGCGGCGCAGGATACGCATTAGGATAGGGCTGCAACGCGTTGAAAAATATTGGATCTCCAATATTTTAGATGTGCGCATTGTTACGCCGACAGCGTCGCTCAAGCTTTGCGCACGCCGATCACATTCATCATCCGCTCAAACTCGGACTGAACAGGATCACAGGCGTGGTCTTTCAGTGCGTCAAATTTAACGCGCAGGGCTTTCTTCTCTTCGCCCTTGCAATCGTTCCAAGGTCTTCCCTGCAAGCCCGTCACCAGCACATAATAGCCGATGAAATGCGGGCGATGGCCTGCCCGAAGCAACATCTCATAGGCGGCATCCGCACCAAGCGCACGCAACTGCTCTGCCGTGTGAATACCGACGCGGGCAAAGCTTTCCTGGAAAGCAGGTCCAATGTTGCGGATGGTGGTGACAGGTTCAGACATGGGCCTGATCATAACCCCGCTGCTGGGTCCTGTCACTTTCAGATGCTGGCGTAATCCGTAAAGACCGGCTGCTTTTCTACAGGTGGTTTGGCGATTAGCGCTTCATCGGCCGCCTTCTGGGGCGTCGGGGCGGTTTTCAGCGGGTTCGGGACACTTTGTGCCATTGGAAGTCTCCATAGGGACGCGGACATGTAACGCAAAAATCATGTCTGAGAATGCAGGTCATCTCAGGACGCGCTTATGATCGAGTCAGCGTAGAAACAACAGCATTTAAGCCATGCAAAAAATGCATATCGACTATGGTTTGCACCTTTGGGAGAGGGAGCACATATTGGGGTCACGAGCATTGATGCTCAGAAACGGAAGAACGAAAATGAAACCCGAAGTTACATACCGCACCGCCACTCCGGAAGAAGTAAGCCGGATCATTGCAAGAGCCCATGCAGAGCGCAGCGCGTTCATTGCAGCCTTTGCAGCCAAGACCGGCGCAAGACTGCGCGGCTTGTTCCACAAGACCCCAAGCGGCGCAGCAGCTGCGTAATAGATGCAGTTGATCCCGATCCTCCCAGACGGATCAATCTGCATTAACACACCCGATTGCGGTGGATAGGCCACCGCAAAACCGAAGATGAGGAAATAAAATGAGCTATACAACAGCAACCACAGCAACACCAAGCTTTGACGTAACAGCCAAGCTGCGCAGCATGGCCGAAGGCTACCGCGCCCACCGCGCTGACATGCGGGCCGCCCGTCAAACCTTTAACGAGTTGTCTGCAATGACCGATCGCGATCTGGCCGACATTGGCATCGCCCGTAGCGAAATCCGCCATATCGCGTCCCAGACGGTTGCTCAGCGCTAAGACGCACGAGCAGACCCAAGAATTTTCACCGCCGCATAGTTGACGCTATGCGGCGGTTTTATTTTGCGCAATCC
Source organism: Roseobacter sp. (assembly GCA_024636475.1). Classification (GTDB taxonomy): domain Bacteria; phylum Pseudomonadota; class Alphaproteobacteria; order Rhodobacterales; family Rhodobacteraceae; genus Sulfitobacter. The sequence continues at coordinate 23,390 of JAGXHA010000080.1, read as the reverse complement.
ATCCCCGAATGTCCCTCGCGGTTTTGTCCGGATCTGTATAAACGTTGCGCAGCGGTTTTCGCGCAGACCCGCGAACAAGCCGTTATGGATTTGAGCAATTTGGGGGACGGGATGGCAGTCAAGACAGCAATTATCGGTTTGGGTATCATGGGTCGGCGCATGCTGGAACATATGCTGCTGCACCCTGAATTTGATGTCGTTGCAGTCTGGGATCCTGATCCGGCAGCATGCAAAACCACACTATCACTTGCCCCGGACACCTCTTTAGCCGCCTCAGCCGACGCCGCGATTGCTGCGGCTGATCTGGTCTATCTTGCGTGCCCTCCGGTCCCGCGAAAAGCCTATGCGCTGGCCGCCGCTGCGGCAGGCAAGGCCATATTTCTGGAAAAGCCCCTTGGGGTCGATGTGGAAGAAAGCCGCGATCTGGTCGCACAGATCGACGCAAGCGGCGTTCCTGCCGCTGTGAACTTCACTCAGGCCGCCGGTGCCGCCCTTCAGGGCGTGTCTGCCGCCGCACGGGCAGGGGATCTGGGCGAACTGATGGGGGCTGACATCGTTGTCACCTACGCTCAGTGGCCCCGCGCCTGGCAGATCGAGGCGGATTGGCTGCGGTTTCGTGCCGAGGGTGGCATGACCCGCGAAGTGATTTCGCATTTCCTTTTTTTCTCTGAGCGCATTCTCGGCCCCCTTGATCTGGTCTGGGCCCAGCCCGACTATCCGCCAAACAGCGACCTATGCGAGACCCATGTCGCCGCGCGTCTGGTGTCTGCCACAGGGGCACCCGTCAGCATCATGGGAAGCGTTGGCGGCGCCCAACCCGACCGGCAGGAGTTGACGATCAAAGGAGCCAAAGTCAGCCGGCGGGTTTCCGATTTCTACAAAGATGCAATGTCGACAGGAAATGATTTCACCCCCGTGGACGAAGATCCCCACGATCCGCGCGCCACAAGCCTGAGGGCGCAGCTGGATGACCTTGTTCTATTGATAGAGGGCAAAGAAAACCGGCTCGCCACGCTGGCCGAGGCATTGCGGGTTCAAATCCTGATCGAAGCGATCCTTGCCGGGAAATCCGCGCCTTAACCTACGAAACCTGCGCAAGTGACGCACCGGAGGCCGTAGACTTTGGCAGGGGTCGGCGGTACCGCGATGCGAAACTTTGGTAGAGACCCCGATGACCGAAACGAGCTATCCCAGCAGTCAACTGGCCCACAGACGCGCCGACATGATCCCCCATGCGATTGGACTGGCGCTGATCATCGTGGCCGGGGGCGTGCTGATCGCCAAGAGTGCGGCAAGCCTCGAGCTGCGGTATGTTCTTGCGATTTCGGTCTATGTTGGCTGCGCTCTGACGTCGAACATCGCGTCCTGGACCTATCATTTCTTACCACTGCACGCGCAACGCAAGCTGCTGCGACGCATTGATCACGCCGCGATCTACCCCAGCATCGTAGGCACATTCACCCCGTTTTTCGTCCAGGCAGGCACAACTTGGACATGGTTTCTGCTCTGTCTCAGCTGGGGTCTTGCGGGTTTGGCGATCTGGAACAAGATCACCAACGAAACTGTGCAATCGCGCTGGTCCACAGCGTCCTATCTGGGTTTTGGCGCGATCGGGCTTTTGGCCCTGCCAGACTTGCAGGCCGTGCCACTGATCACATTTTGGTGTGTTGTGTAGGGGGCTGATTGTTATGTCGTGGGCACAGCCTTTTACGTGCGCAGATCAATGCCATTTCGCTATGCGCTATGGCACACATGGGTGAACTTGGGCGGCATCTTGATGTTCATCGGTATCTGGTACGCGTATTTCCACTAAGCCGCGCACTTGGGATCGTCGTATTTCGCTTATATTTTCAGCTCAGAATAGCGTTTTTCAAGACACCCGGCATCAATCTGAAGATGCGGGATCGCCTGCATTAAATATCAGGACAACTCAACTTGAACTGGCAGAGCTTTCACTCAATTTCTGGCGGTTTGAAACGTTCAGAAATCAGCTAGGTATTGAAAAAGTCAGGGCATTTTTTCGAAATATTGGGTAAATTAGTTCTAGACAGGCTTTGATTTGCTGCTTTAGTCTCAAGTTATTGAAAACGTATCCAGACATTTTGGTGGCATTAATGACATTCATGAGACACAAATCGGCAATTTTGAACGATGTAAATAAAGACTCAATGCAACCTCAAGTGTACATGGATCTTACCAAAAATCTCGATTCGATCTTGCGAATCCTGCCGGACAGCCAAGCGGTCAAGGTCAAGGTTCCGACGTCAGAGGCTAAGGCCCGAGCGTTCCTAGCAAAACTGGCGAATTCCAATGCTGCGCGCGTTGCAGCAGGCGGGGTCGCAATGGTTCTGGTTCTCATGAACGCAGATGGCGCAGCGGCGCAGACACAAGCGACAAACCTTTCGGTATCCGCCATGGATGGCGTCGCCTCTGTTGCCATGCGCGCCGATGGCAGTGCCTTGGTGACTTTGGAAAACGGGTCGACCATCATCCTTCCGGCGGGGTCGTTCAATCAAACTGCGGCGGGTGATATACTGGTCTCAGAAGGGATCGCATCGCAGATTACGGCAGCGGTCGAAAGCGCCAGTGCGGCTGGTGGCGGCATCGCTGCTGTTGCAGCACCCGTTGGCCTGTTGGGTGTTCTGGCCGCTGCTGGCGGTGGTGGCGGCTCTTCGGACGGTGGCGGTAAGACGGCAGTACCCGCAACCACATCGGGGACGGTGATTGACGGCTATCTTGTGGGTGCAACCGTATTCAGGGATCTCAACGACAACGGCAGCCTCGAAGGCGCAAGTGAGCCAAATACGACAACGGATGCGCAGGGTAACTGGACGCTTGCTGTCGATCCGGCAAATGAAAACGCAAAGCTGGTGTCGTTCGGCGGAACGGACAGTTCTACCGGCAAAGCATTTACCGGTGTTCTTACAGCGCCCGCGGGTTCGACAGTCGTCACACCCCTGACGACGCTGGTTCAAAGCTATGTGGAAGCGCAGGCTGCGAAAGGGACAACCGTTGATCCAGCGACCGCGGCGTCATCGCTGGCAACGGCGCTTGGCCTCTCGGGCCAGGATTTGCTGACCCTTGATCCAATCGCGGTGATCGAAACAGGCGGCGGCGCAGCGGATGCCTATCAGGCAGCCGCACAGGTGGCATCCGTCATCAACGCAGCGGCAGCAGCATCCACCGGTGATGGTTCTGCTGAATCAAAGGCAGTCGCTGCCAAACTCGCAGAAGAACTGATTTCGGCAGAGGAGGCGGCCGCCGGGACCGGCGTTACTGCACTGTCAAACCCGACTGTGATTCAGGCGGCCCTGAATGAAGGTGGCGTGACGGGTGATACTGCGACAAAGATTGGCGATCAGGTCACCGAGGCTAATACTCTGATTGCCAATGCCAGCGGTGAGGGTAAGACCCCCGCCGAAATTCAGGCCGAAGTCGCACAGGTTCAGGAGGTCGTGCAGGGCGATCTCGTCACCTCGATTACAGCGAATGATGGCACTCTCGATGATTTAAGTGTGACCAATAGCGCACAAGCGCTGGTCGCTTTGCGCCCAACCGTGACCGATGCGACCGCGACCTATGGTTTGCCGGCCCTCGACGATGGTCTGGTGGTCACGGGCACTGGACGGCCCGGCAGCACCGTAAAAGTCACGATTGATGGCACAGACAAGACCGTAGTGGTGGGCGTAGATGGGACATGGGATGTTTCCTTTGCCAAAGCTGACCTTCCGGAAACCGATGGCACTTTCGCGATTCAAGCGCGCGGACAGGCGGCGGGTTCCGTGGACCCAACCGTTTTCACCACGCCTGCATCCGGCGGAACGCTCACTCTTGATCTGACGCCGCCAACGACCTCCTTCACCGCTTTGCCCACTGAAGCAGTATCGCTCGTTGATCAGTTTGAGGGGCTGACATTCACGGGAACAACCGAAGTCGGTGCGTCCGTGGTTGTTATTGTGAACGATGTGGAAAAGAACGCTGTCGTTGATTCCGCGGGTAATTTCTCGGTCACCTTCGACGGTGCGGTGAACACAGGCGATACAAGCGTGGTGGTTACTGCTGTCGCGAAAGACACCAACAACAATGAAACTGCGCCGGTTGAGGCAACAATTACGCTCCAGCCGATCACGGCGTTGACACCTGTCGTGACCGACGCAGCACCGGTGAGCTTGAACGCTCAGGAAGCCAACGGGGCGGTTGTCATTTCGGGTACGGGTCTGGCGGGCGCGAGCATTGAGTTGACCATTGCTGGTGCCGGTGCGCCTTTGGTTGCCACGACGACTGTGGCTGCAAACGGCACATGGGCCTATGATGTGCCGCCGACGGCTAACATTCTGACAACCGACGGCAGCTATAGCGTGACGGCCGTGGCAACATTGGCGGGCGGTGCCCTGACGTCGGCTGCGGTGCCGGCTGGCACGACGGTGGTCGATGTCACGTCACCTGCACTGGCAACCGGAATAGTGGCAGCGGTTGATAATGTCCTCTCGCTCGAAGAACGCGAGGGCGATTTTACTGTCACCGGCACGGCGGAGGCTGGCAGCTTGGTGGCGGTCAAGATCGGTGATAAGATTGTAGCCGCTTTAGCAGACGCCGAAGGGGGCTTTTCCGCAGGCTTCAACGCAACCGATCTGCCACTTTCAGCGGTGTCCGCGATTATCGAGACAACGGTTACAGACACTGCGGGAAATGTGGGGCAGGCGGCGCAGACCTCACTGTCCATCGAGCCGCTCAGCGCGTTGGTACCGACCATCAACACGGTCGCCCAAACGCTGGGACAAACAGGCCTTAACAATGGCCTGACTGTCTCCGGAACAGGGCGCGAGGGCAGTACCGTTACCGTCACGATCAACGGTGTGGCCAAGTCCGTCCTGCTGGACGGCACGACGAGGTGGAGCGTTGTTTTCGCCACGGCGGATCTGCCGGCTGACACAGGAACCTATGATGTGACGTTTTCGGCTGCGGTGGCGGGCACCTCGCTTACAACCGCAACATTGGCCGGCGGTAGTCTTGAGGTTGATCTGACCGCGCCTGATGGTCCGACAATTGACGCGATCACAGGCGATGATGTGCTCGACGCAAAGGAGATCGGTTCGGATCTGGTCGTCACAGGCTCTGCGGCGGCAAATTCGACGGTTACGGTGACCTTGGGCGCTTTGATCGCAACAGACGAAGTCGGCACCGATGGTTTGTTCAGCGTGACGTTCGCAGCCGCCCAGATCGCGGATTTGCCAGTCGCTTCGACAGTCTCGGCTTTCAGCACAGACAGCCTGGATAACGTAAGTGCGACAGCCGATAGAAACTTTACTGTCACGCCGCCGATCATTGGGACGGCCGGAATTGACGACCTTCTTGGCACAGAGAACAACGATGTGTTCCTGCTAAGAACGGAAGGCTACACGCGAGCATCTGCGGGTAATGATGAGTATGACTTCCGTGACGCCGCGATCGAATTTCAGGAGCTGAACTACAGTTATCTGGATCAGCGGCTCGATCAATATGAACACCAACGTCACGTCAACCATCACAAAAGGCAGCCTGGGCACGGATACCCTGCTGGATGTGGGGAACACGGGCGATTTCGGGTTTACGATGATCAGCACGGCGCAAGATGACACCGTTACATTCGTACAAGACACCGAAGGGTATAGCTACGCCGAATTCTGGTATAAAGGCGGGAATGATACCGTCGCAATTGAAATTGGCGATGGTAAGACGCGTCTGTCGTTTGGGAATGAAGACTCCGTTATTGTGAAACTGGCGGATGGGTTGGCGACGGTTTCCAACGCGGGGGCGGCAGACACGACTGTCCAGATCAACATTAGCGTGCAGGCAGGCGCAGACGAATTTGGCGGCATAGAGGTGCGCGGGACGGATAATGCCGACATTCTGATCGGGTCTGACCGCAACGACCGCTTCATCGGGGATGGTGGGGATGATCTGATTGATGGCGGTGCGGGGGGCGATCTGGTTCGGTTTGACCGCGCACAGGTCGCAGACGGCATTTTTGTCGAACTTGGCGACGGTTACGGTCAGGCGATCGGCGTGTGGAACGGCGAAAGCTTCAGGCAAGAGCTTTTGAACATCGAAGACGTGCGCGGGTCAGCCGGCAACGATCTGATTATTGCCAACAGCGAGGGATCCAACCTCAGGGGTATGGACGGCAACGATACTCTTATTGGCGATAACGGGAACGATGTCTTACGTGGCGGAAATGGTGCCGACGTGTTCGAGGTTGGCGACGGTTTCGACTACATCCACGATTTTGTCATTGGCGAGGACCGCGTTACGCTGACGGATGTCATTTTTGGTGGAGGCCTTTCAGACGGGGTCGTATTCACGACAAATGAATTTGATGATGCGGTCATGACGCACCCTGATCTGTTTGGGGCGACGACCTTTGGCGGCGGTGTCACGGCACAGCAGCTACAGGCCGCCTACGACAACGATACCCTGTTCTATCAGCCACCAGCGACCACCAACACAATTGATGGAACCGCCGGGGACGACGTATTGCCCGGGACGAATGCCAATGATCTGATCAACGTTGTCGGAACCGCGGATACGTCCTTTGGCTACGATTTCATCGTCGGGTCGAATGGCGACGATTTCTTTGATTTGTCAGCGCTCGGTGAAACCGACGCCGTAGACTTCGATTATAGGGGCTACGTCGGCAATGGTATTGTCGCGCAGTTCATCTTCGAAAGCGGTTTCTTTGGGGAAGATCTGTCAAATGGTCTTGTTCTAAAGATAGGCGAAGGGGTCGACCGGATTTCCGACCTTGGTGCAGCGGGTGACGGTGTCGGATTGATCGGAACCGACAAAAACGATCAGTTCTATATCGAATATCTTGATGGCGAATATCATTGGGTTGGTTATCATCACACGGGTGGTGACGACTTTGTGACGATTGGGGGACCATTCACTCCCCTGACGCCAGTTTTCGGTACTTTAAGGCTTTACATCGGTGACGATGACAGCAACGTAATCGCTGACCTGAACGACAGGTATCTCAGCAGCGCGAGCGGGTCCATTACACTGGACGGCGATTTCGACGGATCCTTCGACAATCTTGAGCGTCCCATGTGGGAAATCCGGACCTATAACGGTGATGACAACGTCAAGGGTAGTGACAGCGCCGACCGGTTCATTCTTGGCGGTGGTCAAGATACCGTCGACGGGCGCGGCGGGATTGATACCGTGCGCTACGACCGGAACGACATTTCGGGCGGCGTAACTGTGGATCTGGGGCAGGGAACAGCCACTGGTGACTGGAGCGGTGAGACATTCAACCATACCCTGATTTCGATTGAGAGCGTGCGGGGCAGCCGTGGCGACGATGTTTTCATCGGCAGCGACGGCAACGACATTCTGGATGGTCGCGCTGGCAATGACACGCTAACGGGGGGCGGCGGTGCTGACCTGTTCATCCTTTCTTTGGGTCACGACGTCATTCTGGATTTCGATCTTGAAAATGACGACATCGATGACCGCGGCGTCAACCTTGGCGAACCAACCTTCGCAGAAATCCAGTATGATGGTGTGACATCGGTAAAGGCATCGTTTGGTAACGATGGCAACAACAGCCTTACCCTCAAGGGTGTCGATCTGGCATCGCTGGAGCAGTGGCTGGTCGAAGATGAATTTGGGGACGTCATAACACCTGGCGGGCTAGACAATCCAATGCGTGGCACCTTCTCCGGCGTGGGTCTGCTTGGAGAAGATCCGCTCGAGGGTGTCGAGCCGATCTCCTTCAGTCCGACAGAAATCATTGTAGGCAAAGTGACGGACGCTGGGCCGCTTGTGTCCACGCTGACCGGGACAAACTTTGTCGCGGACCAGCTTGACAATTTGGTCGGTGGCAATCTTGAACAGCTCGTTATCACGCTGGCTGGAACCACGGTGTTTACGCTTGAAAACATCAACTATCCCGTCGTGAATTTCGTTGATGAGCTGTCGTCTTTCGACGGGGTCATCGCGCGCGATGTGATCATCACCGGAACGGCCGGTCCTGATGGGCTTGGCTTTCCAGCGCAGAACGTGTGGATCGATGCCGGCGAGGGCGACGATTACATTGAGGGGGTAACAGGAACCTCCACAAGCGTTGCACCGGGTGCAGGCTTTGATGCTGTCGTGATCGACCAAGACGACGTTTTTGACCAAACGTTCATTTTCATTGATCCCGCTGACAGTGGCGTCGACACCGTTACGAATTTCCGGATCACCAATTTCTCCGATACGGGGGACAAATTTCTTCTTAAGGGCGGTTACGATTCCTGGTCGCATTACTCGATTGGCGGTACTAATATCTCAGACCTTGGTTTGCTTGGAAACATTGTGGAAAGCTGGGCTCCCTGGATGGGCTCTGGTTCCAACGTAGGCTTCTTTAGTGATAGTTTTGGAAACGGCGTGCTTTTCGAAATCGACACAAGCGGCGAGACGCCGGTTCTGGGGGGCAAAATCGCGGATCTCTCGAACCTTGATACAACGAATTGGACTCAGAACATTGACGGTGCCTATGAGCACATCATCGACTTTGTTGATGAACTGCCACAACTGCCGGAGGTTGCATAAGGGGCCCGTCGGTTTTGTCTCGGGGCAGGATCGCGGTTCCCCTTAGCTTTGAACAATTTGGAAACAGGTTTTGGCAGTCGCCGCAGAACCACAAGTTTGTAAAGGATATGGGTGTCATCCCTCTGGCCTCTCAAGAGATCGGGGCGCTTGTAACAGAATTTCCGATATATTTTGGTCAACATCAGGCAGATTGGACTGTGTTTACCGATCTGGGAACCGGTTCCGAGCTTGATACCGACGGTCTTTTGGTAACTAGGGTGCGCCCGTTTCTTGTGAAAACATATCCTTTCACGGCAATGTCTGTTGAGGGAAATTGGGCGCTTGGGATCTTTGACGACCCTAAATATGTGTCTGATAGCGGGCGCCCGTTTTTCGAGGATGGTAAATCCGCGCCGACGGTCAAACAGGTAACGAAACGAATGGCTGAGTTTTTGGAAGGTATGAAGTTGGCCAGCAGTCTTGCCAAGTCGCTTGCCGACGCAGGTGTTTTGCGATGTGACAAACCCGCCGACACGACGGATTGGTCCGTGTGGCAGGTCGACGAAGCCAAGCTTGCCCGTATTGAGCCGGACAAGCTTCATGCGGTCCATCAAAACGGCGGGCTGGCGCTTGCCTATGCGCAGCTCATTTCGCAAGGGAATGCCCGCGCTTCGACCCGACCCAAAAGCAGGTCGGCACCCGCCACACTGCCCAAAATGAGTGACGAATTTCTGGATGCGATTTTGAACGATATTGACGATCCAAACGCGGACGGAATGGGCGGATTTATACAATGATTTTCATGCGTTCTGTCTGCATCGCGGCTTTAGTTGTTGTCGTGCAGGGTTGTGAAACGGTCCAGACAACCAAGGCCAACAACGTCCGGGATGCTGTAGGCTCGGCGTCGGTGACAACCGTCAGTGCCGTCAGTCCGACCCGGTCTGTCCTGATCACGAAATCCGTGGAAGCCACAGACTTCGCGCGGTTGATCCGCAAGGGAGTGGCCAATGCCCCAAGCACGGCAGCGGCCTCTTCTGTTCTGGCCGCAGCCGGTTCAAGAGTGGATTCCGCCAGGTCGGCTTACCAACCGCAGTTGAGCGCCGAGGGCGCAATCAACTCGGACGGCGACGCTGTGCCCATTCTCCGGCTTAGCCAGATTATCTACGATGGCGGTCGGACCAATAAACGGGTGGCCTTGCGGCGGACCGAGGCTGAACAGATTTACGAAAGCGAAGTGGCAAGTCTGTCCGCCCGCGCTTTTGAAGCCGTCGAGGCCATTATAAATCTGGACCGGGATCAACGGCTGCAAGCGCAGGCACAGCGTAACGTCAGCAGCGTGGGCAGCGTTTTGGACGACCTGCAAGAACGCTTTGACGCTGGCGCAGGGTCCGTTGCGGATGTTTTGGCCGGCAAAGGGCGACTTTCGAATGCGCAGGCGGCCTATGATCAGGCGACGCTCGACGTCAAGTATGCCGCAGCTGCCTGGGTCGAGGTGTTCGGCACGCAACCGGGGGTCGTTCCTGATATCCCGGCGGCACCAACCCTGAAATCGGCGAATAACGAAACCGTACTGGCAAGAAGCCCGCGCATGCGTGAAGCCGAGTTTCAGACCGCCGTCCGACAGCAGGAATACGAATTGGCCAAAGTGGCTGGCAGACCGGTCATGTCTGGTATTCTAGAGACGGATTTTGACAGGGGGCTGCAGGCCCGCGTGGGCGTGTCCCTCCCCATCTACCAGGGGGGGCTTTTGAAATCAGACATCGCAACGGCATCTTCGCGGTTGGCAGAAACAGAGGAACGCGCCCTCGTTCTGCGGCGCGAGCTTGAACGTGCATTGACGCAAGCGCGGGCAGAAACATCGTCGAACGCAGCGAGGGTCGCGCGCGCACGCGAAGCCGTGCGGTTGAACGAACAGGCGGTCGATGCCGCGCAGGGGCAATTCCGGCTGGGGAATGGATCGCTTTTGCAGACGCTTGATGCCCTGCGCGAACTTAACGATGCACGGGTGCGCCTTGTGCGTCAGGATGCGGAAGCCAAACGCGCGGAATATGCGATCCTCGCAGTGACGGGTGATATTTTGGATGCGTTAGGAATTCTGGCCCCTGCACGGCCAGCGCAATCCAATGGGTGATACACCGAACTCGAGTGCCGCGCAGCTTCAAGGCTGCCTTTTGTACCTGACAGAGCATCTGGGTCATAAGCTGAGCCAGTCCGATCTTTATCGCGTTTTTGACGGCTTGGTTGATGACTACGGCGTGGCGGACGCGGTCAAGGCGTTGGAGCATTCAGGCTTCAACGGCGATTTCGGCAAGTCCAACCCCGCCAAGATGGACCCGGTGCTTTTTCCTGTGATCAGTTTTGATGCGGAAGGTTTCCCGTTCATCATCATGCAAAAAGAGAACGACGGCGGATTTGTCGTTGTCAACGGCGAAAATCTTGAGCCTCAGAAATGGGCGCGGGATCATCCGCGCCTGAAAAGCGCGGGCTTCGTGCTGCGCGTAACCAGACCAAAGATCAACGCACCATCCAACATCAGCGGCGAGGGGCATTGGTTCTGGTCCTCCTTTGCCGGGTTGCGGGGCGTCTATCTGCAGGTTGTCTTTGCAGCACTTGTTGCAAACATTCTGGGGCTAACGACGTCGATCTTTACGATGGTGGTCTATGACCGCATCCTCCCGAACGAGGCGATCGACAGCCTGATCGCACTTTCCATCGGGGTCGGTTTCGCGATTATCTTTGATTTTCTGATCAAATCCCTACGGGTTCGGTTTATCGACAGTGCGGGTAAACGGGCTGACGAGCGTATGGCCGAACGGCTTTTCAATCAGCTTCTGGCGCTCAAGATGCGGGCGCGAAAGGTGTCGAACGGGCACATGGCGTCAGTCATGCGCGATTTTGAGATTGTGCGCGAGTTCTTCACCTCGGCCTCGCTGGTGGCACTTGTGGATCTTCCGTTCGTTGTGCTGTTTGTCGGCGTCATTTACGCCATCGGTGGGCCCCTTGCGCTGGTGCCGACGATTGCGATTCCGATTGTTTTGCTGGCAGGCCTGACCGTTCAGCCTTTCTTGCGCCGCATGGCACATGAGAGCAGTCAGGACGGCCAAACCAAGCAGGCTGTGTTGATGGAAACCCTTACAGGGATGGAGACGCTCAAATCGACCGGGGCCGAGGCGGTGATGCGTGCAAGGTGGAAATCCGCTGTCAAAAGCCAGTCTGACAGCGGCGGCAAGGGCCGGATGCTGGTGCAAAGCACCATCAACTTGACCGTGCTGGTGCAGCAGATCGCGCAGATCGCGATTGTTTTCTACGGCGTGTTCCTGATCCGCGACGGCGTCGTGTCGATGGGTGCGCTGATTGCCTGCGTGATCCTGACTGGCAAGGCGCTTGCACCCTTGGGGCAGGTCAGCCAGGTGCTGACACGGCTTCATCAAGCGTCGGTGGCCTACCGTCAGGTCAGTATGATGATGTCCGCAGACAGCGAACGGCAGGCTGGCCAGCGCTACCTGTCGCGCCCCAAGATTGCGGGCAGGATCGAACTCAAGAACGTGACCTTTGCCTATGATGAAGAGATCGGAGATGTCCTGCGCGATGTGTCCCTCACCATCGAGCCGGGTGAAAAGGTCGCGATCATGGGTCCGGTCGGATCAGGAAAAAGCACCCTCGCGCGGCTGATCCTTGGGCTTTACGAGCCTGATCAGGGGACGGTCCTTTTGGACGGTCTTGACTCGCGGGCCGTCGATCCGGCGGACCGGACACGTAATATCGGGGCGGTTTTGCAGGAGTGCTGGCTGTTCTCTGGCACGTTGCAGGAAAACATCGTGGCGGGCCGCTTTGGGGTGACCGATGAGGAAGTACACGCTAAGGCAAAGATCACGGCGGTTGATCGGTTGGCCGCGGCGCACCCGCATGGCTACGACCTTCGGATCCGCGAAAACGGGGCAGGGGTGTCGGGGGGGCAAAAGCAGGCAATCGCACTTGCGCGGGCCTTGATCGGCGATCCGTCCTGCCTGGTGGTAGACGAACCCACATCGGGGATGGACGTCCAGTCAGAGGCGCATGTCGTGTCCAATCTGCAAGACTGGTTGATCGACCAGCGCACGCTTGTCCTGATCACTCACCGCACCAGTCTTCTGCGGTGGGTGGACCGCGTCATCCTGATGAAGGATGGCGTCATTACCTACGACGGCGGTAAAGAAGAGATGATGCAGCTTGCGCGCCGGGGTGCTGCCTGATGTCTGCACCCGATTTCAAGAAAACGGCGCTGGAAATGCATGGCAAGACCGGACGCGCCGGCACCGTTTTACTGGTGGCTGTGCTGTTTGTAGTCGCTTTCTTCGTTGCCTGGGCGGCTGTCACAGAAATTGACGACGTTACGCGCGCCGATGGCCGCGTGGTGCCGAGCCAACTGATCCAGGTCGTTCAGGCCTCGGAAACGGGCACGATCACCAAGATTTTGGTCAAGGCGGGCGATACGGTTCAGGCGGATGATGTTTTGATGCAGTTGGACCCGACCCTGGTGCGCTCGGAGCTGGACACAGCAGAGACCGAAGCGACATCACTGCGCCTGAAACGCGCCCGGCTGTATGCCCAGATCACCGATACACCGTTCCAGGTCGAAGCACCTGCCAACGCCGAATTGATGCTGGTCGCAGAACGGGAGCTTTACGATGCCCTGCGCGAAAAGCGGGACGCGGATCTTGAAGTCTTGACGGCACGACGCGAGATCAAGAATGCCGAGATCAGTGCGGCCAATTCAAACAGTCTGGTCGCACAGGAGAATGTGGCACTGCTGGCAGAAGAGATGGCAGTGGTCGAACCGATGGTCGAGCGCCGGATCGAAAGCCCGCTGGCGCTGATCGCGCTGCGACGCGAAATCAGCATGCAAAACGGACGGACAGAGGAAGCGGTCAACAGGATCCTGATGGCCAAGGCAGCACTTCTTGAAATCGAGAACCAGATGCTCGCGCGAAAGCGGGAATATTTGTCCAGTGCCCATGCGGAACTGGCGGATGTTCAAGGCCGCCTTGCGTCGCTGGAAACCCGTATCCCCGCGCTGCAAACCCGTGTGGGCAGGTCCGAGATTCGCACACCGGTCAGTGGGGTAGTTAACCAGATGCTGTTTTCGACACTGGGCGGCGTCGTCCAGCAAGGGCAAACTGTCGTCGAAATCGTGCCTTTTGGGGACACCGTGACGGTCGAGGCGTTTGTCAGCCCCGACGACATCGCCTTTATCCGCCCCGACCAGCAGGTCAAGGTGCGCCTGACCGCCTACGATTCATCGCGCTACGGATCGCTGGACGGACGCGTGACACGCATTGGTGCTGATACCGTTCTTGCTCCGGACGGAGAACGGTCGGTCTATGTGGTTGAGGTACGTCTTGAAAATGCACCGTCTGATGCGGAAGGGAAAGCCCTTGAGGTTATTCCGGGCATGATCGCACAGATCGATATGCTGTCCGAGCCAAAAACGGTTCTGGAGTATCTGACCAAGCCGGTGATCCGCGTAAAAGAGACAGCATTCCGGGACTGACAACATCTATCCCCGGTGAGTTGGTTCTCGACGCGGTCGGGACAGGAATGGTCGCTAATTTGGGTACTGAAACCGCAGTAGTTCACTAAGAATAGTCATAGAATCCTTTTGTGGTCTCCTTTTTGCCACCGTTTAGATGGAATATGATGAAAGTTTCGCACGAATGAAGCGGTTTGGACTTGATGCGACGGATATTCGCATCCTCAGCGCAGTCCAGCAGTATGGACAACTGAGCAAGACCAAACTGGCAGAGATCGCCAATATATCTGCGACACCCTGCTGGGCAAGGTTAGACCGTTTGAAGGCTGCAGGTTTCATTCGGGGGTATCATGCTGACCTCGCTCTTGAACGGATTGCCGATTTTTCGAAGGTCATTGTGACCATTTCGCTGACAAATCACCGCAAATCGAATTTTGACCGGTTCGAGCAATTTGTGTTGCAGCATGATGAAATCACCGAATGTACTGCGACGGGCGGCGGTATGGACTATGTCCTGAAAGCCGTTTGCCCCAGCTTGAATTCTTTCCAGACCCTGATGGAGGCGATGCTGGACGCCGAACTGGGGGTCGACAGATACATGACCTATTTCGCGACTCGCACGATCAAATCTTCACAGCCAAACCTGTCCAAACTGGTGGCCAAGCATAGCGTTTGACCCCTTTTGACCGAACGGGTCATTTCCTGCCCAAAAAACGGACTGTTCAGTCTGAAAATTGCATTTTTTTGGTCCACGCTTAGACTTAAATACTGAGTAAATCATCCTTGGATTTAGAAAATCTTTGGCCACTAAGGCCGATGGATCACAAGGGAGGAAGACATGATGAAAGCAGACGATTTCGGGTTCGGGACACAGATCCGCAAATCCCCTTATTTTGATGCGACTGTACGTTGGGGCGCACAGGGATTTTCGGTTTATAATCATATGTATATCCCGCGCGATTTTGGTGATCCGGAGCAGAATTTCTGGAACCTTGTGAATACCGCTATCCTGTGTGACGTGGCCGTTGAACGTCAGGTGGAAATCACCGGTCCGGATGCCGCAAAATTCGTCCAGATGTTAACCCCGCGTGACCTGTCGAAGATGGCTGTCGGTCAGTGCAAATACATCCTGATCACCAATGCCGCTGGCGGAATCCTGAATGATCCGATCCTGCTGCGTCTGGCGGAAAACCACTTCTGGATCTCGCTGGCCGACAGCGACATCCTGCTTTGGGCGCAGGGCGTGGCGATCCACTCTGGTCTTGATGTCACAATCGGCGAGCCTGACGTGTCACCTTTGCAATTGCAGGGACCCAAATCCGGCGAGATCATGCATGCACTCTTTGGCGATAGCATCATGGACCTCAAGTATTACTGGCTGCGCGAAGTTGAGCTTGATGGTATTCCGCTGATCGTTTCACGCACCGGCTGGTCCAGCGAGTTGGGCTACGAGCTTTACCTGCGCGACGGCACGCAAGGCGATGCGCTGTGGGAGCGGATCATGGCTGCGGGCATGCCGTTTGGTCTGAAACCCGGTCACACGTCTTCGATCCGCCGCATTGAAGGTGGGATGCTGTCCTATCACGCAGATGCGGACATCAACACCAACCCCTATGAGCTTGGGTTTGATCGGCTTGTGAACCTCGACATGGAAGCGGAGTTTATCGGCAAGGCCGCGCTGCGCCGGATTCAAGAACAGGGCGTGAGCCGCAAGCAGATTGGCCTGATCATCGATTGCGACCCCTTGAAGGGGCCGAACACCACATTCTGGACAATCAACAAGGACGGTGTGGCGATTGGCAAAGTCACGTCTGCGGTCTATTCACCGCGGCTTGAGCAGAACATCGCACTTGCCATGGTGGATGCAGACTATGCCAATATCGGTGCGGTCGTAGAGGTTGTTATCGCGTCTGGCCCAACCCAGGCGACTGTCGTGGACCGCCCGTTTTACGATCCCAAAAAGCAGATAGCCGCCGCCTGAGCACCTCAGCAAAAAGAGACCCGAATATGTCCGATCTTGCCATCGAGCTGCACTGGCAGCGCGCAGAGCCTGCTTTCGAGCCAGGCAAATACACTGCCGAACACACTGTGCGGTACAACAGCAGCCACGAGGTCCAAGTGGATGCCGCCCCTGATTGGGGCGGCAAGCCACAGAATACCAATCCTGAACAGGCCCTCGCGTCGGCCCTGTCCAGTTGCCACATGATGACGTTTCTGGCCCTGTCTGCAAAAGCAGGCTGGCCGGTTGCCAGCTATCATGACTATGCCGAGGCGCATCTTGGCAAGAATGCCAAGGGACAGATGTCAGTGACCCGCATCGATCTGCATCCGGTTGTGCGATTTGATACCGGGTTTGCGGTTGACGCCGATGCGTTAGAGCAAATGCAACATCGGGCGCACCGCTATTGCTTTGTCGCCAACACCCTCGCAGACAGCGTCGAAATCAATATTCTGTAGACCTTAATCGAGGATGAGAGCCATGCAAAGCGACGCTATTCTGCTGCGTGACCTGACTGACGACGGCATCTTGCGTCTGACGTTGAATGATACCGGACGCCGCAATGCCCTGTCCGAGGCGATGTTGAAGACGCTCGCTGACAGCTTTGCCGAAGCGGGGGGCAACCCGTCAGTCCGGGTCATCATTCTTGCTGCCAACGGGCCAGCCTTTTGCGCGGGCCACGATCTGAAAGAAATGACCGCAGGCCGCGCAGGGCCGGATCGTGGCAAGGCCTATTTCGCAAAGGTCATGGCGATGTGTTCCAGCGTTATGCAGGGGATCGTGACATGCCCCAAACCGGTCATTGCCGAGGTCACCGGCATTGCAACCGCAGCAGGCTGCCAGCTTGTTGCCAGTTGTGATCTGGCCATCGCTGCGGATACGGCCCAATTCAGCACCCCCGGTGTTCATATAGGTCTTTTCTGCTCGACCCCGATGGTGGCGCTGTCCCGCAACGTAGGCAACAAGCACGCGATGGAGATGTTGCTGACCGGCGATATGACGCCCGCTGACCGCGCGGCAGAAATCGGGTTGATCAACCGGGCCGTGCCCGCCGAAGCGTTGCAGGATGCGACCATGGAAATGGCGCGCAAGATCGCATCCAAGTCCAGCATGACTTTGGCGACAGGCAAACGCGCCTTTTATGCCCAACGCGAGATGCCTCTTGCGCAGGCTTATGACTATGCGTCAAATGTGATGGTCGAAAACATGCTCGCTCACGATGCCGAAGAAGGTATTGGTGCTTTCATTGAAAAGCGTGCGCCCCTATGGCAGGATGCCTGACCTGATGAAAACGAACCCCTACAACACCGGATTGGACCGCAATCCGGCGAATTATCAGCCCCTGACACCGCTGACATTTCTGGAGCGCGCAGCAGGTGTTTTCCCCGATCATATCGCGATTGTTCACGGTGCCCTGCGGCGTAATTATGCTGAATTTTATGCGCGCTCGCGGCAACTGGCCTCAGCCCTAAGCCAGAACGGTATGGGGCGTGGTGATACGGTGTCGGCGCTGCTGGCGAACACCCCTGCCATGCTGGAATGTCATTACGGTGTGCCGATGTGCGGTGCTGTGTTGCATTCGATCAACACCCGTCTGGATGCCACGATCATCGCGTTCCAGCTGGATCACGCCATGTCGAAAGTCGTGATCGTGGACGCTGAATTCATGCCATTGATGCAAGACGCATTGGCACTCGCATCCGTGAAACCCGTACTGATCCAATATGACGACGCTGAATTCGAAGGCCCAAAAGCAGCCAGCGCGGCCCAGGATTACGAGGGTTTCCTCGCTACGGGCGATCCTGATTACGCTTGGCTGATGCCCGATGATGAATGGGACGCAATCTCGATCAACTATACATCCGGCACCACCGGCGACCCAAAGGGCGTCGTGTCGCATCATCGGGGCGCTTACCTTCTGGCGCAGGGAAATGCGATGACGTCGTCAATGCAAAAGCATGCGGTCTATCTGTGGACCCTGCCAATGTTTCACTGCAACGGCTGGTGTTTCCCGTGGACGATGTCTGCGATCATCGGCACCCATGTCTGTCTGCGGCAGGTGCGGGCGGAACCGATCTGGAATGCTTTGGCAGATGAGGGCGTCACGCACCTTTGCGGAGCCCCAATCGTGATGTCACTGATGATCTCGGCACCTGCTGGGGTAAAACGTGATCTTGACCGCACGGTCCAGTTTTTCACCGCCGCAGCGCCCCCGCCCGAAAAACTGTTGGCGGATATGAAGACCGCAGGGTTCGACGTGACGCATCTTTACGGGCTGACCGAAACCTATGGCCCTGCTGTGGTGAATGACTGGCACGCCAGCTGGTCGGACCTGCCACCAGCGGAACAAGCCGCACTCAAGGCGCGGCAGGGCGTGCGCTATCTGCCGTTAGAAGGTCTTGATGTTCTGGACCCTGAAACAATGATTCCGGTGCCTCGGGATGGCAAAACAATGGGCGAAGTCATGTTTCGCGGCAATGTCGTGATGAAGGGGTATTTCCGCAATCCAAAGTCCACGCAAGAGGCCTTTGAAGGCGGTTGGTTCCACTCTGGTGATCTGGGTGTCATCCATGCCGATGGCTACATCCAGCTCAAGGATCGTTCCAAGGATATCATCATCTCGGGCGGAGAAAACATTTCCTCCATCGAGGTCGAAGAAGCGCTGTATCGGCACCCGGCTGTTGGCGTTGCGGCGGTGGTCGCGATGCCGCACGAGAAATGGGGCGAAACGCCGTGTGCATTTATCGAGCTTGCTACGGGTCAGCAGGCCGATGGCGAACTGCTTAAAGCGTGGTGCCGGGATCATCTTGCACCCTACAAGGTACCGAGCCGGTTCATTTTCATGGATATCCCGCGCACATCGACGGGCAAGATCCAGAAATTCGTTCTGCGCGCGCAGGCCAAGGAACTTGCGGAGGGAACCCCCGTCGAATTGCTGGCCAACGTTTAGTCCCGTTTGGTGACCGGCCTACCACTGACAGAATGACCAAGAGGTTTTTGGGGTTATCCTCCACAGAAACCTTGGCCAATCGTGAGAATGAACGCCTTTTTTAAACCGTCCGCGGCAACGGGTGTCCGCTGGCAGCGAAAGTGGTGCGAGACTGGCATGTCGCGGACATCACAGCCCGCGCCGGCAGAAGACCCCATGCTACGCAAACGATCAGCTGGAAGGGCGCGTTCGAAGGTGCGTTCAAGCGATGCAACGCGACCGCATCAATCCATCTTCATGGAGGCGGTTCTTTTTGCGAAAATCTGAACCATTTTCGTGAAACCATCATAGGGCTTTTTAATTTCAGTGGCCGTCCAACCCTGCATAAGGGCTGGAAGATATATATCGGATTTGCCGGGGAATAGTCTTTCAAGCACCCTCGCGGTTAACAAGATGTCCCAGCCGAGTGGTTTCAGGCTTGCCTCTGCAAAATCAATTCCGATCAATTTTCCGTTTGGGTCAGAGATGAAGTTGCTAAGATGCGCATCATTTTTTGCTATTGAAAGTTGATCTATCTTAACCTTCCGGAAAAGCTTGGAAAACGTTGAAAACTTTGCATCCAGCCCTTGGTTCGCGTATTTGGCGAGGTAATCGTGCCAATTTGTGTCGGCTTTTCCCAAATGGATCTTGCCAGAGAAATTTCGATACCAGGTCCCGATCGCCTCAGCCGTTTCTGTCAGATTATTTTCATTCAGAACCTCGCGCAGGTCTTTTCCTTCTTGCCACGCGGACACCAGAAACAGGCCCTCGCGGTTGTGCCCGACAATCGAAGGAATCAGCCCGGTCTTTTGCAGCGCCAACTGACAGCTCACCTCGCGTTCCCAGGATTTGCCCAATGCAGCTTGCGTCCGATCGAAACATTTCACAAGATAATTTTTCGAGTTGAATTTCACCTTATAGACGATACAGTCATCAGATTGCCGCTCTTCTTCGGCATGCATTTGTTCTATGTCGGACGCATCGTCCGACAAGATTTTTGCAACATCGCAGCCTTGGTCACGAATCAAGTCCGTTAGAATCACTTCGTTCACCTGGTTTTCTTGGCCCATATCCATCGTTAATAACGCCCAATTGTTTCAACTTTTGAGCAGGTCGTGAACATAGGGCCTGATTGTTTTGCATTCATCAACCCGTGATCCCTCGTTTAGGATGTATTTTCATAATCGATCAGAAGGTTAATGGCCCGTGATGTCAACGGTTTTCAACCTGTCCAGATTTTTAAATACATACTTACCAATGACTTACGGAACTTAACGCCCTGTTGTCGTAGGAGAATGGAGCGAACTCTTTTAGATGGGAATTACTTTAATTCCGATAAATGATTTCTTCTAGGAAACTTTCTAGGGTAATTTCTCGTTCATCTTCAGTTAAGACCCATTGTCGAACTGCTTTATTAAGGGCTGCCAAATTATGCCGATTACAATAACGTCATCCGGGAACTATACTGTTGTTCCTGGCGAAACATATATCATCGATCCTTAGGTTTCTGGCACCGTCAAGTTTGAAACGGCCGCAGGATCGACCTATCCGGTTGATTACACAGTAGAATTTCTGAGCGATGGGAGCGCTGGCAAGATCGACGTTTCAGACCCAGAACTGAACCCGACGATCAATGTCGCCGATAACCTAAGTCTGCAAGGCTGGGAATTCGACCTTGGGTATTCCGGCTCGTCGACGGTTAACATCGGCGATGACGTGACGCTCGACAAGGTGACGCTGTCTAAGGCTGGAGAGAACTCCGTAGACATCGGAAACAACAACACCTTCACCGGCGACTTCGTCGCGGGCGACAGCACAGACATGATCAACGTCGGCAATGGTAACACATTCCAGAAGAAGCTTCTTTTGGCTAATGGGAACGATTCGCTAACTTTTGGGGATAACAACACCTTTCTGTATGAGGTGCGTTTGGGTGAAGGCGACGATACGGTCACCGGTGGGGATGGAAACTATTTCGAAAAACTTGAAACCGATAAGAACGGAGACAGTGTAAATCTGGGTACGCTTGACCTGTCGACCGGAAAAAAACTGCGCATCGACGGGACCGACCACGGCAATACGCCGGGCGATACGCTTACATTCGACCCAAGCAATGGCAATATCGCGACCCTTGAGCAGGCGCTGAGGGACAGTGGCTACGAACTTCAGTCTGATGGTAAGACTTGGGTCGCGGGGCCTGACTCCGATTATCATGTCGATTGGGATCATGACGGCAATGCGTCGACCACCGACGATGTTGAAATTTACGACTGGGAGATCATCGTCCTGGATACCCGGCAGGATGGCGTGGTCGATGGGGAAGAAACCGGCGAGTTGATGGGGCCAGGATATAACGACGCGAACGGGCCCACCGATGGCGGTGGGGATATCATCGATGGGCCCGACGGGATTAACGACAGTATTCGAGGCAACGACGGCGACGATACGATAGATGCGGGGCAGGGGGACGACACCGTCGAGGGCGGCGCTGGCAACGACATCATCGATGGCGGTGTCGGGAATGACGTAATTTATGGCGATTTTGAAAGCGGGACTTCATCCATAGATCCGAATGTCGGGGCCCCCGGTGACGAATCTGCCCGCACCGGCAACATCCGGGACATAACGCTCGCTGCCGACGACGGTGACGGAAGCGCAGCCGACGGTGACGCTGGCAGCACGATCAAAGTGCAGAACGACAGCGGCATTGTCAAACAGATCGATTTGAACGATCAAAATAAAGGTGGCATGGGAGAGGATGTCCGTATCACCGACAATGGCACTGGAGATTTTGGTACGTCTCCGATCGACTTCAAGTTTCCGGGCGGTGGCAGTGGCGATAGCACAAGCGACACCGCGCGCTTCGATTTGTCGACCTTTGATGACGATTTCTCGATCATCGTAAAGTCTGAGGATCTTGAATCGGCCGACGGAGACAACGATCCGTTTGATGTGGACGGACCAATTCAGGACGTGATCGTCCTCGAAGATGTGAATTCGATCACCGACAACGGCGACGGCACGGTCACGGCCGAATATACGGGCCGCGACGGCCAAACCTATACTATGAATATCGCGTACGGTGGCGCTCGGATCGAGGCATATGGCCCCGGCGGATTTCCCATCGGCGGGAACGACACGCTTGACGGCGGCGAAGGCGACGACACTATTTACGGTGGCGACGGCAATGACAGCGTCGACGGCGGTGCTGGCAATGACACGATTGACGGGGGCGCGGGTTCTGACACGCTGACGGGCGGGTTGGGCGACGATTCCCTTGACGGTGGCGACGGCGATGACGACTTCATCCTCGGCGCTGGCGACACGGCCAGTGGTGGCGGCGGTGATGACGAGTTCATCCTTGATCCGGCCAACACCGACGGCCCCGGCACCATCACGATTGACGGTGGCGCAGATGGCACCAACGGCAGTCCTGCAGACGGAGCCAACGGGGACTTGGGCGACTCGCTCGACTTCACCGGTCTGGACAATGTGACCATCGTGACGCCTCTGGTCGATGACGGCACGGGATCGTTCACCGGCGTGGTCAGCTATACCAATGACGACGGCGAAGTGATCAGGGTCAGCTTCACCGAGATCGAAAAGGTCACGGGTCTGCCCGATGGCATTGTCGACGGCTTGCCGGTCGGCGAGATCATGGACGTCGGCTATACCGATCTGCAAAGCGACAAGATCACCGATGACGCTGACAGCATCCGCGGCAACGCAGGGGACGATTCGATCACGGCGGGCGGTGGCAATGACACGGTCGATGCGGGTGCGGACGATGACACCGTAAACGCAGGCCTTGGCGACGACAGCGTTCTTGGCGGTCTGGGCGACGATTCCCTGCTGGGAGACGCGGGCAACGACACGTTGCTGGGCAACGAAGGCAACGACACGATTGATGGCGGGACCGGCAACGATTCCATCGACGGCGGTGTGGGCAACGACAGCCTGGCCGGCGGGGCCGGCAACGACACGATCCTTGGCGGCGACGGATCCGACACCATTGCGGGCGGCCCGGGCGCTGACAGCGTCCTAGGCGGTCTGGGCGACGATTCCATTTTGGGCAACGCAGGCGACGACACATTGTCGGGCGATGACGGTAACGACACGATCAGAGGCGGGATCGGCAACGATACCATCGACGGTGGTGTGGGCAATGACAGCCTTATCGGTGGCGATGGAAACGACAGCATCCTTGGCGCAGACGGCAACGATACGGTATCGGGCGGTGACGGCAATGACACGATCAATGCGGGTATCGACGACGATAGTGTGACTGGCGGGACTGGCGACGATTTGATTGTCGGTGGCGAAGGCAATGACACCATTGATGCCGGTGATGGCAACGATAC
>JAGXHA010000079.1 GCA_024636475.1 Roseobacter sp. | reverse complement strand
CTGCTCGCCTGGCTCGATACGCTCTGAAATAATGCGGAGGAATGTGGGACGAAAACGCTGACAATCAGCCACTCTGCGCACGTTCCTCCGCATTATGGCCACCTGACGATAAGTGAAATTATGTAATAATTACCAATACAAACGCATCCTGCGCCAGCCCCAGCTCTCGCCAGTGAGGACCACTTCTCGCAACGCAGGCGACAATGCAATTGTCTCTGCGTTTTGCATACTCTCCTCCCTGGCAGAGAGCCGTGTGAACGACATCGGCAACACCCGCATGGGCAAACGTCGACGGATGCGATGGTCACTCAAAGGCGCTCACTCTGCCGCAGTAACAAGAGCCGCCGTCCTCGACGGATGGCTCAGATTCTCACGCCACAAGATGGCAGCATGACCCCCAAGATTTGCCCACTCCCATGCCTGACGCCAGAACATTCACAGATATTGCGGAGCCTCTTTAAATCGAACTGCAAATGGGTGGCAGAGTTCCCTGACCTATCTCAGATCAGGGGCTGCAAGATGTTACTTTTTCCACGTCTCCATGGCCTTCAGCTGGTCTTCGGTGAAGTCGACTTCGACGCGCAGGTCGGTATTGTCAGCCTCTGCACCACGTGACAGCTTCAGATCGTCGAAGGCGAACGATACCGGCTTCTCACCCATACCGGATCGTCGCGGACCATATTGAGCAGCATCTTGTGAAGAGTTGCCAGTTGCTGACGCATCACCTGCCGGACCGTCAGCAATGGATCGACAATTGCCGCCAGTCTGGGAAAGCTATCAACCAGTTCGCGGATACGTGCTTCGTAGTTCTGCGTGCTGACAACACCGACTTTCAAGCCGAAGTTGCGGAGCGTGCCGCGCATGTCGCTCTCGATGTCGAGCAATTTACGCTGGAGGAGCTTGCGGCTGGTCAGCAGCATGCGTTGTTCCTGAGCCGCCAGCGTCTTGACATGCACCGTCTTGAACAAGCCCACGCGCATCATCTGGGCAATCCCGCGGGCGTCATTGCGGTCACTCTTGTTGATCTGCTGAGCCTTGAGCAGCGCCTTCATGTGCCGGGTCTCGACGCATATCACTGGCAGGTTCGCCTCACTCAGCCCATTTACCAGCCATTGCGACAGTGGACCCGCCTCGATCCCGACCCGGACATAATCACCGCCAATCGAGGTCAGCAGCACGGCAATGTCGTCCGGCTCAGTTGGCACTTTGCGCTCGCAGATCACCTTGCCCAGTTCATCGATAACACACACTGCTGTCTCTCGCACCGAGACGTCCAAACCCACAAAATACGTCATATCGCCATTCCTTCCTTGATGCTCAAGGCCAGGATGACCCCGATCACATCAGCATAGATGAAGGCGCTGCAATCCAATCACAGCATTCGAAATCGCAGCCGCCGCGATACACCATCTTTCGTGCTTGAACCAAAACCCTTTAAAAACCTGTTGGTCTCTGAACGAGGTTTGTAAGATTTTTACCCGGGTTGTTAAAATGATTGACCGTTAAAGACCACGTTCCGATGAGGTTCGTGCGCAGCAATTCGCTGCTGAGGCGCGAATGGAATATGGGGGGCAAAGCTTGGGGTATTCGGGTGATAATCACCTGTTCAAATCATGCCTGAGCTGCGTGCATCTGAACTTCAATCCAAAAGGAGTTCTAGATCACTTATGAGGATCTCTTTGCGGGTGACCTGCACAATACCTTCTGACTGTAGCCGGTCCAGAGATTGGGTGACCCACTGGCGGGTTGCACCGACGATTGATGCGATTTGGTCATAGGTGATCGTACGGTCGATGATGACCTGACCGCCCTCATGGCGACCGTAGGTCTCGGCCAAGATCAAAAGCAACTGGCGCAGCCGCTCCGACACAGACCGCGTTCCCAACATCTGGATCAGCGCTGAGTAGCATTTCCCCTTGTTGACCAACCCGTTTATCACAGCAATCGCAACATCGGGCACCTCGCGCACGAGGCGTTTCAAACTCATGCCAGAGACAAAAAGAAACTCGCAGTCTTCCAATGCATCCGCAGACCAGACATGACGCCCCGTGCCAAAGACTTCCGGCCCCCCCACAAAGTGACCGACGCTCCAATAGGCAAGCGTGATTTCGCGGCCCGATGGACCGGCGTAGAATGTTCGCACACGCCCTTTTTCCAAGATCCAGACACCGGTATGCGGATCGCCTTGAAAGAACACCCCCTCGCCCTTCGCTACTTTGCAGCGGGTGCCAAGCTGGCGGACTTTCTTTTGGTCATCCGCAGACAGAGACGACAAAAATCCGGCACCATCGTTGATATCGAGGAGGTACTCTGACAGGAAAATAGCACTTGGGCCGTCAGGGTGGTCGTCATCAAGATCTTTCATCACGGGGTCCTTTCCAGCGATGACAAATAGGCCGCGATATCCTCAATCCCCGCCTCCATGTCAGCAAGCAAATTCTGGTGAACAGGCGCAGCCTCGGAATGTATCCGACGTCCATCGAGGAAATCGCGCATTTGTTTGGCAAGGTAGCCTGCGTGCTGCGCTGTCAGATACGGGACTGCGCCTGCTGCATCGCCACTGTGACAGTCAAGACAGCCCGAGGCCTCGGTCAGCTCTTTACCCGAGGACGTCGCTGGCTGCGCTGCCGGTTCGGGCGGGTCTTGCTCCGCGAACCATGCAACGACAACCGCAAAATCCTCGGCCTTCAATTCTGTGACAATGGCCGACATCTGACCGCCGTCATTGGTGCGCGCGCCGGTCAGAAAAGCGTCAAGCTGCGCCTGAATGTAGGCCGGTTTCTGACCTGCAAGATGGGGGAATTTATCAAGGTGGGATTGCCCAAACAGGCCATGACACAGGGCGCATCGTTCATAAGGAGGATAGCTGGCCGCGTCGAAATCGGCTTGTGCACTTGTCGCGAGGCCAAGCAGGAGGAGTGCAAGCACCGCCCTCATGATCCGCCATCCCTTTGGGTGACTGTGGCTTGAGTGGTAATATCCTTCCCATTTGCAAAATGCAGGGTCAACGGGACGGACGCGCCAACCACCTGTGATGGCGCAGGCTGCATCAGCATGATGTGCAGGCCACCTGGTGTCAGAGCAACAGTCTGCCCTGCTGCGATCTCCAGTTGATGCAGTGCCGACATCGCTGCAACCCCGTTCATCTCCATGCTTTGGTGCAGATGCGCCATGCCATAGCCTTGCGCCGTGACACCGATCAGGCTGCGGTTCTCGCTACCTGTGTTGCTCAGGGTGAGATAGGCCGCATGCGCCCGCACCCCCGGTGGAGCCAAAGGGATATAGGCCTCGCTAATGGAGATGTCCTGCGCCGTGGCAGAAGTTGCGCAGAACAGGACAACGGCGACAGCAATTGCGCGGATCATTGCGACAGCTCCCTGCGATAGCCGATTTGCAAACGGGCCAGAAATTCTGCCGTCATGCCCGGATCAAAGGGCGGCTGCAGTTTGGCGCGCAGAGTGCCGTCAGGCGCGATCACAGAAACTGCCGAGCTGTGTTGCACCTCGTACTCACCATCCGCATCTGCCGGCATAAGGCGGTAGAAGCTGTCCGTTGCCTCGATAAAGGTATCAATCTGGTCACGCGCGCCTGTCATGCTGCGAAAATCGGGATGAAAGAAAGGGCCGTATTCGCTGACATAATCGCCGTCACGATCAGGATCCACCGACAGAAACCAGACCTTTGGCACATTGTCCGGCCGCACGCGCAGACCCGTTTCGGCCACGGCGGCCTCAAGATTGCCAAGCGTAAAGGGGCAGACATCAGGGCAGGTCAGAAAACCAATCATCACGATCGTCCAGTTCCCCTTCAGATCGGCGCTGGTAAAGCGCCCCCCCTGTTCATCATGAAAACTGAAGTCGGGCAAGGACACGGCATCGTCCAGCATCACACCCTGCACCTGCGCCTGTGCTGCAAATGGCAGACACATCAGCGCAGCTATGCGCAACGCCGCCCTCACGCGTTTTGCTCCGCAAAGGCTTTGCGGCTTTCCGCGCGGATCGTCTCAAGACAGAATTGCCGCGCCTCAATGTATTCCGGCGACGATGACATATCGACAGAGCGTGGCCGTGGCAGTTTGACCTTAACATCTTCGATGATGCGCCCCGGTGCGGCACTCATCACAAGGACGCGGTCAGCCAGAAATACCGCCTCGTCCACGTCGTGGGTGATGAAGACAACCGTGGTCCCAAAGTTTCGCCAGATATCAAGCAGGCTTTCCTGCATCATCAGACGTGTTTGCGCGTCCAGCGCGCCAAAGGGTTCGTCCATCAACAGCACGCTGGGATAGTTGGCCAAAGCGCGGGCAATGCCGACACGTTGCTGCATGCCGCCTGACAATTCCGCAGGATAGCGGTTACCGAATTTCTTGAGCCCGACAAGCCCCAGAAACGTATTGGCGACCGAGCCCGATTCGGTGCGCGTCATTCCAGCCATTTTTGGACCAAAGGCCACGTTTTCATAAACCGTTTTCCAAGGCAGGAGTGAATATTGCTGAAACACCATGCCACGATCCGGTCCGGGGCCTTTGACCTCGACGTCATCAACCGTCACGCGGCCCGTGGTGGGATTTGTGTAGCCAGCAATCGCATTCAGCAGGGTCGACTTGCCGCAGCCTGATGGCCCCAGAATACAGACAAACTCACCAGCCTGAATGTCAATCGACGTGGTTTCCACCGCATGGTGCGCTGTCGGGCCTTTGCCAAAGGTGATTGAGACATCTTCTATTTTGATCTGCCCCTTTCCGACGTTCTCGGACGCGTTTTCAGGCTTTTTGAATTTCAGAACATCAAGCATGTCTCAAGACTCCATCTATGGATTTTACATCGCGGGTTTTGCGCCACGCCAGAAAGAAGACCGTCGCAAGCAGCAGGCCAAAGCCCGCCAAGTTGAGCGCAGGTCCCATCGTCTCAAGGGCGAGCGACGTCGAGACGCCGAGGCCCAGCATCGCAAGCCCCACCACCCATGAGGGTGCCGCACAGCAGACAACCCAGCTCATCGTGGCGTTGGTCATCGCAACAAGGATCGTGCCAATGCCTGTCGTCGCGCGCAGTGTGGTGCCGGTGGTGACCGAGCAGCTATCGCGCCGCAAAAAGCTGCCGCACAAAGCGACAAGCGCGCCCAGCACAAACAGAACGGCCATCCGCACAGGCACGACGTTCAGGCTCCATTCTGAAATGCCGGTGCCATAGTCATAATTCATCTTGCCGATCTCGATCAGCCATTCCTGGTTGATGATAGGGGGGATATCACTCCAAGACGGAGTGGATTTGATGATGTGGATCACATTGCCGATCCAGTTATAGCCGACCGCATAGTTCGGCAGCGCCTGAAAGCGCACCATCAACGCAACCAGCATCAACACCTGAAAGATCAGGGCAAACAGCCCCCCCGTGATCAGGATGCGCCGCCAGTCCAGCCGGATTGCATCGCCTATTGTGCCAAGGGTCCTCATCAGCGCGCCCTCTTTTGCCATTTGAGCATTGGACGGGTGAGCAGTTTGACCGCCGCTGTGGAGGCTGTGCCCAAGCCGCCAATCACCAACATGCCGACGACAATATCTTGGTAGTTGATCAGGCTGTAGGCGTTCCAGGTGAAGTACCCGATACCATATTGACCGGAAATGATCTCGCCTGCCAAAAGCGAGAACCAGCTGACGCCCATGCCAATCGCCAGTCCTGCGGCGATGGAGGGCAAGGCCGCAGGGATCACCACATGGCGAAAGACGTCGACGCGAGATGCGCCAAGCGATTGCACAGCACGCACGAGGACCTCGGGCGTTTGCTCGACCCCGTGTAAGGTATTCAAAACGATGGGGAAAAGTGCGCCCAGAAAGGTGATATAGATGATCGAACTTTCCTCGGTTGGCCACATGAGGATCGCGAGTGGGATCCACGCCACCGCCGGAATGGGCCGGATGACTTCGATGTAGGGCATGACAAAGGCGCGCATGATGCGCGAGCGGCCCATAATCAAACCGATGCCAATCCCCAGCACCACTGCGATGGAATAGCTGAACAAGATGCGGCGCATTGAAACGCCGATATGCGTCCAAAAAATCTCGGTCTGGATATGTGCGATAAAGGCGGTGAATACCTTGAACGGTGACGGCACATTCGAAAAATTGATGTAAAAATCCAGATTAATCGCCGTCGCGAAATGCCACCACAGAATGCCAACAGTGAGCGACGCAATCGCCATGCCGATGTTTTGCACTTGACCCATCGATATGAAAGGCAGCTGTAGCGCCGGCTTTTGCGTCTCGGTTGGCGCGGGTTTGTGAACCTCCACAAGCGGTTCTTCCGGTCTTTTCTCATTTTTTACAAGGGTTTGCATCAGCCTCTGCCTTAAGAATAAAATGTGCAAAGTTGCACATGAAGGGAAGCGTTCCGGGCGCGAAAACGCCCGAAACTTCAGGTCTTAAGTTCAACTGTCAGTGGAGAACTCGGCCACAGCTTCTGCAAAGGTGACCAGATTGCCAGCATTGGCTGCAGCAAAAGTCTCGGCTTCGCCCTTGCGCAAGAAGGTCGCGTAGTCATCGCCTGCCTTGACCCAGAACGCCGTTTTGCCAAAGAGTTTCAGACCGGTTTCCACGTCATAGACATAGGTGGAGTTCAGATTTGTACCCGTAGCTTGCATGTCGGCGACCGATTTCAGGAATTCAGGCAAGGTTCCGTAGGAGCTGACGCCATCACGCGGGTGCCAGATTTGTGAGGGTAGGCCTTTGTTGGCCACAGCAGGATCGACCATCTTGGCTTTGTCCGCTTCATAATCGACGCCCAGTTCTGCATAGGCAACTTTCAGGTAGTCTTCGGTGATCCATTCGTCGAAATCGAGCGGCGGGATCGCCTTTTCTGCGACCAATACACCGTGGTTGAACTTGAGCGCATCAATCCATTCAGTCTTGATCGACGGCTCCAGCGTCAGGTGACCACCTTCGGAGAAGTAGAGGTAAAGCACTTCTTTTTCGACACCGGTCCAGCTTTCCATCTCGGTGACGGCGGTCATTGGGTCGGCACGGATCCATTCGCCTGCCTCGTAGACAGCCTTGATAAAGGCCTGAACGACTTCGGGATATTCCTCGGCAAAGTCTTGGCGGACGACGACACCGTGCAGGTACGGCACACCCGTCTCGGAACCATCATAGATTTTGCGGCCCGTGCCACGGAATTCCATGATCTCGGACCAAGGGCAGAAATCGGAATGCGCGTCGATCTTGCCTGCGGCGATATTGGCGGCCCCCACGGCAGGGCTTTGGTTTTTCAATACGTATTCGTCAGAAGGGATGTTGTTATCCTGCATCGCTTTGAGCAGCATGCCCCAGGCCGCAGAGCCGACGGGCGTGGACACTTCTTTGCCCTTCAACTGGTCGATCGAATAGATGTCGCTGTCGACCGGCACAACAATTCCGTTGCCCGACCCCTTCAGGTTATAACCGGTGCCTGCAACGTAGACCGTCCGCAAGCTGTCGGTTTCCTGAAACTTGGCACCATTCACGATCAGAGGGTAATCCCCCATCACGCCAAAATTCAGCTTATTGGCCAACATCTGGTTGGTGATCGGCCCACCCGAGCTGTAATCGGCCCAGCTGATATCATATTCAGCATCCGCATATTCGCCATCGGTGGGCAAGTGCTTTTCAAGCAACCCCAGCTCTTTGATGATGATGCCGGCTGTGTAGGTGTCAGTACACATTGATTGGTGACCAACGGCGATCGAGATCTTCTCGGCGTGGGCCATCGCCCCCAAGGGGATCAAGGTGGCTGCAAGCAGCGCCGATTTCAAATTGAGTTTCATGAGCATTGTCTTCTCCAACTATTGCAGTTTCAATTTATGGTTATTGAGAACCAGTATTGGGGAAGGAACGCGGTTTCAGCAGCGCTTTCAGGGCAAAAACTGCGACTATTTGCGCTATGGATAAGTATTAAGCAGTTTTAACGTTAAAAGACGAAATTCGCGCCGCTTAGAAAGCTGAAACGCCCCGTTTGCTTAAGAATCGGGCTATATTTTTAATATTTAATACCAGTTACTTAGCGTAATTTTTCGACCAAAAATAGCACCCCCAGAGCAAACTCCAA
This sequence comes from Roseobacter sp., assembly GCA_024636475.1. Classification (GTDB taxonomy): domain Bacteria; phylum Pseudomonadota; class Alphaproteobacteria; order Rhodobacterales; family Rhodobacteraceae; genus Sulfitobacter. The sequence goes on along the minus strand of JAGXHA010000079.1, from coordinate 6,867 downwards.
GGGTGCTATATTTCAAATTTGAACAGCCCTTTCAGGGGCTACTGGGCGTCGATTTTGCCCAAGGCCCAGCGGACATTCTTGCGTACATCTGGGTCGGTATCGTCCACGTATTTTTCCAGATAGGGACGGGTTTCTGGTGCTGCCATTTCCCCCAAAACAGCGGCACATTCTTTTCGCAAATTGGGTATCAACAAATCCATCATTGGGGCGATTTCAAGTGCTGCTTCCACCGCGTTCATCTTGCCCAAAGACCGCACAGCTTTCAAACGGACCTGCCAGAATTCATCCTCAAGTGCGATGCGAAGTGCAGTCACACATTTGGCCCCACCCACCTTGGCGAGTGTTTCAGCCGCAGCTTCGCGGACCAGCCATTCAGGGTCATTCAACGCAGCGATCAACGTGGCTTCTGCGTGCTCGGATTTCGAAAAACCCAGTGCCGCAAGTGCGGTACGCCGGACATTTGTATCTACATCCTTGGCCGCATCACGCAGCGCAGGCAAAGACCCTTCATCCTGCAACCAGCCAATCACGCCGACAGCTCCGATGCGCACACCGGCATCTTCATGTTTCAATGCGGTGATCGCAGCACCCATGGCCTCGGTCCGGCGCAATTCCTTGATCCCGGCAAAACAGGCGGTCAATTTGACCGTGTCCGTATCGCCCAGATGCGGGAGGATCGCGTCGCCTGCTTCGGGATCTTTCAATTCTGTCAGGCTGAGCGCTGCGGCCTCAATGACCGCTGGGTCGCTGTCAGTCAGCGCTGACACAAGAGCAGCGGCCGTTTCAGGGCCGTCAAATGCGGTCAATGCCAACGCGGCCTGCTTGCGCACACCCGCATCTGCATCCGAAATCGCGCGGGCAAGATGCGCGATTGCAGCCGGATCAGCGCTGTTGGCCAATTCCATAACCGCCATGATACGCGTGCCAGGCGATGCGTCATCGAGACCCTCGGCCAGTTCCGCGATTTCGTCAAAGTCTTCAAAGAGCGCGTTCATATCCGTCTCACTTCAACAAAAAGGGCAGGTTCACAGTGACAGCACCCGTGGGGCAATCCGCCTCGCAGGGCATGCAGTACCAGCATTCGTCGTACTTCATATGTGCGGTGACGGGGCTGCCGTCCGGTCCTTCGACAATACGCAAGACATCCAGCGGGCAGACGTCAACGCAAACGGTGCAGCCTTTGTCCGCGATGCAAAGTGCGTCATCAATGACAACGGGAACAATGGTAGAAGTTTGAGCCAAGGGCATGATATTATTCCTTATTCTGCCGCAACCGTGCTGGTCACGCGTTGGTTGTTGTAGGCGTCTTTTTCGTCTTCATCGATTTCGACGATGTAATCATCAACGGCTTTTTTGGCGTGCGCCGGCTTGCCATCGTCGCCCTTGGTCAGGATCGTATGGCAGAACCAGTTTTCATCATCACGCTCGTATTCAACACGGTTGTGATACAGGCCCCAGCGACTTTCGGTCCGGTAAAGTGACGCAGCGGCGGCCATATCGGCGCAGTCCATGATAGCCGAGGCCTCAAGCGAGCGCATGAGTTCGTGGCTGTCGCGCACATACATCTCGGTTTCCATGTCGTGCCGGACTTCTTCGAACCGGCGTTGCGCCAATTCCATCTTGGCGGTCACTTTTGGCGGCTGGAGATAGTCGTTCACAAAGCGGCGTGTCTTGTATTCGATCTGGTTGGGCGGGATGCCGTCGTCGCGCTTGGTCGGGGCGAGGACGCGGGTGCGTTCAGCGTCCACATCGCCCATGTCAAAGTCAGCGAAATCCACGTCTTTGATGAAGTCCACCGCATCTAGACCCGCAAAGGCACCATTGGTGAAGGCACCCAACATGTAGTTATGCGGTACATTGGCCATGTCGCCCGCCGCATACAGCCCGTCGATTGTGGTGCGCGCTCGCTCGTCCACAAACACGCCACTGGCCGAATGACCCGAACAAAACCCGATCTCGGAGATATGCATTTCGATCATATCTTTGCGGTAATCCGTGTTGCGACCCCTGTGAAAGTGCCCGCGCGTGGGACGTTCCACAATGTGCAACACCCGCTCGATCTCGGCCACTGTTTCTTCTGCGAGGTGGTTGAGCTTGAGGTAGACCGGCCCTTTGCCGCCCTGCAATTCGTCATAGAATTCCTGCATCATTTGGCCGGACCAGTAATCGCACTCGATAAACCGTTCGCCCTGCGCGTTGGATGTGTAGCCGCCCAGAGGACCCGCCACATAGGCACAGGCTGGGCCATTGTAATCCTTGATCAATGGGTTGATCTGGAAACACTCAAGGTTCGCAAGGCCCGCGCCCGCGTGATAGGCCATCGAGTAGCCTTCACCGCTGTTCGATGCGTTCTCATAAGTACCGTAAAGATAGCCAGAGGCTGGCAGACCCAGACGGCCCGCAGCACCCAGCGACATTACAACGGCTTTGGCGCGCACAACCAAGAATTCGGCTGTGCGCGTGTTCACACAGATTGCGCCCGCGATGCGCCCCTCGCCGGTCAGCAGCCGTGTTGCCATATAGCGGTTAATGATGTTGATCCGCGCCTTGCGCAGTTGTCGGTACAGCGCCTTTTTGACCGTGTCCCCATTGGGCATCGGCAGCACATAGGTGCCGATATGGTGCACTTTTTTGACGTCATACTCGCCGTTCTGATCCTTTTGAAATCGGATCCCGAACTCGTCCAACTCTTGGATGATACCATAGCATTCCTCGGCGTAGCGATAGACCGCCTTTTGATCGACGATGCCATCGTTCGCGATGGTGATTTCCTTGGTGTATTGCTCGGGCGTGGCATAGCCCGGAATGACTGAATTGTTCAGCCCGTCCATCCCCATTGAAATCGCGCCCGAGCGTTTGACGTTCGCTTTGTCGAGCAGGATCACGTTCGCCTTCGGGTTTTTCCGCTTGGCCTTGAGCGCTGCCATTGGGCCGGCGGTACCGCCCCCAATGATCAGGATGTCGCAATCAATCTGCGTCGTGCCATCCAGTATTTCGTCCATGAGAGACTCCGGTTATATAAGGTTAATGACAGCTTGCGCCGTGCCGCAGTGCGGCAAATGTCAATTAGTTTCCGTGTTGGTCAGAAAGTTCACGCAGATAGACAAACGGGTAGACTGCGCGCTCGTGACCGTCTGAAAAATGGACGTTCACACCGGCGGCACCGACCTGAACCAAGCCGGTGATTGCCAGATCCGGCACCACATGGATTTCCCCATGATCGATCTTTGCCCTTTGTGAATAAGCATCGCGCGCCTCGCGACGCAGCAATGTGGCGGGCAGTTCGGACACAGCGCCCCCTTCCCATTCAACGATCAGGTGGCGGCAGTCGGGTGTTGCAGACAAACGCTCAATCATAGTGCTCTCCTTGCTTGGCTCTACTTTGCCGCAGCGCAGAATCGTTCAATAGCAATTTGTTTACGGACAGAGTTTCTGCGCCGCGGCAAGGTGATGGAAAATATCAAAGAGAGTACGCCATGACCTTCGTCGTCACCGACAACTGTATCGCCTGCAAATACACCGATTGCGTATCGGTTTGCCCCGTAGACTGCTTTTATGAGGGTGAAAACATGCTGGTGATCGACCCCGTCGAATGCATCGATTGCGGTGTGTGCGAGCCTGAATGTCCCGCAGATGCGATTCGCGCCGACACTGAAGACGGCATGGAGCCCTGGGTCGAATTCAACGAAAAATACTCGAAAATATGGCCCGTGATTACCGAGGCAAAAGACCCCCTTCCGACCGCCGATGATCTGGATGGAACTGCGGGCAAACTTGAAACACATTTCTCTGAAAAACCCGCAAGCGAAGCGGCCTGAAGGATACTTCCATGAACGTTCAAACCGCTCCCAAAGCCAAGATTATGCCAGATGCACAGACGGTCACATCGGTGCATCACTGGACCGATACGCTGTTTTCGTTCCGCGTTGCGCGCCCCGTATCATTGCGGTTCCGGTCGGGCGAATTCGTCATGATCGGCCTGCTTAAGGACGACGGCAAACCACTCTTGCGCGCCTATTCCATTGCCTCGCCGAGCTGGGATGATGAGTTGGAGTTTTATTCGATTAAGGTACCTGACGGCCCGTTGACCTCGCGGCTTCAAAAGATCGAAGCGGGGGACGAGATTATCATGCGGCCCAAACCTGTGGGCACGCTGGTGCTGGACGCGCTGCTGCCTGCAAAACGGCTATGGATGATCTGCACTGGCACGGGCATTGCCCCCTTTGCCTCGCTGTTGCGCGATCCCGAAACCTGGGAACGATATGACGAGGTGATCCTTGCGCATACCTGCCGCACCAACGCAGAGTTGGCGTACGGCCGCGCAATCGTCGAGGCCTTGCCGGATGATCCGCTGATTGGCGAATTGGTTGGCGGCAAGCTGAAATACTACCCGACGACCACCCGCGAGCCATCCAAAATCGAAGGCCGGATCAGCGACCACATCCGCGACGGGCGGGTCTTTGAAGACCTCAGACTGCCGGAATGGAACAATGAAGCAGACCGCGTAATGATTTGCGGCAATCTGGCGCTGAATAAGGACATTATGGCGCTCTGCGAGGCGCACGGGCTGGAAGAGGGTGCGAATTCGGAACCAAAGCACTTTGTCGTGGAAAAGGCTTTTATCGATTAAGCCAGCCTTCGATCAGAGCGTCGGCGTCTGTTCCGCCAAAGCTGACAGAGCTCGGCGTCACAAATGCCGGCGTGCCAAGGATTTCGAGATCGATTGCAATATCTCGGTTTCGCGCAATACGCGCCGATACCGCTTCGCTATCCATTTCCGCTTTTATGCTCCCCCACTCAAGCCCATGCGCCGCTGCGATCCGCTCGAATGCAGCTGCGCGCAAAGGGCCTTTGATGGCCCAGATGTCCTCATGGACTGCGCCATAAACCTGCGCGCTGGCTGTATTCCTGACGGCCAGTGCAAAGCGTGCGCCCCGTTCTGACCCCGGAGACAGAATGGGCAGATGACGCATTTCGACTCTGATGTCAGGATGCGCGTTGAGCGCGATTTTCAGCTTTGGATGCAGAAACTTGCAAGGTGCACAGCGGTAGTCAAAAAACTCTACAACTGTGAGTGCGGCGTCCTTGGGTCCAAGCCCCAAAACAGGCGGCTCGATAAAGAGTTCAGGATAGAGTGCAAGTTTTGCAACCATCGCGGCACGTGCCTCGCGCTGTGATAGGATCTCAAGCGCTTGGAGGATGATCTCTGGGTTGGCGAGGAGGTAGGCGCGCACGCGCGCGTCAAACTCGGCATCCGATGTGTCCGCCTGAACGGGTGTTAAAGAACAAACAACAAGACTGCTTGCCACAACGATAGCCTTGCACCACCATCTCAAGCTCTGGGCATAGCGTATACCAATTCGTGCATCACACATGTTTTGCCACCTATCACAAAAGCCACATTAAGATATTTGCTCAAGACGCATCGCCGCCCCGTTCTCTAGTCCTTACGTTGATCCGAGATACCCAAAGTGCAATATGGAACCTGGAATCCAGAATCGCAGGCGCGCAACTTTTTCCAAGACTGCGTAAAATTACGCCATTGCGACTGTTTTTGATTTGATATCAGGCAGGTCGCAATAAAGCGCGCCACCGCTTATAGGTTTTTCACCTCCCGCCTTCGGCGTCGTGCCTACAATCGATCCTAGGAGAGGAAAGCATATGGTTTGGTCCGACCTATCAGTATTTGAGAAGTTGAAACACGGCTTGGATAGTGCGTGGAACCTGATTACACCCAAGCTTTGCGAACCGGAAATAGCACGGCATTTTGTGGTGTCACAGTGTATTGCGACGCTCGGGCACGACGAATTGCGCAATTGTCTGCAGGTCGAATATTTGAATGGCATTCTTTATCGGTTCGATAACGTGCCTATGCCAAAGTATCGGACTTTGATGAAAGCTGAGAGCTTTGATCCAGCTTTTAGAGAAATGATTGTATTTCATCATCCAGCGACCCGGGTCGGTTGTATAGCACCGGTTTACAGTTAGAGTCAGTCTCCCATATTGATCGAACTAGCGACCGTGTTTGGGACCTTTACAAAAATTCTTCCAAATAACGCATCTCCTACCCCGATGTTTTGCCAATCAGGTTTTACAAAACCGCGCCCGACGTGACTGTAAATTCAAATTCAGGGAATGGTTGCAAATTTCGATCAGATCGCTTGCATGAAGGCGACAGACGGTCAAATCTTATGGAAATTTGCGGTTACGCATCGTTCAAAATTCCCGCTGCACAGGATGGTTTGAGCCAGCATCTTCGGGAGGACGTGAAGATGCTGGCCCTGTGCGTTGGCGTTCCCTGTTGATTTTTTTCGCCGCCGCTCGCGCTGGCTTACTCTGGGAGGAGTGAGGACCAGCACTTTTCGTGAACTCTTCAGACCTACCGGCCCGCTTCGTTATTCTTTTGCCATAAGTGTTTCGGCGTATTTGGGGATGTCAGATCGTGAAATACCAATCTGCGCGAGTTGGTAATCGCTCATACTTGAAAGCGTAGACATCATTCGGGCCATTTGGAGAGTCCTCAAGGCAGCATTTGCCTTTGCTCCGAATGTGGCCAGTAACGAAACGAGACCATTGATCGCGTGAATGCTACCTGTTTCTGCAGGTTGAGTATTAACGGTCATACGCCGCCTCCATTGCCAATCGTTTGATGTTGCTGCGTGGAATACCCAAATCGTTGAGTTCCCGATCACTGAGCCTCACAAGCTCATTAAATGTGGCGCGATATAAGGTGCCGACCTTTTGCTATGAGGCCGGCCCTTGTGGTTATGGCCTGCACCGTCACCTCACCAAGCTCGGATTCGAAAGCGCGGTTGTCGCGCCTGCAATGATCCCTCGCAAGGCTGGAGATCGGGTCAAAACAGATCG
>JAGXHA010000078.1 GCA_024636475.1 Roseobacter sp. | reverse complement strand
ATATTGAGGACCGACCGTTCATTCTTGGCCCGCGCGTAGAGCGCTCATCTGGACGAGCTCTGAACAGGGCCTCTTTCTGTGGGGTAAATATTGTGCGGGTGCTGCGAAGGGCAGGAAGATCGGTTTCGGGTCTGAAATATTTGACCTTTGCATCAATATTGCGCGACGCCCACCACTAATAGAATTCAAAAAAAATACGTCGTGCCGCGTTCAAACCGTGTGACATTCCACACAGGACTGTGCCTTCGAAGACGCGCAGGATTTCGCCTGCCGCGCACCATTGGGGCGACTGAATTTTCAGACAAGGGTGTGGCGCGGTGCTATGTTACGCGATCGGTCGTTTGCCCCCGCTCGGGTGGCTTGGGGCCGGAGGCTCCTTGTCTGAAAGGCCCAAATAATGCTGTCTATGCATGCAATGCCCGAGGCCTTTAGCGTCGGAGAATGCGACGCGATCGTGGCCGCCATATCCCAAGCCCCCACCGATCCGGCGCTGCTGGTGGGGCGCAACCACGACCACAACCTGCGCAGTGCCGATCTGGTGTGGACCGACGAGGTGGACGGGCTGGGCTGGGTGATGGACCGGCTGATTGATCTGGTGCGGGCGGCGAACCGCGATCACTTTGGTTTTGATCTGACCGCATTCGAGGAAAGCCCGCAGGTGGCGATCTACCGCGCCACCGCTGCGGGGCATTTCGTGTGGCATTCGGATATTGGCGGCGGGCCGATTTCGGCCAAGCGCAAGCTGACGCTGGTGCTGCAACTGTCGCCGTCAGGCGACTATGAGGGTGGCACGTTAGAGGTGATGCCCGGTGCGCAGGTGCTAGAGGCCAGTCGGGCGCAGGGCTGTGTGACCGTCTTCCCCAGTTTCACGCTGCATCAGGTGACACCGGTGCGCAGCGGCGTGCGCCATTCGCTGACCGTGTGGGCGCACGGGCCTGCGTTTCGGTAAAATGGGCGGACGGCAAGGGACGGAGCTAAAGTGACACGCTGCTTACAACTATCTGAAATATTAGGGCTTTTCATTCCGACGAAGTCGTCCGAGTTAAGTTAAGTGCAATTTCCTGTGCAATTTTTGTACAATTTCCTTCATCAGCTTCAGCCCCATTGGTCGAGGGATAGCTCCGTGCAATTCGCTGGTGGTGTGTCAGCTTCGCTCATCGAATAATTTAATTGATCCTATACCATCCGCGCACGCGCCCGCGGATCTCGTCCACATTGCCCGTTCGGAATTCGACGTACAGCTCCTCAGAGATCGCGGCTATGACGCCGACTTGTTCCGAGAAGCGTTGGAAGACAAAGGGATAGGCACCTGTATTACAGGTCGAAAGCAGCTCAGACATAACCGCGTAACTACGATACATCAGCTTCCGGCAAACAAGGGGCGGTTCAAGTTGCTACTTGGTATTTAAGATAGGCATCCAAGGTTCTTCCAAAGAACCTCGTCTCGGCCACGCCCAAGAGTGCGGACATCAATGCGAAGGGCAGTGCCCGGTCGAAATAAGGGTCAGGTCACCTGCCGCGTTTCTTCCGTTTATGACCCTGTGATAGATGTCGTCTAGCAACGCGTGATCACCGCCTGTGCGCTAGAGTCGGTGACCATGTCACCGTTGATCGGCACAGGTTTGTGGCATTCCGTCTCCATCAACACAGGAGAATCGCTATGCACGTGTCCCAAAGCCGTCCTGCTGACACATGGTCCCCCCTTTATTTCCTTGCTTCGGTTGGGGCAGGGGGCCTTGCTGTCACTTTTTTCATGTTCCTGATGTTCTGGGTGCCTCATCCGGGGCAGCCCGTACCTGTGTTTGAAGACATTATGGGCGCGTTTACTGGCGGCGCGCTACCGTTAAAGGCAGCGATCCTGATTGCTGTGACCGGTATCGCTGGGTTTGCCATTCTCAACATAAAATTACTGGTCTGGAACATTGGCCGCTATTCGGAATTTCGGACAACGGACCGCTACACTGAACTGGTTAACTCCAATGGAGAAACCCAGCTTCTGGCTATGCCTTTGGCGCTCGCGATGAGCGTGAATGTGGGCTTCATCCTTGGATTGGTCTTCCTCCCGGGGCTTTGGAGCGTGGTGGAATATCTTTTCCCACTTGCCATGATTGCTTTTGGTCTGATCGCCTTTATTGCATTTCGGCAGATTGGGGGGTTTCTGGGTCGTGTGCTGAGCGAGGGTGGTGTTTTCGATGTCACTGCCAACAACTCCTTTGCGCAGTTGCTTCCCGCCTTTGCCTTGTCCATGACGGCCGTCGGCATGGCCGCGCCTGCCGGATTGAGCACGACCCCACTGACCGTTGGGGTGGCGTTGATCGTCTCGATCATGCTTGGAACCATTGCGGGCCTTTATGCGCTGGTTGCAGCCATCACCGCATTCAATTCAATGTTGCATCACGGTACATCGCGCGAAAGTGCGCCTACCCTGATGGTGGTGGTGCCGATCCTGACCGTGCTTGGCATCATGACCATGCGGCAAGAGCACGGCTTGCACACGACCTTTGATGCTCACGGGGGCCTTGCGGACAACCTGCTGCTGACGACGACAATCCTTGCCATCCAGATTGTTTTCTTGGCACTTGGCTTGTTGGTTTTGCGGCGCCAGAAATATGCTGACGCCTATCTGCGCGGCGATGGCAACTCTGCCGGTGCGTATGCGCTTGTATGTCCTGGTGTCGCGCTGAGTGTCATGCTGCAGTTTTGGATCAACAAAGGACTGGTGGGTGCCGGGTTGATCGCAAAATTCGGGGTCGCCTATTGGTCGCTGACATCGCTGGCGGTTGCCAGTCAGGTGGCCATGATCGTTCTGGTCCTTGTTCTAAACCACCGGCATTTCTCGGGCCGGGCGCGGGTGCAGCCTGTCCCTGCTGAATGATTTGCAACATCTCTCCCGGTCTTGACGGGCCGGGAGCGTGGAGGATGGTATGACGATACTGACAAAACAGGATCTGGCGCACGAAACACCGTTTTCTATCCGCGATGCAATCTTCGCTGCTGGAGGCGTTCTTCGGTCTGCCCCCAAAGGGGCGGTTGCATATAACTGGCAGGGTTTGCCACGTGCTTTCATCTTCGTGACCTCCGGCAAGTTGTCGGTACAGTTCCGGACCAAGGATCGCAAAGTGCCTTGGGCTGAATGCCGTGCTGTGGAGGGTCAGGATTGCATGCCCGTGACGGCTGCCATTCTGTCGGGGCGGACGATTTCGGTTCGCGCGGTTTGCATGGCACCATCAGCCTGGATCGAACTTTCTCCAACGGCGCTTGTCCTTTTGGTGCATGGGAATACCGATTTTCGCCACAGGTTATTTGCTGGTCACGCCAAACGGCTGCCCACGTTTTTCGCGCGAATTTCAACCAAGAACGCCGTAGGATTGGATCAGAGGATTGCGGACTGGCTTCTGAGTCATGCCCATTCTAACGAGGTCTGCGCGACGCATTCCGACATCGCCGCCGATCTGTTGACGGCGCGCGAGGTCGTATCCAGAAAGTTGAGGGAGTTTGCCGCGAAGGGTTGGATCGCGCAAGGACGCGGAAGCATCCAGATCGAGGCACCCGCCGCTTTGTCGCGCGTTTCAAAGAGAATATTCTCGATCTATTCTGGCGGAAGCGCTGTCAAATAAAGCGTCAAGGCGCGGGCGGCCAAGGAAACGAGCAGGGCATTCATGCAAGATGAAGAAGTGGCGGCGGTCCCGAATTGCAGGGTCCGGGCAAAGGCGCGGATCATTGCGCCCGTCCAGCGCGAACTGCGTCTTGCGGGATGGCTGTCGCTTGCGGCGGGGATATTGTGGCCAATCCAGGCAGGTGCCATTGCCTGGGTCGTCTCGGGTTGGGCCGCAGGGGTGCCGGCAACGGACCAAATCTGGACTGCGGCGGCCGTTTTCATCCTTTGCGCTGTCTTGCGTGCTAGTCTTGAACACCGTTTGGGCGCACTTTTACATCAGGCTGCAGATCGGACAATTGAACGCGAACGGTCGATCCTGATCTCGCGTGAGGCGCGCGCGCCGGGCCAAGCGGGATCTGCAAGCATTGCATCTCTCGTTGTGCAAAAGCTGCCGCTTCTGCAACCATGGATCACCCGGTACCATGTCGCGATGGTGCGCGTATCGGTGTTGCCGTTTCTGTTCTTACTGCTGGCTTTTTCGCAGTCTTGGGTCGTGGGGCTGACATTGCTTGTGGCCGGGCCATTGATCCCGGTTTTCATGGCCCTGGTGGGTATGGCGGCCGAAGACGCATCCCGGCGCCAGATGGACGAGATCGGGACGATGAACGAAATGCTCATGGAACGTCTGTCTGCGATGCTGGATATCAGATTGCTTGGCGGAGTCGATCGCGCCGCTGCGGATTTCAGTGACCGGGCTGAAAGCCTGCGCAAAAAAACGATGGCTGTTCTCCGGATCGCGTTTTTATCCTCAACGGTGCTGGAACTGGTTTCCGCACTTGGCGTGGCGATGGTTGCGGTCTTTGTCGGGTTCACCTTGCTGGGTGAGATCAACTTTGGATCGTGGGGGCATCCGCTGACATTGGGGCAGGGGTTGTTTTTGTTGCTGATCGCGCCCGAATTCTTCCAGCCCTTGCGCGAACTTGCTGCCGCTTGGCATGATCGCGCCGCGGGCTTTGCCGTGGTTGCAGAGTTGGATGCGCTGGACGCGGCGGACCGGGTCGCATTTGTCGGGACGGGTTTGCCGGCAACACCCGTGGCGGGAGCTATTTGTATCAAAACGCAAGATGTCGTCGTGTTGCGTGCCGATCGTCAGGTGAGGGTGCCTGATTTTGAATTTGCGGTGGGCGAAACGCTCGCGCTGATGGGCCCAAGCGGCAGTGGCAAAAGCAGCGTTCTTGCGGCGCTGGCTGGGCTGCTGCCCCTGCACGAAGGCAGGATTATTGTAAACAACTGTCCACTTGATGCCGATACCGCTGATCCTTGGCGCGCGCGGATCGCAATGATCCCGCAGCGACCGCATTTTCCGGATGTAACGTTGCGCTACTGGCTGGATACCGGACAAAGGGGCGCCGACCCCTGGCATGCGCTGCGGTTGGCCGACGCGACAGAGATCGTTGAACGGCTGCCCCATGGTCTTGAGACGCGTCTTGGAGAAACCGGCGGCGGGGTGTCCGGGGGGGAGGCACGCAGGCTGTTGATCGCGCGCGCGCTTCACACCGGGGCCGATCTGATCCTCGCGGACGAACCAACGGCAGATCTGGATTCCGAGACAGCGGCACGGATCATCGCAACGTTGAAAAAGATGCAGCGGGATGGCCGTGCGATCATCGTAGCGACCCATGATCCCAAGCTGGCATCGGCAATGGACCGGATCGTCGAGGTCGGCCAATGAGGAATGTGCTACGCATCATCAGACTTTTGGTGGCTGCTGACCCTTGGGCAATGGCACGCGGTGCGGCCTTGTCCGTCGTTGTTCTGGTTATGGGGGCCGCTCTTTTGGGTCTGTCCGGCTGGTTCATCACGGCGACGGGCCTGGCTGGCCTTGCAGGTATCGGCATCGCGTTTGATGTGTTCCGTCCTTCTGCCGGGGTTCGGTTTCTGGCGCTTGGCCGTGCGGCTTCGCGTTACGGAGAACGGCTGCTGACCCATGACGCGACCCTGCGCGCGATCGCAGCCTTGCGCGTCGCACTGTTGCGCAGCTATGCGCGGACCGATGCCAAAGGGCTGGCCCGTCTGCGCGGCGAAATTGCGTTGACGCGCATTGTCTCTGACGTGGATGCGTTGGATGGTCTGTTGCTCAGGCTGGTCTTACCGATCCTTGCCGCACTGTTAACCCATATCGTGGTGTTTATCGTTCTGGGATCGCTTGTGGGCTGGTCTGTCGCACTGGTGATATTTGCGGGCTATCTTCCCGCGGCGGCACTGGTCCTGATCTTTCTGGCACGACGGACGGTGTGCCTTTCGGCGCAGGCCGAAGATGTCGGGCAGCAGCTTCGCCGGGGCATCATCGACATGATGCGCGACCGCGAAGCGTTAATCGTTGCGGGACAGCTACCACGCAGCGAAGCCGGTTTGCTGGCAATGGACGATCAGGCGCGCGCAGCATTGGCACACCTGGACAGGGCGGAACGCGATGCAGCCAGTCTTTTTTCCATCTTGGTGGCCTTGGTCGCAATGGGTGCATTCGCCGCGGGCGCATATCTGCTGGAAGGGAACGCTATAGGCCCTGCAAAAGCGGTGGTCGGGCTATTTGTCGCTCTGGCGCTTGCTGAAGCGGTGTTGCCGCTTCGGCGCGGAGTCGCTGAACTAGGACGCATGGTTTCGGCAGCCGGTCGCGTGGCCCCGCAGACGGCGCAAGCCAGCCCTGCGCCCGATGCCGCCGGGGACACGGGCGAAGCGCCATTGTTGTCCATCAAACGACCGGAGTTCGAGCTGGATTTCTTTGCTGGTGAGGCGGTGGTTCTCACCGGAGCTTCCGGGGCTGGAAAATCGACCCTACTTATGCAGATCGCAGGCATTGATCAGGACGATGACATACGCATCAAAGGAACGCGGCCTTCTTTCTGGGTCGAGCCGGAGTTGCGCGGCATCCTGGCCGTTCTGCCACAGCGCAGTGGCCTGATTTCGGGGAGCGTCCGTGACAACTTGTCACTCAGCGGCAGCCATTGCGACGAAACGCTTTGGGCGGCGCTGGAGACTGTGGCGCTGGCTGAAGATATTCGCGCACGTGGCGGGCTTGATACCCGGCTGGGCGAAGCAGGGTCGGGGCTGTCCGGGGGACAGGCGCGCCGTCTGTCCTTGGCTCGTATCCTTTTAAAAAGACCCGAAATAATGCTGCTGGACGAACCAACCGAAGGTCTTGATGACCACATGGCTGACCTGGTTTTGACCCGCCTGCGGACTGCGTTGCCAGAAGCGTTGATCGTCGCGGCAATGCATCGTGGGGCAGACCATCGCATTTTCGACCGAAGCCTTCGATTGGTGCGCTGATTGGTGATGTTGTCACCAAAGGTTTCCAGCAAACGGATGTAAACCGCCTCCTGAAACGATGTGGTGATCGACTCGAACCTTGTTCGAACAAGCCGGATCCACATCGTCGTCACCATTGCCCCGAACTGATCAAGGCAGAGGGCAGTCTAAGGAGAGCTTCCAATGGAGCTAGATGTTGTCGAGCTGTCGCGTCTTCAATTTGCGATGACAGCCATGTATCACTTCCTCTTCGTGCCGCTGACGCTGGGGCTTTCGATCATCGTCGCGATCATGGAGACCGTTTATGTCATGACGGGCCGTCCGATCTGGCGGCAGATGACAAAATTCTGGGGCACGCTGTTCGGAATCAACTTCGTCCTCGGTGTTGCTACGGGAATTACCATGGAATTCCAGTTCGGCATGAACTGGAGCTATTACAGCCATTATGTCGGCGACGTCTTCGGCGCACCGCTGGCGGTCGAAGGGCTGATGGCCTTCTTCCTGGAAGCGACGTTTGTCGGTCTGTTCTTTTTCGGTTGGGAAAAGCTTAGCCGCATCCAGCACCTGATGGTGGCCTGGCTGGTGGCGATCGGCTCGAATTTCTCGGCGCTCTGGATCCTGATTGCAAATGGCTGGATGCAAAACCCGGTCGGTGCCGAATTTAATCCCGACACCATGCGGATGGAGATGACGTCCTTCTTTGACGTTCTGTTCAACGAAGTCGCCCAAGCGAAATTCGTTCACACTGTATCGGCCGGCTATGTCACAGCGTCGGTCTTCGTGTTGGGCGTGTCGGCCTGGTATCTCTTGAAGAACCGCCATGTCGAACTGGCCCGTCGGTCGATCACGATTGCGGCGTCCTTTGGTCTGGCCGCAGCACTTTCCGTGGTCGTTCTTGGGGATGAATCCGGCTATTCAGCAAGCCATACGCAGAAAATGAAACTTGCCGCAATCGAGGCCATGTGGGAAACCGAACAGGCACCCGCATCCTTTACCGCGATTGGTTTTCCCGATCAGGAAGCCCGCGAAACGCACTACGCGGTGCATATCCCCTGGGCCATGGGCCTGATCGGTACACGCTCACTTACCAAGGAAATTCCCGGCATTGCGGAATTGGTTGAAGAAGCCGAGGTGAAAGTCGAACGCGGCATCATTGCCTTTGATGCTTTGCAGACCATCCGAGAGTTGCGCGACGCAACACCTGCTGATGTACGTGCGACCTTCGAAGAACATTCCGGCGATCTGGGTTTTGCCTATCTTCTGCTGCGTTATGTCGATGACCCGCGCGACGCTACACCCGAGCAGATCGCAATGGCTGCCGAGGATACCGTGCCTACGGTGGCACCCCTGTTCTGGGCGTTCCGGATCATGGTCGGGCTGGGTTTCGCCTTCATTGGCGTGATGCTCTACTTCTTTTACCGGTCTTCGTTCAAAGGACAGACCTATCCTCGTTGGGCGCTTTGGGCGGCTGTGATTGCGATCCCGACTCCCTGGCTTGCTGCTGAACTGGGCTGGTTCGTTGCCGAATTCGGTCGTCAGCCTTGGACCGTGGACGGGGTTCTACCAACGGCCCTGTCGGCCAGCCATCTGAGCGTTGCCGATCTTCTGATCACGCTGGCAGGCTTCATGCTGTTCTATTCGATCCTGTTCATCGTCGAGATGGGCTTGATGTTGAAATACATCCGCAAGGGTCCGTTTCAGGATGTCGAAGAAACAGAAGCCTGGGAAGCGCGGCACGAACATCGTCTGCGCACCCATGACGGCAAGGGGCCCTTCGCCCCGGCCGCTGCCCGTGCCGCTTCGTCCGTGGATGAAGTGATCCCCGGCGCAAGTGTAACCCCTGCGGAGTAAGGCAAATGATCCTTTACGAACTTATTGACTATGAAATCTTGCGGATCATCTGGTGGGCGCTTTTGGGCGTGCTTCTGATCGGCTTTGCCCTCACGGATGGCTTTGACATGGGCGTGGGCGCGTTGCTGCCCTTCATCGCCAAGACAGACGTGGAACGACGCGTTGTCATCAACACGGTCGGCCCCGTCTGGGAAGGCAACCAGGTCTGGTTCATCCTCGGCGGCGGCGCGATCTTTGCCGCCTGGCCGCCGCTTTATGCGGTAAGCTTCTCAGGCTTCTATCTTGCGATGTTTGTCGT
>JAGXHA010000077.1 GCA_024636475.1 Roseobacter sp. | reverse complement strand
TCGGTTTCAGTCATAAGGAACTCCACGCCTAAATGACAAGAGCAAGAATAATAGAAAGGACGACGAGATGAAAGATTTCGTTGATGGCACTGCCTTTAACAATGAACAAGGTAACCGTGCCCGCAAACTTTTTGCAGCTGTGGTACTGGCCGCACTTGATGATGCAATTGCCGATGACAAGAAATATGGAAACGGTCCTGAACAGATCGCACGTTGGGCACGTTCACGTGACGGCCGCGAAGTATTGAGCTGTGCGGGTATTGACCCGAATGAACGCGTCGTATCCGGTTTGATGGATTTCGTTGGCAAAGGTGTACGCACTTCTGTTGCCCTGTCTCGCGAAGAGTCAGAGCGTCGCCACGCAGCACAGCAAGCCGAAGCAGCCTAACCTACTTCTAGACTGCTACATTAAAAAAGCGCAGCCCTTGGGCTGCGTTTTTTATTGTCTGCGATTTTGTGGTGTTTTTGAACGTGGGGCTGACGAATGAAACCGGCTCTTGCGCAGCGGATGACCGCCAATCAGGGTCGTGAGCCCGATCTATTCAAGTTCTTGTGCCGTCAGCGCACGGTGAATTTCACGTCTGACCAGTTTACGCACGTTACGCGTAATCCGTTCGCCCAAGGCCCCTTGAAGCTCTGAGCGGACAATATCTGCAACCAGATCACGCAACATCGCCTCGTCAAAATACTCGTCACCGCCGAAACCCTGAGCCCCTTCGGCAGTCTCGGGCTGTTCGTCTTCTTCAAAGGCATCTTCATCCGCATATGACGCTTCATCGGTAGCCTGCGCGTCACTCTTACGTGGGGTCTCTTGATGCTTCGGCGCAGCCTCGTTGGGAAGCGGCGTGCCTGTCGCATCCAGATCGATATCGTCTTCCCAAGCCATCGCAAGCGGCTCGAGTGCAACAAAGCTGTCTTCCTCTGCCTCGTCAGACTCCCAAGCGCCCGGAATACGGCCTACTGCTGCTTCAAGCGCTGCAATCTTCGCGCTTAGGCGCTCTGATCCCGATATGTCAGCGCTGCCCTCGACCAGCTCAGACGCGCCGAGGTTCAATATGCCAGCCTTCCGGATTTGGCTTATGGGAGTGTGCGCAAAACCATCATCGGCGTGCAAGGCATCGTGGCTGTCAGCCTCATCACTGTCTTGCGCGCCCGACACATCGTCAGTTGGCTCGTCAGCACCCAGATCCACGCCTTCAAATTCAACTTCATCCGTGAACGGATCATCCTCGCAGGATGCTTCCGGTTCATTGATCGACCCGTCCGACCCACCAAGCGCAACAGAAGATTCACTTGCCTGTCCATCCCCCCATTCTGTGGGGGGCGCTTCATCTTGCTTTTTGTAGGCATCCGTCAAAGGTGCATCGTTGGACACCCGCAACGAAGGGGTCAGCACAAGCTTGTCTTCGAAAACAGTATCCGCTTTCATGCGGCCCAAGGGACGTCTGTCTTCTGACACCAAACGGCGAATTGAAGACAAAACATCTTCTACCTCAGCGTTGGTAACAGCGTCAGACATGTCATTCCTCACTCGTTTCTCGGATTCAACTTAGCCGCCAGTGCGCATTCTCACAATGGGGACTTAAAAATTGTCACTCTTTTTGAAGTGCACGCAACACACGGTCCAGCTTCTTGCCTTCCTTAGAGAGCTTTGCAGGGCTGTCCTTGACAAGATTATAATATGCAGCCGGATCATAAATCTGCACGGGCAGCTTCAAATCACGCGCGGTCAACTGACCTGTTGCCTGCAAAACCGAATAGGCTGCCACATATATCTGTGTCTGCGCAGTCACACTGCTGGACTGGGCATCAAGCAAAGACTGCTCTGCATCCAGCACGTCCAATGTGGTCCGCGCACCCAAAGCAGCCTCTTCGCGAACCCCTTGAAAGGCGATGCTTGCGGCACTTACTTGTCGTTTCGATGCTTCGATTTGCGCACGTGCCGATGCTAGTCCGGCGTAGGCATCACTTACTGCGCGCTCGACGTCTTTGACGACCACATAAAGATTGCCACGTTGCGCATCCCGTTGGGCTTGGTTCTTGCGAACCCCAGCAGACAGCGCGCCGCCTTGATACAGGGTCTGACCAATTTGCAAACCAACGGTTCCGTTGCGCGACGAGGCTTGCGAATCGAAGGTTTCAGTCAAGCCCAAAGACCCCTGAAGCGACACTTGCGGCTGCATGCGGGCTTCGCTGCTTCTGATCAAAAGCTCTGCGGCAGCAACTTGGTGCTGAACCGCCAGAATGTCAGGATGGCGGCGCACGGCTAAAGCCTTGGCGTTCTGGATACTATTCGAGATGCTCGGCAATTTGGGTGCCGGGCTTAGTCGACCGGGATCGCGTCCAACCGCAACTTTGTAAAACGCCTTGGCAGAAATCAAATCACCCTGAGCGCCAGCCAACCCGCTACGGGCTTGGGCCAGTTGCGCCTCGGCCAGCGCCACATCCGTGCGCGTCACCTCGCCCACTTCAAACCGGTCACGCGCAGCGCGCAGTTCCTGGGTCAAAAGCCGCAGGTTATTCTCGCGCAGCGATACCAGTTCCTGCGCCTGGATCACGCCCATATAGGCGCTGACAGCGCGTAAAAGGATTTGCTGTTCTATGCTGACCAGACTTGCCCGGGTGGCCAGCACTGTTTCTTTTGCGGCCTCGACCGAAAACTGGGTGGCACCGAAATCATATAACAACAACGACGCGATCAGGTTCAGCGATGTGGTCAGCGTATCTGTATTTGTGCGCGTTCCGGCGGCCGGGATTCCTGATGCATTGCCGCTGACCGACTGGTTGAACGACTGTGTCAGGTTTCCCGTCCATTGCACGACAGGTTTCAACGCGGATTTGGCGATGCCGACGTCTTCATCAGCGGCACGCAAAACTGCGCGGTTCTGATCAAGCAGACCTGAGTTATTATACGCCCCGACCAGTGCGTCAGCCAGTGTTTCTGCACCTGACGCAACTGGGAACAACAGGCCCGCCCCCATGACACCTGCCGCAATGGTGCGACGTAGGCGATTACCGTGCTTGCTCAGATTCATCAAACGCTCTCCGTTGTTCCGATCCCCTGGTTTACGGGACCGGTGACTTGTCGATTTTTATAATTGAAATGCTTTCTCACGACCAAAGCCGCGCAATACGGGCGCGCCCGCATTGAAATCTACGCGCCAGCTGATCCCGCTTTCACTTTTATGTCCGATCCGAACTTCGCCCAGCGGGCCTGACATAAAGATACAAGCGATCCGCCCACCGACCTTAAGCTGCGCCAAAATTGCATCAGGCACGGTCTCGACACCACCTTGGATCAAGATGACATCATAGGGCCCATGCTTAGCCGCACCGTCGGTCAACGGACCTTTGTGCACGATGGCGTTGTCAGCACCTGCCGTCATCAGCGCCTCTTGCGCCTCAGTCGACATCTGCTCGTCTTCTTCAACAGCAACGACCGCTTCGGCCATATGGGCGATGACGGCGGATGAATAGCCATAAGCGCAGCCGATATCGAGAACCAGATCGTCATTGTCGATCGCCAGCGCGTCCAGCATTTTTGCCAGACTGCGTGGCTCAAGCAGGATCCGGCCATCACCAAGGTTCAGGTTTTCGCCCAAATAGGCCGCTTCGCGTTGCGCCGCAGGAACATAATCCTCACGGGCAACTTTCAGCATCGCTTCTATAATCGGGAACTTCGTCACATCAGAGGGACGAACCTGCGTATCAACCATCATTGTGCGGCGGGCGGAAAAATCGGTCATGCGCTAAACTCTTTCGTTCAGATATTTTGTTCTGCAATGCCATAACCCAGGCTTTCCAGCAACGCTAAGATGCAGATATCAATTGAAATTGAGCGTTTTCACATCGGTATGGTGCAAAATGGCCCGAACGGGTTGTTTCAGCCAAGCATCTGTTGGCTCCGGCGTTTTAAAGATCAAGCCTGTGAAAAGTTAAACTGCGGTGAACACGAACACACCGCCTCCGGAGGCCAGCTGGTCTTCGACAAAGCCCTTGGCGGCGATGCCATCACGAATCTCTCGCATTCCCGGACGGTGATAGATATGGCGATGCAGTTCGGCGATGATGACCCTGATCCCGCTCAGATCCGCATGACGGAAAAATTCCAGCTCTGCTCCTTCGATGTCCATCAGCAGCACAGTTGGCTTGATCTCTTTCTTGATCGTTTCCCACTTAACCACCGGCACAGACACCTTTTCGGCGCGCTCGATGCCCTTGGTTATTGTCATCCCCGAGCCCAGGAAGTTTCCCCGGATAAAGAAATCAACCGACTTCGGGGCGTCCGGGTCGGACAGAACGATCTTGTTGCGAACCTCGATCTTGCTCTTGATCCCGTTGTGCGCATACAACTCCTTGATCGATTTGATCAATTTGTGGTTCGCCTCGAACGACACCACCTTTGAGGGTGCGCAATTTTTGGTAGCGACAGCGCCAACCACACCGGCCCCTGCCCCCATCTCGACAACCACATCACCTTTTTTGATGAACGCCAGCGCGGACTGAACCTCGCGACGCTCATAGCTGCCTTCGTGCATGTTATTGATCATGGTCGGCCCAAGGTGGGGCGCGTTCAGCACCTCGACCCCGTGATAAGTTGCCACGACTTCCTTTTGAGTGCTTGTGCTTGTGTTCATTGCTCTGCCAATTCGTATTGCCGTTTCAGGTCATTATTTAACAGAATTAGACACTGCCAATCCGCTTGACGCAACGCGAGAATGAAAACAGTCAGGCCTTCTCTGGGCGATTGTTATAAAAATGCATATAAAAAAATGGTCCGTTTGCGCCTCAGTTCCACCCCGTGCTGCAGGCTCAGATCACCTTGTTCCCAAGTGCGACAGACCTTTTCCAGCTCGGGTCATCAATTATGAACCGCGTTAGTTCGCAGGATCGCTAATGCCGCGCTTTTTATCCCAGCTCCGGAAAATCCGATGGAAATCATTCTCAACGATACCCAGTTCTGGTTCAACCGGGCGGATCATGCGCAACTGTTCTTCGTGGCGTATCGCCTTGTTGACAGACGCAATGCCCGTGTCATCGTGGATCACAAAAGCATCTGGCGTAAGGACTGGCCGAATGCCGCACAACTCGCGGAAATGGGTGACCTTAGCCCCGTCAAGATGCACGGCATCGATATGACGCTTCGGGTTTTCGATCGCATATCGTGGCGTTTCGATAAGCGAATGGCCTTTGATGAACCTCACACGGCTGGGGAAATTTATCTCCAGCCATTTGCCGGCGACTTCCACATAAACTTCGGTCGGGGCCCATTGTTTTTGCAAGCGTTCGCATATGTCCACGCCAACGGTTTTCAAATCAGGGTTCGCCATGAGCATCAGCAAAAGGCTATGCCCGCCATTCACACCTATTTCAAAAAAATAGGTGCTGTTTTGTGCCACAATAAAGAGATTGCGGCGTTTGACTTCCATTTCGGGGTCGGGTTCCGCATCCCAAAAGTTCTCTTGAAGGCTGTGGTAAAACACATTGCCTTGTAAAACTGCGGGTTCCCCGGCGGCTTCCAGTGAACGGCGTAAGGTTTGGTTCAGATCGTCAAGTTTGGTCTTCCACTCGGTCGAGGAGATCATGTCTTCGTACGTCTTGAACATCAATTATTTCCTTAGCGATGGTAAGGGATTATGCCTTAAAATTTTCTAAGTGGATATCTTTAGCACGACAACGTAAAACTTTCTGGAAAAAGGATTTCTTGTCGGCTCTGACCGGAGCAACTCTCAAAGGCTCAAGGCCCAAGCGACCTTTTCGCGCAGGTTGCCGTGCCTTTTTTTAACGGCCATTCAATATTTTTAGCAGGATTTGCCGTCTATGTGCTCGGCCGCATTTACAGCCAGCGCGCACGATCAGCACTCAGACTGACGGCAACAAGATCGTGATAACGTGGAACACACCTATACGCCAAAAAACAGAAGCGTCAGCAGTTCCGGCACGAGCACGCTGCCAAATCATGGCTCACGCGGATTGATGTCATCTTATGACAGAGTTTCAAAATGTGTTGGATCATTCGTCATGCGCAGGCGGCGGAACTGGACAGCGCCGCCGCCTGCTTCAGGCTTTTTGGCCCGTTATATCATGATGTTGTTGCCAGTAGGCTGGCATTACCGCCTGCGGCAGTCGTGTCGATACACAGATGACGCTCGAGAATGTAGCGGTCTGGCGCGATGGTCTGCGTGACCAAAGGCAGAATTGCCCCCTCACGTTGAGACAGCGCAATTCTCAGATCACGTGTCCAGTCGGAATTGCCTGAAGCTGCAACGACGCCAAAGCCAAGAAGATCAATCAGAACATCTGGATCAATTGTGCCGTCCAGCGCAACCACCGGTGCCCCGACCGCAATCAAAGCGCCAGCCATGGAGGATGCGGCACCGGGCACGACGACCAGCGCACCACACCCCGCACCCAAAGCCTGAACGGCCTGCGCTACAGCAATTTCGGGCGTTGGACCCAAGCACAAAACCGTACCTCTTGGGAACATCCGCATACGATTGCTTTCGCCTGTCGGCCCGGGCAGCGTCTGCGGCGTCGTGTCAAAGGCCGCTGTTTCTGCCAATGCCTTGCGGACGATGCCGGTACGGCCCGTGAGTGCCGCCCTAAGTACGGATACGCGATCAGATCTCGCGGCCCAGTTTCGCGCGTCAATTTTCTCAAGCGCAGCTTGCACGTCCGCACCGTCGATATTTTCACCCATTGGCGCAGGTGCGGTGTCAGGTTTGCCGACACGCCTGAACCGCGTAAGGTATTGCGGCCCGCCTGCCTTTGGCCCGGTGCCCGAAAGCCCCTCGCCACCAAAAGGCTGGCTGCCAACGATGGCACCGATCTGATTGCGGTTCACGTAGGTGTTGCCAGCGTGAATACGCTCCACGATCTGTTCTACCCGGTCGTCAATGCGGGTGTGCAAACCGAACGTCAGCCCGTAGCCGCGGTCATTGATCTCGTCGACGACCTTGTCGATGTTGCGCGCTTTAAAGGTTGCTACGTGAAGAACG
>JAGXHA010000076.1 GCA_024636475.1 Roseobacter sp. | reverse complement strand
GCGCCCGGCTTCACGTTCAAGCCGTCGGCTTGAGGGGATGCGGTTCAGGTAGCCGTAGATGAAAAGCATCAGCAACACCGAGGGGTGATAACAGGGACGTCCAGTTTGCGCAGGCGACATACGACCAAAGCCAGCGTCCACCAGGTCAATGGCGTCAACGAATGCGTCGATCACTCGAAGGGGTTGGTCTTCGTCGATCCAGTGCTCAAGACGATCTGGAAACAGCGTAACCTGATCACGGCTGATGCCTTCGATATAGCCTGCCATTGCCACCTCCGATCAACGAAGATGATTCTACATCAGAACCCAGTTTTTACACAGCCTAGGCCCTTTGCGGACCTTCATGGTCGACACGGCGAGGGTTCTAAGACAGTCCAGACTTGCCGTTCGTTCTGGTCGCCCCTCACCATGCCTGTGCTCCGCCGACAAGCGTGAAGGGCGGACCATTGCGAGCCAGCGATGCCCCCGCAATATCAAGAAACGGCCTCTCGGCGCGCTTGCCACTGCCAAAATTGACAAAGCGGCAAGCTGAACACAAAAACTGGATGCGTAGCTACATCCGAGCCAGTTCTTCGGCGAGACTCTCCTGAACCAATCTAATGCGTGGACTGGACTGCATCTGCACATGCGTGACAAGCCAGATCGGGACGGAGATAGGTGGCATGTCCGGCAATAGCTTTGTCACCCCCGGCGTGCGGTCGGCGATCTCTCGCAACATTGGCGCAACGCCCATTCCTTGCTTGACCATTTCCCAGACTGTGACTGGTGAATTTGCAACCAGCCGAAAATCAGTAGGTAAAATAGGGATACCAATGTCTTGCAGATACCCCGAAAAACGGGCCGTATCCTGAAGCGCAATCAACCCGGCATGGGTCAGATCGGAAAGCTGTGACGGCACGCCGTTTCGTGCCAGCCAGGCGTTGGACGCGTAGAAATACGCCTCGGTATCCCGTATATGCTGCCCGATCAGACTGGAGCGGTCGGGGGCCACATGCCTGATTGCGATGTCGGCGTCCCGCTGGTGAAGGTTGCTAAGTTCATTGGATGCTACGACCTCTATGGTAATCTGTGGGGCTTCTTGTCTGATGCGCTCGATCATTGCTGGAAGGATATACGCGGAATAAGTATCGGTGGCCGAGATGGAAACCTTGCCGCTGATTTCCTGTACCTGACCACTGGCCGTGAGCTCGATCAAGTCAACCGCGTCTGCCATAACGGTGATGCGCTCAAGCATCTGCGCCCCGATTTGGGACAGCACAAGCTTGCGTCCCACGCGCTCGAACAGCACCACGCCCAAGCTGGCTTCAAGCGATGCCACCTGACGCGACAACGTCGGTTGCGTCAGATCAAGTTGGCGTGCTGCAGCCGACAGCGACCCGGTTGTCGCGGTCGCGTGAAAGGCTCGGATATGATTCCAGTCCGCTGTCGTCATGCGCTGATGCATAACACACTTTCATATTTTGCCAATTCTCATCTTCTACGCATATGCTATAGCCCGTCCCAAAGGAGTTCACATCATGATGACAAGAAGTGACGCGCATTTCTGGGACCGTGCCGCACGGAAATACGCCAAGTCAAAGATTGCTGATCAGGGCGGATACGAGCGCACGATTGAGCGCACCCGCGCCCTGTTGAAACCGGACGACAGAGTTCTGGAGTTGGGCTGCGGAACAGGAACGACCGCGTTTCGGTTTGCGGGGATTGTTCATAGCTATCTTGGCACGGATATATCAGCCGAAATGATTGCAATCGCGGGTGAGAAACACGCTGCCAGTAACATC
This sequence comes from Roseobacter sp., assembly GCA_024636475.1. Taxonomy (GTDB): domain Bacteria; phylum Pseudomonadota; class Alphaproteobacteria; order Rhodobacterales; family Rhodobacteraceae; genus Sulfitobacter. The sequence continues at coordinate 8,539 of JAGXHA010000076.1, read as the reverse complement.
CCGGGGCTGACGTTTCGCAGGGCAACAGCAGACACTCTGTCTGCGCAAGGTGGCCAATTCGATGCGATTCTTGCCTTCAACTATCTGCACCTTGTGCGGGACTTACCCGAAACCTTGCGCAGCATCCACGACATGCTCGCATCAGATGGATTGTTCATTTCCAAGACCCCCTGCGTTGGTGACATGAACCTGATGATCCGGCGTATTTTGCTTCCGGCGATGCGAGCTGTTGGAAAGGCCCCTTTCGTCTCGATCTTCAACACGGTCGAGCTGAACCAGCAGTTATCAGCAGCGGGCTTCGACGTGATCACCAATGAGGGGCACGCGTTAAAAGGCAAAGATTTCCGACCCTATATCGTGGCGCGCAAGCGCTTCTGAAAGCCGAAACCTATTTCGCGCCAAGAGAGGCGGAAAGACGCAAGGGGGGCGTCCCGCGTCGCCAACTTCGTCCCTGGGAACTGGCAAGGCAAACACGGCCCTTAGCTGCCTTTCGTCAAAGCGACAGCAAACGGCACGTTGAGCTCAGCTGAGACCTTCGGTTGTCTATTACCGCTGACACTTCCCGTCACAAAAGAGCAATTTGGCGGAATGCCATCCATAGGCGTGACTTCATGTCTAGGTTGGCAGGAATGGCGGCTCACCCGATGTTATCAGGTAGGCCTTTTTAACTAAGATTTGTCCATTTGCGTTAAGCGAATTCTCAAAGCTTTATGTTTTTAATTGCTTGATTAGACCCCACCTAATCGAGGTCCTGTGATGTCAAGATTTGCAAAACTGATCCGCAACAAAGACGGAAATTTCGCCATGATGGCTGGCATTCTGATGCCCGTCCTCTTCATGGCCGGAAGTTTCGCGCTTGACACCACCAACGTGCTGTCAATGAAGACGCGTTTGCAAAACGCTGCCGACAGCGCAGCGTTGGCGACTGCGACACGGCTCTACCAGGAAGACAATCTCAGCATCGCGGATGCAAAGGCCTTTGCCGCGAACTTCCTGCAGGGTCAGGTCGAAGAAGACAAGTCTGCATTTGACGACTTTTCAATTTCGCCAACAATCACCATCACCAAGGTTGTCGACAATGGCCGCACCATCTGGCAGGTGGCAGTTGCCGTGACTGGAACGCAGGGAGCCACGCAGATGGCTCGACTCATGGGTCGTGACAAGCTGAGCGTCAGCGTGGCGGGCACATCTGAAAGCGGGTCTGCGTCCTCGCAAGGCTCCATCTCTATGGCATTGGTACTTGACCAGTCAGGATCAATGGATTGGACGCTGGACGGGCAAAAGAAGATCGAAGTGCTCAAGACCGCAGTTTTCGGCCTGATCGATCAGTTCAAGGCCGTTGACCCCAAGGGGGACTATATCCGGCTGGGCTCTGTCAGTTACAATTCCGCCGTGACCGGGCAACTTAGTATGACCTGGAATATCAACGCGGTACGCAGTTTCGTAGCAAGCCTAAGGGCCACTGGTGGAACGGATTCAACCGATGCCTTCAAATGGGGGTACAACAAGATCACCTCGCCGACCGAAACCACCGAACACAACGCCAGGACGGGTCAGGACCCGGAACGCATAATTGTCTTCATGACCGATGGTGACAACAATTACTATTCTGCGGATACATCGACAAAAATCCTGTGCGATCAGGCAAAAGCCGACGGCGTAACCGTCTACACGATTGCGTTCGCCGCACCCACGCGTGGTCAGCAGTTGTTGTCCTATTGCGCCGACAAGCCCGATCATTATTTCGATGCAAAGAACAGCCAGGAGCTGATCGACGCCTTCAAGAACATCGGCGAGCAGACCTCGGAAGTTGTCTCGCGACTCACTCAGTAGAGCGAAAGACGGCTGTGGCGGCGACTGCTACTTCAGGCGTCATTCCCAGCCATTGCCCCGTTCGGGCGGTGCCTTTAGATAGGCGGCGATCGCATCCCGGTCGCCGCTTTTCAATTGCGCCATGTTTCTCTGCCCTTCCACCATGGCTGCCCTTTGTGTTGATTGTCGCGAGAGACTGCTTTCCGCCCGCTTGAGACCTCTGCTTGATTCTGTCGCACAGGAACTCACGGCCCATTGCGGACCTTCGTCACCTTGTCAAATGCCGCACCGCAGCCTCCGCATTGCTGCCATCCGCCAATTTCATTACGCGCCACTTTTTTCAAAATTTCGCTCGATGCGAACTCGATTTGCTTCTTAGGTGTGAGCTGCTCCCCATCCTTTGGACAGTATCTGGCGTAAATTAAGCTACTCTTTGCACCTGCTGATCGGGTTTGGAAAGCATCAGACTGGACATCCGCGTCGTCCAACAGGAATGCCGGAACCATTGACAGTCCGCTAAAACGACTTTCTAAAGCCCGCCGCTATGCCCAGGGCAGAGGCATCCGGGACATGGCCCGCATCTGCCCGATATTGTAGCCCCAATCGGAGGTCGCCGTCCCCCACCGCAACATTGTAATCCATACTGAAGTCGAGTTCTCGCCCATTTGGTCTGATGTCAGCCAACATCTGGCGCTGCTGAATCTCTCCCTTGGAATTTCGACGAGTGGGGATGTTGAAGTTCATCGAGCCGCTTTCGATGCGAAGTGGTTGAGCCACAGAAAATGTCAGAGAATCTTGCTCTGTTAGAACATTGCCTATTCGTCCCCCCATTTGAAATGCAGAAAAACCGATCTCGCTGACCGAGCCTATCAAGCCATCGGTGCCACCGGATGCTCTAGCAGTCCCATATTCAAACCGACCAAACACCTCCAGGTCCGAGGTTAGTTGATGATCGACGCCCGCATGTATCGTGCCAACGATGCTCCCGCTACCCCATCCGAATGCAGCGTTGCGTTCCATTCCCAAAAGACTTTCCTGATCATCCATTAGGCTCACGCCCACATTGACCCGGCTTACCTCGCCAATCGCCAGATTCAATCCGCCACCGGCGACTGAACCAGGTTGACTACCTGTACCTTCGCCTGCGAAGCCCGCAGCCGTGATTGCAAATGCTCCAACTTGGTGGGTCGAAATAGCTGTCACATTCTCTCCTGCGAGCGACAGAACCGAACTCTGGCTATGAACCGCTGGCATCTCGTTTGTAGCAAATATCTCGCTCGCATCTGTGCCGACCGAAAGGCCTGCAGTGGAGGCGTAGGTGTAATCTGAAGGAATTGAACCAGACTTCTGTCGCGAGCGCGAAGCAGGAACCGCCACCCACTGCATCAGGTCAGACAACATTGACGGGCGGACAGCTTGGACGAGATGTGATCCCTCTACTGCATAGCCACGATTTAAGGCGTCGAATACCGCGATCTGAGTTCCGGCCAAGGCGGTCTCAAGTGCATCGCCAAAGCTCTGCGGAGAAGCAATCATAGCCGCGCTGAGGTCAGTCCGGCTGCTTGTCAGAACATGATCGCCTGAAAGATAGGACACACTACCGATCGGGCTGAGCGCGGCCGCAATATCCAGAACACCATGTCCCCATTCTTCTGAGAAAACATGCGACACACCGTTGCCAAAGTCGATGGTACCAGTCACCGGCACTCCGAGCCTAGCGAACCAACTATTATCAGCGCTGGCAAGGAGGCGCTTTGTCCATTCCTCCGGCGTAAGATCGGGGAAGGCCTCGGCAAGAAGAGCTACCGTGCCCGTGATTTGCGGGGCCACGTATGACGTGCCGGTGCCAGCCGAATAGGCCGTATCTGAAGTGGCGCTCGCTGCTGTAGTGGTGCCATCTCCCGCAATACAGAAGCTGGCAGTGACCCCACAGGGAGCTGAAAGACGGATCGCCTTCGTGATCTCCCCTCCCGTGTCGACTTCAAAGTAGCCATTCGCGGCCGCGACCCAGGCTCCCTGCAGACGCTGGTCAAAATGCGGAAGGGCAGCCATCACATCGCCGGAAGTCATGGCCTCATTGTTGGAAAGCGCCCATACAATGACGCCGCCGCGTTGGAAGTCATCCAGCGCATCGAGATAAGCCTGCCATTTGGCAGAGCCGTAGTTACCAATCATCGCGTTCAGCCCCTCGGCCACGGTGCGGCCGGGATTGGCCTGAAGGTGGGAGGCAAAATCAGAGGCTGATAATTCGAAGCCCCACGAATTATTCTGGGCAACGGCACCGCGCGATGTTGCATCGAGCGTGCCACCAATGACGTTATCCAGATCGAGATTGGTGCCGCCTGTCGGATTGATGGCGGTAAGATGCAAGTTGGCACCAGGGGCTACTCCGTGCATGCCGAGGCCATCTTGAACACCTGCAATCAGAGAGGCAACATGGGTGCCGTGTTTGCTGCTTGGCAGTGCCCCATGTTGAAGGATTGCTTTTCCTGCAAACTCTTGATGGGAGATCCGAAAACCGCTGTCTACAACCGCCACAAGCTGGTTCAAACCGCTCAGACCAGAAGAGAGAGCAATGTGAAGATTGTGCAGCTCGAAAGCATTTGATTGGTTTACTGCTGGTGCGCCGGAGCTTGCACATCCGACGTAAAGGCAGCTCGCGTCAGCGGCGCGGAACTCCGCCGATGAGCGAACATGCTCCGCCCGCACCGGGTCGAAAGTGACACCACCTGAGGTCCAATCTTTTTGAGGAGGTAACGTCGCTCCCACGTCAGGAGCAGGCGTTGGCGATGTTTGCGGATCGGGTGCTGGAGCCGTAACAGGTGTAATTGACTCACCACTGACGCTTTCTCCGTCAGATCCACTGGATCCGCCTCCGGAGCAGCCGACAAGAACCACGGCGGCAGCGACAAACATCAGCGGCCCTATCGACGATGGAATGGACATATAGCTGTCAAACCCTCAGTTAGAGTGAGATGCTCTCAACTGAGCGGCCAACTGAGCCCGAGCCTCACTAATCTGGCGATCTGCCCGAATTGGGGCAATTTAGTGAGCGCGATCTAAATAAGCCGAAATTCATGTAAGATACAGACCTGTCGACTAGGGGCTGTTGACGTTCACGATTCCCAAATCACCTGACTTCTGATTGAACGAAGCCGCTACCGCGGCATTTGGATCGCGGGGTTTGCATGATGCGCTTCTGTTTTGAAGGATTGGGCTGTTTGGCCCACCTTTGAACAGGAGAAAATCATGAAGGACTTGAGCCCCCTGCGTCGGCGGATGATCGAAGATATGACAATCCGCAATCTGTCGCCTGCGACGCAACAAGCTTATCTCTATGCTGTCAGCAGATTCGCGCGGCACTTCGGTCGATCACCAGAGCGCCTTGGATTGGAGGATGTCCGCGCATTTCAGTTGCATCTGGTGTCATCTGGTATTTCATGGCCAGCCTTGAAACAGACGGTTTGCGCCATCCGTTTCTTCTTCGGCGTGACGCTCGGCCAGGAGCACCTGCCAGAACGGATTGCCTATGCCCGCACCCCATCCAAACTGCCGAGAATTCTCAATGGTGATGAAATCATCCGGTTTCTTGAGGCTGTTCCGAGCCTGAAGGCTCGCACGGCGCTGACGACGGCTTATGCAGCCGGGCTTCGTGCTGGCGAGGTTGTGGCACTCAAGGTCAGCGACATCGACAGTGAACGAGGTGTCATCAACGTCAAACACGGCAAAGGCGGCAAGGACCGTACGGTGATGCTTTCTGTGCAGTTGCTTTCCATTCTTCGAGCCTATTGGCGGCTGGCGCGACCGGAACCCTGGTTGTTTCCGGGGCGGGATGAAACCAAACACATCGATGTGACTTTCCTGCACTCGGCCTGCCGATTTGCCCGTACCGCGGCCATCGGCGCATGGACACCACGGCAGCCCGCTTGCCAGCCAGCGTGGAACGACAGCTCATGATGACGTCAATCGCGCAGAGAACTCTCACCTTCCTGTGCGACGACGAGAAAAGCGTATGATGCGGTTCAAATCGGCGCACCAATGCCAGCGTTTCGTCTCAAACCACGGTCAGATCGGCAATCTCTTCCATCTTCATCGAAAACATCTTACCGCAACCGATCATCGCCAGCTTCGCGCCCATGCCACTACGGCCTGGCGGGAGATCGCCATGTTGATCGAGGCCTGAAAGCTCTGTCAAAGACTGCTTTCACCCCAGACTCGATTAAGGCGACGCCACTTGGTCATCCCTTAAATCCTTTTCCTTGAGGACTTCCTTGCTCGGTTGCGTTTCGTTTCGAGATCGCGTCAGGATCCGCACGTCGGGTTTACGACCGGTAGTCCGGGTTTTCAAACCCGAAATGGCACCCGGCCTTCCAGGCATTGCGGTCGTTACCGTGATTGTTGTAGCCGCCAGCTGTCTTTAGCAGCCGCGCCAGATGCATTAGGTTCCACGTCATGATCGTCGTGTTGCGCTGGGTGAAGTCATTGTCGAAGCCGATACGGCTGCCATTCTCCATTTTGTCGCCGTAGGATGGGCCCGGACCGGCCTCTCCGATCCAGCCGCAGTCAGCCTGAGGCGGGATGGTATAGCCAAGGTGCGACAGGGCGTAGCTGATCGTCATAGCAGCATGCTTGATTCCGTCCTCGTTGCCGGTGATGACACTACCTGCGACTTTGCCATAATAGATCGACTGCCCCTTGTCATTGAGCAGGCCTGACATGCCATAGAGCCGCTCGATCAGCACGCGGCAGACAGAACTCTCCTCGCCAAGCCAAAGCGGCGTCCCGACGACCAGAATGTCTGCGGCTTTCACCTTATCCCAAAGCATGGGCCAGTCATCTCGATCCCAACCATGTTCCGTCATGTCAGGCTGCACGCCGGGAGGAATCGTATGGTCGAGCATGTGGATGTGCTCGACCCTTACACCAGCGCGCTCCATCATGTCGCCTGAGACGCCCAGCAGAAGCCGAGTGTGGCTGTCGGTGGACTTTCGTTTGAGCGACGTATTGATGAACAAGGCCGAGAGGCCTGAAAAATCAATCGTGTTCTCGGAGCAAAGCCGGGCCTGTTTGGAACTGAGAGGCATCATGGTTCCTTTCACTCGCAAGTCACGGGGCATGTCGAGTTATGAGCCCGCCAAATGCAACTAACCCGGAAAATTCATGGTTAGCTGGCGGATGTAGTCCAAGCCGTTGAAATGTCGTAGGATTCGGTTGCTTTATCCATTCCACGCCGTTTTCCGGAGTCCACATCCGCCATGCCCGATCTTACGCTGCCGCTTGAGTGTTTGTCATCAGTGAACGGCAAGTCCGTGATCACTCGTTTCGACGAAGGGACATTGTCGTCGGACAGCGGGGTGATTGCGCTTGGAGAGGTGGAGAAAAGACTCGGTGTAGCTGGTCGCCTGTGATTTTCCCGTAAGTAATTGACAGGGCACTTTCATTTTGGTTTCCAAAGTATCAGGAATCGCAAGGTTTCGTGCTGAACCCTACCAAAAGCTTGCGATTTCTTACGCGCCTGCACTTAAAGGATTCCCATCGCCGCCGGGTCGTGGTCCACTCTTAAAAAGTCCCAACAACGTGAGAGATGGCGATGCGTCCGAAGCAATCAGAAGCCCCATCAGACGATCTGTTCCGCAGTTCTCTGGAGGCGATCATTGATCCGGCGCATGAGCTGATCGGGCTTGCGGCCCTGATCGACTGGGGCCAGTTTGATGACGCTTTCGGGACGCATTACCACGAGGCCAAAGGCCGACACGGCCTGCCGACGCGTCTTATGGCTGGTCTGCACCTGCTCAAGCACATGAAGGGATTATCGGACGAAGAGACCTGCGCGACATGGCTGGAGAACCCGTACTTTCAGTTTTTCTGCGGCGAGACGCATTTCCAGCATCAGCTGCGGTTTGATCGCTCGTCGATGACCCGCTGGCGCCAGCGTATTGGGGCGGGTGATCTGGAGGCCCTGCTAGCCGAAACGATCGCGGTGGCTGTGAAGACTGAGGCCGTGAGTGAACGCCAATTGGAACGGATCACGGTCGACACCACGGTGCAGACCAAGGCGGTGGCACACCCGACCGACAGCCATCTGATCCTGCGGGCGATCGAATGGTTGAACCGGGCAGCCAAGCGCCATGGGATCAGCCTGCGCCAGTCATTCCTTCGGTTGGCGACCCGGGCTCGTCGCGAGGTTGCGCGGTTGCTGCATGGCCGGGGCCATAAGCAGGGTCTGCGCTGGCTGAAGAAAATGCGCACCTGGCTGGGGCGATTGGGGAGCGGGAAAAAGGTTGGGGTCAAGCCGCAAGGGTGTTGATTTCCACTCAGAACTGAGCAGGGTTTTCCATCGAGAAGTGAGCCACCTCTGATTATGGATTTCGGCTTAGGCTGAGGTCAAGGCATGGATTGTCTCCTTCTATTTTCTGGCGGCTGCTGAGCTTGCCTTGAAGCGGAAGCTGTCGTTTCCCGTCTCCAGGATGGCAAAAGACGCTGGCACGCTGTAGCGATTGCGCTCGAAGCTGATCAAACAAGTGGGCGAGACGCGTTTGCTCAGTTCGATGAAGCCGTCAAAAGCGACAGGCAAGGGCATCAGTGCGGCCCGCTCCGCAGCCCAGACATCGGCGATTGTGCCGGGCAGCGTACCGTGCTGGGTCTGTTGCCACAGTTCCATGCAACGTTGTTCCAACCAGGCATTCAGCGCGGCAAGATCGGGGAAGTCCGGCATTCCCTGCAGCAG
>JAGXHA010000075.1 GCA_024636475.1 Roseobacter sp. | reverse complement strand
TGTTTATCCCTATTTCAGGAGGACTTTGCCCTGACCAAGAGATCCGAAGGAGGACATCAGCGAACGATGTAGGTGGCTGTTCTGCAGTCCTCACAATCAAAGCAGAAGCTGGCCTCCAGTGGGGCTGTGAGTTCCTTTGGTGAATTTCGGAGGGGCTGCTGCAGATCTGTTTTCTTGCCGATACAAGGATCAAGGACCAATCCGGATTTCCTTTCCTGCTGCGCCCTTTAAGAAGCATGCTGGCTGTCTAGGACTTCGAACATGGGCGTGTCGGTCAAGACGTTTCACAATAATCTATCTAGTTCTACATCTTGAGACCGGATAGTTGTCTTCCAACTGATCAGGAGAAAGAAATGTCAAAAGCCTCAGACCTTTCACATCATTCCATTTCCTCGCGGCTGGACGGTTTTCGCAACCTTGAACCTCATGAACGTTTGGCGCTGGTCGCTGAGATCGCGGGACTAACCGACGCAGACCAAAAGGCAATCAGCGGAATGGATGCGCTGCCGATTGAGCTTGCAAATGGCATGATTGAAAATGTTGTCGGCAAATTTGAACTCCCCTTGGGTGTTGCGGCGAACTTTACCGTAAACGGTCGCGACTACTTGATCCCCATGGCGGTCGAAGAGCCGTCTGTCGTCGCCGCTGCCTCCTTTATGGCCAAGATCGTTCGTGACTGCGGCGGTTTCTCCACCTCGAGCACCACACCGATCATGCGGGCGCAGGTTCAGATCCTTGATCTGAAAGACCCGCACGGCGCGCGCATGCGCCTTCTGGAACAGGCTGACGCTTTGATGGCGTTGGCAAATTCGCGGGACAAAGTGCTCATTGGGCTTGGGGGTGGATGCAAAGACATCGAAGTGCATGTTTTCGATGACACGCCTATTGGGCCAATGGTTGTCCTGCATCTTTTGGTCGATGTGCGTGATGCAATGGGCGCGAATACGGTGAACACAATGGCCGAAATGATCGCGCCGGAAATAGAAGAGATAACCGGCGGCACCGTGCGTCTGCGTATTCTGTCAAATCTGGCAGACAAACGTCTTGTCCGTGCGCGGGTCGCTCTCACGCCCGATGCGCTGAGCACAAAAACGCTGGATGGTGCAGCCGTTGCCCGCGGCATTGCAGAAGCCTGCGCCTTGGCAATTGTCGACCCCTACCGGGCTGCCACCCACAACAAAGGGATTATGAATGGCATCGACCCCGTTGTCCTGGCGACGGGAAATGACTGGCGTGCGGTAGAAGCCGGTGCCCACGCATGGGCTGCCCGTTCAGGCCGCTACACCTCACTGTCCCGCTGGGAGGTTGCATCAAACGGCAACTTGGTTGGCACAATTGAGCTTCCGATGGCCGTGGGCATTGTGGGCGGTGCAACAAAAACACACCCGGCAGCACAGGCCGCGCTAAGGCTGATGGGGGTCACATCGGCAAAGGAGTTGGCAGAGGTTACTGTCGCGGTAGGGTTGGCGCAAAATATGGCTGCACTGCGTGCGCTTTCTACCGAAGGAATTCAAAAAGGGCATATGGCGCTGCACGCCCGAAATATCGCAATTATGGCCGGCGCGAAGGGCGAAGCGGTTGAAGTTGTCGCCAAGGCAATGTCAGCCGCAGGCGACGTCAGCGTTGACAGGGCCAAAGAGTTCCTCAGCCAGGCGTATCTTTCTGGGCCGCACATCGCGCCATAGAACGCAAAGTGACGTATTTACTGATCCTCTGGCGAATTTGCGTCCAGCGCTCAGCGGGGCTCTGAGAGCCTCTGACGGTCTGTCCTGTTTTGGCCTGTTTTCCCGCCTCTACAAGGATGGGCGTCCAATCCGGATTTTCATGCCTGCAACGCAGCCTATGGAGGAGGCTTTCCTTCTAGGACTTCGGAGTTCCACTGGCTGTGCCCATAACTTAGGGTGCGTTGTCGGGCACCTCCGCCAAGCAGGCACAGGTAGGATGTGGCTGACGTCGTGGCGACATTTGTTCTGGGCAGGAAGGGATAGAGATCCAAATCCAACCGAGGCTATCGTTCAGAGGTCCGATATGGTTGCTCCCCCTCCAGGATGTCATGCGCATAGGTTTCGTCCGGGCGTTAGCGTCGCAACCCGTGCCGCAATGGCGTGGGCATCCAGTCCGAATTGATGATAAAGATCACCGATGGTGCCTGTCTGCCCAAACTCTTCGACACCGCAGGGCATGACGCGGTGACCCCCGACGCCGCCCAGCCAACTGAGCGTTGCGGGGTGGCCGTCGATGACGGTCAGGATGCTGCAATGTCCAGGCAGGTTTCCCAGTAATCTCTCGATCTGCGAGGGTGCCATGTGTCGACCACCGGCCCGCGATTTCTGCGCCGCGCTCCACCCTGCGTGCAGCCGGTCGGCCGACGTCACGGCCAAAACCCCGATGTCACGCCGCCCGTTGCCGATCATGCCCGCTGCGGCAATCGCTTCGGGGGCGACCACGCCTTGATAGGCGATCACCACATCGCAGTTGGGGCCGGGTTCGCGCAGCCAATAGCCCCCTTCAATCACATCCGCCGCGAAACTGTCTTTGCCGCGTGGGCCGATCTGTTCCAGCGGATTTGTCGACAGCCGCAAATAGACCGACCCACCGTCGTCGGCTTGCAGATGGCCAAAGGCCCACTCCATGATAATGGCCAATTCGTCGGCGAAAGCGGGTTCAAACGCGGTCAGCCCCGGTTGGCTCATCCCGACCAAGGGGGTGCCGATGGATTGGTGCGCGCCGCCTTCGGGCGCAAGCGTCACGCCCGAAGGCGTTCCGACAAGCATGAACCGCGCATCCTGATAGCAGGCGTAATTCAGCGCATCGAGCGCGCGGGAAACGAACGGATCATAGACCGTGCCAATCGGGATCAGCCGGCGCCCGAAAAGCGACGTCGACAGACCACCCGCTGCCAACAACAGACACAGGTTCATTTCAGCGATGCCCAGTTCGATGTGCTGCCCGTCAGGCGAGAATTCCCATTTCGCGGTCGACGGTATCTTGTGCGACTTGAACACGTCTGGGCGGGGATTGCGCCCGAACAGCTTGCGGCGGTTGACCCACGGCCCAAGGCTTGTAGTGCCCGTTACATCGGGTGATGTCGTGACGATCCTGTCCGACAGCGCGGTCTGCGCCTTGGCCAGCCCGTCAAGGATTTTCCCAAACGCCATCTGGGTCGAGATTTCACGATCTTGCGGGGCGGCAAGGGCAGGCACAGGCAACGTCGCATCCTGATAGCGCCGCCTGCCTTGCGCAAAGAAGGGCACGTCGTCAAGATAGCTGCGCAAGGCCTGAGGGTCGGGCACGGTGGCGAAGGGATCCCATTCCTCGCCTTTCTCTACGCCCATGTGGTCTTGCCATGTGTCCATCTGGGCGGTCGTCATCAGTCCGCCGTGGTTGTCCTTGTGCCCCGCGATGGGTGTGCCCCAACCCTTGATCGTATAGGCCAGAAAACAGACCGGGCGGTCGTGGTCGATGGCGTCGAAGACCTCGGCCATGGTCTGAACGCAGTTCCCGCCAAGGTTCTCCATTAGGTCCGCCAGTTCGTCATCCGAGCGCCGCTCGATCAGCGCCGTCAAATCGCCCTGATCCCCCAGGTCATTCATCAATTGTTGCCGCCAGACACGGCCCCCCATGAAGGTCAGGGCCGCATATTCAGAGTTGGAACAGCGGTCGATCCAGTCGCGCAATGCAATGCCGCCCGGCTCTTCGAAGGCCGCGCGTTGCAGTTTTCCATATTTGACCTTGACCACATCCCACCCAAAAGCGTCAAAGGTCTTCTCTATACGCTGGAACAGACCCTCGTGAACGATCCCGTCCAACGACTGGCGATTGTAGTCCACGACCCACCACACATTTCGCAGATCGTTCTTCCAGCCCTCTTGCAGGCATTCATAGACGTTGCCCTCGTCCAACTCGGCATCGCCGACCAGTGCCACCATGCGTCCCAACGGGCGATCAGCCCCCCAGGATTTCGAAGTTATATAATCCTGTATGATCGAGGCAAACGACGTGATTGCCACACCAAGCCCGACCGATCCGGTGGAAAAATCCACATCATCCACATCCTTGGTGCGCGACGGATAGGATTGCGCGCCGCCAAAGCCCCGAAAGGCTTGTAGTTTTTCACGGCTGATCTGGCCCATCAGATACTGCATCGCATGAAAAACCGGCGACGCGTGAGGCTTGACCGCCACCCTGTCCTCAGGCCTCAGTGCCGAGAAATACAGCGCGGTCATGATGGAAACCATCGACGCCGAAGACGCTTGGTGTCCGCCGATCTTGATGCCGTCTTGCTTGGCGCGAAGATGGTTGGCGTTATGGATCATCCAATGTGACAACCACAGCAGGCGCTGTTCAATTGTCTTGAGATTTGCGTCTTGCATTGATGGTCCTCACCTGTCTTGGCTGTATCGTATACAAAACGGTTTGGAGGATTCCTGCGAATGTCGTATCACTCCAACTTATCAAAACAGGAAATACCTACGAAAGTTGATAAACTTGGGGAAAATAGCTAATCTTGACGAGATAGACATAAGAATCTTGCGCGCTGTGCAGCAATCAGGTCGAATCTCTGTTCAATTTCTGGGTGAAACAGTCGGGCTCAGTGCTACTCCGGTTTCGCGCCGATTGAAGCGTCTCGAGGACAGTGGTGTCATCACGGGGTACACCGCCATTCTGGACGAAGCTGCCATCGGATTTGAGGTCTCGGTCTTTGTTTCCGTGAAACTTGACCGTCAGATCGACAATGCGCTGAACCAGTTTGAAACTGCCATAAACGCAATGGCCGAAGTCGTTGATTGCTGGCTCATGACGGGCAGCCGCGACTATTTACTGCGGGTGTCGGCGCGCAACATGGCAGATTTCGAACAGTTCCTTGTCGGGCGGCTTACCAAAGTCAAAGGCGTGGCCGAAATCGAGAGCTCGATCCCACTGCGTCGCGTGAAATCAACCGGAACGCGGACGCTGTGACACACGCCCGCATTAGAAAGGAACTCATATGAACCTCTCAAGATTGGCTGCCAGCGCGGCGTCGCGGGGCATGCCAGTGCGTGCCGGGCTAATCGGCGCGGGAAAATTCGGGTCGATGTTTTTGTCGCAAGTGCCAACTATCGGAGGGCTTGAGGTTGCGGCTATTGCAGACCTGAACCCCGAGCGCGCAAAGGCGGCATGCCGTGGCGTGGGGTGGGATGATGACCGTTTGGCTGCCACTGCCTTCCTTGACGACGGTGCTTCTCTTGCGGCTCGCGACGATGTTGATGTCGTAATCGAAGCAACGGGGAATCCCCGCGCTGGTATCGCCCATGCCCGCGCGGCGATTGCAGCCGGCAAACATGTGGTGATGGTGAACGTTGAGGCGGATGTGCTGGCAGGCGTTGTTCTGGCCCGCGAAGCCGAGGCGGCGGGGGTTGTCTATTCCATGGCCTACGGCGACCAGCCCGCGTTGGTTTCCGAGATGGTCGATTGGGCCCGTGCCTCCGGTTTTCATGTCACGGCAGCTGGTAAGGGAACGAAATACTTGCCTGCCTTTCACGCCGTCACTCCCGACGACGTGTGGCAACATTACGGGTTGACCCCCGATGCGGCAAAAGCGGCAGGAATGAACCCGCAAATCTTTAATTCATTCTTGGACGGGACGAAAAGCGCCATTGAAATGGTTGCCATTGCCAATGCCTGCGGGCTGACGG
>JAGXHA010000074.1 GCA_024636475.1 Roseobacter sp. | reverse complement strand
TCCCTGCGCGCTGTGGCGATAGCCTGTTTCGGGAGTTGGTCGCGCGTGCTCAAGGCCTTGGCGGCGGAGCTTACGGAATGGAAGCGCTGAATGTGCTGCGGATCGAGAAGGGTTTTATCACCCACGCGGAAATCCACGGGCGCACGACAGCCTTTGATGTGGGCATGGCGGGGATGATCAGCACCAAGAAAGACTGCATCGGCAAGGTCATGTCTGCACGGCCCGGCCTGGTCGCGGAAGATCGCGAGCGGCTGGTGGGGATGAAGCCTGTCGGCGCGGTCAAGCTGCTTAGCGCGGGGGCACATATTTTTGTGAAAGACGCAGAAGCGGTACGCGAGAATGATCAGGGCTATGTCACCTCGGTGTGCTTCTCTCCGGAGGTTGGCACTTACATCGGCTTGGGCTTCGTCAAAAACGGGCCGGACAGGTACGGCGAAGTAATGCGTGTGGTGGACCATCTGCGCGCATTGGAAGTTGAAGTGGAAATATGCCCGCCTGTCTTCTTTGATCCTGAGGGAGGGCGCGCGCGTGGCTGAATTGAAAGCAAGAACCCCTTGCGGTGATCTGCTGCCGCTGACCCTAGGGGATGCGACTTTGGAAGAGCTTGATCTGGGACATGTAACTTCGGTGATGGGGTTTGGCGACGAGGCGTCGGTGTCAAGAGCGTTGGAGGCGGCGCATGGCGTCGCATTTCCAAAGCCGAACAGAACTACGGGAAAAGACGGAACTCGCTGCATTTGGTTCGGGCGAAATCAGGCCTTGCTGATAGGGCCTGAGGCCAAGGCGTCCCTGACAGAGCAAGCGGCATTGGTTGATCAAAGCGATGGATGGTGTGCGGTATCCTTGAGTGGGTCAGCGTCGGAAGATGTGCTGGCGCGGCTGGTGCCGGTTGACCTGCGGGCAGGTCACTTCAAGCGTGGACATACGGCGCGCACGCAGCTGGGGCATATGATGGCCTCGGTCACAAGAACGGGGGCAAACAGTTTCATGATCCTTGTATTCCGGTCCATGGCCGCTACCTTGGTCCATGAATTGGAGACGGCCATGCAGGCTGTCGCATCGCGGCGTGTCTAGCCACATCATAGATCCGGTCGTTGCGGTGGGTAAACATTTGGGGAAGTGAAGATGAAGATTGTTTCGGTTGTGATTTCAGCTGGTTTGCTGGGTTTTGCCGCCCCCGCGTGGGCTGTGAGCGACAAGGAATTGGACTGTACCTATCAGGCGGATGTCGTTGAAGCGGTTCGCCAGGCCCGCATCGAGCGTGTCAAAGAGCGTGCGGTGCCCGCGCACGTCAAGGCGACGGCCCCGGCGTGGCCTGACAAATATAATGCAGTGATACCCCTCGTAGCCCCATGGGTATACGAGATGAAAATGCGCGATGTCAGGGCCAATGATTTGGCTGCCGCGTGGAAAGAATTGTGCGTGACACGTTAAGTGGGTTGATGTGGCTGGCCGTCTTGGGGGCCAGCCCCCATTGCCCTGCCGGGCAATTCCCCCGGAGTTTATCTGGCGAAATGAAACAGCGGTTTTGCGCATCGGGTTCTGGACTCTGAGCGGGCGCGCCCAATATATAGAACTATGAGCCTAGCTCCCGGATTTTTGGATGAACTGCGCAGTCGCGCCAGCCTGTCTCAGGTGGTGGGGCGCAAAGTCGTGTGGGATGCCCGCAAGTCCAATCAGGGCAAGGGTGATATGTGGGCACCGTGCCCCTTCCATCAGGAAAAATCTGCCAGTTTTCATGTCGATGACCGCAAGGGGTTTTACTATTGCTTTGGCTGTCATGCCAAAGGCGATGCAATTTCCTTTGTCCGCGAGACCGAGAACGTAAGCTTTATGGAAGCGGTCGAGATTTTGGCGCGCGAAGCCGGGATGCCGGTTCCCAAGCAAGATCCTCGTGCCCAAGAGAAAGCCGACAAGCGGACGCAGTTGGCCGAGGTCATGGAGCAGGCGGTGCAATTCTTTCGCTTGCAGTTGCAAACAGGGGCCGCTGGTGCCGCAAGGGAGTATCTGGCGCGTCGTGGCTTGAGCACGAAGGCGCTGGAGCGGTGGGAAATCGGCTTTGCCGCAGACCAGTGGCAGGGATTGTGGGATCATCTAAAGGGCAAGGGTGTCGAGGATGATCTGATCTTTGGTGCGGGGCTTGCTAAGCCATCGACCAAGGGCGGCCGACCCTACGATACGTTTCGCGGTCGGATTATCTATCCGATCCGGGATGCACGTGGCCGCGCGATCGCCTTTGGCGGGCGGGCAATGGATCCCAATGACAACGCGAAATACCTCAACTCGCCCGAGACGGAGCTGTTTGACAAGGGCCGCAGTCTTTATAACGTCAAGGATGCGCGTACCGCCGCCGGGCAAGGGCAACCTTTGCTGGTGGCGGAAGGCTACATGGATGTCATTGCGCTGGTGCAGGCAGGGTTTGGCGCGGCTGTTGCACCGCTGGGTACCGCCATTACCGAGAGCCAGTTGCAGATGTTGTGGCGGATATCACCCGAACCGATCATCACTCTGGACGGTGACACGGCGGGCCAACGCGCCGCGATGCGGTTGATTGATCTGGCGCTGCCCTTGCTTGAGGCCGGGCAAAGCCTGCGTTTTGCAATGATGCCCGAGGGGCAAGATCCTGATGACTTGCTGCGCGCACATGGTGCGCCTGCGGTCCAGAAGCTGCTGGATAGTGCGATGCCGATGGTGCGTTTACTGTGGCAGCGTGAAACCGAAGGCCGCGTGTTCGACAGCCCCGAGCGTAAGGCCGCGTTGGATAAGGCGCTGCGTGAAAAGATCATGCTGATCAAGGACCCGTCGATCCGCAGCCATTATGGACAAGAGATCAAAGACCTGCGCTGGCAGCTTTTCCGCCCCCAGCAAGCCAAGAAACCGTTTGTGCAAGGCCAACGTGGTGGCGGGCAAGGGCGCTGGAATGCGGCACCCCAAGGGCCGTCGCCAAGTGCGAAATCATCCATGTTGGTGACCGCTGCCGGGTTGGGAGCCACGGACCATTTGCGTGAGGCGGTTATTTTATGTGCGCTGCTTGGGTGCCCGCAACTGGTCGAAGAATTCGAGGATGGCTTGGCTGCGATGAGATGCGAACACCGCGATCATGCGCAGATTCGCGATCTGATGTTGCGACACCTGCACGAGCCGCCAGCCATGTTGCGCGAAAAAATTTACACGGTGCTGGGCGAGCAGACCCTTGAAAACCTGACGTCTCAGCGCCACGTTGCAATAACTCCATGTATAAGATCGCCCGGCAACATCGATATGACCCGCATGACCGTTGCAGAAGAGTTGGGAAAGCTTGAAGCGGTGCGTGGCTTGGACGCTGAAATTGCCGATGCCGTTGAGGATTTGACAGGAGTCGCCGACGAAGGATTGACCTGGAGATTGAGCGAGGCCGCCCGAAACGCAGACCGGGCGCAGCGTAGTGGACAGGAAGATACGGCAGAATATGACATCGCCGAAAACGGTGCGCATATCAGCCGGGACGAACGTAGCGCTTTTGATGCGTTGATCGGGTCTATCCGTGGGACCGATTCGAAAGACAAGAAATGAACCCGGCGTGGCTTTTTCGTCGGGATGTTTGATAAAAATCAGGGTAACGGGTTTAAGAATCACCCGGAACCCCGCATGATTCGAATAATCCGAATCACTCAGGGTGATTCGCGCGCATTCGCTGGAGGAATTTCTAATGGCCGCCAAAGATACCAACGAAGACACAAAGTCTGACGATCAGGATGCCGGCCATTCGCTGGACATGAGCCAAGCTGCCGTCAAAAAGATGATCGGCGACGCCCGTGAAAAAGGGTATATCACCTATGACCAGCTGAACACGGTTCTACCGCCCGAGCAGGTCAGCTCCGAGCAGATCGAAGACGTTATGTCGATGCTTTCAGAGATGGGCATCAACATTATCGAAGACGAGGATGCCGAGGAAGAAGAAGCCAAAGGCGGCACCGATCTGGCCACTGCGGACAACAACCGCGATGTGACATTGTCGGCGTCCACGTCAGAAAAGCTGGACCGTACGGACGATCCTGTTCGTATGTATCTGCGCGAAATGGGATCGGTCGAACTGCTAAGCCGCGAGGGCGAGATCGCCATCGCCAAGCGGATCGAGGCGGGGCGCAACACGATGATTGCCGGGCTGTGTGAAAGCCCGCTTACCTTTCAGGCGATCACGATCTGGCGCGACGAACTTTTGTCCGAAGACATTCTGCTGCGCGATGTAATCGACCTTGAGGCGACATTCGGCACCCAGATGGGCGACGAGGAAACCACACCAGTGGTGCCCGTCGTTTCGGGAGCCGAGACCAAGACGACCGAAGATGCAACCGAAGTTGATGCCGATGGCAATCCGATTTCCAGCGACGATGAAGATGACGAAGATGAACAGGCCAACATGTCGCTGGCCGCGATGGAAGCCGCGCTGAAGCCGCAAGTGCTTGAGGCTTTGGATATCATCGCTAACGACTATGTCAGACTGAGCGAAATCCAGGACAAGCGGATCTCTGCGACGCTGAACGAGGACGGTTCATTCTCGAAGAAAGACGAAGACGAATATCAAAGGGTTCGGTCAGAAATTGTGTTGCTGGTGAACGAATTGCACCTGCACAACAACCGTATCGAAGCGCTGATCGACCAGCTTTATGGCATCAACCGTCGCATCATGCAGATCGACAGTGCCATGGTGAAACTGGCGGATCAGGCACGCATCAACCGCAAGGAATTTGTCGACAACTACCGCGGCTACGAGCTGGACCCCAACTGGATGGAGCGGATGGCTGAGAAGGCCGGTCGTGGTTGGCAGATGTTCATCGAACGCTCTGCCGACAAGGTGGAAGAGCTGCGCGCAGACATGGCGCAGGTCGGTCAGTATGTTGGTCTTGATATCTCTGAATTCCGCCGCATCGTGCAGCAGGTTCAGAAGGGCGAAAAAGAAGCGCGTCAGGCCAAGAAAGAAATGGTCGAAGCAAACCTGCGGCTCGTCATATCGATCGCCAAGAAATACACGAACCGCGGTCTGCAGTTTCTGGATCTTATTCAGGAAGGCAACATTGGCCTGATGAAGGCGGTTGATAAGTTCGAATATCGTCGCGGCTATAAATTCTCGACCTACGCCACCTGGTGGATCCGTCAGGCGATCACGCGGTCGATTGCGGATCAGGCGCGGACGATCCGTATTCCTGTCCACATGATCGAGACAATCAACAAGCTGGTGCGCACAGGCCGGCAGATGTTGCACGAGATCGGTCGCGAACCCACACCGGAAGAATTGGCCGAAAAGCTTCAGATGCCGCTTGAGAAGGTCCGCAAGGTGATGAAAATCGCCAAGGAGCCGATTTCGCTGGAAACGCCCATTGGCGATGAAGAAGACAGCCAGCTTGGCGATTTCATCGAGGACAAGAATGCCGTGCTGCCTTTGGACAGTGCCATTCAGGAAAACCTCAAGGAGACGACAACGCGGGTTCTGGCTTCGCTGACGCCACGTGAAGAACGCGTGCTGCGGATGCGTTTTGGTATCGGCATGAACACTGACCACACGTTGGAAGAAGTTGGTCAGCAGTTCAGCGTGACGCGCGAACGTATCCGTCAGATCGAAGCAAAGGCGCTGCGCAAGCTCAAGCATCCCAGCCGGTCGCGCAAGCTGCGGTCATTCTTGGATCAATAACGCGAAACAGGTTTGTATTCGGGAAAGGGCGGGGCAAACACTCCGCCCTTTTTTGTATTCTGCGGCCTGTCACAGATCTAAAGATGACGCAGTCACCCATCTGTGACTTTGCGAAATGTCAAATAAAGCTACCTTTAATCGGTACTAGTATTGGAGGTTAAACATGCGTTTATTCTGTTTTGCGGCGATCTGTGCCGCGTTTCCTGTTGCGGGTGCCGCGCAAGGATTTGAAGCCGAGAACGATCTTATCGTCTTTCCTTTGGGTGCTTCGAGTTTCGAGGTGATCGAGGCCAATGGCGAAGGTGCTCGAGGCATATGGTGCGCCGCGGCGAGCTATGCGCAGGAACGCTTGGGGGTTGCTGGCGGGAAACGCATGTATGTAAAAACGCCGCGTGGGCCGTCGGTCAGCGTGCCAGGACGCACAGGAGTGGTGTTTACACTGAACGCGTCAGACCTGACTTCACCGCCTTTCAAATCCTATTCAGTCAGCGTGCGTAAACAAAGCTTGAACCTCGGCGTAGGACAGGCACATGAATTCTGTCCAATCCACGATTTGCCAATGTCCCACCGATAGGTGCTCACTTGTGACCTTTGGCCACCCGTATTAGGTTTTGTGTCATGATCACAGAATTCCAGCAGACAACGCAGGGTCCGGGCCTTTACGACATAACGTCAAAGGTCGCGGCTTGGCTTGTTGGTCAAGAGGACGGGCTTTTGACCTTGATGGTCCGGCACACCTCGGCTTCGCTGCTGATCCAAGAGAATGCTGACCCCGATGTGCAGCGTGACCTGCTGGCGTTTTTCAGCCGTGCTGTCCCGCGCAGTGATGATCCCTCAATGTCCTATTTGAACCACACCTTGGAGGGGCCCGACGACATGCCAGCCCATATCAAGGCCGCCATGCTGCCTGTATCGCTCAGCATACCTGTACAGACAGGCCGCATGATGTTGGGGACGTGGCAGGGCATCTATCTGTTTGAACACCGCGACGCGCCCCATTCAAGACGCGTCGCAGCACATTTCAGCTTGGGTTAACCTACTGGCATCAGATGAATCTCGCGGATCGCCGCATGGTCCGGCGCACTCAAGGCGTGCATCACAGCAGAGGCGACATCATCCGGTTGCAGCTTGTCAGGTTTGGCCTCGTCAAAAAATGCCGTATTCACCATGCCCGGCGACACGACCATACATCTGCCGCCCCATTCCGCCATCTCGTCTGCAAGATTTCCGGCAAACCCGTGAATGAAGAATTTTGTGGCCCCGTAAACCGACCCTTTGATATGGCGACGCCCGGCTGCCGATCCTGTCACAACATATTGCCCCGTTGTTTTGCGCAAATAGGGCATCGCAGCATGTGCCGTGTAAAGCGCGCCCATCACGTTCAGATCAACCATTTTTTTCCAGTCTTCCGGGTCACCGTTTTCTGTTCCGGCTTGGGATGTGCCGCACCCAGCGTTGGCAAATACCGCGTCAATCTGGCCAAACTTTGCGGCAAGCTTTTCCATCGCAGCTTTTTGTTCATCGTAGGACGTCGCGTCCCCCGCCAAGGCCAATGCCTGATCGCCGATCTCTGCGGCCAGCGCATCCAGCTTTTCCTTGCTGCGCGCAAACAAACCGACATTCCAGCCCGCCGCTGCAGCTGCTTTGGCCGTCGCCGCGCCGATGCCGCTTGAGGCACCTGTGATGAAAAGCGTCTTGGTCATAGTGATCTCCTGTATTTTGCTTGGTTCACCGTGCCAACGCGTGGGACAGCTGTTGGGTTCATGTCACTGTGCGTCCACACAACATCTAGGGATGCATTTCGCCACTACCCAAAACCTCGCGGGTGTCCTATACCATTAGCCAAGAGGGCGAAGAGCCCCACTATCGAGGCAGATCAGAAAATAAAGGGGACCGGCCATGCGCTGCCCGTTTTGCGGAAATATCGATACTCAAGTCAAAGACAGCCGCCCGGCCGAGGATCATGTATCCATCCGTCGCCGGCGTTTCTGTCCGGCCTGTGGTGGCCGTTTCACGACATACGAGCGCGTTCAACTGCGTGATCTCGTGGTGATCAAGACGTCTGGCAAGCGCGAGGATTTTGACCGCGACAAGCTGGAACGCTCCATCCGGATTTCGATGCAGAAACGCCCGATAGATCCGGAACGGATCGATCAGATGATTTCGGGGATTGTGCGCCGTCTGGAAAGCATGGGCGAAACCGACATCGGCTCCAAACAGATCGGTGAGATCGTGATGGAGGCGCTGGCGCGTATCGATACGGTCGCCTACGTGCGTTTTGCCAGCGTTTACAAGAACTTCCAAGCGGCAGATGACTTCGATAAATTCGTTCAGGAATTGCGCCCCGACGCCCCGCCAGAAGAGTGACCCTCGCCGCCGACACCCGCTTTATGGCGCTTGCCCTGTCTTTGGGCCGGCGTGCGGAAGGGGCTGTCTGGCCCAACCCGGCGGTCGGCTGCCTGATTGTCAAAAACGGCCGGATCGTTGGGCGCGGCTGGACGCAACCCTCGGGCCGCCCCCATGCCGAGACCGTGGCGCTTGCTCAGGCTGGGGCTTTGGCCAAGGGGGCGACAGCCTATGTCACTTTGGAACCTTGCGCCCACACTGGCAAGACGCCGCCCTGCGCACAGGCATTGATTGATGCGGATGTCGCCCGTGTGATGGTTGCCTGCGCTGATAGTGACCCACGGGTCAGCGGGCAGGGCGTTGCGATGCTGCAAGCGGCTGGCATCGTGGTCGAGGTAGGGCTGCTTGAGCGCGAAGCCCGCGCTGCCCATATCGGTTTCTTCTCAAAAGTCGATCTGGGCCGTCCGATGGTCACTTTGAAACTGGCCAGCAGTTTTGACGGACGTATCGCCACGGCCAGCGGCGAAAGCCAATGGATCACCGCGGCACCAGCCCGCCGCTTGGTGCATTTCATGCGCGCACAGCACGACGCAGTCTTGGTCGGAGGCGGGACCGCCCGCAAAGATGACCCCAGCCTCAATGTGCGCGATTTGGGCATTTCCCGCCAACCCGCCCGCATTGTGGTCAGCAGACATCTCGATTTGCCTCTGATCAGCAAGCTTGCACAAACGGCCGCAGATATCCCGCTGATCTTGTGCCATACCCCGTCTGCCGACCCGCAGCTTGTAAAGACCTGGCAACAGCTCGGGGCCACGATGATCCCTTGCGCGTCCCACGCAGGCCAGCTTGACCCGGCCGAGCTTTTGCAAAAGCTGGGTCATCATGGCCTGACCCGTGTTTTCTGCGAGGGCGGCGGTGGTTTGGCAGCATCGCTGCTCAGGGCGGGGCTTGTTGACCGGCTTGTTGGGTTCACTGCGGGTCTTGTCATTGGTGCTGACGGCCTGCCTTCCACCGGGCCCCTTGGCCTGTCACGTCTTGGCAACGCGCCCCGCTTCCAGCTTCAGTCTACGCGCGCCATCGGCCCTGATATTTTGCATATCTGGGACCGCACCTAACCTGCGTCTTCCAAATGGTTCCAAATCCCGGGGGTTTGGGGGCTGGCCCCCATTCTCAGGCCAGCAACAGCCGCTATCCTCTGCGCCACAAATGCGCTTTGCTTGCAAACACACCTTGCAGCTTGGCCAGCAGCCGATTGCTCAGGCCCGGATGCGGCAAATCACCCGTCGCAAGCCGGTCCAGAACGACCTCGACAGGGCAGGGACTGGCGGTGTGCGGATCAAAATAGCGGGGATAATCGATCAGCGTCGCATGCGCCAAACCTTCCAGACTCACGGTTGCGCGGCGCCGTGGGGGCACATCGCCGCGATCCTCGGTCAGACCCCAGCCTGCATAAAACGGTGCCCCGAAAGTAACCACCTTGACCCCGCGGATCAACGCCTCGAAGCCCAAAAGCGAGGTCATCGTCCAGACTTCGTCGACATGGTCCAACAGGGCGATCGGGTCCGCGTGATCCAGCACTCTATCGGCCAGACCCGTGGCCTCTATAGTGCCTGAGCGCAGGCCTGCCTCGACGTCTGGATGCGGTTTGTACAGGATCACGGCATCACGGTTGGCCTCGCGTGCAGCTTGCAGCAGCGCGCTGTTGGTTGAAACCGCATCAGTGCCGGTCTTGATTGATGCATCATCCTCGACCTGGCCTGGCACGAGAATACGCCGCCCCTCTGGCAGGCCCTCAAGTGCCATGGCACCGCCCAGATTATACTTACTCAGCCGCTTTTCGCGTAGTGTGTCCAACAAGCGGCTTGCGCGAAGTTGCTGATCCGGGCGCAGCTTTTGGCGGGCCTCGATCCATTTTTCCAGACGGCTGGGCTGGCGTGGATCATAGTAAATTCCCAGATCGTCACACACCAGCGACAGGGGCGGGATCAGATCCGCCCCCAGCCCGCGCGAACGCAGAAAACCGTCTTCGATCCGGATCGCATCGCGTTGCCCGATTTCTGCTTTGCCGGCCCAGACCATCCAGCGCTTGCCCGTCGAACGCGCCCGCGCTGGTTCATTTTCGAACACCACAGGCGACCAACTGCCAAAAAACCGTTGCAAATGCCCCCGTTTCCAAAGACGCATGCCCGAAGCGACCCATCCGTGATGATCCTCGCGCCAGGCGCGGGTCATGGCTGTAAATGCGTTAAGCGTTGTCTCCAAGTCGCACAGTCGATCGCGGTGTGGATCGTACCAGGTGGGGTACAATATCATCGCTGCTGCGAAAAGCTGGGCGCGGGTCAGTTTGCGCTGGCGGCGCTGGACGGGAAATTCGTCCTCCGTCAGGCCCCAGCCTGCGTAAAAGGGTTGGCCAAAGAGGCGGGGTTTGTGACCTGCGAAAATCGCCTCGAACCCCATTTGAGAGGAGACGGCATAGACACGCACAGCACCCTCAAACAGGGTCCAGGGGCTGATCGGGTCTGACCACAATGCGATCCGGTCATTTGCGTCTTCCGCCACGAAATGACCGGCTCGGTAGCCTTTTGCAGTTTCGGGATGCGTTTTTATCAAAATGCGCGCACCGGGGTTTTCCTGCTGGGCAAACACCAGCATTTCCAGAAATCTGGCGCGGTCAGCACCGGACGCCACCACCGACGCGTCGCCGCGTGTCTGATCAATCACCAGCACATAGCCGGGATCGGGCGCGGCGCCCGTGGTTTCAAAGGCAGTGTATTTGGTGAGATGTTCCTCGATCATGCGGGCAATGCAGCCACGCGCACGGTCCAAAAGGGCAGTATCATCCAAAGGATGCGTCGCCAGCAGGGTTTCCAGATCGGACGGGCGGCTGGGGTCGAAATGCGCCGCCTTCGTGTCGATCAGCAGCCCCAAGGTTGGTTCGCCTGCGCGACCGGGGAAAAGCGAGCGCAGCATCGCGTCCTCGACGCGCACCACTGGCACGCCGCGTTTTGCCGCGATGCCAAGGCCGCGATGTGCTGTGGGCGAATTGCCCCAGACCGCGACGTGGTCGCCTTTACCGGGCAGGCCGAGGTGGAGGGAATGACCAGACAGTTGCAAGATCCGCCTGACGCGTTTTTGCGTCAGAAACCCGCCATTATAGACGAAAAGCCGCCGGTTCTTTTCAGGTCCGGCGGCTGGGGTATCGTATATTTCAGGCCCTAAAGCCATGGGGTCAGATCAATTCCCCGAAAAAGTGGTGGCCGTATCGGCCAGTCCGCTGACAGACCCTGCGGCACCGGTGATTGATGTGATAACCTTGGTCCACTGGGTGAACGGCGCTTCGGTGACATAAAGCGTGTCGCCATCACGGATGACAAAGTCACGCGCCATGAACATACCGTTGGGTTTGGTCAGGTCCAGAACGTAAATGACACGTTGCGCGCCTTCCAGATCGTTGCGGCCCAGAACTTGGGCGACAACCTCGGCGGGTTCGTTGCGGAACACGAAAACGCCTGTAGGATCCGCCGAAGCCGAGCTTAGGCCGCCGACTTGTGCGATGGCTTCTAGCGCCGAGAGGTTTTGCGATTCAAACGGGACCTGCCGCTGCGAGCCTGTCGCACCCAGTGCGATGAATGAACGGCTGTCTTCCTCGACAAGAATGCGGTCACCGCCGCGCAGGGCGATGTCTAGTTCGGGATGCTGATACAGATCCTCAAACCAGATTTTACCCCGTTGCCCGCCCCGAAGAACCGTAACTTGCGCAATTTCCGGTACGATAGACACACCGCCCGCGCGCGCCAACATGGTCGACAATGTCCGGGTAGGGCGTTCAATCGGGTACACGCCTTGCGAGCCCACAGCACCAATCAATGACACGGTCGCGCCGTCGCCTGCAACGCGGCGCACCTGCACTTGCGGATCGGGGGTTTGTTCGGACAAACGTTGTGTGATGATGCGGCGAATGGCTTCGGGTGAGTTTCCTGCGGCTTTGATCCGGCCTGCATATGGGACAAAGATAAAGCCAGCCCCGTCAACCTGTACTTCTTCAAGAAGGGTGGCATTCCCGCCTTGGGCGGCCAAGAGGCCATCGTCAACGTTTTCCCAAATCGTCAACCCCAGCGTATCGCCGGCGCTGATCGTGTCAGACCCAACTTGGCCTGCGTTGATGAATGTTTGACTGAACCCCAATGCCGGCGTGACAGCCGTGGCACGCGACACCCGGTCATTTACTGCAACAATAAACGCATCGCCTTCGCGCTGCACAGAACCGGCGTAAATCTGACGTTTATTTGGACCAACCTGAGGGAGGCCACATGACGATATCACGGCCACAACCGCAAGAACTGCGATGGGACGCGCCCACCGGAAAGATACGGATTTCACTGCCCGGTCTCCTCGACCTATTCAAATTCTGCCTCAAACTCGTCGATTATTTCGACGTAATTACAACCAATCTATCGCAGTTCAGATCAAAAAGCTACTGCTTGGAATGGGCTGGCTTAGGTTACGACGGATAACTGTTGCCTTGGAGCCGCGGTGCCCCTTTCCAGAGCATCGTAGGGATCGTCATGGGCCAGCATCATATCAACGACCTGACGCATCAATTGTGTGCGTGCGCGTGCCGCGTAAAATCCGCCGGGAAGTTGAGAGGTTTCAAGCAGATATCGGCGGTAGTCTTTATATGCCTTGTTGTCTGGCCGGGACGCTGCGGCAAAAAAATCTGGCAACGACTGGTCGGATACGAACTCCGGCTTGGCATAAACGGCGCGTCCGAACACCTTTAGCGGAATGCCCCGCCACAGCACCTGTTGTCCTGCGGTAGAGTTTACCGTCACGGCAGTGCGCGCATCGTTCAGCAGCTGCGCCAGCTTGCCACCACGCACATAATGGACCCGGTGCGCCACGCCCAGCCGCTTGGCGATGCGCCTGACGTCGCGGCGCACGGGAGCGCGGCCATCCTCCAACGGGTGCGCCTTGACGACCAGATGGTGATGACGCGGTGCGCCTTTGGCAAAACCGTCCAGAACGACCTCTAGAAAATCGGCCATCGTCGCGAACTGCGAATGCTCCTGAAACGAGCTGTCATGCTCGAGTTGCAGCAGCGCCAGATGGTAGGGGAAACCGCCCAAACGGATGCGCAACGTCGCAAACAACCGATCCAGTGCAAGGATCGGCATCAGCAGCAGACGTTTGACGTAAAGACTGAACTCCTTGGTCACAGGGATACTGCGGTGCGGGCGGAAGTTGCGGTAGTCACCGTTCCTGAACATGATGAACCAATGATACAACGCGCCGTAAAACACGTGCTGACGCATATCACCCCAATGACCGGGCGGCAGGGGCGCTTCCATATCGGAATTGGCCAATGCGGTTTGCATCTGCCCAATTGTCATGTCCATCAACCGTGAATTTCCGTTTGATCCGCCCCGCTCGTAGGTGACCCAATAGGGCCGCATATAGCCTTCTTCAAAGACATGCACGGTCAGGCCGCGGGCCTTGGCTTCGATCACGGCTTGGGCATGAATGGGCCTTGTGTCGCCGTAAAGGACAAGATCGGTAACACCTTTGTCGGCGAGCAGTGCAACAAAAGTGTCTTTCCACTCGTCAGATTTACCCCGAAACGGAATATAACTGCTTGGATGAAACCAGAATGCACGGTCGCCCGCGTTGAACCCGACCCGCCATACCTGCGCCCCGGCAAGACGCAACATCTTGCCCAGCCTGTTAAAGAAAGGACCATGTGGCCCTTGCAAAAACAGGAAAACCCGTTCGCTGGGTGGGGTGGAATTCATGTCATGCCTTTGGTTCATTCTGGTCTTTTTGTAAATAATCATGTGATCCGGGCCAAAGTGTGGCGCGGTCGCGGACTTGTCATGCCCCAGCGGTCGGTCTAACTCATTGGAGGTATATGATAAGGGCTGCCAATGTTTACAGGAATTATTACAGACATCGGAAAAATCAGATCGCTGACCCAAGAAGGGGATCTGCGCGCGCGGATCGAGACGGGCTATGATACGGCACGGATTGATATGGGGGCCTCAATCGCCAGTGATGGAGTGTGCCTGACCGTCGTGGATCTGGGCCCCGATTGGTACGAGGTGCAAATCAGCGCGGAAACCGTGCAAATGACCAACCTTGGCGGTTGGACATTGGGCAAGCGCTTGAACCTTGAGCGCGCCTTGAAAGTCGGGGACGAATTGGGCGGGCATATTGTGTCGGGCCATGTCGACGGTGTGGCCGAGGTGGTTGCGATGCGCGACGAGGGCGACAGCACCCGCGTGACCTTGCGCGCCTCCAAAGACCTTGCGCGGTTCATTGCGCCCAAAGGATCTGTCGCGCTGAACGGCACCTCCCTGACGGTGAACGAAGTCAACGGCTGTGATTTCGGTATCAACTTTATCCCTCACACCAAGGAAGTGACGACATGGGGTGACGTGGCTGTTGGGGACCGGATCAACCTAGAGATCGACACGCTGGCGCGCTACGTCGCGCGGCTGGCAGAGATGTCTTGAGCGCCGGGATCGGCCATAACCAAGGCCCCAGCCTGGAAATCGGCCACAAATGGCGCGCTTTCCAGTGGCAAAAGGCACGTGAAGCGGCAATGCCCAAGACGATCCCGCTGATGGTGGTCAAGATGCGTGTCAAGCGGGCACGCGAACTAGGGTTGGACTACAAAGCCTACGCCGCCATCCGCCAAGCGACAGGGCGCGATATTCTGGCGCTGCTGTTTTCAAACAGTGCGTTGCGGGTCATGCATGCCGATGCGCCCAGGATTCCTGTGGACAGGGCGAATGTGTTGGACTGTGTGCAAGGCGCACAAAAGCTGGCGTTGGTGCATCGCCCCATCGTGCCCGCTGAATTCGAGGCGGCAAACCCGGTTATGGACCATGTCGGGCAGGCGCCAAAGTTCACGGACAGTTGGACCGAAATGCGCAATCATCTGCATCACGCTGTCCGGCAGCGCAAACTGGTCGGTGATCAGGTGTTGATCATCGGAGATACCGCGTTCGAGCGTGACTGGTGTGCCGCAAGCAAGGCAGCGGGTTATCTTGCATCTGCCCGGTATTTCCGGGCTGGAGCCTAAGGCCGGACGCTTGCGCGTGAGTGACCTCGCGGAATTGAGTTTATTTGGCAAAATGAAACCGGCGCGGTGGTGTTCGTGCTCTGGCAAACTGGTGCGTGGTGGGCTATGTGGCACCCCAAGTGATACAGGAGGAATGAGCCATGCAATTTGAAACGCCCGGACCCGTCGAGGCCGAATTGTCATCGGCCATTTCCCCGATCGAGGACATCATCGAAGATGCGCGGCTTGGCCGGATGTTCGTTTTGGTAGACCACGAAGACCGCGAGAACGAAGGCGATCTGGTGATCCCTGCGCAGTTTGCCGATGCCGAGGCGATCAACTTTATGGCCACTCATGGGCGCGGGTTGATCTGTTTGCCGATGACGGAAAAGCGCATCAGCAAGCTGGGCTTGCCAATGATGCCATCAACAATTCAGCGAGACACGAGACAGCTTTCACCGTGTCGATCGAGGCCCGCGAAGGGGTGACGACAGGCATTTCGGCAGCCGACCGCGCGCTGACAATCAAGGTGGCGATCAACGAGGAGTTGGGCGCAGTTGATATCGCGACGCCCGGTCACGTTTTCCCCCTGCGCGCGCGCGAGGGCGGCGTGCTGGTGCGCGCAGGCCATACCGAGGCTGCCGTCGATATTTCGCGGCTTGCTGGTTTGCACCCCTCCGGTGTGATCTGTGAAATCATGAAAGAAGACGGCACCATGGCGCGGCTGCCTGATCTTGTTGCGTTCTGCAAAGAGCACGACATGAAGATCGGCACCATAAGCGATCTGATCGCCTACCGTCACAAGCACGATAATCTGTTGGTCGAGCGCGACAGCCGGACCGTGACCTCGGCCTATGGCGGGGAATGGAAGATGCAGGTTTTCACCGATCAGATCAGCGGAACCGACCATGTTGTCTTGTCCAAGGGTGATTTGACCACGCAAGCGCCCGTCTTGGTGCGCACCCACGCGATCAACGCGCTTGAGGATATTCTGGGTCTTGGCCCCAGCCCGGCGGATGAGCTGCCCCGTGCGATGCAGATCATCGCAGAAGAGGGGCGTGGTGCTGTGTTGTTGTTCCGCGATCCTGATCCGCGCTTGCGCTTTGAAGACGAAGAAGACGAGCGGCCGCGCACGATCAAACGCACGGGGCTTGGCTCGCAGATCATGGCGACCTTGGGTTTGACCGAACTTATTTTGCTGACCGACAACCCCGAGACGCGCTATTTGGGCCTTGACGCCTATAGCCTCAGCATCGTGGGCACGCGCCCCATCACAACGGAGTAATCCTCATGGCTGCCGGAAATCACACCACTTTGGCGACACCGCGCTTCGACAAGCCTGTTAAGGTGTTGATCGTCATTTCGCCCTACTATTCGGACATCGCCGACGGGTTGCTCAAAGGGGCCAAAGCCGAGTTGGAGACTGCTGGCGCGGCTTGGGACGTGGTTGAAATGCCCGGTGCGCTGGAAATTCCACCCGCCATCGGGATTTCAGACCGTAAAAGCAATTTCGACGGCTATGTCGCATTGGGCTGCGTGATCCGGGGCGAGACGACCCATTACGAGACCGTGTGCAATGACAGCAGCCGGGCGTTGCAGCTGATGGGGTTGCAGGGGCTGTGCATCGGAAATGGCATCCTGACCGTGGAAAATCACGAACAGGCCGCCGTGCGCGCCGACCCCGATGGCCAGAACAAGGGCGGCGGTGCAGCGGCTGCGGCCTTGCATCTGATCGCGCTCGCCCGTAAGTGGGGCGAAATTCGCAAGGATATAGGCTTCAAACCGCGCTCAGAGGAATATCTGATGGCGGGTGACAATGACGGATCCCAAACAGCATGACCCCCTCTACTGGCCTTTCGGGCAATCAAAAACGCAAGATGAAATCGGCCTCAAGGCTTTATGCTGTGCAGGCGTTGTTCCAGATGGAGCATTCATCGCAAAGCTATGACACCGTGAAGGCAGAGTTTCTGGAGCACCGTTTTGGCGCGACCTATGAGGGTGAGGAAATGATTGACGGTGATATCCGTCACTTCGCGCATGTGCTGGAAACGGCAGTGAACTATCAGGCCTCGATTGACCAGATGACTGACCGTGCTTTGGTCGCGAAATGGCCGATTGCTCGGATTGACCCAACTTTACGGGCGCTGTTCCGTGCCGCAGGTGCTGAATTTCGCGATGCTGATACACCGCCCAAAGTTGTGATAAACGAGTATGTCGATGTGGCGCGTGCCTTCTTTGAAGGGGGTGACGAGCCAAAATTCGTCAATGCGGTGCTGGATCACATGGCCCGCGAAGCCCGACCCAAAGCGTTTTAATTTTCAAGAAGCTATAAACGGCAAGTTACGCCGCTTGGAGTGGTTTGAAGTGTGACGGAACCACCACTGCCGTTTTATGTTGTATATTCCCGAGGACCTGTATGTACAGGTGGGCGCCAGGTAAACGAACCAGGGTTCGAACAGAGCCAGCTCCCTCGGATTTGCGTAAGGCCACTGGAATGTAACTTTTACAAACAGGGCAGAACCGTCACCCCTTATAGGTAGGCTTGCGCAGGGCTTGCGACAAGGGGCTATCTTAGCTGGCGTCGGGTTTTTCTACAAAACCATAGCGCTCCAGTTCTTCGGGCAGCAGCACGTATATTTCATCGGGTGGTGTGACCAACGCATGTTGCATCAGCAAGGGATCGATTCCCATACTGTCCAGATAGGTCATGACCTCGCCCTGACCGCGCTGGATGTCCTCGACCGCGACAAAGGCGGGCAGCAAGGTGCTTTCACCAAAGTAATGCTGGTGCACGCCGACTGATGCATCATCTGGAATTGTCCGGTTCAGGCCCGCCGCCAGCAGATAGGGACAGGCTGAATAGCAAATGTCGCCGGATCGCAGTGCAGTTGTCAGCTCTGCATCGCGCAGGTATCGCCCCAACAATAGCGCGTCTTGCACCGATCCGCCGGGGGAGTTCAGAATCACACCTTGGGGTTTCGGATCAAGCTCGGCCAGTTGTTTTTCGATCCGTTCGGCATCGCCGGGCAGGATTCCGCCCTCAAGCAGCACCCGTTGGCCGCCTTCAACCACTGTTAGCGTCAACCGGTCGGGCAGGGGCGTTGATGGCATTGGCTGGCCGCCCGGTGGTGCACGGTCTGGACGGAAGCGGCGGGTCTGGTCGCCAGGCTGCACCGGCTGGGTCAGGTCAGGGGCGCGCGGGCCAAAGCCCGGCAGGCGCAACCCATCGCTGATGTCCCCCCAAAACAGCACCCCTGCAAGACCCAGCTGGAAGAACAGGACCCAGACAAGAACCCTGCCAACTGGGTTGCGTTTCACGGGCACGGTCTGATCGTTCATTTGGATTTTAGCGGTGTGATGCGTGGCGCTGAGTCGGCGCTCTGCGGGGCGATGTCAGCGCCCGGACCCTTCATAGACGCATCGACGTCGCGCAGCGCTTTCACAGCCGCGCGCAATTCCGCAAGCGTCAGCGTTTCCTCGATCGAGGTGCCTTCGCGTCCTTCGCGAATTGCGCCATGTGTGATCGCAAGAATAAAAACCAAGACTGCAGGCAGCAGGTCAATCGCAATCGCACCAGCCCATGAGGGTACGAAATTGCGCGCATACCTGATTACGGCATCGGCGCTGGAAATTGGCGTATAGGTCGTATCAGCTGGCGGCGGCATCATCAGAACCGTTTGTGCTGCGCTTTCCAGTGTCGCGGCGCGCTGTGCCAGCACTTCAAGCACGGATGTGATGGTTGACGCCTGATTGCCACGTGACTGCTCTGTGCGCCCGTCAAGTTCAGGCAGCACGACTGAGGCAGACAGGTCTTGCGCTGCACGCTCGACCAGCGAAGCAACAGAAAGCTGACGTAGTTGTGTGATCAATCCTGCAAGGCGAACGGCCTGCTCGGAAAACTCGACGGACCGGGCTTCGACGGGGCCGGGTTCGACCGTCAATGCGCGCATACGGCTCAAAAGCTGGTTGCCCTCAACAAACGCGGCTTCGACCAAGGGCGACTGCGAGGCGATTTGTGTCTCAAGCCCGGACAGTTCAGCCGATTTCTGCCGCAAGACACGAAAAACCGCACCGCGTCCGGCAAGCCCAGACAATTCGCCCCCCGCTTCTTGCTCGCTCAGATCCTCAAAGCTTTGGCGCACACGGGCAACATCGCGCTCAAGCCCTTGTGCCGACAGGGCAACCTCGTGAGCGCGCTCCAAGGATCCCTGATACTCCTGCACGGTCACCGCAAGATGCTGTTCGACCGCCGCCGATCCGGCAAGGGCGGCTGCGTTCAGCCAACTCGACATCGCGATAATGGCCAGCGATCCAAGCCCCATTGCCCCCAGCAGGCCCGTCCGCGCCCGCGCGCCCCGCACGGCCGGGAACAGCCGCAACATGTAAGACCAGAACACAAAGATACCGACAGAGACGGCGATGGAATAGGCAATCGCTGCAAAGGCCGACATGGCACCATTATCATCCAGCAAGGACGACACCCCAAGATAGGTGTAGATACCCGAGGCGACGGCCAGCACACCCAAGGCTGTGCCTGAAAATGTATCAAGCCAGCTTAAATGCCCTTCAAGCTCGCGCGCATAGCGCACACCGCGTTGCTGCGCATTTCTTGCATCGGTTCCATCGGTCATCGGTTTATCCCTAATCCTGTCGCCCATAGATAGGATGCAGCGGCGCCAATACCAAGACACAGGACAGTGCTTGCCTCATGTTCACCTATTGTTCATAACGGTGTCATGACATTTGATGATCCAAAACCAATCCAACCGGGACAGATTTTGGCCCGCGGCGTTGCGCGTCACCTCGCGTCACTGGGGTTGGCTTGCGTGGAAGAACTTGTGCCTGCGCGTGGCCTACGGGTCGATGTGATGGCGTTGGGTCCCAAGGGGGACATCTGGATCGTCGAGTGTAAATCAAGCCGCGCCGATTTCATGTCCGACAGCAAATGGCGCGGCTATCTTGAATGGTCCGACCGCTTTTTCTGGGCCGTGGATGCAGATTTTGATGTGGATTTGCTGCCCGAAGGCTCCGGCCTGATCATTGCAGACGGGTACGGAGCAGAGGTTTTGCGCATGGGAGAGGAGACGCGCCTTGCGCCCGCGCGCCGCAAGGCAATGACCCACCGCTTTGCAAGCCAGGCCGCGCGCAGGCTACACTTTCTCAGAGATCCGCACGCCTTGAACCCCGTGACCTGACCCCATATTCCAAATGGACTTAAATCCCGGGGGGCCGCGCCTTGGCGCGGTGGGGGCTGGCCCCCTTCAGACGGTCAATAGGTTAGCGCTTGGGCTTGCCGCCCTTGTTCGCCTTGCCCGCACGGTGGGCCGCGGCCATAATCTCTTCTGCAATCTCGACAGCCTCGTCTGGCGTGAAATCCATCGGGATCTCGATGCCACCTTCGGCTTCGATAAAGAGCCGGACCATGCCTGCATCGGTCGGACCGATTTGCAGGTTTGCTTCAATCTCGCGTTCAGTGTCGATGCCCATTGGATCCTCCGGAATGATGAAGCCAGCCCTAGCGTGGGTACAGATAAAAGGCAAGTTTGACCAAGCGCACTTCAACAAGGTTCAATTCGCATTCAGTGTTCTTAAGCTATTGCAATCTTTTTGCTTGGGCGTTAAATCGGCGCAAGTGCCGCCTTAGCTCAGTTGGTTAGAGCGCCTGATTGTGGATCAGGAGGTCCCTGGTTCGAGACCAGGAGGTGGTACCACTTCCCTTTTTATTCGATATCAACTGTCTGCCGCAAAGCACCACTCGGCCGGTCGAAGATGAGAATTTGGTTGTCTTGGGTCACAACCGCGTACCAGTCAGCCCCTTGTGTGAATGCCGCTGCCTTTTCGCCACCCGGCAAGGTGATGACATCCGGTAAATTGGGCCCCTGGCTTGAGAAGCGGATGACAAGCAGGCCAATCACGACTAGAAGGCCGAAAATCATTGTGGCGGTCAGCACCGTCACCAGCCTTCTCAGGAACTTGATGTTTGGGGGCTCGGAAGGATCAGTCATGTCGCACCGCCGTATAAGCTTTGTCATCGCGGACTCACCGCCGCCGCGTCTTGATAAGGCGCTTGCCCGCGATGTGCCAGAGGATGCGAACCTGTCGCGTACCCGTTTGGGCAAGCTGATTGCTGACGGGGGCGTGCAAGTCGATGGCTTTGTCGTCACAGACCCGCGTGCGCGGGTGCTGGAAGGTCAGGAAATCACTGTCGACGTTGATGAAGCCGAAGAAAGCCACATCGGTGCGGAATCAATCGCGCTTGATGTGGTGTTTGAAGACGCCGACCTTATCGTGATCAACAAACCTGCAGGCATGGTCGTGCATCCTGCCCCCGGCAGCCCGTCAGGCACGCTTGTCAACGCACTTCTGGCCCATTGTGGCGATGATCTTTCGGGCGTGGGGGGCATGAAGCGTCCGGGTATCGTGCACCGGATTGATAAAGACACCTCGGGGCTTTTGGTCGTTGCGAAATCAGATGCAGCGCATCACGGTTTGGCCAAGCAATTCGAAAAGCACACCGTCGAGCGCTATTACCAAGCGCTGGTCTACGGTGTGCCAGACGCCAATGACCCGCGTTTGCGCGGGATCAAGGGCGCAAGCTTTGAGCCGGGCAACATTTTGAAAATGACCACCCAGCTGGCGCGCCACCGCACTGACCGGCAGCGCCAGGCGGTCCTCTTTCAGGGGGGGCGTCATGCCGTAACGCGGGCGCGTACCGTCAACCGGTTTGGCATGCCGCCTGTTTTGGCGCTGATGGAATGCTGGCTGGAAACGGGTCGCACGCACCAGATACGGGTTCATATGGCGCATGCTGGTCATGCGCTGGTTGGCGATCCCACCTACGGCAGCAAACGGAAACTACCGAAAACGGCATTGCCTGAAATCGCGTCCGATGCTGTGCGCGCCTTTCCCCGACAGGCGCTTCATGCCGCTGTTTTGGGGTTCGAGCATCCAGTGACGGGTGAAATGGTCCGGTTCGAAGCGCCCTTGCCGCGCGACATGACGGATTTATTGGAACTTGTCGGCTTGGCCCAAGCTTAACAGCAAGCCGAGTGGGCTTATTGCGTTGTTTCAGCACAACCCCGTGAGCGCGGGGCAGGAATTCTTTTTATTCGAACCGATTAGGTCCATACTGGTATAAATAGCGTTTTAGCAGCTCTTGAATTTGATGTTAGCGCTCTACATATCTATGTTAAGCCCGATAACATGGGCCCCTAAAATTAGGGAAAGGGACAAGAAGATGGCCAATTTTGCAAATCTGCCAGCACCAACCCCCGAAGGTGGTCTGAACCGATACATGCAGGAAATTCGCAAATTTCCGCTGCTGGAGCCAGAAGAAGAATACATGCTGGCCAAACGCTGGGTTGAAGAACAAGACACGAAGGCCGCGCATCGCATGGTGACGTCTCACCTGCGCTTGGCGGCGAAGATCGCCATGGGCTATCGCGGCTACGGGCTGCCACAGGCCGAGGTGATCTCGGAAGCGAATGTGGGCTTGATGCAGGCTGTTAAACGCTTTGATCCTGAAAAAGGCTTCCGCCTTGCGACCTATGCGATGTGGTGGATCAGGGCCTCGATCCAGGAATACATCCTGCGCTCGTGGAGCCTTGTGAAACTCGGGACGACCTCGGGTCAGAAAAAGCTGTTCTTTAACCTGCGCAAAGCGAAAAATCGCATTGGCGCGTTGGAGGAAGGCGATATGCGCCCCGAAAACGTGACCCGTATCGCAACAGATTTGGGCGTGACAGAGACCGAAGTGATCTCGATGAACCGTCGGATGTCGGGCGGTGATGCCTCGCTGAACGCGACCGTCGGGTCCGAGGGCGAAGGGACGATGCAATGGCAGGATTGGCTGGAAGACGAAGACGCTGATCAGGCTGGGGATTATGCCGAACGTGACGAGCTTGAAACCCGCCGCGAGATGTTGGCCGAGGCGCTGGATGTGTTGAATGACCGCGAGAAGGACATTCTGACTCAGCGCCGCCTGTCGGATCAAACCATCACGCTGGAAGACCTCAGCGCCCAATATGATGTCAGCCGCGAACGCATTCGGCAGATCGAAGTGCGCGCGTTTGAAAAGCTCCAGCAGCGCATGCGCGAGTTGGCGCGTGAAAAGGGCATGTTTGCTTCGGCCTGACCCGCAGACCGTCCGCTAAGTGTTAATCCTCGCAAAGCTCTGGCTTTTGCGAGGATTTTTATTTCTGACACTCGTCTTGCCCGATGATTTTCCCTAAGCTGGTGTGAAACAGGAGGGCAGTCATGACAGCTTTGAAATGGGGTATCTTGGGGGCGGCCAATTTCGCCCGTGAACATATGGGGCCCGCGATCCATGCGGCACGCGGCGCGCGGCTGGATGCGCTGGCGACGTCAAGCCCGCCCAAAGCGCAGGCTTTCCGCGACTTCGCGCCTGATATTCGGGTTTATAACGACTATCACGCGCTTTTGGCTGATCCCGCTGTTGATGCCGTCTATATCCCCTTGCCCAACAATCTGCATGTGGAGTGGACACTCAAGGCGCTTAAGGCGGGCAAGCACGTCTTGTGCGAGAAACCGATGACCCTGCAGGCGTCTGAATTTGATGCGCTGATTGCGGCGCGCGATGCATCCGGTCTGCTTGCCGCCGAAGCGTTCATGATCGTTCACCATCCGCAGATGGTGCGCGCGCGCCAGATCATTGCCGATGGTACACTTGGCCGCGTTCGTCATGTGGGGGCGACGTTTTCGTTTTTTAACGATGACACCGACAATATCCGCAACAAGCCCGCAGCCGGGGGTGGCGGGTTGCCGGACATCGGCATTTACACGTTCGGGTCTGTGCGGTTTCTGACCGGGCAGGAGCCTCTGGCGATCCCCTATGCCAAGATCGACCATGAAAACGGCGTTGATGTCTTTGCCCAAGTGGCGGCGCAATTTGACGGGTTTGACTATTCTGCGACCGTGTCGATGCGCATGTTTCCGCGTCAGGAAGTCGTCGTTCACGGTGAGAAGGGCGTGCTGCGCCTAAGCTGCCCGTTCAATCCGACCGTCCACTCTCAGGCAGAATTGCATCTGGAGACTGAAAAGAACATCGTCATTACGGAACGTTTCCCCGGCACCAATCATTATATTGAACAGGTTGAAGCCTTTGGCCGTGCGGTCCTGAAAGGCGACGCCTACCCGTGCCCGTTGGAATTCAGCAAGGGCACGCAAGTGATGATCGATATGGCCTTTGAGGCTGGAAAGAAGGGTTGAAATGGCTGGAGGATGGGCAAAAGACGGGGCAGTAAGCGAACAGATCGAAGCGTCCATCAGCGACGAACTGGCCCGCCTGAGGGCGCGCAAACAGCCCCAAGGCGAAAGCCTGACCCATTGTGCTGACTGCGAAGAACCCATCCCCGAAGCGCGGCGGGTGGCCTTGCCGGGCGTCAAGCTGTGCATCGACTGCGTGCGAGAGCGTGATGCCAGCCCAGACCGTCGCGGCGGGATCAACCGGCGCGGCTCAAAGGACAGTCAGTTGAAGTGAAGAGGGATGGCTGGTTTGAGTCTAATG
Source organism: Roseobacter sp. (assembly GCA_024636475.1). GTDB lineage: Bacteria > Pseudomonadota > Alphaproteobacteria > Rhodobacterales > Rhodobacteraceae > Sulfitobacter. Next base: position 3,071 of record JAGXHA010000074.1, on the reverse strand, counting down.
TGACGGATGCTGCCGGGTGCATGGATGTCTGCTAACGAAGGATAGCCAAAAACCTTTAACAACCATTTGGGTTTTGAACGGGGTTTGTGGTGCCGGAAAGCAGGTGATTTTTCAGCAGTGCCAAAAAGGAGCGTTTTAGACCAATAGGTTTTGGCATGCGACGCTAATTGCTCACCCTCCCCGCCTCAACCTATTTTGCTCTGACAGTGCCGGCTTGATGCTTTGGCACCCCAGATCGCAACGCAGCTTTGCTGCGGGAGCCGTTCGCCTAATTGATGTTCCTATGCAATATCCGCTTTAGAACTAGGAACCCATTCAAATCTGTATGCCGATGCTTGGCAGGCGTTCCCGATCTCTCAGCGGTTGCGCATCCATTTCGCGACGAGGCGGTGTTGAACATCGGCCTGCGCGGCGACACGATAAAATCCAATCAACTCGCGAATGGGTGATGCAAGCCGGTCAAAGCCAGACAGGAACGCCACGATAACGCCTACCTGCGTTTGTCCCATCATCACCATGTATCCACCAAACAAGAGCACGCTTATAGGTCCGAACGCGTTCATAAGATTAAGCAGCGATTTCATCGCGAACTTTAGTAGAAGGAATTTCACGCGGTTTTCGTAGATCTTGGGCACTACCGACAGGAATTTGTCGCGGGCCTCTTCATCCATGTCAGAAATTTCGTCACCCATGTTGCGCAGAAAACCTATGCGTTCTTCTACCAGTTCATTAAGGCGGTGCTGGACAACTGGTGTCAGGATGATCTGCGGCAATAGGACTGCAAGTGCAAACAGCGCGATCGCAGGTTCGATTACGAACATATAGATTACCACTCCTAATAACGTTGCGATGTTAGCGCAGGCCTGAGACAGTGCTTCGCCGACAAAGCCTCCCAATTTCTCGACTTCCGCACCAACAATAGACACGACCCGCCCGCTGTTGTCGTCAGCACTCTCGATACTATCGTCATAGAGGTTTAAGAGATGGGTTCGGGTATAGAGGGTCGCACTTTCCGTCATCCATCCCTGATAAAGACGCAAAGAGAATTTCGCAGCCTGATGTACAACGGTCAGGATCACATACATTATTCCGAAACGTACAAGTATCTGGATGTCTTGTGTCTCAACGACTTCGTTTACGATACGCCGCTGTAACTCCATAGGCGCGAGATTGAGTAGGGTCACGATTATTGCTGCACAACAGGCAACCACCTGATGCCAGCCACTCATGCGCCACACGAACTTGAGTATGGAGGATGCCGGAGTATCGTCGCCTGTTTCGCCGATGTGAAGCGGCTCTTTCACAAGCGATATGAGCTTCATTTAAGTGCGCGGTCATGATAGAATAGAACACGCAGAGGCAGGATCAATCCCGTCTGAATGTCGTCCTGCATCGCGGCCGTGTCAACGACCGGGTAGCCAAAGATCAGCAGTTGGGCCGGGACAAGTTCCATCTCCACGCTGCTGGCCTCGGCAGCATAGTCGACCCGGGCATAGACCTTGGCCCCGGCCTCTCTTACCGCAGCCTCCAGCGCGTCCATGGCGGCTGGAACATACTTCGTCGTTTGAACGGTCATCACCTCGGCCATAGCCGGGGTCGCAAGCGTCATCGCAAGTAGGGTTGCGCGGATCATGAGGATCCCCTCTTCAATTTATGTTTTTCATTCCATTCATCCGACAAAAAGAGTCAGATGACCATTCTGAGCTCGTAGTACCAGATTCTGCAAGGCACACTGATCGACATCAGTTGGCGGTGGTTTTTTCTGTTAAAAGAGCGATCGGGTTGTTTGCAGGAAGCGATACATCATCGAAACGAAGCCGCTTGCGCGCAAACTGGGCGCGTTTGTCGCTCTACGAGCTGCCCAAAGCGGCGGAATAGCGCGGTGTAACGTGGCGGGCATGAGATCCCACCGGTTTCCGTTGACCGCTTCGAAAAAGGGATCTTACTTTGGACCGTGACCGCGTTGGCCCAGATACCGACCCCAGAATTTTCCAAGACTAGGTCCTGTCCTAACCAGCGTTAGTGCATCGCGGCCCACCTGCCGGTTACATGGGTCATGCCCGCCGAGAGTCTGGAGGGCATGTTCATGAGTACTACTGAAGCGCGCGGGGTTTTTGTCCCTCGATATTCCTGATCACGCGCGCTTCAATTTTGTGGAGCTTCCTTGAAAGTCTGTCCAGTGTCACCAGATGACAAGCCCGGCGAGATCTAACGCTGATCAATTTAGGAAAACCCGACAGGATCTCCTCAGCATGCTCGCCACTTCGCCCCGGTCGGTAATGGAACACGACCCTTGGCGGCAATGGCCCGCCCCAGCCCCTATCATCGCGCAAGACCGCCCAGAGATAGCCGGTCTTGGTCTTTCCGCGCCCCGGATCCAGCACCGGGGCGGTGGTTTCGTCCGTTGCCCGGCAGCGTATTGCGTCGCAATGCGCGAGAGGGGACGTAAAGCCGGGAAGTTCCGGATTTCAGCAAGACGGCCATCCGGTCGACGACCGGCGCGATATGGGCGCCCAGCCTTGGCGTCGGCTTTGTCTTCAGCTTTGTCTACTGTGGCTTCTGCCTTGGCAGCGGATTCAGCCTCTTTCACTACCGCGGCATCCGCCTCGTCTTGTGCTTTGGCGTCAGCTTGGGCAGCTTCCGCGGACTTCACTTCGGCGGCGACCTTGGCATCTGCCTCGGCGGGTGCGCCAGCATCCTCTTGCGCTTTTACATCAGCGGCCATTCCAGCTTCCTGAGTAGTCTTCACTTCGGCAGAAGCTTCAGTTTCTTCGGTTGTGCAAGCCTCGGTGTTAGCCGCGCGTATGACGCGCTCCGCAATTATCTCCGGTGATGATCCCTTTGCCGTTTCGACAGGTTCAAGAAGGGCGGGATCACAGGTAAAATCCACAGGTTTCAACTCGTCTAGACAAGCCTCTTCGGCATCCATTGGACTGCCTTTAAAATCTTTCACACAGACAAGTGTCTTCTCGAACGCTTCCACCGTGGAATCCAATGCCTCCGTAGGTATCGAGACGGCTGTTTTGGATTTGGCCTGTGCAAGACCGGGCAGTGGTTGCAGAAACGAAAGG
>JAGXHA010000073.1 GCA_024636475.1 Roseobacter sp. | reverse complement strand
GTTTCTTGCCGCGCAGCTTTTTCTGGGTGTAGGCGTCCATCAGAGCGCGCTGCCCGCCCTCGGCATCTGTCTTTGAAATGTCGATGGCGAGGTTCAGCGGCAGAAGGCCCGTTTCCACGGCCGAGACCAGCCGTTCTTCACCACGCTCCAAAAGCCCCGCGATTATGCTGACATAGTCTGGCGTGACGCCGATCTTGTTGGCGATCTGGCGGTCGGTGTAGCCGCGTTTGCGCAGGTTCCCGATCTCGCGCATCAGGTCGATCGGATTATGTTGGCGGCGGGCGCAGTTCTCCACAAGGCTCATGACCAGGCAATCGCTCTCGTCTGCGTCGATGATGATGGCTGGGATGGCATCCTGCCGAAGCTCCATAAACGCCTCGAGCCGCCCCTGACCGCAGACGAGGTCATATTCTGCCGGGTCAGTTCCAGCACGCTGCGCCACGGTGATTGGTCGCTTCAGGCCGATCTTCGCGATGTTCTCGACCATTTCCTCAAAAGTCCGCCGGTTGCGGACGCGCGGATTGAGGATGCGGATCCGGTCGGTGGGGATAAGCGTGACCTGTTTCCGGACAATGTCCTGGGCGTCATCTGGCATCAGGCGGCCTCCGTGATCCGGGCCCGGCCAGCGAGCGCATAAAAATAGTCGAGCGAGTCAAAGCGATAGGCGTCCAGCGACAGCCCGTTTTGTTCGGCCAATCGAAGCTTGGCCATGGTCATGTCAATGCTCGGCAGCAGATAATAATCGCGCAGGCCGCTGTTTAATTCGTCCATTCGCACGGCAATCGTGATGTCCGGCACCAGACCGGTATCGAGGCGGATGCGCCACCGCAGGGCGCCGGCCTGCGTCTCGAAGCACCGGGCCAACACCACCGACACCGTGAACTCGTCGTTGATGCGGATCAGGTCGGTGTCCGGATCTTGCACAGCCTGGCCGCCGCGTTCCGCTATACCATCGACGATCTTGTCCACGATGCCGGGATGCGCCAGCCGCAAGGCTCGGTTGATCTCGATGTAGCGATAGTCTCGTTCCGGCTCATAGCCGATCATCTGATAGGCGCGCAGAAGGCTGCCGAAGCGGCTCCGGAAGGCGCTGGACGAGGGAAGGTTATCCTGTTCATCGATGATCAGCCCGGACAAGACGCCCTTCTGTTTCAGCACGGTGCGCAGGGCTGCAAGCAGTTCTGCGTCCGTGAAATGTCGGCTGCGCGCGTCAACGATCTCGCGTGCGCGCAGAAACAGCGCCTCGTCCACGATTGCGGGGTAGGCGCGCTCTGCCCGGATCCACATTTCGCGTGGGTTCACCACTCGCTTGTGCTTCAGTTTGAAGGACACCTTGTTGTAGACGTTGTTGCCGATGTATTTTTCGTTGGTCAGGACCTGAAGCACCGATGCCCGGGACCATGGCCGCTCCAGATCCGTCAAATGCCCCTCGGCATTCAGGGTTTCCGCAATCTTACGCTCCGAGTGGCCATCCTCTACGAACATCCGGTACATGCGGCGTACGACCTCCTGTTCCTGCTCAGGGCCGGGAACGAGAACGACACGGTCGGTCTGAAGACTCTTCTGTTCGCCGCGGGACAAGGCCCCCTTCGGGTTGCCGTGTTCGTCGATCAGCACCCGGCGCAACCCATATCCAGCCGCACCGCCTTGACGGTATCCAAGCTCCACCAGACGGCATTGCCCCGCGAAGACTTTTACCGAAAGCTCGCGGCTGTATTCGCCCGCCATGACCCGCTTGACGGTCTTCAGCAGGTTGGAGCCGATGCTGCCATCGTTTTCAAACTGCTCGCCGCAATAGTGGACCCGGATCCCGGCGCGAGAGCAGACATGCTTGTGGTAGGCCCCTTCATCAGCATCCTGAAACCGGCCCCATCGGCTGACGTCATAGACCAGAATGGCCTTGAAATCCGCCTGGCCGGTTCGGACCTCGGCCATCAGGTTCTGGAGCGCCTCGCGGCCATCCAGCCGTAACCCGGACCGACCGGAGTCCTCGAAGACACGCAGGATCTGCAGGCCCCGGGCGGTGGCGTACTCCCGAATGATGTCGAGCTGGTTCTCGGTCGAGTACTTCTGGTGATCGGTCGACATTCGCACATAGGCAACCGCCGGCATATCCTGTCCGGCCTCGTCGCCTTTGTCGGAATGGGCCGCCCATCGACTAGTCACATGCGTATCTCCTCATAATTTTGGGCAAATCCATCGCTCCCGGCGGAAACAACGGTTGAATTCTTATAACTCATGTAAAGCGAAGGAGTGTGGAATGTCGTTTCCGAAAAAGGGCAAGTTCTTTCCAAAAGAAAACGGATATAATGGGAAAGGTGGTCATCAGACGAATGGAAGTTTTGTCGAAGAAATCGCATCGGCGTTAAAACGGTCGCTCGGCGACAGTCGTGCGGGTGTGAAGACTGTGGCGGGCTGGACGGGTGCCAACGAGAAGACGGTGAAGAACTGGTTCTCGGGCACCTACGGTCCGAGCGGGGTGCACCTGATTGCGCTGGTGCAGCACTCTGACGAGGTCCTGGGTACCTTCTTGGCCATGGCAGGGCGCGAGGATCTGATGGTGGCAATCAAGCTCGCGGGTGCCGAGGACGCGATTACGGATCTGCTTGACGCCGTGCGCCGGCTTGGTTGCGCCGACCCAAACGACAAGGTCTGCTGAGCACCTCAGCGAACTGAAAATTAGTATCCCTTATTGGCGCGCAGGATCTCGAAGTGATCTTGTGCGGTGAAAACCTGCAGGGGTGAGAGTTGGTCGCCTGAGACGTCCTTTGAGCCATTACCCCTCTGTTTTTTTGTGACTTTGATGGTGTAGACTGATCGTTGACGGTTTTGGATCGTCAGGGTGTATGGAGAACGCAATGTACAAGATTGCTGCGCTTCTATTTCTAACCGCGTTTGCCGGTCATGCCAGTGCGCAAGACTGTCCGAACCGCTATCGCTTTGTTGATTTTGGGCTGCAAGATCGCGAGGGTGTCATGCGGCGCGGGGGGACTATTTTTCGCGCGTTTGATGGGCAAGGGGCCGATTTACTGATCCCTGAGCGCAGCATTTGTGTGAAGGTTGCAGACCTTGCCACCGATGGCCGCGCGCTGCCAATTCCGGTGGTTTCAAACATCTGGATTGATCTGGAAAAAGCGCCGACCGGGCTGACGGGATTGCAATTGAAGGCCGTCGAGGATGTCGTCGCCGCAGCCGAGGCCAACGCTGAGCTTCACCTTGCCAAGCTAAACCAACCCGACATCATCATCACGCGAGGCCAGAGTTTCCTATGCGCCAGTGAGGCCGGGGCGCCCGGTTTGAGTTGCCAGCTTCTGTCGCCTTACGGGGGAAATGCGCCTCTGGTTGTCTATTGCGATGCGCAGATTTGCACGATGCCGGTTCTTGGGCGGGATGAACAACTGATCATCGGGTCGGCCTGGAATAGAGTGGCTGGAGACTCCAAGGCGGTCGGCGTCGAGATTACTGAAAGGGTTCAGGGCATTCACGACTTTTTGGAAGCGCAGTTTTAGTCTTTTTGATACCGCAAAGACCGGCATAAAAGCTTCGCTTTACGGTATCACAGCCGGCATTTCGCGAAGCAGTTGTTCGAACTTTGCTGGCGGCCTGCCTGCGCGGCGTTGCCGACGTGCAACTAACACGGGTTTGCACCGCGCTTGGAGATTGTTTTCCCGCTTGGAATCCGTAACTTGCGACCAAGGTAATCTGAAAACAGAGCCTGCAAAAATATCATTGGAGCAGTAATGATGAAATTCCTTCCACTTGCCGTTTTCGGCGTCACGTCTCTATGGATGCAGACCGCTCAGGCTGTCGAGGTCACGGGGGGCTCTGTCGGGCTTTCCTTTTCCGCGTTTGCCGAAGAAACGAGCGTCAACCGGGTTGCCGTTGATGGGTCTGTTGAACTGGGGTTCAACCGGGACATCAGCGTACAGATCGATCTGGCGTATAGTGACTTTAACTTCACAGGTTTGAACACCACCACGCTGGGTCTGCACGGCATTTACCATCTGAGTGACACCACGTCGCTTGGTGCGTTCTATGTCAACGAAGATGCAAACGGTGGCGGGGATCTGGACATTTTCGGCGTCGAGGCCGGGCATGATGCCGGGCAATTCGAGGTCGAAGGTTACCTTGCCCGTGTCAATGGAGGCGGTGCGGACGGCGACATGTTGGGCGTATCAGCGCGCTATGAGCTGCCAACCGCACTGGGCGTGAGCGGTTCTTATGATCGGGTCAGCGGAAGCGGCGCTGATTTCAGGAAATTCGCGGTGCAATTGGACCGTGACGTTTCGCCAAGTGTAAATCTTTATGCCGAAGTTGGAACTGCCAGGGTGAACGGCGCGGGCCTGACCGATAGCGAACCCTTTGTCGGGCTGGGCGGCAAGTTTGTTTTCGGCGCACAGCGTGGTGCCACCTTTGGGCAGCGCGGCTTTACACGGATCTTTCCGGGGCTTTGATGCGCTTCAAAAGACAAGAACTGGAACGGCTGAACTTGCAAGGGTTCGGTCGTTTCTAATTCCGGTCCTTTCGTCCCTTTCAGAAAATGCCGCAGACTGTATCCCGAATAATTTGAAGCCAAATCGGTTTTACCAACCTCGTTTATGATGCTTTAACCAATACCGCATAAACCGGTCGCATGATTGATATGGTGCAAAGCTTTGGGGCGGCACGGCAGGAAAAATCAGTGTGTTGGTCACAATTTGATTGAAATGTTCTGCTTTTGGTCCCATACGGAACATATACAGAACACATACATGTGGCGCATGTGGCGATTGCGGCTTGATGACCACTGTGACAGTAAGGGGATAACCTAAAATGGCAACGGCAGATCTTTTGACAATGGACAACAAGAAACAAGCTGAAAAGCAAAAGGCCCTTGATAGCGCGCTGGCACAGATTGAGCGGCAGTTCGGCAAGGGTTCGATCATGAAACTGGGGGCCCCGGGGGCCATTCAGGACATCAAATCAAGCTCAACCGGGTCGCTTGGGCTTGATATTGCCTTGGGCATCGGCGGATTGCCGATGGGCCGGATCATCGAGATTTATGGTCCGGAAAGTTCTGGCAAGACGACGTTGACGCTGCATTGCGTGGCCGAGCAGCAAAAGCAGGGCGGGGTTTGCGCCTTTGTCGATGCCGAACACGCGCTTGATCCACAATATGCCCGCAAGCTGGGCGTTGATATTGACGAGTTGCTGATCTCGCAGCCCGACACTGGCGAACAGGCGCTTGAGATCGTCGATACACTGGTGCGATCCGGTGCCGTCAACATGGTGGTAATCGATTCGGTTGCCGCGTTGACCCCGAAATCAGAGCTTGAAGGCGATATGGGCGATAGCTCCGTCGGCGTGCAGGCGCGTCTGATGTCTCAGGCGATGCGCAAATTGACCGGATCGATCTCTCGTTCTAATTGCATGGTAATCTTTATCAACCAGATCCGGATGAAAATCGGCGTTATGTTTGGTTCGCCTGAAACGACGTCAGGTGGCAATGCGCTGAAATTCTATTCCTCTGTCCGTCTGGATATTCGCCGCATTGGCGCGCTCAAGGATCGCGACGAAGTGGTGGGGAACGCGACGCGCGTCAAAGTCGTGAAAAACAAGGTTGCCGCTCCGTTCAAGCAGGTTGAATTCGACATCATGTATGGCGAAGGCATCTCTAAAATGGGCGAATTGCTGGATCTGGGTGTCAAGGCGGGTGTCGTCGATAAGTCGGGTTCGTGGTTCAGCTACGGGGACGAGCGGATCGGGCAGGGGCGTGAAAATGCCAAAACCTTCCTCAAAGACAACGAGGCCATGGCGAACGAGATCGAAGATAAAATTCGGGCAGCGCACGGGCTTGATTTTGATGGTTCTGAAAAGGACGATATCGATATTCTTGAGGCATAAGCCGCTTAAGCCAGATTGTTCGAAGGGCGTGCCAGACTGGTGCGCCCTTTTTCGTTCTGCGACCCTGTGGACAGTGCCCAGTCGCGCAGGTATTTGAGTGCAACACATTTTGCCCCTCGAAAGGCCCCGAATATGAAGACGCTCAACGACATCCGTTCATCCTTCTTGGGATATTTTGAAAAACATGGCCATTCTGTGCAGCCTTCCAGTCCGCTGGTGCCGCGCAATGACCCTACTTTGATGTTCGCAAATTCAGGGATGGTGCAATTCAAGAACCTGTTCACTGGCGTCGAGACGCGAGATTACACGCGGGCGACGACGGCACAAAAATGTGTGCGCGCGGGCGGCAAACACAATGATCTGGACAATGTCGGCTATACCGCACGGCACCATACCTTCTTTGAGATGCTTGGAAACTTCAGCTTTGGCGACTATTTCAAGGCGGAGGCCATCGCGTTTTCATGGGAACTGATCACCAAAGAATTGGGCATCGACCCCAAGCGTCTATATGTGACCATCTACCATACCGACGACGAAGCGGCGGATATCTGGAAAAAGGTTGCAGGCCTTTCGGATGACCGCATCATTCGGATCGCCACGGACGATAATTTCTGGACGATGGGGCCAACCGGGCCTTGCGGACCCTGCTCCGAGATTTTCTATGACCATGGTGATCATATCTGGGGCGGGCCTCCGGGCTCTCCGGAGGAAGATGGCGACCGGTTCGTTGAAATCTGGAACCTTGTTTTCATGCAGTACGAACAGTTTGCAGACGGTACCCGTGCGCCGTTGCCAAACCAGTCAATCGATACCGGCATGGGGATCGAGCGTGTTGCCGCGTTGCTGCAAGGCACGAACGACAACTACGCAACCGACCTGATGCGCAACTTGATCGTCGCAAGTGCGAACGCGTCCAACAGTGATCCAGACGGTCCCGGCAAGACGCATCACCGCGTTATTGCAGATCATTTGCGGTCGACCTCTTTCTTGATTGCGGATGGGGTCATGCCTGCCAATGACGGTCGCGGATATGTGCTGCGCCGCCTCATGCGCCGCGCGATGCGCCATGCGCATTTGCTGGGTTTGCAAGATCCGCTGATGCACCGTCTGGTGCCTGAACTTGTGCGCCAGATGGGGGCCGCGTATCCGGAACTGGGCCAAGCGCAGTCCCTGATTACCGAGACTCTCTTGCAGGAGGAAACCCGTTTCAAAAAGACGTTGGATCGTGGGCTCAAGCTGCTGGATGACGAGGTGCGCGATCTACCAGCGGGTGTAAACCTGTCCGGAGAGGCCGCGTTCAAGCTTTATGACACCTACGGTTTTCCCGTCGATCTTACCCAGGATGCGCTGCGTGAACAGGACCGGGGCGTTGATCTGGATGGTTTCAAGGCTGCGATGGACAAGCAAAAGGCGCTTGCCCGCGCAGCATGGTCCGGCTCGGGCGAAGCCGCGGATGCAACTGTGTGGTTCGATGTGGCCGAAGCTGAAGGCACGACGGATTTTCTGGGCTATGATACCGAAACAGCTGAAGGCCAGATTGTGGGCCTGATCCAAGAAGGTGCCCGGGTCGAAACGGCCAAGGCGGGTGACAAGGTACAGATCGCGCTGAACCAAACGCCTTTTTATGCCGAAAGCGGCGGGCAGGTGGGCGATACCGGTGTGATTAAAACCGACACCGGTACCATCAACATCACCGATACCCGCAAGACGGCTGGTGTGTTCATTCACTTTGGCGATGTCAGCGATGGCACTGTCACCAAAGGGCAGGCCGCTGTGCTTGCCGTCGATCACGCACGCCGTACCGCCATTCGTGCCAACCACTCAGCCACGCACTTGCTGCACGAAGCGTTGCGCAATGCGCTAGGCGATAAGGTTGCTCAGCGCGGGTCGTTGAACGCGGCGGATCGCTTGCGGTTTGACTACAGTCACAACACCGCCATGACATCCGAAGAGCTGGCTCAGGTCGAGCAAGAAGTGAACAGCTACATCCGTCAAAACGCGCCGGTCGATACGCGTATCATGACGCCAGATGATGCCCGCGCTTTGGGTGCACAGGCTTTGTTCAGTGAAAAATACGGTGACGAAGTGCGTGTCGTGTCGATGGGCCGTCAGGCCGGATCAGGCAAGGGTGCGGACAAGGCAACATATTCGCTGGAACTGTGTGGCGGCACCCATGTGCGTCAAACCGGTGACATCGGTGCGTTTGTGTTGCTGGGCGACAGCTCAAGCAGCTCCGGAATCCGCCGGATCGAGGCGCTGACGGGGACCGAGGCTTTGACTTGGCTGCGGGCGCAGGAAACGGCGCTTTCGCGGATTGCGTCTGATCTCAAGACCTCGACCGCAGATGTGCCAGACCGGGTGCGCGCCCTGCTGGAGGAGCGCAAGGCGCTCAGCAACGAAGTGGCCCAACTGCGTCGCGAGCTTGCGATGTCAGGCGGCAGTGCTTCTGCCCCAGAGGCGCGCGACGTTGCCGGGATGAAGTTCATGTCTCAGGTTCTGTCTGGCGTGACGGGCAAGGATTTGCCTGCGTTGGTTGATGAATATAAGGCCAAACTGGGAAGTGGCGTTGTTTTGCTTATTGCTGACGCCGACGGTAAAGCTGCGGTTGCGGCTGGTGTCACGGCCGATCTGACATCCAAGGCATCGGCCGTTGATATTGTCAAAGCGGTGGTTGCCGAACTGGGGGGCAAGGGCGGCGGTGGTCGTCCTGACATGGCCCAGGGTGGTGCCAAAGATATTGCAAATGCCGACGCGGCCATCGCCGTCGCTGAAGCCATCTTGAAAGGATAATACCATGCCAGCCCTTTGGATCGCGCATGTCACGGTCACGGACGAGACCGCATATGGTGAATACGCCAAGCTTGCAGGCCCTGCGATTGCAGATCATGGGGGTAAATTTCTGGCCCGTGGTGCGCGATTTGTGCAGCTTGAGGGCAAAGAGCGGCCCCGCAATGTCGTCGCCCGCTTCCCCACGCTGGAAGAAGGCGTTGCATGCTATAATTCGCCCGCCTACCAAGAAGCGCTGTCTCATGCCAAGGGCGCTTCAGAGCGCGAGTTGATGGTCATCGAAATAGAAGACTGAGTTCTGGACGCTCTCACTGCGTGCTCTATCTGTCCTATATGAAATCAGTGATTATCTTTCTGCTTGCGCTTCTGCCCTTCGGGGTGGCGGCACAAGACATATCATCTTTAAACACAGCCGGCACAGTCGCTTTGATGCGGCACGCCTTGGCCCCCGGTGGCGGTGACCCGGCTGATTTCAAGCTCAATGACTGTAGCACGCAGCGCAACCTGAGCGATCGAGGGCGTGCACAGGCCCGCGCGATCGGGCAAATGATACGCGATGCGGACATCCGTTTTGATCAGGTCTGGACCAGCCAATGGTGCCGCACACGCGAAACGGCAAGGCTGCTGAACGTAGGTCCGGTGATCGACAAGCCGGCCTTGAATTCTTTTTTCCAAGATCGTAGTACCGCGCAGGCCCAACGCCAAAAGATTCTTGCCGGGCTTGCCGCGTTGCCAAAGGATGCAAAAGTTCTGCTGGTGACGCATCAAGTTAACGTAAGCGGGCTGGCTGGCACTTCGACCCGGTCAGGAGAGATCATTGTCGCCAAACGCAATGCGGATGGGACGTTGTCCCCCGTCGACCGTATCCTTATCGCACCTTAGCGAAAATCGGCCACAACGGCCCATTCCAAATGGTAAAAAATCCCGGGGGTCCGGGGGCTGGCCCCCGGTCCGGTGCTTATATCAAGCAGACTTAGACATCCGCTTGCGCTCATGTGGGTCAAGATAGCGCTTGCGCATCCGCACTGCGTTTGGCGTGACTTCTACCAGCTCGTCATCATCGATATACGCAATCGCCTGCTCAAGCGTCAGGGTGATGGGCGTGGTCAGGCGTACCGCTTCATCCGTACCCGAGGCACGCACGTTGGTCAGCTGCTTCCCCTTCAGCGGGTTAACCTCAAGGTCATTCTCACGGCTGTGTTCGCCAATGATCATGCCTTGATAGACCGCTTCTTGCGCCCCGATAAAGAACCGGCCGCGATCTTCCAGTTTCCACAAAGCGTAGGATACGGATGTGCCGTTTTCCATCGAGATCAGAACACCGGCGCGACGACCCGGGATCGGGCCCTTGTGTGGTGCCCACGTGCTGAACACGCGGTTCAGAACACCAGTGCCACGGGTATCTGTCAGGAATTCGCCGTGATAGCCGATCAGGCCACGTGACGGGACCAGCGCAATGATGCGGGTCTTGCCAGCGCCGGCGGGCTTCATCTCGGCCAACTCGCCTTTGCGCGGACCGGTGATTTTCTCGATCACCGCGCCGGAGTATTCGTCATCCACGTCGATGGTAACTTCTTCGATCGGCTCAAGACGCTCGCCATTCTCACCTTGGCGGAACAGAACCTGCGGCCGCGAGACAGACAGCTCAAACCCTTCGCGACGCATGTTTTCAATCAAAACACCCATCTGAAGTTCGCCACGACCGGCAACTTCGAACGCTTCACCGCCGGGGGTGTCGGTCACCTTGATCGCCACGTTGGATTCGGCTTCTTTCATCAAACGGTCACGAATGACGCGCGACTGAACCTTTTTGCCGTCACGACCTGCCAACGGGCTATCGTTGATGCCAAAGGTGATAGTAATTGTGGGTGGATCTATCGGCTGCGCTGGCAAAGCGGTGTCAACCGACTGGGCAACAATGCTATCGGCCACGGTGGCTTTCGTCATCCCTGCGATGGATACGATATCGCCGGCCTCTGCAACCTCGATGGGCTGCTGGCTCAGACCGCGGAACGCCATGATTTTGGTAACGCGGAAGTTCTCGATCAGCTTGCCGTCACGCGACAGGGCTTTGACCTGCTCGCCCGTTTTCAACTGCCCCGTTTCAACGCGGCCTGTCAGCATGCGGCCGATGAATGCGTCGGCACCCAGCGTGGTGGCCAGCATGGTGAACGGCTTGTCGATGTCTTTCAGCTGCTTGGGGGCTTTTACATGCTTGACGATCAGATCGAACAGCGCCGACAAATCCTTGCGCGGGCCGTCCAGTTCCATATCGGCCCAGCCGTTGCGGCCAGAGGCATACATGTGCGGAAAATCAAGCTGCTCGTCATTGGCACCAAGGCTGGCGAACAGGTCAAAACACTCGTCCAGTGCACGATCAGGTTCTGCATCGCCCTTGTCGACCTTGTTCAGCACCACGATGGGGTTCAGGCCCAATGCCAGCGCCTTGGAGGTCACGAATTTTGTCTGGGGCATCGGGCCCTCTGCGGCATCCACAAGCAACACAACACCGTCAACCATCGACAGAATGCGTTCCACTTCGCCGCCAAAGTCGGCGTGGCCAGGGGTGTCAACAATATTGATCCGCAGGCCTTTCCACTCGACGCTTGTCGGCTTGGCAAAGATCGTGATGCCGCGCTCGCGCTCAAGGTCGTTGCTGTCCATGGCGCGCTCGGTTGTCGCCTGGTTTTCGCGGTAGGTGCCGGATTGTTTTAGAAGTTCGTCTACCAGCGTCGTTTTGCCGTGGTCAACGTGAGCGATGATTGCGATGTTGCGCATGTCCATTGGGGTATGCCTTTGATAGGAAAGAGGGCCGCGCGCACTGTTGCACCGCAGCATTTGCGCCGCGCATAACGTGAGACGCCGCAGAAAGCCAGCCCTAATCCTGTAGCAACGGGATCAACGTAACTGCCGGGAGCGTTTTGTCGCCAGTCAATGTGTTGTCGTGTTCGAGAAGAGATGGATCACCAAAATACCGGCAATGATCATGACCAGTCCGAACAGTGCCGGAAAATCCAGCTTTTGCCCGAAGACCACATAGCCAATGGCCGCGATACACACGATGCCAAGCCCCGACCAGATCGCGTAGACGATGCCGACGGGCATCACCTTGAGCGCCAGCGCCATGAAGTAAAACGAGATCAGATAGAATATCACCACCCCGACCGACGGCCAAAGGCGGGTGAACTGCTGGGACGCCTGCAAGGCAGTCGTGCCCATGGTTTCAGACACAATTGCGATGAACAGCCAAAGGTAATGCATTGTTCTGAAATCCTTTTCAAAGGGGCAGGGCAGTCGTTTCCTTGATCTCTTCCATCACAAAACTGGCCGAGACGTCAGACAGTGGCACCTTGCGGATCAAGGTTTGATACAAGCGGTCGTACCCTGCCATATCGGCAACGCGGGCGCGGATCAAATAGTCCAGATCGCCCGTCATGCGGTAGACGCCTTGGATTTCGGGCATGGTTCTGGTCGCAGTCGAGAATTTTTGTAACCAGTCCGGTTCATGGGCGTTTGTGCGGATCTGCATGAAAACAGTCAGCCCGAGCCCCAGTTTCGCAGGATCCAAAAGGGCCACGCGGGCAGTTATGACACCGTCGTCTTCCATGGCACGGATGCGGCGCCAGCAGGCATTGCGGGACAGGCTGATCCGGTCACTGATCTGATCCAGCGATTGACTGGCGTCTCGTTGCAATTCGTCCAGGATACGGCGGTCAATATCATCATATGTTCTCATATATCCATAAATATTGAGATTTTATCCCACATCAATCAAAATTATCTCGAATCTTGGGACATATGCCTATCCGTGCTTTGCTAGGTTTGGGTGAACCCGCATTGCATCAGGAGTATCTCAATGATTTCACGTGTTTTTCTGGACCACCCGGCCAAAGTGGACGAGACCTTTTTCCAACATATGGGCTTTGCGCTGAAATTCGCGGGTCTGCTTTTTGCAGCGGCAGGTGCCGCATTGGTCCACGCGCTGATTCCCTGCCTGTTTGAGAAAACTGCCAGCGGCATAATTGCAAAGCTTTATGCCAAAACCCACAACCGCGGGTCCTAAGATCAGGTTGCGATATAGCGGTCGCGGCGGTGATTGAAGGTGATAATCAGGTTCAACACGATGGCCCCCAACAGAGAATAGAAGACGATTGAGGCTGGGAACAAAAAGAAGGCCGCGCCGAAAATGACGGCGTCCGTCATAAGTTGAACCCAGCCTGCCTTGAACCCTGTCGTGTCCTGCACAAGCAGTGCGATCACGCCAAGACCGCCCAACGATCCATTGTGGCGAAACATGGCCAGCAACCCAAGGCCGACAAGGCATCCGAAGATGACCGAACCAAGTGCGGGATCGAGGGTTTGAATGGTAAAGCCAAATGGCAAAAATGTCGTGACGACAGACAAAAGGGTTACGGAAATCAGGGACTTGACCGTGAACTCTAATCCTAATCGCTTGTATGCCACAAAATAGAACGGCAGGTTGATGACAAAGAACACAATCCCAAAGGAATAGCCGGTCAGATAGGCGATGATCACCGCCAGGCCCGCCGTCTGGCCCGTGATCAGCCCTACAGATGTCAGGAAATAGATCCCCAAGCCGCACAGGAAGACGCCCAGTCCGATTCCCTGAATGTCATCAATTACGCTGTGATCTGTACTTAGGTTGTGCTTCATAGACATGCGATATGGCAGAGATGTTGACCTGTCTAGCGAGACATGGCACTTTTCTTCTGCTTTAGTCAGAACGTTGCGTTCTGCGGCACATCTGCTTAAAAAATGGCCGCCCGGATCCGGACGGCCTTGAGACTTAACCCTTGAGGGCGGCGTTCAGGTTTTCATCGACCTTTTCCAGAAAACCCATGGTCGTAAGCCAGCCTTGGTTGGGTCCAACAAGCAGGGCAAGGTCTTTGGTCATGTGGCCCGCCTCGACCGTGTCCACGACAGTTTTTTCCAGCGTTTCGGCAAATCGGGTCAGTTCGATGTTGCCGTCCAGCTTGCCGCGATGCTTCAGCCCGCCCGTCCACGCATAGATCGACGCGATGGAGTTGGTCGAGGTTTGTTCGCCTTTTTGATGCTGGCGGTAGTGGCGGGTGACAGTGCCGTGCGCGGCTTCCGCCTCGACCGTTTGGCCATCGGGCGTCATCAGAACAGAGGTCATCAGGCCAAGCGAGCCGAACCCTTGTGCCACGGTATCGGATTGCACATCGCCGTCGTAGTTTTTGCAGGCCCAGACATAGCCGCCGTTCCATTTCATGGCGCACGCGACCATGTCGTCGATCAGCCGGTGTTCGTAGGTAATCCCTTTCGCCTTGAATTTATCAGCGAATTCAGTCTCATAGACCTGCTGGAAAAGTTCAAGGAAGCGCCCGTCGTACTGCTTGAGAATTGTGTTCTTGGTGCTCAGATACACAGGCCATCCCAGATTAAGACCATAATTCATCGAGGCGCGGGCAAAGTCGATGATGGATTTATCAAGGTTATACATTGCCATGACGACGCCGGAATCAGGGGCGTCATATACTTCGCGTTCAATCTCGGTCCCGTCTTCGCCAACAAATTTCAGCGTCAGTTTGCCTTTGCCGGGGAACTTGAAATCGGTTGCCTTATACTGGTCGCCAAACGCGTGACGGCCCACAACGATGGGCTTGGTCCAGCCGGGGACAAGGCGCGGCACGTTTTTGCAGATGATCGGTTGGCGGAAAATCACGCCGCCCAGGATGTTCCGGATCGTCCCGTTGGGCGAGCGCCACATCTCTTTAAGGCCAAACTCCTCGACCCGCGCTTCATCCGGCGTAATGGTCGCGCATTTGACGCCAACGCCGTATTCCTTGATCGCATTGGCCGCATCAATGGTGATCTGGTCATTCGTCTCGTCGCGAACTTCCATCCCCAAATCATAATATTTCAGATCAATATCGAGATAGGGCAGGATCAGCTTTTTCTTGATGAAGTCCCATATGATCCGGGTCATCTCATCGCCGTCGAGTTCGACAATCGGGTTCTCTACCTTGATCTTCGTCATAGGGGCGTTCCTTTGATGCATCTTTTTTGGCAATAGCAGGTTTGGCATTTTACGGTATACATTTGTATACAGAATATCAATCCAATTTATGCGTAGTGGCGTTCAGATTGTGTGAAGGATGGTTGAAAATCAGGCAAAAGCCCAACAGAAAACTCTAGCGATTGGCTGCAAACCAGGCACTGACCTTCTTTTGAGCAAAGTGCCAAAGCCCCGGCGCGCCCTTTTTTATTTTCGAGCCAACTTTGGTGATAAATTGCGCTTCGGTCACGTTATATTCGACCCAACTGCCACCACCGGATTGCAGATTTTGCATCGGTGGTTGAAAGCGATCTAGGGATTTGGCAAATTGCGCCGACGCGCTTTCATTGGCCTCGAACTCTTCCCATGTTGTACGAAGGTCGTCGCGTAACTCATTGGGAAGTATCCCAAATATACGTTCAGCGGCTGCTTCTTCCTGCAGCTTCATGTCGGCGGGGTCATAATCGCCGAAGATGGGATTGTCGCCCGCGTCAATTTCGACCAGATCATGCAGGACAAGCATTTTCATCACGCGGGTGATGTCGACATCCGGCCCGGCCTGATCCGCCAGCACTAACGCATAAAGCGTTAGATGCCAGCTGTGTTCAGCCGAGTTTTCACGCCGCGAGGCATCGCACAGCAAGGTGCCGCGCGTGACCGACTTGAGCTTGTCCGCCTCGTTCAAAAAGGCAAGTTGTTGCTCAAGTCGTGTGGTCATGCCTGCGGGGCTTTCCCTTTATGCGCAGCCAGCGCTTTCTCAAGAAAGGCGCGTCCCTGAAATGTTGCCATCCGGGTGCGGATCGCTGTCACAAATGCCTCTTCCATTGTTTGGGAAGATGAGCCAAGAACGGTCGCGACCTCCATGAACAAACGGTCATTGCCTGTTTCACGTTGGACCGCCAGACATTCCTCGGCCAGTTGGTTGGCCATGTCGATAACGTTCTGGTCGGCCATTAGCGGGTTGTCTCTGTCAGGCGGCGCTTGACGTAATCCGTGGTCGACGTGATCAGCGTATCCATGTGCGGCTCTTCAAAGAAATGGCCTGCGCCTTCGACTTCCTGATGCGTAATGGTGATGCCTTTTTGCTCGTGCAGCTTGTTGACCAGATTCACGGTATCTGCTGGCGGGGCCACGCGGTCTGCCGTGCCGTTGATCACCAGACCCGAAGCCGGGCAGGGTGCCAGAAAGCTGAAGTCATACATATTCGCGGGTGGTGCGACCGATATGAATCCTGTGATCTCTGGCCTGCGCATCAAAAGCTGCATCCCGATCCAGGCACCGAATGAAAATCCTGCAACCCAGCAATGCTTGGAGTTGTTGTTCATCGACTGCAAATAATCGAGTGCCGAGGCAGCATCGGAAAGCTCTCCGATGCCCTGATCATATTCGCCATGACTGCGACCAACGCCACGGAAGTTGAACCGCAGCACCGTAAAGCCCATGCGATAAAAGGCGTAGTGCATGTTATACACGACCTTATGGTTCATGTTGCCGCCGAACTGCGGGTGCGGATGCAACAGAATGGCGATCGGCGCGTCGCGTTCTTTTTGAGGATGATAGCGGCCTTCGAGGCGGCCTTCGGGTCCGGGAAAAATAACCTCGGGCATGGGCGTCCCTGCTTTGGGGTTTTAAGGTGTAGCGGAATAGTTGACGAATTCGCTAAGACATCTTAGAACGGTTCTAACTTGTGTGATCCCAGCTTTTCTGGGGGTCAGGCAATTCACTTAGGCATTTCAAGCGTCGCCGTCAATCAAACAGGCGATTTTGACAAGGGGATAACCAAGATGAAGCTGTCGACCAAAGGGCGCTATGCCATGGTGGCACTGACCGATATTGCGCTGCAACCCAGCGGCGCGCTGGTATCTTTGGGCGATATTGCCGAGCGTCAGTCGATTTCGCTGCCTTATCTTGAGCAGCTTTTCGTCAAATTGCGCCGCGCCGAACTGGTTGCTTCGGTACGTGGCCCCGGTGGCGGTTACCGTTTGGGAAGGCCTGCCTCTGATATTCGCGTGGTAGATATTCTGGTGGCGGTCGATGAAAAGGTCGACGCCATGCACATCGGGGCCGGGGCTTCGGGCGGGTCATCGGGGAGCCGCGCGCAGTCCTTGACCAACCGACTGTGGGAGGGGTTGAGCGCTCAGGTCTATGTGTTCCTGCATCAAACCCGTCTTTCCGATGTCGTGGCCAATGAACTGGCTCCATGCCCGGCGGTGCCGAACCTATTTGCACTGGTTGATGAGGTGTGAGGACATACCTTGACCATAATGCGACCACGCCAGTCCGTGCCGAGGCGCGTGCCGCGATGATTGCTGCGCTTGATGTCGTAGGCAATCCTTCCAGCGTGCATTCCGAGGGGCGTGCGGCCAAGATGCTGGTAGAACGGGCGCGCGCGCAGGTCGCGGCTTTGGTGGGCTGCAAGGCAACCCAGGTGATTTTCACCAGCAGTGCAACCGAAGCGGCTGCTTTGGCTGTGGCACAAAAGGTGCGTCACGGTGGTGTCTTTGCCGCGCTGCCGACGGAGCATGACTGTCTGGGCGTCTGGAGCGAAGTCACGGTTGGATCAGGCGCAACAGCGGATGCCGGTTTGGTCGCGATGTCTGCAGCCAACAGCGAAACGGGTATTCTTGGGGATGCCGGCAAGGTTGTTGGCAGCACGGCAGAGCATTCAACGATCTGCGATATCACCCAGTTGGCGGGCAAGATGCCTGTGGTCTACGGCGATGTCACGCCGTCCTATGCTATTTTGTCAGCGCATAAGTTGGGCGGGCCTAAGGGCGTGGGCGCGCTGATCAATTTCACCGCAGATGACCCCGAACCGATCCTGCGCGGCGGAGGTCAGGAAATGAACCGCCGTTCAGGCACCGAAAACCTGATCGGCATAGCCGGATTTGGGGCTGCAGCCGAAGCGGCAGGGCGCGATGTGAGCGCCGGAAGGTGGGACGAAGTGGCCCAGTTTAGAAATATTCTAGAAAAGACTATTGCGGCTGCCTCTGATCAGACTATTTTTGTCGGGAAAGGAAGTCCGCGTCTGCCAAACACATCCTGCATCCTGACCCCTGGCTGGAAGGGCGAGACGCAAGTGATGCAGATGGACTTGGCTGGCTTTGCGATTTCGGCAGGTTCTGCCTGTTCAAGTGGCAAGGTCAAGGCCAGCAAGGTTTTGCAGGCCATGGGCTATGACGATGTTGAGGCCGCAAGTGCGATCCGAGTGTCGCTGGGCCTTGAGACAACACTGGAAGATGTGCAGCGCTTTGCAAAAGCCTGGGCAATGAAATTCGAGAAACACCAGATGCGGGCGGCTTAACGCCGACAGCGAGAGGAAGACGATCATGGACACGACAATTGTAAAAGACGGCGTCGATCAGGAAACCGTTGATGCGGTGCGCGAAGTTGGCGGTGCTTACAAGCATGGCTGGTCGACCGACATTGAAATGGACTATGCGCCCTTGGGTCTGAACACCGATATCGTCAAGCTGATCTCGGAAAAGAACGAAGAGCCAGAGTGGATGACGCAGTGGCGCCTTGACGCATATGATGTTTGGCTGACCAAAAAAGAGCCGACCTGGGCGATGGTCGATTACCCAAAGATCGATTTTCAGAACCAGTATTACTATGCCCGTCCAACATCTATGGCCGTCAAGCCAAAGTCACTGGATGATGTAGACCCAAAGCTGCTCGAAACCTATAAGAAGCTGGGTATTCCCTTGAAAGAGCAGGCGTTGCTGGCGGGTGTCGAAGGTGCCGAAGAGATGACAGATGCGCCACGCAAGGTTGCTGTGGATGCGGTGTTTGACTCTGTATCCGTGGGCACGACCTTTCAGAAAGAACTGAAGGCGGCCGGCGTGATCTTTTGTTCGATCTCAGAGGCGATCCGCGATCATCCCGAGTTGGTCAAGAAATACCTCGGCTCGGTTGTGCCGGTGAATGACAACTTCTATGCCACGCTGAATTCCGCTGTGTTTTCGGATGGTTCGTTTGTTTATGTGCCGCCGGGCGTACGCTGCCCGATGGAGCTGTCGACCTATTTCCGCATCAACGCAGAGAACACCGGCCAGTTTGAACGCACGCTGATCATCGCCGACAAAGGGTCCTATGTGTCCTATCTTGAAGGCTGTACCGCCCCGAAGCGCGACGAGTCCCAACTGCACGCAGCCGTGGTCGAGATCATCATCGAGGAAGACGCCGAGGTGAAATACTCTACCGTGCAAAACTGGTATCCCGGTGACGAGAACGGCAAGGGCGGGATCTATAACTTTGTGACAAAGCGGGCCGATTGCCGTGGGGATCGCGCCAAGGTGATGTGGACGCAGGTCGAAACAGGCTCTGCGGTGACGTGGAAATACCCAAGCTGCATTCTGCGCGGCGACGATTCACAGGGCGAGTTCTATTCGATCGCCATCGCCAACAACATGCAGCAGGCCGATACCGGCACCAAGATGATCCATCTGGGCAAGCGCACCAAGTCGCGGATCGTGTCCAAAGGGATCAGCGCGGGCAAGGCGCAGAACACATACCGTGGCCTCGTCTCCATGCACCCCAAGGCCAAGGAATCGCGCAACTACACCCAATGCGACAGCTTGCTGATCGGGGATAAATGCGGTGCTCACACCGTGCCCTATATCGAAGTCAAAAATAACTCGAGCCGGGTCGAGCACGAGGCGACGACATCCAAGGTAGACGACGATCAGCTGTTCTATTGCCGTTCGCGCGGCATGGACGAGGAAGAAGCCGTGGCGCTGGTCGTCAACGGGTTCTGCAAGGACGTGCTGCAAGCGCTGCCGATGGAGTTTGCCATGGAAGCGCAGGCGCTTGTGGCGATCTCGCTGGAAGGCTCCGTGGGGTAACGCGACATGATGCGTAAATTGACATGGGATGTATCCGTTGCGGCGGTGGTGTTCTGTGTGTTGATCACTTTGTTTCGGACGGATGGCTTTTCCCTAGAGGGGTTCAAATCCACCTTCTTTTCAATGCTGATCTTCGCCATGGTTTATGCCGCTATCCGCGTGGCCTTGGTTGTCTTTCGTGAAGGGAAGGAGAAATGATTCTGACCACGACGAACATTGATACCGACCATGAAATCATCGGCGGAAGCATGATGATGGTCTCGGGCACGGCGGTGCGACTGGGCTGATGACGACCGTTACCGACACAAAACCCCTGTCCCTGCATTGGTGGAAGGCGGTCCCGAATTTCGGGGACGCCATCAGCCCCGTGGTGCTGGCGCATGTGTCGGGCCGAAAGGTCATACATGCAGGTGTCAATCGTGCGCAGGTCTGGGCTGTTGGATCGCTTCTGCAAGTGGTCAAACGGACCTATTCGTCAGCAAAAGACATACGTCCCACGATCTGGGGGGCGGGGCTTTTGCATCCCGTTCACGGCGTGAAATTTACCGAGCATGTGAAGATCGCACTTGTGCGCGGCCCGATCACTGCTGCCTTGCTCGAGCTTGAGGTGTCACGCTTTGGCGATCCGGGATTGTTGATCAGCGATGTCTGGCCCGCGCCACGAAACCCCAACGGCAAGATCGGGATTGTGCCACATCACACCTTGATGGATGATCTGGTGCTGGCAGCACTTTTGGACAGCGATCCGAAGTACCAGTTGATTGATCCACGCGATCCTGCCGAACGGGTCTGTGCCGCGATTGCTGCGTGTGACCATGTTTTTGCGTCTTCCCTTCACGGGTTGGTTGTTGCCGACGCCTACGGCGTTTCGAATACCTGGTTGGCACCTTCGGGCCAATCGCGATTGAAATACCTGGACTATGCAGCATCTGTGGGCCGTGCGATGCCAAGCCCCATCCAGATCGAGGACATCCCGATGGCTGATCTGCCCAAGCCAGACGCTCCACTGCCATATCAGGCGGGCATAGATGCCTGTCGAGACGCACTTTATGCAAGCTTTCCCAATGCCTTACGGGCGGGAATTGATGCATGAAACAATTCAACGAAAACACCGCCAAGGCGGGCTTTTCATTCAATCCATTCGCTGTCATTGCAGCGCAGACGCATAAGAAAAGGACCATCCCATGCTGAGCATCAAAGGCCTGAAGGTTAAATTGGAAGACGAAGACAAGCAGATCCTCAAAGGTGTCGATCTAGAGATCGAATCCGGTACGGTTCACGCGATCATGGGGCCCAACGGCTCTGGTAAGTCGACGCTGTCTTACGTCCTGTCGGGCAAGGATGGCTATGAGGTCACAGGCGGCTCTGCCGCGCTTGAAGATGTCGACCTGCTGGAGATGGATCCAGAGGAGCGTGCAGCCGCTGGCCTGTTCCTTGCGTTCCAGTACCCTGTGGAAATCCCCGGTGTAGGCAACATGACCTTTTTGCGCACTGCCGTGAATGCACAGCGCAAGACACGGGGCGAAGAAGAGATGTCGGCCGCCGAGTTCCTGAAAGTCGTGCGGGCCCGCGCCAAAGATTTGCAAATCGACGCTGAAATGCTGAAGCGTCCGGTCAATGTCGGTTTTTCCGGCGGCGAGAAAAAGCGGAATGAAATCCTCCAGATGGCAATGCTTGAGCCAAAGATGTGCATTCTGGATGAAACGGATTCCGGTCTGGACGTGGACGCGATGAAGCTGGTGGCCGATGGCGTGAATGCCCTGCGCTCTGAAGGGCGCAGCTTTTTGGTCATCACCCACTACCAGCGCCTGCTTGACCACATCAAACCGGACTTTGTGCACATCATGGCAGATGGCCGCATCATCAAGACGGGCGGGCCTGAACTGGCGCTTGAAGTTGAAAACAACGGATATGCCGACATCCTTGCCGAGGTGGCGTAATGGCCGAGGCAGCACTGAAACAAACCCCGACCGATGCGATGATCGCATCGCTTCAAATGCCGCAAGGTGGCTGGTCCGAGGCGGCGCGCAAGGACGCGCTGTCGCGTGTCAAGACGATGGGCTTGCCACAGCGCCGTGACGAGTATTGGAAATATACCCGCCCCGATACGCTGGTTCAGGTCCTGCCTGCGCCCGCGGCGCTGCGCAAATCAGATGAAACACCGCTTTTCGATCAGATCGACCGTCTCAAAATCGTCTTTGTCGATGGTGTCTTTGACGCCGCGGCATCGGACGATCTGAGCCTTGAGGGGATCACGATTGAACGGCTGGCAGAAGCGGGTTCCGATTTGCATTGGGCGCGCGATATTTATGGTGTGCTAGAGACCCGTGGCCAGACGCCTGTGGCCCGCCCCCTGGCGGCATTGAATACTGCCTTTGCCGATGATGGCGTCTTGATCCACGTGACAGGTACCCCGTCCAAGCCTGTCAATATCATCTATCGTCGTATGTCCGAGACAGCTGATGCCATGCTGCATCACTGCATCAAGCTGGATGCAGGGGCGGAAATGACCCTGCTCGAGAACGGCCCCGTTGCCGCGCGCCACAATGGTGTGCTTGAGGTCGAGATTGCGGATAAAGCAGCGTTCCACCATGTGCGCGCCCAAGGGCGTGACCATGAACAGCGCGCCGCCACACATATCTTTACCCGGCTTGGTACCGAATCGACCTTCAAGTCCTTCACTCTGACGGCCAACGGCATGATGACGCGCAACGATTGCATCATTGAACTGACCGGAGACGATGCGGCGGCGCATGTGGCAGGTGCCTGTGTCGGAGACGGCGCAGATTTCCACCACGATGATACCGTGTTCATCACCCATGATGCCGTGAATTGCGAAAGCCGTCAGGTGTTCAAAAAGGTGCTGCGCAACGGGGCGACAGGCGTTTTCCAAGGCAAGATCCTGGTCAAGGCTGGTGCCCAGAAAACCGACGGCTACCAGATCAGCCAGTCGTTGTTGCTGGACGAAGACAGCCAGTTTCTTGCCAAGCCAGAGCTTGAGATTTACGCCGATGATGTGGCTTGTTCGCATGGCTCGACCTCTGGTGCGATTGACGAGGATGCCTTGTTCTACCTGCGCTCGCGCGGTGTGCCCCATGGGGCTGCGACCGATCTTCTGACGCTGGCGTTTCTGGCGGAGGCCGTGATGGAAGTTGAGGACGAAAACCTGCGTGAAGACATCACAGGTCGGCTTGGCTCCTGGCTAGAGCGGCACGCCAGCTGATGGCGGCCACGCGCGAAATTGTTGCAAGCTACCGCAACCCAACAGCCGTCGTGCGACGGCTGTTGGGGCAGGGTACCCGCGAAGATCGAAACCTGATCTATCTGATGGTCGCTTGCCTGATTTTTTTCGTGGCACAAACACCTCGTTTGGCGCGGCAGTCTTTTATAGACGGCACAGAATTGAACATGCTCTTGGGTGCAACCCTGATGGCCTGGCTGTTCATCGCGCCGTTGATTCTTTATGCGATGGCAGGCCTTACGCATCTGATCCTCAAGCTGCTGCGCGGCAACCCGACGGCCTACGCCACGCGTTTGGCGCTGTTTTGGGCGCTGCTTGCCTCAAGCCCAATCGTGCTACTTCATGGTTTGACGGCAGGCTTTGTCGGTCCGGGGATTGAGCTTCAGATCGTCGGGCTGTTTTGGCTTTGCATATTTTTATGGTTTTGGATCGGCGGCTTATTGGTCGCTTACAGGCAGGCATCATGAACGGTACGGATATTCGCATTCTATTGACCAATATGGTCCTGCTGTCCTTGCGAGAGCCGCGCACAGCAGCCGAGCAGATCATCGGCTGGCGGCTGGTCCGTGATACGCTTTGGACGGCGCTGGCGCTGGCGGCTTGCGTGAATACGTTGATCTTTTCACTAAGTGTCGTGTTGCAACCGTCCGAGGCGATGCCGGCGTTTTTCACCAGCCCGCTGGCGATGTTTGTGCTTTTATCTGGCGTGTTGGTGGTCACGACCCACGGTCTTTATTGGACAGGCCGTGCCATTGGCGGGCAAGGAGAGTTGGGCGACATGTTGTCGCTGATCGTCTTCCTGCAAATCCTGCGCATTCTGGCGCAAATTGTGATTTTTGTGCTGATGTTCGTTTCTCCGGGCATTTCGCTGTTGCTGTCGCTGGCCACGGGGATCTTCGGGATGTGGCTTTTGGTGAATTTCATCGCAGCCGCCCACAGGTTCGAGACTCTCGGCCGTGCGATCGGCACCTTGCTTATTGCAATGGCGATGATCGTGCTAGGTCTTAGTTTCCTGTTGTCGATCGTCGGCATTGCAGCCCAAGGAGTGATGCCAAGTGTTTGATGTTCAAAAAATCCGCAGCGACTTTCCGATCCTGTCGCGGCAGGTCAATGGCAAGCCTTTGGTCTATCTGGACAACGGCGCGTCCGCGCAGAAACCTCAGGTCGTGATTGATGCGATCAGCCATGCCTATTCCCACGAATATTCCAATGTTCACCGTGGCTTGCACTACCTTTCTAATCTTGCAACGGACAAGTATGAATCCGTGCGCGGTACGATCGCCAAGTTCCTGAACGCGGGCGACGAGGAAGAGATCGTCTTCACCTCCGGCACGACCGAAGGCATCAATCTGGTCGCCTACGGCTGGGCCATGCCGAACCTGCAACCCGGCGACGAGATCATCCTGTCGGTCATGGAGCATCACGCCAATATCGTGCCGTGGCATTTCTTGCGCGAACGTCAGGGTGTGGTCATCAAATGGGTCGATGTGGACGCAGAAGGGGCCTTGGACCCGCAAGCAGTTCTGGATGCGATTACGCCCAAGACCAAGCTGATTGCAATCACCCAGGTCTCGAACGTGCTTGGTACGGTGGTGGACGTCAAAGCGATCACTGCAGGGGCCCATGCTAAAGGCGTGCGGGTGTTGGTCGATGGATCGCAAGCGGCCGTGCACATGCCCGTCGATGTGCAGGATATTGATTGTGATTTCTACGCAATCACCGGGCACAAGCTTTATGGCCCGTCAGGGTCCGGCGCGATCTATATCAAGAAATCCCGCATGGCCGAGATGCGACCGTTCTTGGGCGGCGGCGATATGATCCGCGAGGTCTCCAAAGACAATGTGGTCTATAACGATGCCCCGATGAAATTCGAGGCAGGCACGCCCGGCATTGTCCAGACCATCGGCCTTGGTGTGGCGCTTGACTATATGATGGGCATCGGCCTGGACAACATCGCCGCTCACGAGTCCGCCTTGCGCGATTACACGGTTGGACGCCTCGCGGGGCTAAACTGGCTGCAAGTGCAGGGTACGACGCCGACGAAGGCCGCGATCTTCAGCTTCACCTTGGACGGGGCGGCACATGCGCATGATATCTCGACCATCCTTGATAAAAAAGGCGTGGCGGTGCGCGCAGGGCAGCATTGCTGCGGACCGTTGATGACCCACCTGGACCAAACTGCCACCTGCCGCGCGTCGTTCGGGATGTACAACACCACAGCCGAGGTCGACACGCTGATCGAGGCGCTGGAATTGGCCCACGATCTGTTTGCGTAACATTGAGCTGATTTGATCGCGGTTGATTTTGTAATTGCAGGGGGCGGCATGGCTGGCTATACCGCCCCTAGTCGGACCCATAGCTCAGCTGGATAGAGCGCTGCCCTCCGAAGGCAGAGGTCGCTGGTTCGAATCCAGCTGGGTTCACCAT
>JAGXHA010000007.1 GCA_024636475.1 Roseobacter sp. | reverse complement strand
TCACTTCCTGCTTGGTCCCGCGACGGTGGCACTGGCTTTACCGCTATGGGACAATAGGGACACAATACGGACCTCGATAGCACCGATTTTGCTGGCTTTGCTTGCAGGCTCTATTGTCGCGGCAGGCTCGGCTATTTTGCTGGCACGCGCCTTTGGTCTGCCTATGGAAATCCTGCTGTCGTTGGCACCAAAATCTACGACCGCGCCGGTGGCTCTGGGCATTTCTGAAGCAATTGGAGGGATTCCAGCGCTGACAGCCGTGTTGGTCATTATAACAGGAATTATCGGGGCGGTGACGGTAACGCCTTTGATGAATTTGCTGGGGGTCACGGACTGGCGGGCGCGCGGTTTTGCCGTCGGTGTTGCCGCACATGGCATTGGGACCGCCCGCGCATTTCAGGTAAATCCCGTGGCAGGGGCCTATGCTGGCATCGCCATGGCGCTAAACGCTCTGCTGACTAGCCTGATCGTGCCCTTTTTGGTGCAATGGTTGGTTTGAAAGTTTCTCGACTCGCTATCTGGAAATAGCGCGGTTGGGCGTAAGCCTTGCAGTTTTGATTGCGTCATCCGGCCCTTGATCGGGATCGACGACGTTTTGGCGCATGTTTTGGTGCCGCTCTTGGATGCAGTTGTGATCCGGCTCTCCATGACGCTTTGTCCACGCGTCCAACGTGTCGCAAACGCGGGGTAGTCGCAGTGTTCCTCGGCGGAGCGGTGACTTCTGGAGCGGGCGGACATTCCAGAGAGAAACTCTAGCGGGAGGCCTTTTGCAAAAGGCCGATCAACTCGTCAAACTTGGCGCGCTGTTCTTCGGGATCACCGCTCTGGATGGCGGTCTCTACGCAATGATCTGCGTGGTTTTCCAGAATAAGCTTTTCAACCCCAAGAACGGCCGAGCGGATTGCGGCCGTCTGGGCGAGGATGTCCATGCAGTAGCGGTCGCTCTCGACCATTTTTGCGACACCGCGCACCTGCCCTTCAAGCCGTGACAAACGGTCAAGCGTCTTTTCCTTGTTGGCCTTCATCACGCGGCACTCCTTTTCGGGAACCATAGGGCTTACATTTTCGTTATATACCCAGCAGGGGTATACAGAGGAGACAGACAATGGCACCTTCGAAAGACCATACAACGGATTCACACGGTATGCATCAGGATAGCAAGGGCAGCGGCTATGGTCGGTTCTTCGCCATGATCGGCACCTCGACGGTCGCGATGTATGGTCTGATGTATCTCAACACCTACGCATTGGATCACGTCTTCTTCTCGCAGACCCGGATGTGGATGGCGCTTTACATGGGCGGGACGATGGCGATCATCATGCTCGCCTTCATGCTGGGCATGTATTCGAACCGGAAAACAAACATCGCGATTTTTGCAGGCGCAGCCATTGCATTCGCCGCCGGTCTTTACCTCGTCCGGTCGCAGGACACGGTGGGCGATGTCACCTGGATGAAGGCAATGATCCCGCACCATTCCATCGCGATCCTTACCAGCGAGCGCGCGAATATTTCCGACCCGCGTGTCCGGGAACTGGCTGATGCAATCATCGAGGCGCAGCGTGGCGAAATCGCTGAGATGCAGCAATACATCGCGAATATCGAGGCCAACGGAGATGCCGCCCCCGGCACGCCCCGCACCAAACCCTAAGACGAAGGAAACATATCATGCCTAAAGACACCCGCGACGTCGCCGATGTGAAGAGCGACCCCGCCACTGCAGCAACCGGAAAGACCGCCGTGCTTTACCGCATGGCCCTGCCGAACCATCTGTGCCCGGCGGGACAGAAGGCGCGCTGGCTTTTGGACCGCGAAGGATTTGAGGTCGATGACCGCCTGTTCCGGGAGCGGCCGGAGGTGGATGCGTTCAAGAAGGAATATGGCGTCCCCACCACCCCGCAGGTCTGGATCGAAGGCGAGCGTGTTGGCGGGTACGACGCCCTGCGGCAGAAGCTCACCGACCATGACCCGGATGCGAAAACCTACAAGCCGGTGATCTACCTCTTCGCCGTGGCCGCCGCGACGGCGCTGGTGTTGTCTATCGGCTTTCTCGGCGCGATCACATGGCAGACGCTTGGTTGGTTCATCTCGGTCTCGATGATCCTGTTGGGGATGCAAAAGCTGCGGGACATGGAGAGCTTTACCACCATGTTTCTCAACTACGACCTGCTGGCGCGAAAATGGGTGCCATACGCCTATGTTTACCCTTGGGTCGAAACCGGAGCAGGCATTTTGATGACAGGCATGCTGCTGACTTGGCTTGCCGCCCCTGCGGCGCTCTTTATCGCCACGGTCGGCGCGGTCAGTGTTTTCAAGGCGGTATACATCGACAAGCGAGAGCTGAAATGCGCCTGCGTGGGCGGAAACTCGAATGTGCCGCTGGGTTTCGTAAGCCTGACCGAAAACCTGATGATGATGGGCATGGCAATTGTCATGCTGGTTCAAATCATCGGCTAAATCTGGTTTGGTTTCTAAAAGTGCTGCTGGATCACGTGCGGAAAACAGACAGCCAAATCTACGTTGTGGCATAAGCAGACATTTGCGCGGTCGCGTGGAAGCGTGGCCGCGACGTGGCCACGCTTTTTCAAGGCGAACCGGGTGCCATCGCCACATCAAGCATCCGGACTGTGGTGCTTTTCCCGCCATCCGGGGACCCCGTCCAGGCAACCAGAACGCCATTTTCAGACCGCGTAATACGGGGGAAACCGACCGTTTCACGGCCCTGATTGATATGGAGGGTCTGCGGTGATTTGCATCCGTTTTCTGGCGACACGCGGCACATAACGATAGCCTCGCCATCATCTAAATACTCTATCCAGAGCGCAATTGCAGTGTGATCGGGCATGAGAAGAACGTCTACCCGACCGACGGATGCACCTAGGTCAAGCGGCAGCGGCGCATCAAAGGTTGTGCCGCCATCCTTCGAGAAGGCAATCCGCACCTGTCCTTCACCGTTCGCCGCAGTGAACCACAAAACCACAGCGTCACTCCCCAAGGCATCGACAGACGGTCCGTTGACTGGACATCCAGCGATCTTCCACCCGTCTTCGTGAATCGTCTCAGGCTGGGTCCACCCCATTTCTGTCAGCCGCACGACTGCAATGTCGCGAATTTCGTCAACCGTTCGGTCCCTATAGGCTGCGATGATCTGTCCGGCTGCGTTGCGTGCCGCAGATGTTTGGCAACAGGTGCAAGCGCGCGGATCGAGCAGGCTTTCAGGGCCTGTTGGTCCGTCTGGCGTCATATGACGCGCCCGTACCTGCATCGAATTCCCGAAACTGTCATCGCCCGACTGACTGTCGTACTGCCGTCCGTCAAGCCAAAGGGCCGTCAGACCACCGTTATTGTCAGGCACCAGTGACACGAAACCATGTTCCCGCTGCGATCTGTCGTCATGTGGCAGGATTGGTTGTGTCCAACTTTTCCCCTCATCTGAGGAGAAGGATATGTTGACGTCATATTGGTAACTTCCCGGCCCATTGAGTTGCAGCCAATGCGCCGCCAGCTTTCCATCGCTCAGCGCTACCACCGACGGGAAATCAGCCCAGTTGACGAATATCTTTTCAGAGCCGTGGATCGTGCGCGCGGGCGACCATGTCGATTGGTGCAGCACAGCCATCCGGATGGCCTTATTCTCACCGCTCTCCTCGGTCCAGTTCAGCACAACACGGCCGTCAGGAAAAGTGGCAAGCGACGGTTCTCTGGCGTTCATGCCAATGGGCGGATCAAGGGCAGTCAAACGAAAGGGATCGCCTTCATCTGCGTGGCCTTTATCCCCTGCACCGGCAAGCAAACCCGCAACAACAAGCGGCAACACGAACCGGCCGCTACCGTGGTGCTTTGGGCGCGGACGGGGTTTTGGGAAACGGGATGTTTCAACGGCTTTCTTGTTGCGCATTAAAAGTGTCCTTTCGTCCGCTGCAGCGGTTCAGTCAATCCCGTTGGCACGTTGCAACGCAGGGATGTAGCCTACGATATTCACGATGTCGGCCTTCGTCACGCTTTTCACGGGATGCATATTGCCGAATGATGCGACCAGACCCCGCTCTGCGCTGCCATCACGAAGCCCCGATCACAGCTGTGATCGGGGGAAACGCCCAATTACTGCCTGTCTGACCAACCGGATCGGGCAAAGGGGTCATGGATCGCACCTTGACCCCTTTCGTGCGTCTTACTTCATCTGGGTTACCGTCAGCTTGCCCTTGACCGGTTCAGCAACGAACTCGATGTCCTGACCTTCCGACATGTTGGAAATCATCGCTTCATCGGCACGGAAAACCATCGTCATCGCGGGCATGTCAAGGTTCAGCAATGGGCCGTGGCTGATGGTGACCTTGCCACCCTTTGCGTCGATCTTTTTGATCGTTCCCTTGGCATATTCGACATCCGCCTGAACCATCATCTGTGACACCTTGATCGGTCCGTGCATGCCGGATTCGTAATGGCCGGGGATCAGGCAGGCAAATTCGAACGTGCCTGCATTGCTGAATGTCCAGATAACCTCGCCGGATGCACCCTCGTCAAGGCGCACGGAATTCGGGTCGTCATGTTCCATCGCCATTTTGGCCATGGCAACCTTATGCAAGGCATTGCCTTCCAATGTGTCGATGACGAACTCATGTTCGATCTCTCCAATATTCATGACATTGAAGCGGATGGTCTCTCCTTGCGTGATCTCGATGGAGGCAGGCTCAAACAGCATTTTTCCGTCATCGGTTTCGCGCATGGTCACGTCAATCGTGCGGTCCACCTTTGCAGCATCGCCCGGCATACCAATCATCATCGCTGCATGATTTCCAGCATGTTCAGAATGACCATGCTCAGCTTCGGTTTTGGTTTCGCCATGTCCGCCACTGTGGCTTCCGGCAGCGAAAGCCGGTGCAGACAGAGTGAACGCAATCGCAGTTGTCAAAAGAAGGTTTTTCATCATTTTTCCTGTAGTTGTGGTGAGTAGGTTGGAGCAAAGAGCCGGGTCAGCCCTTTTGCATTAGTTTGGGTGTCAGGATGGTTTTTGGGCTGTTGTTGGTGGCAAACTCCGGCAGTTCGCCGGTCCACTCATAGGCCTGTTCACCGGGAGGGTTCTCGTACCAGCCGGGATCCGAGTAGTCGTCCGGATCGATGCCTTCACGCACTTTCACGACCGAGAACATCCCACCCATCTCGATGGGCCCGTGCGGGCCCCAACCATTCATCATCGGAATGGTGTTGTCCGGTAGCGGCATGGACATCTTGCCCATATCGCCCATACCAGCCATTCCCATCGGCATATATTCCGGTTGGAACTGGCGGATCTTCTGGGTCAGAGGTTTTTTATCGACGCCGATGAACGTGGGCACGTCATGCCCCATCGCGTTCATCGTATGGTGGGATTTATGACAGTGGATTGCCCAATCTCCCAAGTGGTCTGCCGTAAACTCATAGGCCCGCATCGCGCCCACGGGGATGTCGATGCTCACCTCGGGCCACTGCGCAGATTCAGGAACCCAGCCACCGTCGGTGCAGGTCACCTTGAAGTCGTACCCATGCATGTGAATCGGGTGATTGGTCATCGTCAGGTTCCCGACGCGCACACGAACCTTGTCGCCCCTGTTCACGACCAACGGATCGATGTCGGGGAAAATTCGGCTGTTCCATGTCCACAAGTTGAAATCCGCCATCGTCATAATGCGCGGCACATATGTGCCGGGGTCAATGTCGAAGGCGTTGAGCATGATCAGGAAATCACGATCAACAGGCATGAATGCCGGATCCTTTGGGTGGACCACGAACATCCCCATCATTCCCATTGCCATCTGCACCATCTCGTCTGCATGGGGGTGGTACATGAAAGTGCCGGATTTG
This sequence comes from Roseobacter sp., assembly GCA_024636475.1. Classification (GTDB taxonomy): domain Bacteria; phylum Pseudomonadota; class Alphaproteobacteria; order Rhodobacterales; family Rhodobacteraceae; genus Sulfitobacter. Next base: position 61,873 of record JAGXHA010000007.1, on the reverse strand, counting down.
ATCAGATCAAACTCGTAGACAAAGGTCTTGCCCGGCTTGATGCCCGGATGGCTCAGGCCAACGACGCCGTCCATACCCGATGGCAGGATCAAACCATGCCAGTGCACGGATGTATTTTCGGGCAACTTGTTTGTGACATAGATGCGCACCCGGTCGCCTTCTACCGCCTCGATCGTGGGACCGGTCGACTGACCATTGTAGCCCCACAGGTGAGCGATCATGCCATCGGCCAACTCGCGCTCCACCGGTTCGGCGACGAGGTGAAATTCCTTCACGCCGTTGTTCATCCGGTACGGCAATGTCCAGCCGTTCAGCGTGACGACGGGGTTATACTCCACCCCAGATGCGGGTCGCGGCGTGACTTGCGTCGCGGCCGTGTCCATCACGGCGGCTTCGGGCAGACCCATATTCAGCGTCTGGCCCCAAGTCTTTGAGGAGACCAGCGTAGCACCTGCAGCACCGGCTCCAAGTAATTGACGTCTATTTAACATATCATTGTTCCCTTCAGTGTCCTGCGCCGCCGCCGGCGGCCAATGTTGCACCTTCCGCACCGGCACTCCCGCTGCCCGCGCCACCACCGTAGATCGCGGCCGTCAGATCAGCCTGTGCCATGTAGAATTCCCGTTTTGCGTTTGCCGCTTCCAACTGCGCGCTCAACTTTCCGCGCACGTCTGTCAGCAGTTCGAACGTGTTGGTGATCATGCCGTTGTAGGACAGCAGGCCTTCCTCCTCGACGGTTTGGCGCAGTGGCACCAGAACGTCGCGGTAGTGCCGCGCAATCTTGTAGGATGCGAGATAGGCAGCCTCTGCGCCGCGCGCCTCCGACCGCACGTTCACGGCCTTCTCTGCAAGCACGTTCGCGGCCTGCAGATAGGACAGCTCCGCCTTGCGCATCCGGGCCTCGCCGGTGTCGTAAATCGGAATGGCGAACTCTACCTCGACCTGCGGCGTAAAGACCTTTTCGATGCCGCCGTTCTCGCCGACTTCCCGCTCAAACTCAGCTCCGCCAACCAGCTCAAGATCGCTGACGATGCGGGTCCGGTCGGTCAGGCCGAATGCTTTCGCCTGCGCCTCCAGGCCCAGCTTGGCGACCCTAAGGTCAACACGGTTGCGCAACGCCTTTGCCTCGATGTTTGACACGTTACCGGCCGATCTTGGCAAAGCCGGAAGGGCATCCGGCACGTAGTAGTCGACATCGCTGCCCCAAAGTCCCATCAGCCGGGTCAACTCTTCCTTCGCTTTTGCAGCGTTAAGGCGCGCCTTGGCCAGCTGTCCCGCAAGTTCCGCATTGAAGGCCTGCTCGCGCGCCTGTCCTGCCTTATTAAGCGCTCCGGTTTCACCCAACTTGCGCGCAAGCTCTGACCCAGCATCCGAGGTTGCCTTGGCGCGCTTGAGATATGAGACAGTCTCGAAGGCCGCGACTGCATTGATCCAGGCGCGCCGGGTCTGGTTTGCCAACATCAGTGTCTCGTTTACAGCGGCCAGTTGGGCCTGCCGAAAGCTGGCGTCGGCAATTGCCATGCGCTGCTTGCGGGTGGTCGCATCCAGTATGTTGGTGCGGATCAAGCCCTCAATGGCCCGGTAAGCCCCAAGCTCGGGTGCCCCGATGCCCAGCAAGCCAATCGAAACCACAGGGTTTTCCGGCGTCGATTGCTGCCAAGCCTCGGCGGCGGACAGACCCACGTTTGCATAAGCCGCCTGCAACCCCTTGTTGTTCAAAAGGGCGACTTGGGCTGCGGTATCCGCCGAGAGAGTCTTGCGATACACCATGGCCTGTACCTGCCTTTTCAGGGCTTCGTTCTCGGACTGGGTTTCGGCAAACACCGTCCTTTTGCCGATCGCCGGAGTGATCTGGCTGGACACGTTCGCAAATCCTGCTTTCGGCTCCGTATACATGCCCGGAACGACGGTCGCGCAGGCCCCAAGGACCAGTGGAAAGCAAACTATCATCGGGAGTTTTGACACGCGCATCAGTTACCCTCCGACTGCTCTTGATTGACGGAACGCCAATCGCGGGGCCCGGTCGGGCCACGGTAGGTATATCCTGCCAGCGGGTCTTGATGCGCAATGGGCGATGCGACCGCGGTGTTCATGACGGCTTGTTGCGACGTCACGACTGGCAATGGCGTGGGCTCATAGGCGCACGCGCCGAGTATCAGGGCCGAAGCCCCGATCGAAAGTTGGATTTTCATGTATTTAACCTGTCTGATAAACTTCGGGTTTGCGCAGGACGCTACGCATGACGAAGACCCGCCAAGGGTCCGGGATCAGATAAGGCGTTGGGGAGGCCGGAGGAATCCGGACGGTTCGATCGATTTGGTCTGTGCGTCAAGAACGACGTATCTTCCGCCTATGGCCTGCTTGGTCAAAGCTGTGCTGTGGTTCTCTAAGACGACGGAAAAGCAAATACCGCTGCAACATTTACCAGTTTCGTTTTGGCTATCACCAGACACTGCTCCGCAGTCATGCAGTGACGTGCCGACCGCAGACTTGTGCGAATGCATGTCCGTTTGAATGTCGGCGCTTACCGTCATCGCATGATGATTTTCGTGCATGCCTGAAGCCGCATGCGCTGATGACGGTGGCGAAAATACCAAAGCAATTGCAATCGCCAAGTAAAACATTGCGTTCAGCGATCCAAAAATGCAGCGGAAAATAATCATCGCACAGGTATCGGTCGAGCATCAACAGATGTCAATCCGGCTCTCGACAATGCGCAGTTCACTTTACCGTCGGGGACCGGGCTGTCATTGACTGCCCAAACCTGCCCTTTGCCATTGCATCCTATGCCGCAGAGCTTGCGCCTTGAAGGCATTTATCAGTGGTGCAGTTTAAACCAGATCAGAAACCATTGTCTTGCAAGCCTCGCAGCACAGGCTCGGTGTGGAGATCTTACCGACCGTAGTCAGCGAAATTTCCGCTACCACATCGATTTGCTTCGGCAATGCCGATCGCTCGTGAACGAACTGCTGCGCATGTTTGTGCAGGTCGTCTTCGGTCTGCTAGATAAGTTCGGTTTAGCTGGCATTTTCCGATATTCCGGTTTTTGGGGTCACCCTGACGAAAGGCGTCAACATCGGCGTCTGGCATCAGGCCGTTCACCGTGCAGTCCAGCGGAGGCGCTTTTGGTTCATTTGCGCAGGTATTTTATCAGTGCCGCAATGACGAGACCAACCAGTACGACGCACACAATCACCACGACGATCCAGCCAAAGCCCATACCATGCACCATTTCATCCATGCCATGTCCCATATCATTCCAGTTCATCATCGTTTTCTCCTGCAATTTCTCATAAAGCTACCGCCGCCAACCGGCACTTGGCGCGATTGGCGGCGAAACCTGCGCGTCAGTTGTTGCCCATCATGCCGTGATGCTTGCCCTGCAGATCGCCATGCTGCCGACGGCTGTGGCTTTCCATCATCGCAGCCATTTCGGCTTCAGTCACCTGCGCGTCGCCGTCAGGATCGTGCATCTGAAAGGCACGCACGGTCATTGATCGAGTATGAGCCGCGTGCATCACCGAAAATTCCTCAAGCGAAAGGGTGCCGTTGCCGTCAGCATCATAAGTCTTGATTTCGGCCTGAATGCCGGCTGTTATTTCTTCAGGGCTGAGCGTGCCGTCCTTGTCGGTGTCAAACGTAGCCATTGCATAGTTTTGGCCTGCGCCCATCATCATGCCCATCCCACCATGGCCACCCATCATGCCGTAATGGTTTTCCATCATACCCTTTCCGCCCCCCATCATCTGGCCTGGCTGCATCTGGGTTTGCTGTGCGACCACCGGCACGGCGGCGGCAGCAAGTCCAAGGCTGGCAACGGCTGCAAGCGCAAAGTTTTTCAAGCGTCTCATGGCATCTCTCCTCAATTTATTGGAATGTCTCCAAGGAATCAAACATATACCATTTCGCGCATGAGACGTTGATGTGGATCAATCATCCAATTTACAGATCGGATCGCGTGAAAATCCATTGCTTGACGTCGGTGTCTTGAGTTTTTTGCCAAGAGCAGAGCAACAAGAGCGAGTGTATCAAAAGACGCTGTCCAGCGATCCGCGCGGCTTCCTCCTTGCAAGGTTTGTCAACGTGGGCCGCCAACGTCGTGCCGCGGCCCACATTGAACAACGTTCAAAAAAGGAGACTTTCGCTGCAAGTGCGAAATAATAACGGCGCTGCAATCAAAGCGGACTTTAGAGCAGATGGCGAGGATATCAGTTGCCTTCGCGCTCTGCCCAGCCCGCAAAAACCCGTTCCAGAAAAATCACCGCGTAGTATAAAACAATGCCAAGGAAAGCGAGCGCGATGAGAACGGCAAACATAAGCGGATAGTCCCCATTGGTTTCCCCAGACTTGAACAAAGCGCCAAGGCCGCGTCCGTGTGGGCTGACGATTTCGACAAGGTTTGTCCCGATGAAAGCCAAGGTGGCCGCAACTTTCAACGCGCCAAAGAATTCAGGCAATGTTTTTGGCAAAGCGATCTTTCGGAAAATTGTGAACCGCGATGCACCCAATGCACGCAGAATGTCACGGTATTCCGGCTCCAACGTCGACAAGCCAATGCCCACAGAAACTGCAATCGGGAAAAACGAAATCATAAAGGCCATCAGGACTGTATTGAAATCGTGCTGGCCAATGAAAATAAGCGAGATAACGGGCACCAATGTGGCCTTGGGAATGGCGTTAAAGCCGATCAAAAGCGGATAAAGACCATCACGCGCTATCTTGGAAAACCCGATGACCATGCCGATCAAAGTGCCGAAGACGACAGCCAACATCAGCCCTACAACGGTCCGCCATAGGGTCTGCCACCCCATGGTGAAAAACAGCTCTTTGTATTTCCAGAATGCAGGCGGCAGGTCGGAGGGGGAGGCCATTTTATAGTTTGGCCATCCATTGGCCCAAACAAGCAGTTCCCAAAGCCCCAGAAAGATAAGCACGGCTAAGATTGGTGTGGCGATTTTGCTCAACATCAGTGGGCCTCCACGTCGCGGCCTTGGGCGATTTTGATTTGGTCACGCAGGATATGCAACATGTCGGCCGCCTTGGGGGTGAACAGGACATCCAATGTGCGATCTTTGGGCAAATCAACGTCCATCACATATTGGGTGCGCGCGGGACGTCCCGATAGGACGATAACCTGATCGCCCAAAAAGACGCTTTCGCGAAGATCATGGGTGATCAGGACGGCGGTAAACGGTTCAGCCGCGCGCAAGTCGCGCATGGTTTGCCAAAGATCCTCTCGGGTGAAGGCATCCAGCGCGCCAAAGGGTTCGTCCATGATCAGAACATCAGGCTTATGCACCAAGGACCGGCACAAAGACGCGCGCTGCCGCATGCCGCCGGACAATTCAGACGGACGTTTGTCTTCAAATCCGACCAGCCCGACCATCTCGAGCAACTCCATTGCCCGTGCTGTGCGGTCCACTTTCGACATTGAGGGGGCCACGATTTCCAGCGGCAAGATGACGTTTTCAAGGATGGTGCGCCATTCCAGCAGCACTGGGTTTTGAAACGCCATGCCAACGGTTTTGCGCGGTCCTTTGACTTGCTCACCGTGCAGCCAGACCTCGCCAGCGTCAGGTTTCAGCAATCCTGCGACCAATCTGGTGAGCGTGGATTTTCCGCATCCCGAGGGGCCAACAACAGCAGCAAACGTGCCCTCTGGCACCGATACATCCAAACCATCCAACACAGGCAAACGCCCGCTGGCGGTGTGATAGGCGTGGCTCACGCCTTTAATTTCTATGAGATTTTCGATAACCGTACCCTTAGGAAAACAGGCCGCCAACGCGATGTTGGCGGCCTGTATTTCGGTTGTTATTTCAGCATCAAGCTACCGTCGGTCGGCAGATAGCTTGGATCAAAATAAAGCGCCGCATCGGGCTGGTTCTGGAACTCATATACAGATTTTGTCTGCTCGATCGCGCTTGCCATCCGGTCAGGGTCAATGGAGCCGATACCATTGGCGATAACGAAATCCGTCAGAACATTGGCGTCAATCGCCATCTGCAACCGTTCTGTTTCCAATGCGGCATCAGCAGCGGGGTTGCGTTTCATCAAGGCTGAAATCGCAGCATCAGGTGTGGCAATTGCATCTTTCCAACCCATTGCAACGGCACTGAGGAACCCTGTGACAAGCTCGGCATTGGCTGCGGCAAAATCTGTATTGACGATGATCGCATTGCCATAAAGATCGACGCCATAATCCGCCATCAGCAACACAGAAATATCATCGGCAGGCACGCCAAGACGTTTCAGGTTCAAGGTGGATGAAAACGAAAATCCGGTGATCGCTGCAACATTGCCTTCGGCCAGCATTGGTTCGCGCGTTGGGAAACCGACAGGTTCCACGGTAATGGCAGCAACGTCTAGGCCAGTCTCAGCCGCAAAAATCGGGAACTGGGCCCATGCTCCGTCGGGTGGCGGGGCACCAAGGGTCTTGCCTTCCAGATCGGCAGGCGTTGTGACACCCAAGGACTTGCGACCGACGACTGCAAACGGCGGTTTATCGTAGACCATCATCACAGCCGTGACAGGCGCGCCGGGGTTTTGGTCAAGAAATCGCATCAAGGAGTTAATATCAGCAAAGCCAATGGGAAACGCACCGGTGGCGACCTTTGGAATGGCGTCCAGTGACCCTGAACCTTCGCTGATCGTGACCGTCATGCCCGCATCCGCGAAGTATCCAGCGTCCAAAGCATGGAAATACGGTGCCGAGGGGCCTTCAAATTTCCAATCAAGCGCGAACGGCATTTCCGTCTGCGCAAACGCAGGAGCCGCAAGTACAGCAACTGCGGCCGCCAGTATCGCTTTGTGAAAAGACATGTTTTCTCCTTATGTCATTATTTTATCTTATTCGGATCGACTAATGCAGAAGCGCAAATAGGTTCCCAGAATTCTGCAGTGATTCTGGATCTGCACATCAGCTTTCGCACAAATAGTAATCAATTGAAGTGTAGTAGCAAATAAAATGAGCATCGCCGGAAGGCAAAGACAGTTTGGACCTTGAATTTAGGTGGGAAAATCAACCTGCCTGGGAATCGAAATTCGTCCACTGCAACGAAAACGACATTTTTTTCGCTGGCTTCTTTGAAGCCGTCACAAGTGCCGTTTTCTTACGTTTGTGTTCGCTTTTGGCAAGCTGGGCCGTGGTGACCAATATAGCGCTCAACGCCCACTCTGGGCCGTTCGCGTTTTTGGGAACGCCTGCAAAAACGGCGGAATCGGTCATTCACTGCGAGCGCAACAACGAGCTTGCTAAATAGTCGAAGCAGATATTGAAACCGGTCAGGATCTGAACACAAGTCTTGCCCAACCTGCTTACCGCCAAGAGTTTTTGGAATGGCAGTTTTTTTGACAAAAAAACAGCGATCTCGATTTCTTTAGAAAAGTTAAGGGAAGACTTCGCCCTCCTCTACTTCTGCGCGATCCTTGGGGTAATTGAACCCGGTGAATATAGTTGGCGGGCCTATTGTAGCCACCTCTCTAGATAGCCATGTGATTTGAGTTGGCACTTAGGTGTGGCGAGTGCCAACGCGTCTCTACGCATGCCACCCCTTCCCGGAAATCTTCAGAAGGAGCATTTCCTCTATGTTTACTCCCCTCCATGACCGTGTCCTTGTTCGCCGCATCGAAGGTGACGAAAAAACATCGGGCGGCCTTATCATCCCCGACAGTGCAAAAGAAAAACCCCAAGAGGGCGAAATCGTCTCTGTTGGTGCGGGCGCAAAAGACGAGGCAGGCGCACGGATCGCCATGGACGTCAAAGCGGGCGACAGAGTTTTGTTTGGCAAATGGTCAGGCACTGAAATCAAGATCGACGGTGAAGAGCTGATGATCATGAAAGAGAGTGATATCCTCGGCGTCCTGAGTTGAGCGCCGCTGCCAATTTCACGTAATTTACAATTAGGAATATAGAAATGTCTGCTAAAGACGTTAAATTCGGCACGGACTCCCGTGACCGTATGCTTAAGGGCATCAACATCCTCGCCAATGCCGTGAAGGTCACGCTGGGCCCCAAAGGCCGCAATGTGGTCATCGACAAATCCTATGGCGCACCGCGTATCACCAAGGATGGCGTGACCGTCGCCAAAGAGATCGAATTGGCCGACCCTTTTGAGAACATGGGCGCACAACTGATCAAGGATGTCGCTTCGCGCACAAATGACGAGGCAGGTGACGGCACAACCACTGCGACAGTTCTGGCGCAGTCCATTGTCATCGAAGGCATGAAAGCTGTCTCTGCGGGTATGAACCCAATGGACCTGAAACGTGGAATCGACAAGGCAGTCGCTGCCGTCGTTGCAGAGGTCAAAGCAATGTCGCGCCCTGTGGGCGACACGGCCGAAATCGCGAAAGTCGGCACCATCTCTGCCAATGGCGAGGCAGCGATCGGCCAACAGATCGCGGATGCAATGGCCAAGGTCGGAAACGAAGGCGTGATTACCGTTGAAGAAAACAAAGGCCTCGAGACCGAGACCGAAGTGGTCGAGGGCATGCAGTTCGACCGTGGCTATCTCAGCCCGTATTTTGTGACGGACACGGCCAAGATGACGGCAAATCTGGAAGATTGCGTCATTCTGCTGCACGAGAAAAAGCTGACTTCTTTGGCCCCTATGGTGCCATTGCTTGAGGCCGTCATGCAGGCCGACAAACAGTTGTTGGTGATCGCCGAGGACATCAGCGGTGAAGCGCTTGCAACACTTGTGGTGAACAAATTGCGCGGCGGCCTCAAGGTCGCTGGTGTGAAGGCACCGGGTTTCGGGGATCGTCGCAAGGCGATGATGGAAGATCTTGCCATTCTGACCGGGGGCCAGGTGATTTCAGAAGAACTGGGCATCAAACTCGAGAATGTCACGATGGACATGCTGGGCGATGCCAAGAAAATCACCATCACCAAGGATACGACAACCTTGATTGGTGGCGCGGGTGACAAGGCGGCGATCGCAGCACGGGTGACGCAGATCCGCGCGCAAATCGAAGAGACCAAGTCGGATTACGACATGGAAAAGCTGCAAGAACGCCTTGCAAAACTCGCAGGCGGCATCGCGGTGATCAAGGTTGGCGGTGCCACCGAGATCGAAGTGAAAGAGCGCAAGGATCGGGTTGATGATGCCCTGAATGCGACCCGCGCAGCTGTGCAAGAAGGTGTGGTACCAGGTGGCGGTGTTGCGTTGGTTCACGCTGGCAAGGTTCTGCAAGGCCTGCAAGGGGACAACCCGGATCAAACGGCTGGTATTGCAATCATTCGCAAGGCCCTTCAGGCACCGCTTCGCCAGATTGCCGAAAACGCCGGAGTTGATGGATCGGTCGTCGCGGGCAAGGTTCTTGAAAATGACGACAGGGCGTTTGGGTATGACGCGCAGTCAGAAAGCTACGGCGATATGCTGAAGGCTGGTGTCATCGACCCGACCAAGGTTGTGCGGATCGCGCTTGAGTATGCTGCCTCTATTGCGGGTCTGCTTGTCACAACCGAGGCGATGGTTGCCGACAAGCCAGAAAAATCTGGTGCCAGCATGCAGGGTATGGGCGGCATGATGTAATCTATCCCTTAATATCTGGGCCTGTTGATGAATGTTTGCAGGCCCTATGGCACAGCTAACGTCTTGTTCGTCCGCTTGATCGACATCTTGCAGCTTAAATGCTGCGCGATGCACGAATAGCCGCTCTGACGGACTGCACCGAGGCATCGATCTGTATCGCGAACGGCCAGAACTGGCCGTTCGCGACGATCATGCGACTGGGCGCGGTCACCGGAATGCCGGGCCATGCGCCCAGACAGTCATCGAATACCGGGTGCCGTTTGTGACGGGCGTCACCTGATGAAGCGTAAAGCTTGGAAAGATACTCGCACACCCCTGCGCGCGGCTGGCCGTGAGGATTTGGGCCCCAGGCATAATCTCCAATTCTCCGCCTTCATAAGCCGCGGCATCACTTAGTTGTAGCACAAGGGTGAGCTTGCGCCGACCTGCCGCAGTGCCACTGCCGATATCGGAGTGCCACGAAAAGTGTCCGCTTTCTGAAGATTTATAGATTGCCACCTGCGGGCTTTCGGCGAACTCGGTCAGATCGAATTCAAACTGATCCCTGTTTGCTTTGCGAACAAGATCAATCAGACGCTCCATCACCCATTGCGTACTAGCCACGTCATCAATCCAGACAAGCTCTGATTTTCGAAGGTTTTGATCTTTATTTCGGCCGACCAAGAGAGCTTCATCCGTTGGCAATCCAGAGATTGCCTTGATGATTATCTCGCACTCACTTTTGGTAAACGCATCCGGCATAGCATTTAGTCCAAGCATTCCGTCCATCCTTTGGAACTGAGAAAACATTTCTGCCAAGAACACGCATTGTTTCGCCAAGTCTGCCTGTCGGCAGGAGCTGCTGCCAATCACTTATCATGGTTTCATCGCCAAAGTCAGAGAGATGAATCACACGATCTTAATGAGCTGCGCAGTATACAAAGTGCGGCTTTCAAGGCCTCACTCGGCAAAGGGGTTTGGCCGAGTGAATGTCACTGGTCGGCAGATCAAGGTTGGTCATGGCCGATCAACGTCACGCATGCGCGGAGCATGAACATGTCCGCGTAACAAAAAGGCTGCAGCGGTACCTGCGATTGCCCCGAACAGATGTGCCTCCCAAGAAACGCCGGGTTGACCGGGAAGCACGCCCCAAATGATCGAACCATAGAACAAGCCCACCAGAACCGACGCACCAAGCGTCACAGGCGAACGGTCGACAAGGCCACGCGTGATGAGAAAGCCGAACCACCCAAAAACCAATCCAGATGCACCGATGTGAATGGCTGAACTGCCCAAAAGCCAGACCAATGCGCCCCCAAAGCCTACCACAACAACGTTCATGGCCACCAAGGCCCGAGTTGCAGTTGCCGCAAGCAGCGCGCCCAACAAAAGCAAGGGAGCGGTATTTGCAATTAGATGCTCGAAACTACCATGCAAAAACGGCATGCCAACGACACCATCAAGTCCGCTGACATGCCGGGGTATGAGCCCAAACGCATCATTGAGAGCATAGCTGGTCGCCCAATTGACAGCCTGGATTATCCACAGCGCGGCCACAAACCCAATAAGTGCCGTGACCCTCCTCAAGAACACTCGCATGTGACCCTCCTCAAGAACACTCGCATGTGACCCTAGCCCATCATATCTTGGAGAATAAGTGCCGGAAGCATATGATCAACGTGTCGCCAAGGCCATCGAATACATTCCAGCTTTGAACCGGTTGAGCCATGACCGCTAAGGCACGGCGCTCATTTACGAGCTTTTTGACTTGCGCCCCCACGCCAGCGTCATCTGCCGCCGCCGACCACTTTGCGTCAATGAAATCGCCCAGAGAAGGCCCGTGTCGACCCGTCAACGACTTAGAGACTGGCCCGCAACCGCGAAAGATCAGCATGCAGATCCGGTATCACACAGATTGGTTTGGTCAGTCTTGCCCATGTTTTGAATGTTTTATCCCATCGCATCCAAGCGCAAATCATTTGGCGGGTACCTTGGCGGGTAAAACCCCCAAGGGCATAATTTATATAATAAAACCAAAGGCGTATGGCGGAGACGAAGGGATTCGAACCCTCGAACGAGTTACCCCGTTACTCCCTTAGCAGGGGAGCGCCTTCGACCACTCGGCCACGTCTCCGCCGACCCGTTTAGCGATGGGGTCTGGGGAGGGCAAGGGGTTTTTGCGGTGAAATTATGCAGGCGCTTTGCATACACCCTTTGTGCCTTTCCCAAGGACTTCGCTCTTATCGCTTTGGCCGCGCCTCTAGGGGCACGAGACGGTTATGAGGCGGATGGCGAAGGGTAGGCAGGACCCGGCAGGTCCGTGCCCAACCGTGGACCTAGAAACCGAGCGATTGTCAGTAACCACTCAGCTTATAGGCAAGCCTTTGCGGGCTGGCCTGCAAATGGTGCCAAGGGGCAGGTTTGCGCCTTGCCCCACGGCTCCTGGCTGAGCACGTCGTATCTGGCCGCTGCCAGAAGTTTATTCAAGACTGGAACGAACCATCAAACGCAGCAGAGTAAAGAGTTACTGGAGCCGTTAAATCAGGCCGAGGGGCTACTTTAGTTGTTGAACAAGAAATGCAGTACGTCGCCGTCTTTGACTGTGTATGCCTTGCCTTCAGCGCGCATTTTGCCCGCCTCTTTCGCTGGACCCTCGCCGCCAAGCGCAACGAAGTCATCATAGGCGATTGTTTCGGCTCGGATAAAGCCTTTTTCGAAATCGCCATGAATGACGCCAGCGGCTTTGGGGGCCGACGTGCCATGTTTGATGGTCCATGCCCTGGCCTCTTTCGGGCCTACGGTGAAATACGTCTCAAGGTGCAGCAATTCATAGCCCGCACGGATCAGGCGATCCAGCCCAGCTTCTTTCAGACCCATTTCCTCAAGAAACATGTCGGCTTCTTCGCGTTCAAGCTGGCTGATCTCTTCTTCGATCTGGGCCGAGATGATCACGGCCGAATTGCCTTGTGCTGCGGCCATTTCAGCAACGGCTGCCGACAGCGCATTGCCTTCTGCGGCCTCGGATTCGCCGACATTGCAAACGTATAGGACCGGTTTGGTGGTGAGCAGTTGCAACATCCGCCAGGCTTTGGCGTCATCTTCGTCGATCTGGATCGTGCGGGCAGGCTTGCCTTCTTCAATAGCGGCCTGCGCAAGGGCCAAGAGACGGTCCTGTTGGACGGCGTCCTTGTCGTTGCCTTTCAGCTTGCGGGCCAAGCCGGCGCGCCGCTTTTCGATGCTTTCCAAATCGGCAAGCATCAATTCGGTGTCGATTGTTTCGGCGTCCGCAACCGGGTCAACGCGACCTTCCACGTGGGTCACATCCCCGTCCTCAAAACAGCGCAGCACATGGGCGATTGCGTCAGTTTCGCGGATGTTGGCCAGAAACTGGTTGCCCAGCCCTTCGCCCTTTGAGGCCCCTTTAACAAGGCCCGCAATATCGACAAAGGTCATGCGCGTGGGGATGATCGATTTCGACTTGGCAATTTCTGCCAGCTTATCAAGACGCGCGTCGGGCACGGCCACCTCGCCCACATTCGGCTCAATCGTGCAAAACGGGAAGTTGGCAGCCTGTGCTGCTGCCGTCCGGGTCAGCGCATTGAAGAGGGTCGATTTGCCGACATTTGGCAGACCCACGATTCCCATTTTAAAACCCATGACAAGCATCCTTTATAACTTGGCGCTGTCCTAGGGTTTTGGCGGGGTTTGCGCAAGTCTTAGCGCATGCGGCGGTCTTGATGGGTTTGATAAATCAGGATCCAAGCCAAGATATTGAACATCGGATGTGTCAATCCGCCCGAAAAGATGACCGCAGGAATCCAGATCAGCAAAACGATTATGGCTGTGAAGATGCGGCCGGTCAAAAAGATCGACAGCGGGGGCAACAGCAGGGCGAGTACATAATTCATACCCCATATTAAGATGAGGCTTTTTGAATTAGAAGGGGCTGACTGCGTTGGCAGACAGAAAAATCAGTTTTTTTGGCACCCCATTTCAAGAATTACAGTGTTATAGCGCACTGACCTGCATTGATTTCCGCCGCCATATTCGGCATTTCAGCAAGATCACCTAAAAAGGCAGCCCACATGACACGCATCGACGCAAAATTCGCAGACCTGAAATCACAAGGCAAGAAAGCCTTTGTGTCGTATGTCATGGCGGGCGATCCCGACTTTGATACCTCGCTAGAGATCGTGCGCGGTTTGCCGCAGGCTGGCGTGGATATTATCGAACTGGGTTTGCCCTTCACCGATCCCATGGCGGACGGCCCCGCGATCCAGTTGGCTGGCCAGCGCGCCTTGGAAGGCGGGATGACCCTCGACAAGACCCTGGCCCTTGCTACCGCCTTTCGTGAGCATGACGATACAACCCCGATCGTTTTGATGGGGTATTACAACCCGATCTACTCGAAAGGCGTTGATAAATTTCTGGCTGCGGCCAAGGCGGCGGGTGTCGACGGGTTGATTGTTGTCGATCTGCCGCCAGAAGAGGATGCCGAGTTGTGCATTCCCGCACAAGCGGCTGGTCTTAACTTTATCCGGCTGGCCACGCCCACCACCGATGACAAGCGTCTGCCACGGGTCGTCCAGAACACCTCGGGTTTTGTCTATTATGTCTCAATTACCGGAATCACCGGGTCGGCTGAAGCCGATGCAGGCGATGTGGCACCTGAAGTGGTGCGTATTCAAAACGCCAGCGGCTTGCCGGTGATCGTCGGGTTCGGGGTCAACACACCCGAAAAAGCACAGGCCATTTCTGCTGTCGCAGACGGGTGCGTGGTCGGATCAGCCATCGTCGCCAAAATCGCCCAAGGCCTCTCGGTGGCGGAAGTGCTGGCTTTCGTGAAAACCCTCGCTGACGGAACGCATCGCGCCTGATTTGACGCAGCGCAAAGCGATTGATTTCAATCCGGTATATTGGTTAGGTAATATGACCAATATTTAGGAAGATTTCTGATGGCCGTGATCACGACGATTGAAGACCTCAAGCGCCTGCATGAACGCCGCGTTCCACGCATGTTTTACGATTACGCCGAATCGGGCAGTTGGACAGAACAGACATTCCGCGAGAACACATCGGATTTCGACCAGATCCGGCTCCGCCAGCGTGTCGCCGTCGATATGACCGGGCGCAGCACCAAAACGCAAATGATCGGCGAGGACGTGGCCATACCCGTGGCCCTTGCCCCAGTCGGTATGACAGGCATGCAACATGCCGATGGCGAAATCAAAGCTGCGCGCGCCGCCGAAGCGTTTGGCGTGCCGTTTACCCTGTCGACCATGTCTATCAACTCAATCGAGGATGTGGCCGAGGCGACCACCAAGCCGTTCTGGTTCCAGCTTTATACCATGCGCGATGAGGATTATGTCGCCCGTCTGATCCAGCGCGCCAAGGATGCGAAATGCTCTGCGCTTGTGATCACGCTTGATCTGCAGATTCTGGGCCAGCGTCATAAGGATTTGAAGAACGGCCTTTCCGCTCCGCCCAAACTGACGGCAAAGACCATCGCAAACCTTGCAACAAAGTGGTCTTGGGGGATTGAGATGCTGGGTGCGAAACGCCGCACCTTTGGCAACATTGTGGGTCATGTTAAGGGCGTCAACGACACTGCCAATCTTGGTGCATGGACAGCCGAGCAATTCGATCCCAGCCTTGATTGGGACAAGATAGCCAAGCTGAAAGACCAATGGGGCGGCAAGGTGATCCTCAAGGGTATTCTGGACGCCGAGGATGCCAAGATGGCGCTTAAGGTTGGCGCGGATGCGATCATCGTCAGCAACCATGGCGGCCGCCAACTGGATGGGGCGATCAGTTCGATCCGCGCCCTGCCCTCTATTCTTGAAGCCGTTGGCGATCAAATAGAGGTGCACCTTGATAGCGGCATCCGGTCTGGCCAAGATGTTCTGAAAGCGATGGCCATGGGCGCCTCTGGCACCTACATCGGTCGGGCTTTCATTTACGGGCTCGGAGCCATGGGGCAAAAAGGCGTCACTAAAGCGCTGGAGGTGATCCACAAGGAACTGGACCTGACCATGGCGCTATGTGGTGAAACATCCATCAAAGACCTTGGCAAACATAACTTGTTGATCCCGAAGAATTTTGAGGGCGACTGGCAGGATTGACGCAGCGGCGCGGGCCACCAGGGCCGCGCTTCAGATTTTGTGACTCCGGTTCTGAAAAAGGCGTGCGTGACATCTGACAGCCGCTAGCAAGCCATCCCAAAGGCAAAGCGCGCTGAAATGCGTCAATTTAGCCTTTTCACAGCGGTCAAACCGGTCTATATGCGCGTCTTCACGCGGACATACAGCCTTGGAGGATGTCCGCCCTAAACATATTGGAGAATAACATGGCTGGAGAGATTCCTGATCTTGAAGCTTTCGTACGGACGGGGACAGGCAAGGGCGCCGCTCGTCAGGCACGTCGCGACGGAATGGTACCGGGTATTGTATTTGGCGGCGACGTCGATCCACTGCCGATCAACCTTGATTTCAACAAGCTGCTGACAAAGCTGCGCGGAGGCCGTTTCAAGGCCACATTGTTCAACATGAAGGTCGAAGGTCACGACGACGTTCGTGTGATCTGCCGCGACGTGCAGCGTCACGTTGTCAAAGACTTGCCAACGCACGTCGACTTCATGCGCCTCAAGCGCACCACCAAAATCAACCTCTTTATCTCGGTTGAAGTCGCAGGCGAAGAAGTTTGCCCCGGCCTGAAAAAAGGTGGCGTTCTGACATTGGTACGTCCCGAGGTCGAATTGGTCGTTACAGCGGGTGATATCCCTGATCACATCACTGTTGATATCTCCGATCTGGAAATCGGCGACAGCGCAACAATCGCCAACGTGGTTCTGCCCGACGGGTCGAAGCCCGTGATTGACCGTGATTTCGTGATTGCACAGGTATCGGCACCTTCCGGTCTTGCAAGCCAGGCAGATGACGACGAAGAAGAAGTGGCAGCGGACGAAGTTCCAGCGTCGGAAATGGCAAAAGACGACGCATAACATTGCATCGTTCAATCATTGCTATCAGATGATAGAACGGGGTCGCCCTTGGCGGCCCCGTATTTCGTTTGGCACAGGCCTTTGCTAGGCTGCGCAAACAGAAGGGGGATTGTGGATGAAACTGATCGTAGGACTTGGTAATCCGGGTGCGAAATACGCCCGCAACCGCCACAATATCGGCTTTATGGCACTGGATATGATTGCCGCCGATCATGGCTTTGCCCCGTGGAAATCCAAGCATCAGGGCCTGACCACCGAAGGCCGTTTTGGGTCTGACCGCGCCGTTCTGCTGAAGCCCGAGACTTTCATGAACCTTTCAGGCCAGTCTGTGCAGGCGGCCATGCGGTTCCACAAGCTTGAGCCGTCGGATGTGATCGTGTTGCATGACGAAATCGACCTCGCCCCAGCCAAGGTGAAATGCAAGACAGGTGGCGGCCACGCAGGCCACAACGGCCTTCGGTCGATCCATGCGCATATCGGCCCGGACTATGACCGCGTGCGCCTTGGCGTGGGCCATCCCGGCCACAAGGACGCCGTGCCGGGTTATGTTTTACGCGACTTTCCGAAAGCCGACGAAAATTGGCTGGATGACGTCTTGCGCGGGATCAGTGATGGCGCTGCCGATCTGGTGCGGGGCGACAATTCGAAATTTATGAACGCCGTCGCCATGCGGGTCGCCCCACCGCGGTCTGGAACAGGCACGAAGAAGCCAGCACAGAAAGTGCCCGCGGACCCGATCAAGCATGACACCGGCCCGGTGCCGCCCCCTGATGCCAAGCCCGACACCACCGCTCAACAGGACGACCGTTCAACCCTCCAAAAACTGATGGATCGCTTCAAATGACATTGAAACAGGCATTTCTAGATCAGGCGAACCATTGCGTTGCTTTGGAGTCTCCCTTCATGGAGCAACTGATGCTTGTCCTGGCCCGCGATTGGCCAGAAGACAGCGCACTTGGCCGAAAGTTTGCCAAGGTTGAAGATGACATCGGGCCAATTGGCGCTTCCCTGCCGCTCAGAATTGCAGGCGGGCTTCATGCCCTCGTGCTGAAACGTAAGTCTCTGCAGCTCGTGGCAGTATACCCCCCGCATAAAGCATCTGACGCAGATCTGAGTGCTGCGGTGCTCGATGCGCTCCGGACCCACGAGACTTTTCTGCTGGACTGGACAGACAGCGCGCCCCAAACGAATGAAGTTAGAAGGTCAGCCGCGCTAATCGCCGGAGCGCGCGTCGCCGTGCAGCATTTCAACATGCCGATCCATCTGTCGGAACTGGGCGCAAGCGGTGGTCTGAATCTGATGTGGGATCACTTTGCGCTTGAGATTGAAGGGCATCGCTTTGGCCCCAATATGTCCACGATCTTGCTATCCCCCGACTGGTCAGGTGCCTTGCCGCCATCGGTCCAGCCGCGCATTGAAAAGCGGCGCGGTGTCGATTTGAACCCGCTTGACCCCACGCGCCCCGATCATCTGATGCGGCTGATGGCCAATATTTGGGCCGACCACCCCCACCGTTTGAACCTGACACGGTCCGCCGCGTCGGTGATGGACGCAAAGGTCCAGCAGGGCGATGCGATTGACTGGCTGGCAAAGCACCTGCCAGAGTCGCCCCAAGGTTGCCTGCATCTGGTGCAAAATACTGTAGCTTGGCAGTATTTTTCCAAAGCGGCCCAAGCGCGGGGCAAAGCCCTGATCGAAGCCGCTGGCAAACGCGCAACCGCAAACCGTCCGCTTGCATGGCTGTCGATGGAGAACGACGGCGAAGGCAAAAACGGAGCCGCCCTGACTTTGCGCCTTTGGCCGGGTGATCTTACGCTGAATCTTGGGCGTGCTGATTTCCATGGCCGCTGGATCGACTGGCAATACAAAGGCTGAACAAAGACTGATGCGATCTTGGGCTGGCAAGCCGATGGTCGCTGTGATTGGATGCCCCAAACGTTGGGGATTTGATCATGCGGGTATTCGGAAAATGGCTTGGCCGCGTCTTGTTTGCGCTGGTGCTGGCGGCAATCGTCGTAGGTTTTTGGAAACGGGATGAAATTAGCCGCCTGTTGGCCGTCAATTCTCTTTTCTCGGAAGATAAGATTGTTTTCAACTTCAGCAATATGGACCAGGCGTTCCTGTCCACACCTGTACCGCGTGGCAACGGGCCGACCGCAGAATTGACTTATGGCCCCGAATTTACCCTGCCTTCGAAGGTTGATGACTGGATCGCCACGCGCGATGTAACCGCGCTGGTGATCCTGAAGGACGGCCAGATCGTTTACGAAAACTACTTCAAGGGCACAGATCCAGAAGACCGCAGGGTCAGCTGGTCGGTCGCGAAAAGCTATCTGTCTGCCTTGCTGGGTATCTTATTGGACGAAGGTCAGATCGCGTCCCTTGACGATCAGGTGACCCAATATGCACCTAGCCTTGTCGGCACGGCCTACGAAGGGGCCACCATCCGCAACGTGCTGAACATGGCCAGCGGCGTGACCTTTGACGAGGACTACCTCGACAAGGGCTCTGACATCAACCGCATGGGCCGCGTCATCGCTTTGGGGGGAGAACTGGACGAATTCACCGCATCCCTCAAAGAGACATTCGCCGAACCGGGAACCCAGTGGCAATATGTGTCGATTGACACCCATGTGATCAGCATGGTGATACGTGGCGCAACGGGGCGCAGCATCCCTGACCTTCTAAGCGAAAAGATCGTGGCCCCCATGGGGTTGGAATACGACCCCTATTACCTGACTGACGGATCAGGCGTGGCGTTTGTTCTGGGCGGGCTTAATCTGACCACGCGCGACTACGCGAGAATGGGTCAGATGTTCCTGCAAGACGGGTTCTATAACGGCAAACAAATCGTCCCTGCGGACTGGGTTGCCGCGTCGACAGTCCCATCCGCGCCAACAGCACCGGGCGCGATTGGCTATGGCTATCAGTGGTGGATCCCCCAAGGTGGCAACGCGGGCGAATTCATGGCCCGCGGTGTTTATGGTCAATACATCTACATCGACCGCGCGGCTGGCGTTGTAATCGCCACCAATAGCGCGGATCGCAGCTTCCGCGACGCCGGCGTTTCGGAACAAAACATTGAAACCTTCCGTCTTATCCGGACAGTATTAGGAGAAAACTGATGGAACCAGACGACAGCATCAACATTCTGGGCAGCGCCCTCGTTATTTGCGGGACCGACCCTGTCACCGGCTTTTTCCGCGACGGCATGTGCAACACCTGCAATGCCGATCAGGGAAGTCATACGGTCTGCGCCATTATGACGGCAGAGTTTCTGGCATTTTCAAAGTATGTCGGCAACGACCTGAGCACCCCGCGTCCTGAGTTCGGGTTTGTCGGATTGAATCCCGGTGATCCGTGGTGTCTCTGCGCCGGACGATTCTTGCAAGCAGCCGAAGAAGGTTGCGGCCCCAAGGTGCATCTGGAAGCGACGCACAAGCGCGCTTTGGACATCGTGCCGTTGAAAATATTACAGGCCCATGCATTTGAGACAGGCAAAAAGGACTGAACAGAAAGTTTGAGGACCGGGGCGGCCTCATGGGCAGCCCCGGATTTTCAATCTGATCGCTCGCTTAGACCTTCATGTCAAAGCCAAGAGCCTTGGCGACGGTAAAAATATCCTTGTCGCCCCGCCCACACATGTTCATGCAGATGATGTGATCCTTGGGCAAATCGGGCGCGATCTTCATGACATGCGCCAGCGCGTGAGAGGGCTCGAGCGCAGGAATGATCCCCTCCAGTTTGCAGCTGAGCTGGAACGCCTCAAGCGCTTCGACATCGGTGATCGACACATATTGCGCGCGGCCAATGTCATGGAGCCATGAATGTTCAGGTCCGATGCCGGGGTAATCCAGACCAGCCGAGATCGAGAATCCTTCAAGGATCTGCCCATCATCGTCCTGCAACAGATAGGTGCGGTTGCCATGCAGCACGCCCGGACGACCGCCGGTAAGCGAGGCGCAATGCTCCATCTTGTCGTTCACGCCCTTGCCGCCAGCTTCGACGCCGATGATGCCGACCTGTTTGTCGTCAAGGAACGGATAGAACAGGCCCATCGCGTTTGATCCACCACCGATGGCAGCAATAAGCGTATCGGGGAAGCGGCCCTCGGCCTCCACCATCTGTTCGCGCACTTCCTTGCCGATGATGGCTTGAAAATCGCGGACCATGGCGGGGTACGGGTGCGGTCCTGCGACCGTGCCGATGCAATAGAAGGTATCGCGGACATTGGTGACCCAGTCGCGCAACGCATCATTCATCGCATCCTTCAGCGTGCCACGACCTGAGGTGACAGGAATGACTTCAGCCCCAAGCAGACGCATCCGGAAGACATTGGGTGCTTGGCGTTCGACATCATGGGCCCCCATGTAGACAACGCATTGCAGACCGAACTTGGCGCAAACAGTCGCTGTTGCCACCCCGTGCTGGCCCGCTCCAGTTTCAGCGATGATGCGTTTCTTGCCCATACGGCGGGCCAGAATGATCTGCCCGAGCACGTTGTTGATCTTGTGCGCGCCTGTGTGGTTCAGCTCGTCGCGCTTCATATAGACCTTGGCACCGCCCAAATGATCGGTCAGCCGTTCGGCAAAATAAAGGGGGCTGGGGCGACCGACGTAGTGCTTCCACAGGAAGTCCATTTCGGCCCAGAAACTGTCATCCGTCTTCGCTCTCTCGTATTGCTCTTCCAGCTCCAGGATCAACGGCATCAGGGTTTCGGATACGAACCGTCCGCCGAAATCGCCAAACCGTCCGTTTTCGTCCGGTCCCGTCATGAAAGAGTTGAAAAGATCATTGGCCATAAGATGCTCCTTGCGCTTGGCATAGCCATAGCGCCACAGCTCGGACAGGTAAAGACAAGGACGCACAGACGATTTGCCACGGCAGAGCAACCAAAGCGGGGGAGTACCGGAAAATTCGAATTTTCCGGTTCGGAATTTTTGAAAATTCCGGCCGTTGCCGCTAGTCGAACATCTTGAAAAGCTTGCGTTTCAGCTCGTCCTCGACCCGGTCTTTGACCGCATCCTCGACCGATTGACCCTCTTCACGCACAACGCCCAGTTTTTGCTGCAACGCATCTTCCAGCTTTTGCTGCGCTTTCGCTTTCTCTGATGCGAAATTCAAATCAATCGCTGCTTGCAAATCCGGTTTGATCTGGGGCGCTGCCCATGGGCCAACAATACGCACAGGTATTGCCAAACCACGGTCTCCATTGACGCGAAGTGCTTTGGGGGTGACGGTATAATCGATCGTTTGTGCGCCAAGCCCCACCTGCCCCACGCCTGTTGCCGTGAAATTAGGCAGCATCATCAGCAGGTCACTGTTGCGTAAAACCCCGCTGTCGATTGCAAAAGTGGCTCCGAGGGAATCAAACACCGTCGTCCCGCCCTGAACATCGAAATTCCCCATCAACGCGTCCAAATCGATTCCATCGATGCTACCGCGCCCGACGTTGACGGCGCCATTCCCCCTGAGGGACCGCATGATCGCGTCAAGCGACGCACCGCTGCCCAAAAAGGAAAGCTCGGCATCGCCCATGCCCTTGAACCGCGACAGGCCCGCCGCCTGCATCAACAAAGGCTGCATCTCGATCCCTCGGGCTGCCAGCTTGCCGCCGACCGACAGGCCGTTGCGGTTGTTCACCACAAATTCTCCGCTGACCAAGCCGTTATATGCGTTAATCTCGCGCAATTCTGCGACCATGCGCGATTTATCGTTGCGCAACAAAATCCGCGTCGCACCCAGGCTCAAAGTTCCAAGCTCAATACTATCCGCCCGCACCGAAATCTCGCCGTTAAATCCAGCAAGCCCTGATGCATCAATCGCAGATTTTGACCAACCAGAGGAGGCAGATGCGGCTGTGCTGCCAGTCGTCGCGCCCGCATTCCCCCCTTCGCTGCCTGCAAACCCGGTCAAATCCAGTGCGCCTGCGGACAGTTGCGCATTGATGTCTGGCGTTCCGTTCAGCGTGATATCCGCGGCCCCGCGCAAAACATTGCCGCCCAGATCGGCCGTCATGTCACGCAGTGCCAGCCTGCGGTCAGGCGTGAGTGTCATTTGCACCGTCACGTCTGCACTGCGTCCCAACCCTTGTGGCAGCTGGACGTTTCCGGCTCCAAGCGCGGCAAGAAACCGCGCTGTATCAGGCATTTTCAGCGTCAGATCGCCGGCAACCGCACCGCTTAGCGCTGCACGCCCTGCAAGGGTAAAACCGCCTCCTTTAGTATCAAGACGCGCACTTACGGGCCGGACTTCCCCGTTCAAGAACTGGTCAAAGCGGTCAATCGTGGCTTTTACGGTTACCCGTTCGCCCGCCGGACGAATAGCGGCGTTGATCACGGCATCGCCAGTGCGTTCAGGCCAATCAAGGGACAAATCGACCCCTTCATAGCGCACAAGATCGGCACCCTCAGCGTCATAGATCAGCGTGGCGTCTGTGATGTCCAGACGCTGGATCGTAAGTGGCCGGGGAGCATTTGCAGGTGTGGGCGCTGTTTCGGTGCTGATCTGGGCATCGCTTCCACCATCGCTAAACTGCCAACTGGCGCGGCCATCCTTGCGTTGTTCCAACCGGATCGTCGGACTTTGCGCTTCGATATTGGTGATCTTGATCTCGCCCCGGATCAGCGCCATGGCATCTACGCCAATGGCCGCATTCGCCGCAGACAGCATCGCACCGTCTTTCGCCCACGCGGCATTTCCGACCTCGAGTTCGCTGGCGCTGATCCCAAGGATCGGCCAGAAGGTGATGCCCACATCCCCGGTGATACTGACGTCACGCCCCGTCAGATGACGCAACTGATCAGCCGCAACCTTTGCAATGCGATCCTTGGGCAGCAAAAACAGCGACCCAACCGCGACGACAGCGATCAACAAGATCACACCAATCAGCCTGATAATCCATTTCATTGCCCGTCTCCTAGTCTGATGCAGGGCCTTTCCCAGACCCTTTGCATAGCTTATAGCGCATTTCATGAGCACAAACCCACCCAATCTACGCCCTGATCTTGCCCCCAAAGCGAAAATCAGCAACCCGTCCCGCCCCGGCCAGCCGACAATCGGCATGGTCTCGCTTGGCTGTCCCAAAGCACTGGTGGATTCCGAACGGATTCTGACGCGCCTGCGCGCCGAGGGCTATGGCGTCTCGCCCGACTATGCCGGGGCCGATGCGGTAATCGTCAACACCTGCGGTTTCCTCGATTCCGCCAAGGCCGAAAGCCTTGAT
Source organism: Roseobacter sp. (assembly GCA_024636475.1). Taxonomy (GTDB): domain Bacteria; phylum Pseudomonadota; class Alphaproteobacteria; order Rhodobacterales; family Rhodobacteraceae; genus Sulfitobacter. Next base: position 38,130 of record JAGXHA010000007.1, on the reverse strand, counting down.
GCGATTGGCGAGGCGCTCAAGGAAAACGGCCGCGTGATCGTGACGGGCTGTTTGGGCGCCGAACCCGACTATATCCGCGAACACCATCCGCGCATTCTGGCCGTCACCGGACCGCACCAATATGAACAGGTTTTGGACGCCGTGCATGCCGCCGTCCCGCCGTCGCCGGATCCCTTCATTGATCTGCTGCCCGCACAACAAGTTTCACTGACGCCGCGCCACTACAGCTATCTGAAAATCTCCGAAGGCTGTAACCACAAATGCAAGTTCTGCATCATTCCCGACATGCGCGGCCGCCTACAATCGCGCCCAGCCCATGCGGTGATGCGCGAGGCAGAAAAACTGGTACAAAGTGGCGTGAAAGAGCTGTTGGTAATCTCGCAAGATACCTCGGCCTATGGCGTTGACATCAAACATACCGAAGACCGTGGCCACCGCGCCCATATCACCGATCTGGCCCGCGATCTGGGGTCGCTTGGCGCGTGGGTCCGCCTGCACTACGTCTATCCCTACCCCCATGTGCGCAACCTGATCCCACTGATGGCGGACGGCCTTGTGCTGCCTTATCTTGACATCCCGTTTCAGCACGCGCACCCCGATGTCCTCAAACGCATGGCACGCCCTGCCGCTGCAGCCAAAACGCTGGACGAGATCGCCGCCTGGCGTGACACCTGCCCTGACATCACTCTGCGCTCGACCTTTATCGTGGGCTATCCGGGGGAAACCGAGGCTGAATTCCAGACCCTGCTGGATTGGCTGGACGAGGCGCAACTGGACCGTGTCGGTTGTTTTCAGTACGAGAATGTCGCTGGCGCGCGGTCAAACGCACTGCCGGATCATGTGGCCGATGAGGTCAAACAGGATCGCTGGAACCGCTTCATGGAGAAAGCGCAGGCGATCTCAAAGGCCAAGCTGGAAGCCAAGGTTGGCCGCACGATGGACGTGATTATCGACGAGATCGACGAAGACGCTGCGACCTGCCGCACCAAGGCCGACGCGCCTGAAATTGACGGGAATCTGTTCATCGACGAGGGCTTCGAGGGGCTGTCGGTAGGCGATATTGTCACCGTCGAGGTCGAGGAAGCGGGCGAATACGACCTTTGGGGCCGCCTCGTTTAACGGCATCATCGAAACACTTTTCTGACTCTTCGATTTCGCCCACGGCAGTGCCAGCCAGTGGCAAGGATGTTCTTATTCTCAAGGTAGGCCAAAATTCGCCCATCTAGTTGCGAAGCCGAAATAGAACCCTACATATAGATCACGAGACGGGGCATCTCTGCCAGGGCTTGCAAATGTTCCGTTAATGTTCTATTTATGTTCCATAGAAGAATATTGGGGGTGTTTTCATGTCCTATCAACCACAGTTTCCCGGCATATTTTCCACCGACCACGGTGCGATGCCAGCTTCACGTCACGAAGAAAGCCATGTCTTACCAGCGACTGAAAAGCAGATGCAGTATGCTTCGCTTCTGGCCGCCAAGATCGGGGTGAAATTGCCCGAAGGGCTTGGGTTGGATCGTGCGGCCCTGTCGTCTTGGATTGATACGAACAAGCCCAAGCCGATCGAAGGGCGCTTTGCCAATTATCCATCGTCCAAGCAGGTCGCATTTGCCGAGCGTATCGCACGGCTGAAACGCCGCGACATTCCGCGAGAGTGTTTTCAAGACAGAACAATGATGTCGCGTTGGATTGATGGAAACAAGCCCCGCTAGCCGCTGGAAACTCGGCTTTGGGGGACTATCTTTGACGCATGACACAAAACACTGAAGTTTTATACAACGGCTCATGTCCGGTTTGCAGCCGCGAGATCAACCACTACGAACGGCTAAGCCAAAAGCAGGCTTTGGCGATCCAGTATGATGATTTGGCGGATAGCGCGAAACTGAAGGATTGGGGGCTGGATGCTGACGAGGCGGCGAAGCGGCTTCATGTGCGGAAGGATGGCGAAATTTATTCCGGCGTCCCTGCGTTCATCATCTTGTGGAAAGACATTCCACAGATGCGTTGGCTGGCCAAGATTGTAAGTCTGCCGGGCGTGCACAAATTAGCCTGCCTGACCTATGATTACGTTTTAGCACCTTTGTTGTTTCAGTGGCATTTGGCACGCCAAAAACGCCAAAACGCCGCCTAAATGCCGCGGATTTTAGATTTACGCCAAGTCATTCACCTAGATGACACTGGTTTATGCTAAGGTAATCTTATGCCTTATCCGTACAGTGCTTCAGAAACGATTGCAGACGGGACAGTCCACATCATTGGGCTGGGGTTTGCCATTCCGGCAAGCATTCTTCTGATGATGCATGCAGTCGGGCAGGAGCTGCCTTTAACTGCACTTGTGATCTACGCGACCTGTTTTCTGTTTTCACTGACAGTCTCCGCGACTTATCATCTGATGCCGTTTGAGCGAAGCCGTCCTTTCCTGAGCCGCCTTGATCACGCTGCGATTTATTTCAAGATTGCCGGTACATATACCCCCTTGGTCGTCACAATCGGAACGGGGTTCGCCTACGGTATACTTGGCATTGTCTGGGTGCTTGCGGTGATGGGTGCCATCGCAAAGATGTGGTTCTGGAGCACGGACTCACGGGCGTCTTTGGCGCTTTATCTGGCGATGGGATGGCTGTCGGTTTTGCTGATCTGGCCGATGTGGCATCAACTTCCAACCGCTGCACTCATCTTGATCGGCGTTGGCGGACTTACCTACTCTGCCGGGACGATCGTCTATGCCCATCGTGGCATGCGATATCAAAATGCGATCTGGCATGTCTTTGTTCTTGCTGCGTCAATCTGTTTTTTTGCAGCGATCGCCCTTAGCCTTTAACCAAGCTATCCAGATAGGCGAGCACACAGGTTTGAACGTGACGAAAACGGTCGCCGCCCAAGTGTTTCCCACCGTACCAGCGCGTCACGACAATCAGGTGATCATACAACTCTTCGCGCTCAAGCATACGGATGATGACCATGCCTGCGCCCGCTTCCCCATCATCGCCCTTGAGCGGCCCCGCCTCTGGGAGCAAGACCGCCCACGTATTATGGGTCGCTTTTCCGTAGGATTTATCGCGCTTGAGCTGTTTTAAAGCGGCATCCACCGAGGCGCGATCTTTGGCGACGCATCCAGATACAGCGTATTTCGACCCCTTGTCCGTCAGGATTTGCCCCAATTGGCGCAAAGCGATTACAGACCGGCTGCGGTTTTGCGCACAACATCCAGACGTGACGCATTGGGCGGGTGTGTGCCCAGAAATTTGTCACCCGGATCAGGAATACGCGTAAAGAACTCGGCACCGCGCAACGGGTTATAGCCGGCACGCAAAGTGATCACGGTGCCGAGCGCATCCGCCTCAAGCTCGAAATCTTTGGAATAGGTCCGCGCACCAACCTGCGCGCCCAATCGCTGGGCAGTCTCGACTGCCGAAGCATCCCCACCGCTTAGAGACGCCAATCCAGCAAAAATCACAGCCCCAGCAACGGCATTTTGCTGCTGGCGCGCAATGTGTCCTGCAATGTGATGCGCCGCCTCGTGGCCCAAAACGAAGGCAAGTTCGTCTTCGTTCCGCGCATCGGCGATTAACGCGAGCGTAAATGCAATCACCGGACGGCCAGCGCGATCTTCGGTTTGATAGGCATTGGCAGGCTGATCTGGGCGGTCATCCACCACAATATTGAAATCGCAATTTATGCCGGATGTCCGATTGCGGCATTCGCGCTCTGCCACCGGTTCGACTGTTCTCACAACACTCAAAAAGCTGCGCTCTGCTTGGGTCTGTGAAACACGAGCTTGTTGAGACTGCGATGCGGGCTGTGAAATAGGGCTCGTCGCGACCATCGGCTCGCATGCGGCAACCAGTGCCACACTTGCCATCAGGACAAAAAACTTAACCATATCAGAGCGTTTCCTTATAATATAAACTTGCACGACGACAGAATTGCGGAAACGTTTAACCCGACCAGTCAGCTTTGAACAGACAGCGCGGGCATGCCCTTGCAATGATCCGCCGAAAGAATACTGTGCGCTTTATGTTTACGATTGAACACGAATTCGATTCCAGTGTGATCACCTTGGTCGACGAAGGCAAATCACCCTTACGCGAAGATGTAACCGTGCAGGCTTTTGCCAGTGTTGTGACATTCGAGCAATGGGATCCCAGGACCAATACGGTCAGCAAAATCAGCATGTCCCCCGAGCAGCTGCGCGATCTTACAATTGCGCTGAACCTGCCCGAGGGCATATACCGCACCAGCCCCAAAAGCTGACCAAAGGAATACGTGATGGCCACCGGTACGAAGATCAAAACCTATTATGAGGGTGCTTGGCATGAGGGCGATGTGTCCGTGATCAAGGCCGCAGATCACGGCGCTTGGCTGGGCACAACCGTCTTTGACGGGGCGCGCATGGTCGACGGGCTTACCCCCGATCTTGAGGCGCACTGCGCACGAATCAACCGATCGGCCAAGGCATTAATGATCACGCCCACGGTCGAGGCCGACGAGATGGTCGAAATGGTGCGCGAGGGATTAAAGGGATATGATCGAAGTGACGCCATCTATATCCGCCCGATGTATTGGGCGCTTGCAGGGGATGAACTGGGCATTGTTCCTTTAAAGGACGCAACCGGATTTGCGATCAGCCTAGAACAGATCCCCATGGCCCCGCCCGAGGCGGCAACGACGCTGACCCGCACCCGCTTTCGCCGCCCTGTTCTGGAAGACAACGTGGTGAACGCCAAAGCGGGCTGTCTTTATCCCAACAATGCGAGAATGATGGTCGAGGCGCGTTCCAAGGGTTTCGGCAACGCCTTGGTTGCGGACGCGATGGGCAATGTCGCCGAATCCGCTTCTGCCAACGTGTTTATGGCCAAAGACGGCGAAGTGTTTACGCCCATCCCAAACGGCACCTTTCTGGCGGGCATCACCCGCGCGCGGCACATGGCCAACATGCGCGCGGACGGGATCAAAGTGCACGAGACTGTGCTCAGCTTTGAAGATTTCCATGACGCGGATGAAATCTTTCTTTCGGGCAATATGATGAAGGTCACGCCCGTCAAAGCATTTGATCACACGCAATACCAGATCGGCCCGATCACCCGCCGCGCGCGCGAGATGTATTGGGATTGGGCCGCGTCAGAGCGCACCTAGCCTGCCCGCGCAAAATCGCAATTGCCAGCAGCCTATTCCATCGGCATCATATCGAGTGCCGCTATCGGCCAATCGGAGAAGACGATGCGTAAATTTATGGTAGTGCTTGACGACAGCCGCGAATGCCTGAACGCAATGCGGTTTGCTGCGATGCGGGCCTCCAATTCGGGTGCCGGTGTCGTTGTCCTATCAGTCATCCCACCAGACGAGTTCAACCATTGGATCGGTGTGGCAGAAGTGATGCGCGACGAAGCCCGCGAACGCATTGAAGTGCATTTCGAGGTTTTCGCCAAGTGGATGCGCGATCGGCTGAATGTTGACCCCGAACTGGTGATCCGCGAAGGTGACGTTGTCGATGAAATTATCGCGCAACTGGCCGAAGATCCCGAGGTCGGCGTGTTGGTGCTGGGGGCGGGAACAGACAAAAAGACAGGCCCCGGCCCACTGGTCACCCAGCTTTCGCGCAATGCAGGGTCTTTGCCCATTCCGATCACGATCGTACCGGGCGACCTTAGCAAAGAACGGCTCGAGGCGATCACGTAGCCCGGCCCGCAGCCCAATTTAGAATCGTTCCAAACCTTGACTTGCAGGCGGCCTGACCGCATATCTAACTTAACCGTTAAAAGGAACATGTCATGTTTATCCAGACCGAATCCACGCCAAACCCCGCCACGCTGAAATTTCTGCCCGGACAGACGGTGCTGGAGACGGGCACCGCAGATTTTCCAGCGCCCGAAGCTGCCAGCGTATCGCCACTGGCGACGCGGCTGTTTGCGGTAGATGGCGTAACGGGCGTGTTCTTTGGGACTGACTTCGTTACCGTGACCAAGGCAGACGCAATCGAATGGGATCATCTTAAGCCTGCTCTTTTGGGTGCCATCATGGAGCATTTCCAATCCGGTCAATCCGTCATGGATAGCGATCACAAGCCCACCTCCGGCCATGCTGAACACACCGGCGAAGACGGTGTTATCGTTGGCCAGATCAAGGAACTGCTCGACAGCCGTGTGCGCCCTGCAGTAGCCCAAGATGGCGGTGACATCACTTTCCACGGGTTCGAGCGCGGTGTCGTCTATCTGCATATGCAAGGTGCTTGTGCAGGCTGCCCTTCGTCCACATTGACACTGAAAATGGGCATCGAAAACCTGCTGCGCCATTACATCCCTGAGGTGACAGAGGTGCGCCCGGTTGCCTGACACGCCGCTCATACTGGCATTTGACACATCGGCCGCACATTGTGCGGCCGCTTTGTTGTCGGGCGACCAGATACTGGTAAGCGTCGAAGAACCGATGGCCAAGGGGCAAGGTGAACGGCTGCTCGTGCTATGTGCCGAGGTGTTGGAAAAAGCCGGCAAGACCTATGCCGATCTGAACGCGATTGGCGTTGGTATTGGTCCGGGCAACTTTACCGGCATTCGGATTTCTGTCTCTGCGGCACGCGGGCTGGCATTGGGTCTTGGCATTCCTGCCATTGGTGTCTCGCGGCTTGAAGCATTGGCCTTTAGGACAGACGGCTTGGTCATTGCCAGCATCGACGCGCGTCAAGACAAGATGTTCGTTCAGGTCATAGGCACGCTGGATGACCGTGTGCCGGTGATGTGCACGCTTGACGACCTGCCGATGGTGCCCTCACGCGATGATCCGACCTGCATCGGCTTTCAGGCCGAAATGATCGCCGCACTGTGCAATGGGTCCGTCCGGGCACCCCGAATGCCAGTGGCCGAAGCCACGGCACGGCTAGCGGCGCAGCGCTTGCATCTTGAAAACCCGCGGCCTGCCCCTTTGTATCTTCGCCCCGCCGATGCAGCCCCTGCGCGCGATACGCCGCCCCCCATTTTGCCATGACGCCAGAGCATCTGGCCCAGATCCACGCAGCAGCGTTTCAACAGGATCGCAGTTGGAGCGCGCAGGAATTCAAAGAGCTACTCTCTTCACCGCTTGTCACGGTGATATCTGAAAGGGGCGGTTTTGCCCTGACGCGCCTGATCGCAGGCGAGGCTGAATTGCTGACGCTTGCCGTCGATCCCAAGCATCAAAACCAAGGCATCGGCCGACGCTTGCTGAACAGATGGCTGGCTGGCGACATGGATCAAGCCTTTCTAGAAGTCGCGGCCGACAACGCCGCCGCATTCCACCTTTATACCTGCATCGGCTTTCAGATCACAGCGACCCGGCGCGGCTATTATCGGCGTCAAGATGCAGCCGCTGTCGATGCTTTGATCCTGTCTATTGATCTAACGCATGGTCAACCGGCACTTTCCACAGCCAAAAACATAGAATCCGGTTGACCCCGCCCGCCGGCTACGCAGTATCGTATCACTGATCGCAGGGCGCAGACCCGCGACCGGGTATTGGCTTTGCGCCAGACCCCAACACAACAAAACCTGGGAGACCCTCCATGACCCTTATGACTAAATTTCTTGGTGCCGCCGCCGTCACGGCGCTTGGTGCTGGTGCAGCACTGGCCGAGCCTGCCCTGATCTTTGATCTTGGCGGCAAGTTCGACAAATCCTTCAACGAAGCAGCCTTCACTGGCGCGCAGCGTTGGGCCGAAGAAACCGGCGAGACCTTCCGCGAGATCGAGTTGCAGTCCGAAGCACAACGCGAGCAGGCGCTCCGCCGCTTTGCAGAAGCCGGGTCTAACCCGATCATCATGACAGGTTTTGCTTTTGGTGACGCGCTTGGTCAGGTCGCGGGTGATTATCCTGAAACCGATTTCGTCATCATCGACATGGTCGTAGATGCGCCAAACGTTCGTTCCGTCGTGTTCAACGAACATGAAGGATCCTACCTTGTCGGTATGATGGCCGCGATGGCGTCTGAAACCGACACAGTCGGTTTCATCGGTGGCATGGACATCCCTTTGATCCGTAAATTCGCATGCGGTTATGCCCAAGGCGTCATGGCCATCAATCCTGACGCGACTGTAATTGCCAACATGACCGGCACGACACCCGCTGCCTGGAACGACCCGGTCAAGGGCTCCGAGCTGACCAAAGCGCAGATCAGCCAAGGCGCTGACGTCGTTTATGCTGCTGCGGGTGGTACAGGTGTTGGCGTTCTGCAAACCGCTGCTGACGAAGGCATTTTGTCGATCGGCGTGGACAGCAACCAAAACTACATGCACCCGGGCAAAGTCCTTACCTCCATGCTCAAGCGCGTCGATAACGCCGTCTATGACGCGATGAAAGACGGCCCCGGCATGGAAAAAGGCTTTAACGTGATGGGTATCGCCAATGCAGGCGTTGGCTATTCCATAGATGAGTTCAACAGAGACCTCGTATCGGCGGACATGCAGGCCGTTGTCGAAGAAGCATCGGCACAAATCGCCGACGGCACTTTGATGGTCCATGACTACATGTCCAACGACAGCTGCCCTTCCTTGAGCTTCTGATCGTGACGGAAACGCATGAAATGGAGCGGCAGGCAACTGCCGCTCCAGCGATTGAGCTGAAGGGCATTTCAAAGGCCTTCGGTCCGGTTCAGGCTAACAAAGACATTTCCATCCGCGTCATGCCTGGCACGATCCATGGGATCATCGGTGAAAACGGCGCGGGCAAATCCACCTTGATGAGCATCCTTTACGGCTTTTACAAAGCCGATAAGGGCGAGATTTTCATCAGTGGGAAAAAAACAGATATCCCCGACAGCCAAGCCGCAATTGCCGCCGGGATCGGGATGGTCTTCCAGCATTTCAAACTGGTCGAAAATTTCACGGTACTCGAAAACATCATTCTGGGTGCCGAAGACGGCGGGCTCTTGAAACCGTCACTGTCCAAGGCGCGCAAAAGCTTGCTGAAACTGGCTGATGATTATGGCCTCAGGGTCGATCCTGATGCGCTGATTCAGGATATTGGCGTTGGCATGCAGCAGCGTGTCGAGATCCTGAAGGCGCTGTACCGCCAAGCTGATATTCTGATCCTGGACGAGCCGACAGGCGTGTTGACCCCGGCCGAGGCCGATCAGTTGTTCCGTATTCTGGGACGGCTGAAATCCGAAGGCAAAACCATCATCCTGATCACCCACAAACTACGTGAGATCATGGAGACGACCGATACCGTTTCCGTCATGCGGCGGGGCGAGATGACCGCGACTGTCAAAACATCCGAGACCTCGCCCGCCCAACTGGCGGAGCTGATGGTCGGGCGTAAGGTCTTGCTGCGCGTCGACAAGGACATCGCAAAGCCCGGCGAGGTGATCCTTGATATCAAGGGGCTGCGCGTTGTCGATGACAAAGGTGTTGAGCGTCTGCGCGGTATTGATCTGCAAGTGCGCGCCGGTGAAATCCTAGGCGTTGCGGGCGTGGCCGGAAATGGTCAGTCAGAACTGCTTGAGGTGCTTGGTGGATATCGGATCGGTACCGGCTCGGTGCGTGTGAACGGGCAGGAACTTGACCTCACGGGCAAACATTCCGACGGCCAGTCGCGGCGCAAGCATGGCATCGCGCATGTCCCGGAAGACCGGCAGCGCGAAGGTCTGATCATGGATTACCATGCTTGGGAAAACACCGCCTTTGGGTATCACAAAGACCCTGCCTATCGCAGTGGCATCTTGATGAACAACGCAGCAATCAAGGCAGACACAGTCGAAAAGATGGAACGTTTCGATGTGCGCCCCCCAAATCCGAAACTTGCGGCCAAGAGTTTTTCGGGCGGTAACCAGCAAAAGCTCGTACTTGCCCGCGAGATCGAGCGGAACCCAGATCTGCTGCTGATCGGCCAGCCGACCCGTGGTGTGGATATCGGCGCGATTGAATTCATTCACCAGCAGATCGTCGCCCTGCGCGATCAGGGCAAGGCGATCTTGCTCGTCTCGGTCGAGTTGGAGGAAATCCTTGCACTAAGTGACCGCGTCGCGGTGATGTTCGACGGTCAGGTCATGGGCACGCGGGATGCGTCGGCAACGGATGAAAAAGAGCTTGGCCTGATGATGGCCGGAATAACCGAGGCGCAAACCCCGCCGATGGAGGCCTAGAATGGACGTGATGCCAAAATGGGCCGAAGTCGTCCTTGTGCCGCTTATCTCGCTCTTGCTGGCCGCGATCTTGTCGGCGCTGGTGATTTTGGGCATCGGCGAGGACCCGGTGGCGGCTGTCAAACTGATGATCAGCGGCGCGTTGGGAAGCACCTATGGCTGGGGCTATACGCTTTATTACGCAACGAATTTCATGTTTACGGGCCTCTGCGTCGCCATCGCGTTTCATGCGCGGCTTTTCAATATCGGTGGCGAAGGTCAGGCGATGCTGGGCGGCCTTGGTGTCGCGTTGGCATGTCTGTACATCCCATGGCCGCACTGGTCTTTGGCCCTGCTGGGGGCGACGACGATGGCCGCCATCTTTGGGGCGACCTGGGCGGCGATCCCGGCGTTTTTACAAGCCAAGCGTGGCAGCCATATTGTTATCACGACGATCATGTTCAACTTTATCGCCGCGGCTGTGTTAAACTACACCCTTGTTAATCTGATGCGTCCCGCAGGCAGTATGGATCCGGCCACGGCGCGGTTTCCCGATGCGACAAAGCTCCCGACACTGCACGACATGCTGGCACCGATTGGCATCAATTTCTCAAAAGCAGCCCCTGCAAACATCTCGCTGCTTGTCGCCATTGCTGCCTGTATCTTCCTTTGGGTCCTGATCTGGCGCACGCGTTTAGGCTACGAAATCCGGGCTTACGGCCATTCGGAATCGGCTGCGAAATACGCTGGCATCTCTCCTTTCAAGATCACCATGATCGCCATGACCATATCGGGTGCGCTGGCGGGGATGATGGCGATCAACAACGTCATGGGAGAGGCCGAAAGGCTGGTGCTTAACGCAACCGAGGGTGCCGGGTTTATCGGCATTGCGGTCGCTTTGATGGGGCGCAGCCATCCTTTGGGCGTGTTCCTTGCCGCGATCCTGTTCGGGTTTCTTTATCAGGGCGGGGCGGAGCTGGCGCTTTGGACGACGATCCCGCGCGAATTGATCGTGGTCATTCAGGCGCTGGTGATCTTGTTCACCGGTGCGCTCGACAACATGGTCCGGATGCCGCTTGAAAAGATATTCCTGACTGTGCGCAGCCTGCGCCCGCCAAAGCCCGAACGCAAACCGGTGGAGCCAGCGGAATAATGGATTATCTGACGCTCATTCAGCTGCTCGACAGTACGGTCCGCCTTGCCACCCCATTGCTGCTGGCCTGCCTTGCAGGTCTGTTTTCTGAACGCGCGGGCATTTTTGATATCGGGCTTGATGGCAAGATGCTGGCGGCTGCGTTCTTCTCGGCTGCGATTGCTGCGATCACGGGCAATGTCTGGCTGGGCTTGCTCGCGGGTATTGCCGCATCACTTGCGTTAAGCCTGCTGCACGGTCTTGCGTCGATTACCTTTCGCGGCAATCAGCTGATCTCGGGCGTGGCGATCAACTTTCTCGCGGCCGGCCTGACCGTTCTGATTGCGCAAAGCTGGTTTCAGCAAGGCGGGCGTACCCCGTCGCTGATTGGCGGTGCGAGGTTCAACCCGATCACCCTGCCTTTCGCAGATCAAATTGAACCTTTGCCCTTTATCGGCCCACTTTATGCCGAGTTGATTTCAGGCCATTCAATCCTTGTTTACATGGCCTTTGCCGCCGTCCCCCTGACCTGGTGGATCCTTTACCGGACGCGGTTTGGCCTGCGCCTGCGTGCCGTTGGCGAAAACCCTGCTGCGGTCGATACCGCGGGCGTGTCCGTCATTGGTCTGCGCTATTCCGCCGTGTGCATTTGCGGCGTATTATGCGGTGTCGCTGGCGCATATCTTAGCACTGCGCTTCAGGCCGGTTTCATCAAGGATATGTCTGCCGGGCGTGGTTATATTGCTCTGGCAGCGTTGATCTTTGCCAAATGGCGCCCTTGGTACGCGTTGTGGGCAACACTGTTATTCGGTCTGTTTGGCGCGCTTGAAACGCGCCCAGACGTGATCGAGGCATTGATCGGCATTAAAGTGCAGGGCCAATTGCTGGGCGCATTGCCTTACGTGATGACGGTGATCATCCTTGCAGGGTTTGTCGGCAAGGCAATTCCACCACGTGCAGGCGGTGAGCCCTACGTGAAAGAACGCTAGGCGTTGCTAGGTTGACGGAAAAGTTTTCCGGGGCGCAGCATCCACAATTGATTTTGGCCAACGATTCAGGATAACAGCATTCATGCAAATATACCTGCCCATTGCCGAGATTTCGGTCAACGCGTTCCTGCTTTTGGGCTTGGGTGGTATCGTGGGCATCCTGTCTGGTATGTTTGGTGTCGGCGGCGGCTTCCTGATCACGCCGCTTTTGTTCTTTATCGGCATCCCCCCTGCCGTGGCTGTCGCCACAGGCGCAAATCAGATCGTCGCGTCATCTTTCTCGGCGTTGCTGGCGCATCTAAAGCGGAAAACTGTTGATCTAAGGATGGGGAGCGTTCTTCTGATCGGGGGGCTGGTCGGCGCTGCGGGCGGCGTCAGCATCTTTAACTACCTGAAATCGCTAGGCCAAGTCGATCTGCTGGTCAATCTTTGCTACGTGATCTTTCTGGGGATCATCGGCGCGTTGATGTTCATTGAATCGCTGAACGCACTTTATAAAACCCGGTCGGGCAAGCGGCAACCTCGCAAAAAGCATACGTGGATTCACAAGCTACCTTTCAAGATGCGGTTTCGGGTGACGGGGCTGTATATCTCGGTCATTCCACCGCTGTTGGTCGGGGCATTTGTGGGCCTGTTGGCCGCGATCATGGGCGTTGGTGGCGGGTTTATCATGGTGCCTGCAATGATCTATCTGTTGGGCATGCCGACGAAAGTTGTGGTTGGAACATCGCTTTTCCAGATTTTATTTGTGACCGCGTTCACCACGTTGTTGCACGCCACAACCAACTATACGGTTGATATTGTTTTAGCGGTTTTGCTTTTGGTTGGCGGTGTTGTGGGCGCACAATTCGGCACCACACTTGGCACCAAGCTGAAGGCAGAACAGCTGCGCATCCTGCTGGCCCTTCTTGTTCTTATTGTCTGCGGCAAGCTGGCGCTCGACCTTTTGCTGCAACCCTCCGAGCTTTATTCAATCGGTTTCTCGTCATGATGGGACGGGTGTTTGTAATATTGCTTGCCTGTTTTGCGCTGGTCGCCCCTGTGCAGGCAGAAGAAGATATCGTTTTGGGTTTGAACCAGACAGAAGTGTCGATTTCGACCAACTTTAACGGTTCTGAAATCATCATTTTCGGAGCCGTGAAACGCGAAACGCCAATCCCGGAAGGCCCCGAACTCGCCGTTGTTGTCACCGTCTCTGGCCCCTCCAAGGCGGTTGTAGTCAGGCGCAAGGAAAGAAAGTTCGGTATCTGGGTGAATACAGATTCAGTCGAAGTGGACAGAGCACCCAGCTTTTACGCAGTTGCCACCAGTGGCCCCATCCATGAAGTGCTAAGCCGTGTCGAAGATTTGCGCTACAAGATTTCCATTCCGCGCGCGATCAGATCCGTTGGTGCACCGATGGAGGTCATGGATTCTGCCGCCTTCACCGAAGCGCTGATCCGTATCCGCACCAGAGCCGACCAATACCAGCTGGACGAGGACGGGGTGACCGTTGACCAGCAAACACTGTTCCGCGCAACGGTCCAATTGCCTGCGGCCTTGGTTGAAGGGCGTTATAACACACGCATTTTCCTGACGCGTGGTGGCGAAGTGGTCGCGCAATACGAGACGTTGATTGATGTGCGCAAGGTGGGGCTGGAACGCTGGCTGTATAACCTGTCGCGCGAACAGTCGCTGATCTATGGCCTATTGTCGCTGGCCATCGCAATTAGTGCAGGCTGGCTTGCCTCGGCTGCTTTCGGCCTGATCCGCCGCTAGCCACGCCCGATATAAGGCATTTTGGTCGCCATCACGGTCATGAACTGCACATTCGCCTGCGCTGGCATCTGCGCCATATGCAACACAGACGTTGCTGCATGTTTGACGTCCATTGTATCCATCTGAGGATTAGCAGCTTTCAGTCCGGCCACCAGTTCGCTTTCAGCGTTGCCAATGTCGATCTGACCGCAAGCGATATTGTAGGGGCGCCCATCAAGCGAGAGCGTCTTGGTCAGGCCTGTCACGGCATGCTTGCTCATCGTGTAGCAGACAGATCCGGGACGTGGCACATAGGCTGACAGCGAACCGTTGTTGATGATCCGTCCACCTTCATGTTGCTTGCGCATTTGCTCGAACGCGAGTTGTGCGGCAATAAACATACCGTTGATATTAACTTGCATGACTTCAGTCCAGACCTCTAGCGCGATCTCATCAATCGGTCCCGAGGTGCCAAATAATCCGGCATTGTTGAACAAAACGTCGATATGTCCAAATGTCTCAAACGCTTGGCGCATCGCCTTTGCGTCGGTGACATCCGCAGGCAAAGCTACCCCGTTCGGATACGCTTCAGCCAATGCGTTCAATCGATCCGCACGCCGCGCGACCAACCCCACGCGCCAGCCCTCCTTTAGGAAAAGCTGTGCTGTCGCATATCCTATACCAGAACTGGCACCCGTAATCAGAATGCTTTTCATATCTCTTCCTCCGTCTGCACCGCCAGGCTTAGCGGTGCCACACGGGTCGCGCGCAGGTCATCTACCTGCAGCATGCCCGTCGGTTTCGACAAGCGGTTGCGCACCACCCAGATCAGGCGCTCTTGTGCCCGCGTGATCGCCACATAAGCCAACCGCTTCCACAAGGGTTGCCCCGCCTCAGATCGCCCCATGCGGGCCGCTGCATACAGATCAGGCGCGAACACCTGAACCGTGTCCCACTGGCTGCCCTGCGCCTTGTGAATGGTCACGGCAGCGCCGTGCAAAAACGTGGCCCCCATGCGCGCGGCAAAGGGAATGAAAGGTTCTTCCTCATCGGGTTTTTCAATCTTCACAATCGATGCGGCAGAGATTTGCGGATCCTCGGCACCCATCACATGCAACCGACTGAAGCCCGGTTTACGCCCATTGCCCAGATAAATGACCTGCGCGCCCTTGATCAGCCCGCGCGCCTCAAGATCAAGACGTTTTTTGCGATGCTTAAGGGGCAATTCGATCCCGTCGCAGATCAACGGCTCGCCTTCCAGCAGCGCATCTTCGGGCGCACCGTGCACGGCCCGAAACGCATTGATCAGCCGTATGCGCGTTGCGTTGCGCCACACCAAAACCGGAGAGCGCGCCATCAAATCCACCTCGACCCGTTGGCCCCAGACGACGCGATCATCCGTCTTTGAAGCCGCTTCGATCATCCGCTCGAATTGCTCAAAGGTCAGCTCGGGGTCGGCCAACGCATGTGCCAGATCAAGGATCGGGTTATCCGCCTGCTGGCGGTGAATACGACTTAGGTTCAGGACACGCGCCGCTGGCAGTTTTTCAAACACCATCGTACCCGATTGCCCGACAGGGGCCAACTGCGCCGGGTCTCCAAAAAGCAGCAGGGTCGGGAAAATCTCTTTCAGATCCTCGAACTGCTTATCATCCAGCATCGAACTTTCATCAACAAAGCCGATGTCCAAAGGCTCCTCACGCCGCTTCCAGCCCGTGATAAAATCACTGCCTCGCAGGCCCGCGGCTGCCAAAGCACCGGGAATTGACTTGTTATTGGCATAAAACGCAAAGGCCCGATCAAGCGAAACCTCGTTCATCCCCTCGATAACCGGACGGTCGCCATTGCCCGCCAACCATTCGGCGATATGCTCGTATTCCGGATCATAAACGGGGGTGTAAAGTATCCGGTGGATCGTGGTCGCGGGCACCCCACGCAAACGCAAAACCGATGCCGCCTTGTTGGTCGGGGCCAAGATCGCCAGCGTGCGCTTGTCCTTGCGCTTGCGGGATTCGTAATCCCCCGACACAATCTCGACCCCTGCGGCCTGAAGTGCTTTATAAAGCTCCGCCAGCAGCAGGGTCTTGCCTGATCCGGCCTTTCCGGTCACGGCCATCACCTGATCTTTGCCGCCCGGCGGTGGCATCAACAGGCTGTCCTCAAGATCAACGCCCGCGTGGCGCAGCATATCGGCCACGCTGTCAAAAGCGGCGGCTTGATCGTCGGAATATATCACGGCAGGTGTGTTCATGGCGCGACCCTAAATCAGGGGCGCGCCGGGGGCCAGATGGGTTAGGCGGTATTCACGCTCTTGATCGTGTCATTAAGACCAAAACTCTGATCAAACCATTCTCGTGAGTGCAACGTGGATATGCCAGCGCGCGCAGCAACTTGTGCTTGCGCCTTTTTGTCAAAGCTCCACAAACCGACACTGATCCGGGCAAGCCCCTCTCCGTTACTGCCAAGTATTTCCGGCGACGACCCCATCATCCTGTAGATCCGCACCATCCGCGCATCAAAGACCCCTGCGAAATGGGCGACGCCAAAGTTCTGCATGATCTCGCCCCCTCCCAGCATCAGTGCAGCAGCAATTGTCGCTTCGGCTTTCCGGGCCAGGCAAAATCTCGTGCATTCCCAGATCAATGGGCTGCAAATCGGCCCCTCCAAAAGATCCGCGAAATGTTCATTTACCATTGTCCGCCCCGTCGTCGGTAAAAACCGCATTGATCCGCCATGCGAGCCGTCGGGGCGCTCCCAGATGACATAAAGGGGGTTCAGATCGTCATATTCGTCTTTTTCAAAACCCTGCGCATCAACCGTGACGTTCCATTTCAAACGATCTTTGAATTGCGCCGCTCTATCGCGAAACATGCTTGGGCCTAAATTTCCATGTGACCCCAACGCATCTGCGTAGATGTATTTCAGCATACGCTTGCCCACCCCCAATTTCTCTAGAGACTGGGATACCTGCGGCTTGCTTAACGACGTCCGATGTAATGGCCCGCCTTAACGGCCATTTGCGCAACATTTACTTCCAAATGGATCAAAATCCCGGGGGAGCCTGAAAGGCGGGGGCTGGCCCCCGACAACGGCCGCTAAACAACAATCAGCCCTCGGCTTAAAGCACGCGCGACAGCGTGGGTCGTGTTCAAGGCCCCCAGTTTGAACCGCGCACTTTCAATATACACCCGCAATGTATGCTCTGAAATTGAAAGTGTATTTGCAACCTGAGCGCGGCTATAGCCGATTGCCAGCAATGTCATCGCGTCAATCTCTCTGGGTGATAAGGCCTGGGATGTCTCGGGGGTGCGCCCCGGCTCAAGCTCCAGCGCTTTTTGATTAAAGTAATGCGCGATCAGAATGAGGTCTCGGCGGTTGGCTTCGGTAAACGCCTGCCACTCAGAATCGCTGCATCTATTATTCACCGTAAACAAGGCAAACTGCCCGTTCGGGCCTCTTATCGGGACGGTGAAACCTTGGTTGCCGACCCCGTATTCTATCGCTTCCAGCAGCAAGGCACGCGCGGCCTTACTGCTCCAATCCAGCCGCTTCCAATCGACGGGATGAAACCGTTGATAGCATCCAGAAACGACCGGATCCGTGCGCAGATAGTTTTGCTCCAGGTATCGTTCCTGCCATGCCACGGAATAGGTGCCGCAGCCGTATTGATCCCCTGCGGAATCAACCCAATGATAGACGACATGAGCCAGTTCATAATGCGCGCATAATGCTTCGCTGGCTGTTTGAAGACCTTCAAGCGTGGCGGCCTGTTCCAGCGCCTCCAATATGTGGTCCAGCTTGAGAGAGATCACTACCATTCGATTTCCGTCCAGTCCTTTGTTCAAGGGCGGATATCTCGGCCAATGCTACGATCGCGGTATCGTTCAACTGTTCCGCCAAAGCGGGGAAGCCATTGATTGTCGCGAATGTCTTGAGATCGGTGAGAACGTCCAGTATCCAGTCACTTTGCATTTTCAGGCTCTCACTTTTGTGGTTAATTATTGATTAATACAACCATAGCAGGTGCTGATTTTTCCGCATATTCGCCTTTTCCAACTCCCCAATTATAGCGGGTCCGTTTGATATCAATCCATTGTTTCAAAAGCAGCTCTGCCCTCAAACGAAAATAGCCCGCAAAACGGAAAACCGATTCGCGGGCGATTGTTTCTTAAATGGAGACTGTTAACCTATTTCTTGGCGTGGAGCGCGTCTTCCAATGTGCGTAAACCTGTCACCGGCGACTGAACAAGCACTGACATGTTGCCCGGCTTGTGCTCGTTTGCGAGCATCTTCATGTGCGCGTCGGGCAGATCAGCCCAAGTGAACACTTCGGACATGCAAGGATCAAGACGGCGCTCAAGCATTAGCTTATTGGCCGCAGAAGCCTGCTGAAGGTGGGCAAAGTGGCTGCCTTGCAAGCGCTTTTGGTGCATCCACATATAGCGCACGTCGAAGGTCAGGTTGAAGCCGGACGTGCCAGCACAGATCACGACCATTCCGCCTTTTTTGCACACGAATGTTGATACCGGGAATGTTGCCTCGCCCGGGTGTTCAAACACCATATCAACGTTAACGCCCTTTCCAGTGATCTCCCAGATCGCAGCACCGAACTTGCGCGCTTCTTTGAACCATGCAGCATATTCGGGAGTGTTAACGGTCGGCATCTGGCCCCAGCAATTGAAGTCCTTGCGGTTCAAGACGCCCTTGGCCCCCAGATCCATCACGAAATCTCGCTTGCTTTCGTCCGAGATCACGCCGATCGCGTTCGCGCCGGCCGTGTTGATCAGCTGGATCGCGTAAGACCCCAGACCACCCGAGGCACCCCAAACCAAAACGTTCTGACCCGGCTTCAGATCATGCGGCTCGTGCCCGAAAAGCATCCGGTATGCAGTGGCCAATGTCAGCGTGTAGCACGCAGCCTCTTCCCATGTCAGATGTTTGGGGCGGGGCATCAACTGCTGTGCCTGCACGTTGGTGAACTGCGCAAACGACCCATCCGGCGTCTCGTATCCCCAGATGCGCTGGCTTGGCGAATACATCGGATCGCCGCCATTACAATGCTCGTCATCGCCATCATCTTGGTTGCAATGGATGACAACCTCGTCGCCAACCTTCCAGCGTTTCACCTTGTCACCGACCGCCCAGACGATGCCCGATGCATCGGAGCCTGCAATGTGAAAGGGTTGTTTGTGGCTGTCAAACGGGCTAATGGGCTTGCCCAACGCGGCCCAAACGCCGTTGTAGTTAACGCCCGCCGCCATCACCAAAACCAGCACTTCATGGCTGTCGAGCGTTGGAACATCCACAACTTCTTCCAGCATTGCAGTATTGGGGTTGCCGTGACGCTCGCGACGGATTGTCCAAGCGTACATTTGTTTTGGCACATATCCCATGGGCGGGATTTCACCCACCTCGTACAGGTCTTTTTCCGGGGCGTCATATTGCGCGATGTTCGTGTCCAAGGCCATGCGGGTCTCCACTGTCAGAATAGGTTTGTGCCGCAGTGCAGAATCGCGGCCTATTTAGTTGGAATATGGCCCGTTACGCAATAATGCAACCAGAATTGGATCATTTTTGTAATTTTATATCTTTGCAACCGCAGCAATTTGACGACTTCTGTCAATATTTCAAATTTACGCGTCAAAAAAATGCGCGATAGAGTTCGCATAGAAGGTAAGCGCCGGCTCTTCATCCGATGCCGAAACGAAACCACCCTGCACCGTCTCAATCATGCCGCGCTGCAACAAATGCTCGCGTGCCTTACTGACGGCACCGGCAAAGTCATCATGGGGCACCGAAACCGAGGTGCTTGCACGTTCCAACATCCGCGCCATCTCGGTCTCCAAGGCGTCTGCTGTTAGCGGTGCTTTGGCCTCTAAAACGATCCGGGCCATCAAGGGCACAAACAGCAAAGGCATTTCCTGGGCAATCCGGTGCATCAGGTCCTGCGCGAGACCATTTACATCGGGTGAAACACCATAGTCGCGCAGCCGGACGGGCTCGCCGAAAACGACCGCAGCCTCACCAAAGCGCAGGAATTTGCCACGTATCCGAAGCCATGTCTTACGCAAGATAAAGATCAAGATCACTGAGATGCGCGCCCTGAAACGACGCGTGCCTGTGCGCCCCGCCTCGATCAGCACGCGATCCTCCAACACACGGTCATAGTTGATGGCAACAGGCACAAACACCACATCGCGATCTGCCAGTTTGGCATCAAGCACATAGCCCAGCAGCCCCATCTTGGGCGGCATAAGCTTCCCATCAAGGCTTAGCCCACCTTCCGGGAATATCGCCTGGGTCACGCCGCCTTCGGTGGCCAACTGCACATAACGCGCCAAAACCCTACGGTAGAGCGCGCCACGCGATTTACGCCGGATAAAATAAGCCCCCATAGACTTGATAAGACGGCTTAGCGGCCAGACACGCGCCCATTCGCCCACAGCATAGCTTAGCGCAGAGGCTTCGCCTGCCAGATAAGTCACAAGCATATAGTCCATGTTGCTGCGGTGGTTCATCACAAAAATCACCGTCGCATCGCTAGGAATAGATTTGATCAATGCGGCGTTTTCTTTGCCCGTGCGCACCTCATAAAGTGCGTTGGCCAAAAAGCGGGCAAGCCGGATCCCAAAGCTGAAATAAGCAAAGGCACTGAAACTAGGAACAATCTCGCGGGCATAACGGCTGGCCTGCTGAAAGGCGACATTTTCGGGAACGCCTTCTTTGCGCGCATGATCGGAAATCGCCTGACTGACTTGCGGATCATATATAAGCCGCTGAATCATGTCGTGACGGCGTGCCAGCTTGAAAGGCTCGATCGGGCGGGTCAGACGCTTATTCAACCGCTCCACAGCGCGCTCTAACCGCCTTCGGAAAAACCAGCGTACGGAGGGCAACAAGAAATGGCTTAGCGCTGTGACCGCCGCAAACAGCAATATCACAACAAACAGCCAGAGCGGAAGTTCAACGACTTGAGTCATAGGTGCAACTCTTGCAGCACTGCTGCTGTGGGGGCAATGTCAAACCCTACGGAATACCAGAATTCAAAGGGTTTCAGGCCTGCTGAAACTGCCAAGATTGCTAATCCATATTGGCAGACCTTTTCTTTCATATTGCGGCTTGTGTTGGGATTTGACCAAAAGGCTTTGGGGTTTTTGAAGCATGTGATTGACGTTAAGGCGCTTGACCTGCGCCAAAGCTTTGGCACGCAAGCCATAGAAAGCACGGGGCCGTTCCAGTGCGCTTTGTGTTTCAAGTCGGCGGCATGGATGGTCCGGCCTGTGTAATCTGTAATGCCGCGATGCAGCGAATTGACACTGCCTGATTATTTCAAGTATTAGTCTTTCAACGCAATATTATTACTCTATCGATTCACGAGAGGCCGCACCATGTCGCATCCCACAAAAGACCGCCCCTGGCTGATCCGCACCTATGCAGGACATTCAACTGCCGAAGCGTCGAATGCGCTTTATCGGAGCAATCTGGAAAAGGGTCAGACCGGCCTTTCCGTCGCTTTTGATCTGCCCACCCAGACGGGATATGACAGCGATCACGAACTGAGCCGGGGTGAGGTCGGCAAGGTAGGCGTGCCGGTGAATCATCTGGGCGATATGCGTGCATTGTTCGATGATATTCCGCTGGACCAGATGAATACCTCCATGACGATCAATGCGACCGCGCCTTGGTTGCTGGCGCTGTATATCGCTGTGGCCGAAGAGCAGGGTGCGGACGTAAGCGCGTTGCAAGGCACCGTTCAGAACGATCTGATCAAGGAATATCTGTCGCGCGGCACCTACATCTGCCCGCCTGCCCCCAGCCTTAAGATGATCGCCGATGTGGCCGAGTACTGTTATACAAACGTGCCGAAATGGAACCCGATGAACGTGTGTTCCTATCATCTGCAAGAAGCCGGTGCGACGCCCGAACAGGAACTTGCCTTTGCTTTGGCCACAGCCACCGCCGTGCTTGATACACTGCGTCCCCGAGTGCCAGAAGAGGATTTCCCGACATTGGTCGGGCGTATCTCGTTCTTCGTTAATGCAGGTATTCGTTTTGTCACCGAGATGTGCAAAATGCGGGCCTTCGGGGATCTGTGGGATGAAATTTGTCTTGAGCGCTACGGCGTTGCAGATCCGAAATTCCGCCGGTTCCGCTATGGTGTCCAAGTGAACTCGCTTGGTCTGACCGAGCAGCAGCCTGAAAACAACGTTTACCGCATTTTGATCGAGATGCTGGCCGTGACGCTCTCGAAGAACGCGCGGGCCCGCGCTGTGCAGTTGCCCGCTTGGAACGAGGCGCTTGGCCTGCCGCGCCCGTGGGATCAGCAATGGTCCATGCGGATGCAGCAAATCATGGCCTTTGAGACAGATTTACTGGAGTTCGACGACCTCTTCGATGGCAACCCGGCGGTTGATCGGAAGGTCGAGGCGCTCAAAGAAGGGGCGCGAGCCGAACTGGCCAATCTGGATGGGATGGGCGGTGCAATTTCAGCGATCGATTATATGAAATCCCGTCTGGTCGAAAGCAACGCAGACCGTCTGGGGCGCATTGAATCAGGCGAGACAATCGTCGTTGGTGTTAATAAATGGCAAAAGGGCGAACCATCGCCCCTTATGACCGGCGATGGCGGTATCATGGTTGTTGATCCCGCCGTCGAGGCAGACCAGATCAATCGCCTGAACGCTTGGCGCAGCGAGCGTGATCAGGCCGCAGTGGACAAAGCGCTCGCCGACCTGCGCGCCGCTGCCGCCGAGGGGCGCAACGTCATGCCACCTTCGATTGCCGCGGCGAAAGCTGGCGTAACCACGGGCGAATGGGCCGCGCAAATGCGGGCTGTGCATGGTGAATACCGCGGTCCAACAGGCGTTGCGGCTGGCCGGTCCAACAAAACCGAAGGTCTGGATGATCTGCGCGAAGCGGTAGATGCGGTAAGCGCACGTCTGGGCCGCCGCCTCAGCTTTCTTATGGGCAAGCCGGGCCTT
This sequence comes from Roseobacter sp., assembly GCA_024636475.1. Lineage (GTDB taxonomy): Bacteria > Pseudomonadota > Alphaproteobacteria > Rhodobacterales > Rhodobacteraceae > Sulfitobacter. The sequence continues at coordinate 15,202 of JAGXHA010000007.1, read as the reverse complement.
GACGGTCATTCTAACGGAGCCGAGCAGATCGCAGTGCGCGCACGTGACTGCGGCATGGATATCTCCTATGAGGGTATCCGCCTGACACCCTCCGAGATTGTTGCTGCCGCAAAAGAAGGAAAACATCACGTCGTGGGGCTTTCCATTCTATCAGGATCACATATTCCATTGGTCGAAGACTTAATGCACCAAATGCGTGAAGCAGGTTTGGGACATATTCCCGTTGTTGTCGGTGGTATTATTCCGGATGACGATTCGGAAAAGCTTCTCGGGATGGGTGTGTCGCGTGTTTATACTCCCAAAGACTTTGAGTTGAACACAATTATGAATGATATCGTCATGCTTGCAAATCCTGAAACAATCGCGGCAGAATAACACTTTTGTAATGTGTAACATCTTTTTATATTCATTCTTTTCCACTAAGGATTAATTAGAATTAATAAGTGGGAACAGGTAACATGAACATTAATCTAGACACGATGTCACACAAAGAACTGGAAACTTTGCAGGAAAAAGTAAAGGCTGCAATCAAATCCGCGTACGAACGTGATCGCGTTGAAGCACGCAAAGCGGCAGAAAAAGCCGTCGCTGAATTTGGTTTCTCTTTGGATGAGGTCTCTGCAGGGGCCAAGAAAACAAAAGGTGCTAAGGCTGCAGCGAAATACGCCAACCCTGCAGACAAGTCTCAAACCTGGACTGGTAAAGGCCGTCAGCCCAATTGGTATCGCGAGCTTATCGCTCAGGGTACATCGCCTGACGATCTGGCAGTGTAAGCTAGATACTTAAATTATAGACTTCAGTTCCCCCTAACCGGGGGGCTGATATCTTTCATGGTGGTTTTGCAAAGATGACAATTCATATTGGTGCCAAAGAAGGTGAAATTGCCGAAACAGTTTTGATGCCGGGCGACCCTTACCGCGCAAAATGGGCGGCCGAAACTTTTCTAACCGATGTAAAACTGGTGAACGAAGTTCGGGGTATGCTTGGCTTTACAGGGCACTGGAACGGCCACCGCGTGACCATTCAGGGTTCTGGTATGGGGATGCCATCGCTTTCGATCTATGCCAACGAATTGATTTCGAATTACGGGGCTCAAACTTTGATCCGCATCGGGTCTTGTGGTGGAATGCAACCGTATGTTGGGATTCGTGATATTATTATCGCGATGACGGCTACGACAATCACGTCTCCCTCCGCGGGTATTTTTCGCGAGATGAATTATGCGCCTTGTGCGGATTGGTCATTGCTGCGCGCCGCCGTTGATGCGGCCCAATCCAAAGGCACCAAGACACATGTTGGCGGGATTTATTCATCTGACGTGTTTTATGCTGAACGCCCTGATCTGGACGAACAAATGGTGCGCCATGGTATCTTGGGTGTCGAAATGGAAGCGGCAGAGCTTTATACTCTCGCTGCGCGCCACAAACGCCGCGCATTGGCGGTGCTTACCGTAAGCGACCACCTTCAAACAGGCGAGGCTTTGCCCGCTGCTGACCGCGAACAATCCTTCGGAGACATGGTAGAGATTGCTTTGCAAGCTGCCTTTGCTGACGCCTAACTGCTGCCAAACGCTCAGGTGCCGTGGGTGCCATCATATCCGTTGCGACGCGGTGTCTTTATCGTTTCCAGGAAAACTGCGTCCGGCCGATAGATTTCGACCAGCAGCGGATAGCAAGCTGCCACATCCGATGAATGCTGTGACGAGCAGTCGCCCCCTGGGCAGGCACTCAGCGCGCCCAACAGATCAATCTCGGCATAGAACTCAAGATAGTCGTCAGGCCGTACAGGGCTGGCTTTCATAAAATACTGACCCGTGTCGCGGGTAAATCCGGTGCACATAAAAACATTCAGCACATCATGCACATGCGGTTCTGCCTGATCCACCGACACAGCCATATGCTGCGCCAAGGCACGCGTCAGATTGGAATGGCAGCAATGGTGATACTGCCCCCCCGCCAAAAGCTGATGCGTATAGGGATCGCACCGCGTTCCGATCACATCATGCACGGAGCCCCCAAATTCATCTTTGCCGTACCATCCAAGCGTGTCATGCGTGATCGTCGCCATAGGTCGCAAATGCGGAAAGCTGGACCACATCCGTTGTCCGGTCGTGATATGCGTCCCGTGAAGCGCGCGGGTTTTGCCAGAATAGAACCGCTCACTCAGATCGTCGCGCGCCCAAAGGTTCAGATCGCCGACCTGTGAGCCCTCGACACTTTTGATGCGGAAAAAATGTCCGGCAGGCACGGTAAAGCAGGCCGCATCGCGGGGCGGCACCAGCACTTCGTCCACTTTGGTCAAGTTGGCGCGGGCGCGATCAAAAAGCGCCATGTCCGGCACGGGTAGCGTCTCGACCGGGTAACAAATCACCGGTTTGATTGCACGGCGGGCTTCTGCGTCTTGTGGTTCTGTCATACGTTTTGTCCTGCAATGCGGCCTGAATGGCCATAATCTGCGCGTCCTCGGAAACAGCGCTATCCAATGCACCATCCCGCGCAGCAATCTGGCTGCGAACATGCTCCGGATCAAGCGGGTAATCTGGGGTCAGCTTGTTCATACCCACAACACAGTCTGGCACATCCGATAGCCAGCCCCTGCAAACGGCTGCGCAAATCACCAGATGCCCATTCGACAAAACGGGTCGTATAAGCGCGGGGGTTTGCGTCTTCAGGGCAGTCAAGCTGAGCGGGCCCCATCCACAAGCCCTGCCCTGTAACGGATGCCAAGACGCTGCTCAGGGGGGTGGCCATAAAGAGGCCAGCGCCTCCAACGATCCTATCTGCCTGAACATCCGGTTCCTTCCTCGCGCGCCCCGGTTTGAAAACAAAGGCTGGTCGACAAGATGCGGCTGTGTCGTGCGCTGTGTTCAAAGGGGCCGTTGGGTCACGTTGGCTTTGCACCTACGGGGGGCACCATCTGTCGCAGTGTATGCCTCGGCACCGCAGGCAGCACATCTGTAGAACCGCAATTTTCCCTTGTCGCGGCCTTTGTCCATGCGCCATCGACACCCCCGCATACCTTTATTGCGCCACGCGAAATACGCGACGAGGACAAAAGCGATAAGAAAGCCAAGGATAAGATGCACCGAAAGTATAGGGCCCACTCCGCGACGCGCGGAATGGGCTGATTTTCTTAGACTGTGCGCTCAAGCATCATCTTTTTGATGTTCGCGATTGCTGCAGCAGGATTCAGCCCTTTGGGGCAGGTCTTGGCGCAGTTCATGATCGTGTGACAGCGGTACAGCTTGAAGGGATCCTCAAGCTCGTCCAGACGCTCGCCTGTGGCCTCGTCTCGGCTGTCAATCAACCAGCGATATGCGTGTAAAAGTGCGGCGGGTCCAAGGTAGCGATCACCATTCCACCAGTAACTGGGGCAAGACGTCGAACAACACGCACACATGATACATTCGTAAAGCCCGTCCAGCTTGGCGCGGTCATCAATCGATTGCTTCCACTCTTTCGCGGGCTCAGGCGTTTCAGTCTCAAGCCATGGCTTGATCGACGCATGTTGAGCGTAGAAATGCGTAAGATCAGGGATCAAATCTTTGACGACTGGCATGTGCGGCAGCGGATAGATCTTAACAGCACCTTTTACTTCTTCCACGCCGTACGTGCAGGCAAGAGTGTTGATCCCGTCAATGTTCATCGCGCAAGACCCGCAAATGCCCTCGCGACAGGACCGACGGAACGTCAGGGTGGGATCAATCTCGTTCTTGATTTTGATTAGCGCGTCCAGGATCATCGGACCACAACTATCCATATCGACGAAATACGTGTCGATCGCCGGGTTCTTGCCGTCATCCGGGTTCCAACGGTAGATCTGGAACTGCTTGAGGTTTTTTGCACCCTCGGGCTTTGGCCATGTTTTGCCAGTCGTCATCCGCGAATTCTTTGGGAGCGTGAGTTGAACCATTGCGCTTCTCCTAGTCTGCCGGGCGCAAGCCCGTTTTCATTTAATTCAGGCGCTTTTCGTCTTTTGGACGTAAAGCGCGTTACCTTCGGCCTGCATGGTTTTGGTGAAACCACGCGCCATTATTTTTGCACATAGATCGGTTTGCCAATCCTGTGAATGTCGAACTTCGATCAAGATGGCATCCGGCAGCCACCCCCCGGCTTCGGCGTCATCCAGGATGGAATTCAAAACAAGTTCCTCGGCACCTTCAACGTCAATCTTTAGGACCGTATAGTCGTGATTGTTTGATGCTTCCGTAAAATCGCTCAGCATTCGAGTAGGAACCAAAACGCCACCATTGCGCATCCGCCCCGTGACATCTTTCAGCGAGGCTTGACCGTAGTTATGGCCTTTAAAATTCAAAACCGCTTCGCCATCCCGATCTGACAACGCACATCCTTCGATCCGCACCATCTCTGTCAGGTTATTCAGCTGCACATTCAACCCAAGCCTGCCGATCATAATCGGATTGGGTTCAAATGCGATCACACGCGATCCTGCACCGCTCGCAAGGGCAAGCGGCACCGTAAAAGCACCGCAATTCGCGCCGACATCCAGCACCAGGACGTTTCGATCTTCAACCAATCGTACCAAGGCCAACAATGACTTTAGTTCAGGTGGATACCCCTCAAGCCACATGCAGGTTTCGGTGTAATTATCACGCGGATCAACAACCATGCGTATGTCGGCAAATTCAATCTCGACTGGCCCAAGCATCTCGTTGACCAGCACCCGATCCTCTGGCGAGCCGTCCCGATAACGGATGCGCAATGCCTCCATCTTTTCCGCATTGATCTGATCGGCCATCATGCCGCTGTCCCGTTCTAGCCCCATCAGCCGAAAGATCCTGCCATGCCCAGACTGTTTTGCGATACGCAGCGCACAGTTTCGGGACGCGCCAGAATTGCACGTACTGTTGCAACCGTCGTGTCATCGACGCCAATAACGGCTGACTTTGCGAAAACGCGGACCTCATTGGCATCAGCATTGTCGATAATGCAGTCTGTGAACGGTGTGATTAGTTGCTTTGGAACCTGCGGAAACCGTGTTGCGATTGTTTCGGTAACCACCCCTTTGGCGCCCTCGCGGGCGATCGCATCAACCCTAAGGGACGCCTCGTTGCACGCAGATAGCCCCATTGCCATCACCAACGCCCCACAAACAGAAAGGTATGGTCCACGCTGGCGCGTTTGAGTTGCGGCGAAGGGCAATGATGGTCCGATTACAGGCACAGTGCTTCCTTTGGTTGGGTTTGCGTTGGCCAAAACAGGTTTGGGCCAACGCATTTACTTTAGTAAACCCGCGCTTTTGGCGCGATTTTCTTGAGGTCGATGCCGCCATCATTATGGCTGGTCAACGGCTGCAGATGCACGCCACGATAGCCCAAGGATGCTTCGTTCCCCTTGAACCAGACAAGGCTGTGCTTGCGCCAGTTCTCGTCATCACGGTCTGGATAATCCTCGTGCGCGTGCGCGCCCCGGCTTTCCTTACGGGCAGCCGCTGCGGTGATGGTCGCGACAGCATTTGGCATCAGGTTGGTCAGTTCCAGCGTTTCCATGAGGTCAGAGTTCCAGACCAGCGACTTGTCTGTCACTTTCAAATCAGAGATTTTGCCAGCAACCTGGTCCATCTTCTCTTTGCCTTCGTTCAGCGTTTTGTCCGTCCGGAAAACGGCGGCATCGGCTTGCATGGTTTTTTGCATCTCAAGGCGCAGTTCCGCCGTGGCGACATGGCCCTTGGCATAGCGCAAACCATCAAACCGGCTGAATGCCGCCTCGATCGAGCGTGTGCTTGGCGTTGGCACCGGCGTCGACGGATCAACGATGTCCTTGGCGCGGATAGCGGCCGCGCGGCCAAACACTACCAAGTCGATCAGCGAATTCGATCCAAGGCGGTTAGCACCATGTACTGACGCACATCCCGCCTCGCCCACAGCCATCAGGCCTGGCGACACATTGTCAGGCTTGTCGGCAGTCGGTGCCAGCACCTCGCCCCAATAATTGGTTGGAATGCCGCCCATGTTGTAGTGAACGGTTGGCAGAACTGGAATCGGCTCTTTCGTGAGGTCAACACCAGCAAAGATACGCGCTGATTCTGAAATACCTGGCAGGCGCAAATCCAAAGTTTCTTTGGGCAAGTGGTTCAGGTTGAGGTGAATGTGGTCTTTATTCTCACCCACACCGCGACCTTCGCGAATTTCCATCGTCATACAGCGCGACACAACATCCCGCGACGCGAGGTCTTTGTAGGTCGGGGCATACCGCTCCATAAAGCGTTCGCCTTCGGAGTTGGTCAGATAACCGCCTTCGCCACGCGCACCTTCGGTGATCAGACAACCAGCGCCGTAAATTCCGGTCGGGTGGAACTGCACAAACTCCATATCCTGAAGCGGCAGACCCGCACGCGCAGTCATGCCGCCGCCATCACCGGTACAGGTATGCGCGGATGTCGCGCTGAAATAGGCGCGGCCGTAGCCACCTGTCGCCAGCACAACCATCTTGGCGCTGAACAGGTGCATCGTACCATCGTCCAGCTTCCAGCACAGCACCCCTTGGCACACGCCGTCTTCAGACATGATTAGATCAATCGCGAAGTATTCGATGTAAAACTCGGCGTTGTGCTTTAGCGACTGCCCGTACAGCGTATGCAAGATCGCGTGCCCGGTCCGATCGGCTGCGGCACAGGTCCGCTGCACAGGGGGCCCTTCACCAAATTCGGTTGTATGGCCGCCGAAAGGTCGCTGGTAAATCTTGCCAGATTCTGTGCGCGAAAACGGCACACCGTAATGCTCAAGCTCGTACACCGCCTTGGGTGCTTCTCGTGCGAGGTATTCCATCGCATCCGTGTCGCCCAGCCAGTCAGACCCTTTGACAGTGTCGTACATGTGCCATTGCCAATTATCTGGCCCCATGTTCGACAGCGAGGCAGCAATGCCGCCTTGGGCCGCGACGGTGTGCGAACGCGTCGGGAAAACTTTGGTGACGCAAGCCGTCTTTAGCCCCTGCTCGGCCATCCCAAGGGTTGCGCGCAGACCAGCACCGCCAGCCCCCACAACAACCACGTCATATTCATGCGTTTCATAATCATATGCAGCCATGTCTCGGTCTCCGGTATAGCGAGTTCGTCGGTTAAAGCGCGATGCGTATGATGGCGAAAACGCCGACAGCCGCCGCGCCGTAGCTGAGGCAGGTCATCAAGATGATGGCAACTTTCTGCGACAACCCATGAACATAGTCCTCAATCAGCACCTGCACACCGTCGTTGAAATGTTTAAAGCCAACGAGCAGGGTCAGTGATGCAACAATAGCAGGAAAAGGCTTGGTGTAATAGGCCAACACCTCTTCGTAGGTGCCACCAAGTGCCGCACCAAATGTAAACACAAACAGCGGGATCAGGATCAGCAAAGCGACCGAGCTGACCTTCATCGCCCAGAAATGTGCCGTACCAGATTTCGCTGACCCCAAGCCAACGGCGCGTTTTCGGTCTGTCAAATAAGCCATGTCTATTTCCTCAGATGATCAGCGCGGTGATGATTGTCAAAAGGACGGAGCCTCCCAAGATGCCCCACCCCAGTTTTTCGGCTGTTGGGATGTCCAGCGCGTAGCCGTTATCCCAAATCAGGTGCCTGATGCCTGCAAGTGTGTGATACCAAAGCCCAAGCAAAGAAAAGAACATCACCAGATCGCCAAACCAGCTTGTTATAAAGCCATTAGCCGTCTGAAATGCTTCGGGTGATGTGGCCGCAGCCAAGAACCACCAAACAATGAGAAGTGACGCCAGCAGCATGGCGTTGCCAGTGATGCGGGTCAGGATCGATGTCATTGAGGTTAGTTGCGGGCGATAGATCGACAGGTGGGGTGACAGCGGGCGATTGCCCCGGTTCACATCAGCCATGATGGATTCCTTTTCTTGTCTAAGTCTGCTTATAGATAGCGGTATTTTCCATACTGTCACGCACAGAGGTCAATTTTCATGAGTGTCGGTGCATTAAAATAGCCAAAATCAGCACAAAATCTGTAGAGGTTCAGCATATGTGATCACATAATTTTTTCATGTGATCACAAATCTTCAACCTGGCCCAACTTCACAAGAATGAGGTCATTTGAACCGAGCGCACGATTTTCACGCGTTGCACAATGCCTTTTGGCCAGTTTAACGGACCACACACATCACGGCAGGACACTTGGTGGCATTTGGTAAAGCAGGACACCCGACTGAATGTCCTGCTTTTGATCATTTAGCTCAACGAATTGTCGATGCCCTTGCATGCATCAACCAACCCTTTGACGGCGTTGACGGAGTTGTCGAACATCGCTTGCTCATCTTTATCCATCGAAATCTCGACGATACGTTCGATCCCGCCCGCACCAATCACGGTTGGGACGCCAACATAAAAACCGTTCAAACCATACGCGCCGTCAACGTAAGCGGCGCAAGGCAGCACACGCTTTTGGTCTTTCAAGAACGCTTCGGCCATTTCGATCGCCGATGTTGCAGGCGCATAGAATGCGGAACCCGTTTTCAGCAAGCCAACGATTTCTGCACCGCCATCACGCGTGCGCTGTACGATAGCGTCCAGCTTCTCTTGCGACGTCCAACCCATTTTCACCAGATCTGGCAAAGGGATACCCGCAACGGTCGAATAGCGCGTCAATGGCACCATCGTGTCGCCGTGACCGCCCAGAACGAAGGCTGTCACATCCTTCATCGAGACGTTGAATTCAGTCGCAAGGAAGTGACGGAAGCGCGCCGAATCAAGCACGCCGGCCATTCCGCAAACCATGTGGTGTGGCAAACCGGAAAATTCCCGCAGCGCCCAAACCATCGCATCCAGCGGGTTGGTGATACAGATCACAAAAGCATTCGGCGCATGGGCTGCGATGCCTTCGCCAACCGACTTCATTACCTTCAGGTTGATGCCCAGCAGGTCGTCACGGCTCATCCCCGGTTTGCGGGCGACACCGGCTGTCACGATACAAACGTCCGCGCCAGCAATATCGGCATAATCATTTGTACCGGACATTGTTGCGTCGAACTTGGCAGAGGGTCCGGATTCGGCGATATCAAGCGCCTTACCCTGTGGCACGCCGTCTGCGATGTCGAACAAGACGACGTCGCCCAGTTCCTTGATTGCTGCGAGATGGGCAAGCGTGCCCCCGATCTGCCCAGCGCCGATAAGCGCGATTTTGGGTCTGGCCATGTGGTGTTCTCCGACAAGGTTACGATTGGCCACGGGATAACGAAATGCGGCGCACCGTGCAAGTTGCGCATGAAGCCTGCCCCATGGATGATGAAGAAACAAATAAAAAAGGGCCAATCCAAAAACGAAATGGCCCTCTTTTCACCTAAAACCGTCGTTAAATGCGGTCATTGGTGAGGTGCGAAAGCATTAGCCTTGGTATTCAGGCAGTGCTTCCAGCGCTTCCTTGTTGCTGTCGATGTAGATGCGGTAATCATTGCCGTCAGCGTTTTTCATGACCTGAAGTTCATCCCAAGTCACCGCGACAGGTTTTTCACTCAGACCCAGAAACCCACCAACGTTGATGACAACTTCGTTGATCTGACCACTATCGCCTAGGACCAGACTACCAATTTCACCGACAGTCTCATTGTTGGCACCGTACACATACGAACCTTCAAGATCTTCGGCAGTCAAAGCCTGCACGTCTTCCATCGAGGCATCCGCATACCCTTCATAGGTCACCATCGGACGCGTGAGCATCGTGCGCTCTTGCTCGATTTCGCTCTGGGTTGTGACAGTTGCTGTCACTGGCTCTGACGCCTCTGTACTTTGCTCGGTGGAGTCGTTGCTTGCCATCGATGTGGATGCATCAGTAGTGTCCACGTTGCCATTCATAGCTGCATCACCCATATCACGTTCGAATACAGGGGCGTTCTCAAGCATCTCTTTGGATGTTGTCACAACCAGGAAACGGTCCTCGCCTTCGCCCTTGACGACCTTAATGGCATCCATGCTGATACTCACATCACGCTCGCCCATGCCCAGAAATCCGCCAACACCCAGGATAACGGCTTTCACATCACCGTTTTCGTCCATCAGGATATCGTTGATGTCCCCGATGTCTTCCCATTCTGCTTCGCCACCGGCTGCAATTTGCATATCGCCTTCGACAGGGGTCTCAGAGTTATAGATACGCATACCGATCATGTTCGACGCAAAAAAATCTGACGGCTGCGCCGTTGTGCTGCCGATACCATTTGACGTATGCGATTCAGCAAGAGCTGGGCCTGTGAGAGATAGAAGAATAGCGGTTGTTCCAAGAAAGCGTTTCATTACTGGTTACTCCTATTTGAGCTCCGGGCGAAAAGCGCCCGGTTGTAGGGTAAACAACGATCTCTCGGTCCTGTTCCGCGCTATCTTGGGTTTCTTACCCTTCGATTAATCTGTGACATAGGCAATGCAGGAACAATGATACGATGATCCTTGATTTATGGTTCCTTTGCATCGCGGGTCCTGCGGTCCTTTTTGCTGGTATATCAAAAGGCGGGTTTGGCTCAGGTGCAGCGTTTGCCAGCTCGTCAGTTTTGGCGCTTGTGATCGAACCGGGCATGGCGCTTGGGATCATGCTCCCCTTGTTGATGCTGATCGATGCGTCGACACTGAAACCTTATTGGGGCAAGTGGGGTGTCCAAGAGGTCAAGTTGCTTGTCTTGGGCGGGATACCCGGCGTGGTATTGGGAGCATTGTTGTACAAGATTGCGTCGCCCGATTTCTTTCGGCTGCTCATCGGCGGCATTTCGGTCGGATTTGTCATCTGGCAATGGGGCCGCGCAGCAGGATGGATCCGCGTTGCACGTCGCGCAATGCCAACGTGGGCTGGGGTGTTCTGGGGCGCCATCACGGGCTTTACCAGCTTTGTGAGCCACGCAGGTGGGCCACCAGCTGCAATTTACCTTTTGTCGCGCGGTCTGGAAAAAACCCAGTTTCAGGCCACAACGGTCCTGCTTTTCTGGATCATAAATATCATCAAGTTCATCCCATATGCGTTTCTGGGCATTTTCACGTGGGACACCATGACAGCAGATCTTATCCTTGCCCCGTTTGCGGTGATTGGCGCATGGATCGGGGTCAAGGCGCACCGGTTCATTTCCCAAAGACAGTTTTTCGCACTTACCTACGTGCTTTTGCTGGTCACCGGGTCCAAACTGATCTGGGATGGTTTGACCTGACTAATCGTGAACGGACTTCGGCGCTGACAGGCTTTGAAACACCCAAATGTGGCTGACTTGGTGCATCGAATTCTTCGGCAGACAGATCTTGCGTCGCTGCAATCACGATCGCCGCTGCAGCCGTTAGGCCAGCCAAGTGAAACACTTTATATAGGTTCGTCATCTTATTCGCCTCCGGTACGCGCCGATTGGTCAAAATCCGGCGGTTGTGGGTAGCAAGGACGCACGGGGGCAGTACCCCTAGCCATAACCGTCCCTGCCTGAATCACCCGACTGTGCGACAAGCGGTTGAATTTTCCGTTAACAGTGGCGCTGACGCAAAAAATAGGCGAACCTCGCTGCACTGCAGCGCATTTGAGCTTGAAGTTTTTAGCTAAAAATGCAGACCTGCGCGCAATATTGTTTCTCGGAGATTGATCTGATGTCGAAAATAAACCGCCCTCTGCGCTCTGTTCTGTATATTCCCGGATCCAAAGATCGTGCGCTGGACAAGGCGCGTGGCTTGCCGGCAGATGCGATTATCTTTGATCTTGAAGATGCCGTGATCCCAGAAGAAAAGAAAGCGGCCCGCCAAACACTGGCGCTTGCGTTAAAAACGGGGGGCTATGGCACCCGCTATAAAGTCATCCGCATTAACGGACTTGATACCGAGTGGGGTGCCGACGATGCACGTGCAGCAGCCGAAATGGACTGTGACGCGATCTTGTTGCCTAAAGTTGGCAGCCCGGCTGATCTGCAGGCGCTGGCCGAAATCACCAAAGACATTCCTTTGTGGGCCATGATGGAAACGCCCGGTGCAATGCTGAATGCTGCGGCCATCGGGGCGCATCCGATGCTGGAATGTATGGTCATGGGCACCAACGATCTGAACAAAGACCTGCAAACCCGCGTGCGGCCAGACCGCTTGCCGTTGCTGACGGGGCTTGGACTTTGTGTGCTGGCCGCAAAGGCGAATGGGATCGCCATCATCGATGGGGTCTATAACGCGTTCAAGGATGATGAAGGCCACCGCGTTGAATGTGACCAAGGCCGCGATATGGGCTTTGACGGCAAAACGCTGATCCATCCCGCGCAGCTGGACGTCGCGAACGACGCATTTTCCCCCTCCGAGGCCGAGGTTGACCTCGCCCGCCGTCAAATCGCAGCGTTTGACGAAATGCAGGCAACAGGTCAGGGTGTGGCCGTTGTGGACGGGCGCATCGTAGAAAATCTGCACGTGGCTACCGCCCGCGAAACATTGGCAAAACTGGACGCAATCGCGGCCCTACAAACGGAGTAGCCCCATGATGGCACTTATGATCTGCGGCATCATCCTTTGGGTCGGCGCACATTACTTCAAACGCCTGATGCCAGAGCAGCGAGCAGCCCTTGGCAACAAGGGTAAGGGTGTGATCGCAGTAGCGATCGTTGCCTCGCTGGTGCTTATTATCATTGGATATCGCGGGGCGCCGACCATCAACATTTGGTATCCGCCCAGCTTTTTCGTTCATATCAATAACCTGTTGATGGTGTTGGCGTTCTGGATTTACGGATCCAGCGCCGCCAAAGGTGCCAAGGCATGGCCCGCCAACAAGACCCGCCATCCGCAACTGCTTGCCGTAAAGATCTGGGCCCTTGCGCATTTGCTGGTCAATGGCGATCTGGCCGCGATCCTTTTGTTCGGCAGCATGCTGGCATGGGCTGTGGGCTCGGTTATCCTGATCAACAAGGCAGAACCAAACTGGACACCGCCACCATCGGCAGGCAAGGCAACTTACATCAGACTGACCGTAATCACGCTGGTCATGCTGATCATCGTAATTGCAATCCACAGCTGGGTTGGTGTCTCGCCGCTTCCCTAATCTGAGAGTTAATTGATGAAGCTTTATCGTTTTTTGTCCGAACAGGACACGTCTGCCTTTTGCCACAAGGTAACTGAGGCTTTGAATAAGGGGTGGGAGCTTTATGGTACCCCGACACAAACTTGGGACGCCGCTGCTGGCGTGATGCGCTGCGGTCAGGCGGTCACGAAAGAAGTCGAGGGCACCTATACGCCTGAAACAAAGCTGGGTGCGCATTGATGGTGGTGACCAAAACCAATGCCGGGCGCTTCTTTGAGGATTACGAAGTAGGCCAAACGTTGCATCACGCTGTCCCGCGCACGGTCAAGGCGGGCGAACGCGCATTATATCATGCGCTTTATCCTGCACGGCATGCGATTTATTCGTCGGATCAATTCGCACAAAGCTGCGGGCTGCCCTATAGCCCGATGGACGACATGATCAGCTTTCACATCGTCTTTGGTAAATCTGTACCCGATGTGTCTTTGAATGCAGTTGCCAATCTGGGCTATGCGCAGGGCCGCTGGCTGGCCCCTGTCTGGCCCGGCGACACGTTGCGCGCCGTGTCCGAAGTGATCGGGCTCAAGCAAAACTCGAATGGCAAGACCGGCGTTGTCTATGTGCGCACGGCGGGCTTTAACCAAGACGACACCAAGCTGATCGAATTTGTCCGTTGGGTCATGGTGCGCAAGCGGGATATCAATGCACCCGCCCCAACTGCCGTTATCCCGAACCTGCCCAAGGCGCTAAGCGTCGGTCACCTGGCTATTCCTGACGATTTGGATTTTACCAACTACGATTTCACACTGGCAGGCGAACCGCATCGCTGGGGTGATTACGAGACTGGCGAATTGATCGACCACGTCGACGGGGTCACGGTTGAAGAAGCCGAGCATATGATGGCAACGCGTCTGTGGCAAAACACGTCCAAAGTGCATTTCGACACCTCAGCCCGTCCCGATGGCTCGCGGCTGATCTATGGCGGGCATGTTATTTCAATGGCGCGGGCGCTGTCGTTCAACGGCTTGGCAAACGCGCAGATGGTTGTGGGGCTAAACGGCGGCGCACATGCGAACCCTTGTCTGTCTGGCGATACGATCCGGGCGTGGTCAGAGGTGCTTGATAAAGCCGATACATCCGCCCCCGGCGTCGGTGCGATCCGACTGCGGCTGGTGGCAACGAAAGGCGGTGCTCCGTTCAAATTAAAAGGCGATGACGGTAAATACCTGCCTAATGTCTTGCTTGATCTGGATTACTGGGCTTTGATGCCGAAATGAAGATACGCAGTCTTGTCCTTGCCCTTGCTGCTCTGGCCCCCTTGCACGCACAAGCGGACGCCATCGAGGATGACTTCGTTTCTGCCAACCTGATCTCGGTCTTTTATCACGAGATGGGGCATGCTTTGATAGACATCTTGCGGCTCCCCGTCTTCGGACAGGAGGAAGACGCAGCCGATACGGCGTCTATCCTTTTCGTACACGACACATTTAACGACGAAGATGCGCTCTCGATCGCGTACGATGCCGCTTTGGGTTTCGCTGCTGCTGCCGAAAACGAAGGCAGCATTGATGAAACCGCGTGGGATGTGCATGGTGCCAGCCTTCAGCGCTTCTTTAACCTTGTGTGCATTTTTTACGGGGGCGATGTCGACGGACGCGATGATTTTGCCGAAGATATGGGCCTGCCCGCAGAACGCGCCGTCACCTGCCAAGAAGAATTCGAGCTTGCCGATGACAGCTGGGGGCCGGTTTTTGACGAATTATACGAGGCCGGGGCTGGCGAGAGCCTGAAGTACACTGGTCCCGCAGGCAGCTTCACCCATGACATCATCGCCGCCGAGGTTGATGCAATAAATGGATTGATGAGCCTGCCGGAAGATCTGGAAATCAGCGTCGAACCATGTGGCGAAGCAAACGCCTTCTACGATCCAAGCTTGGTGAAAATCACCATCTGTTCCGAATTTGAACCGTATTTGCGCAAAATAGCACCTTAGGCCTGACAACCCTTTGCGCGTTTCAAGCGATTCCTTGCTCATACGTGGATTTTGTGATCACACGATAAATTTGTGTGATCACAAATGTCGCTTTTGTCTGGATAAACCTGTATTTCTCAGAAAAACTGTTTACCGAGTATCAAGACTCAATCGTATACCGCGATTTGACTGGAACAAAAAACGGGACCGTTTTTCATGAACATCCACGAATATCAGGCGAAAGCCCTTTTGCGCAGCTACGGCGCGC
>JAGXHA010000072.1 GCA_024636475.1 Roseobacter sp. | reverse complement strand
CGGCAGCTCCACATCATGGAGGACAAACGAATGTCACAATACATCATATCGTGGCGCGGCGTTGAAATCGAGATTACCTTCACGCCTGAAAAATTCGGCATGGTGGATCACATCGAACTGCGCACCGAAAACAAGGCACCATTGCCCGTCACCGAGACGGGCTATCGCTCGCACTTTATGGACAAGGGAGCTGTTGCGCATCATGGCGGCGCAGTTGCGTTCGTCACAGCTTGGCTGGATCATGAAGCCGAGCGCACAGGCTGGAGCAATGATCAGCTATGCTTATTCTGAGAAGTGAAAATTTGCGGCTGGCCTAATGGCCAGCCGCAACAACTTCAGAGAGTTGGCTTTCGTTTCGCCAACTCATTTTCGATAGCATGCATTGACGCAAGTGCATTGCGCTGCTCTTGCGAGCCGCGCGGGGCAGCTGCAAAGGCTATGAAAGCCTCTTTGCGCAAACCGAAAAGTTCTGCGGTACCAAGTGTTGCCGCTTCAAATTTTGAGACGAGTTTCATCGTATCCTCCTTTTTTAAGGAGGCCCCAAACCATTCAGGGCCTTTCGGCCCCGCACATCATCATCAGCCTAAAAAGGCCCCTGATGGTTCGGGCTTACGCACATAAAAGGAAAGGATGCGCTTGACGCGCGTCGAAGGATTGACGCTGCCAAAAACATGGCACCAGCCAATAACTAAGGAATTTACCGGAAAGGAGGTTGATATCGTATTTGTCCACCGCGCATTGCGAGCTGTTACGCTTAAAATTGTTCAATGCGGCTTGTCGCCAAACGTAATGACGCAATGAGCCGTCAGATAAGCGCCCTTCAACTTATGGCCCCGATGGACGGCGCGTGCGCAATCGACGTCGTTCAGTTTCTTCGCGCCTGCGCTCAGGATCAGGGCGTTCGATTTCCCGAAAGTTCGCGATGTCTTTGCGCAACTGCATCAGCTCTTGGCTAGAAATCGAACGCTGTCGCTTGATATCGCGCTGCAAGGCTTCGCGCTCTTCGAGCTGCTTGAAGATCATCTCATCTTTCTGATCACGATCACGCTGCCAAGCTTGCAGCGTGTCTTGCTCATTCTGCGCTTTGATATTGCCATACTGACCAGTTAGCCGATGCCAAATTCCAGAAAAACCACGCGGCAATCGTTGCGCGCGTTCCTTGGTCTCAAGCAACCAGCGTTTTTCTTGTCCTACCTTAAGTTTTCCTCGTTCGTCTTGATGACGTGAGGCCATCTCACCTTTGCGGAAATCAAGCATGGCCATGCGCTGTCTGGCATCGGCTTCGGCACCCTTGATGAAATCTTCGAGTCTGGGCGACATGCCTCGCGCGATTTCAGCTTTGACCTGATCGACTGGTGGCAGATCGCCGTGATCCCCAAGACGGGTTGAGAGTTCTTTGGTCTTCACGCCAGCGTAGCGCGAAAGGGAATAGACCTCGCCACGATAATCGACAGCGACAAATCCGCGGCGATCACCTCTTGCCAGCCAGAAGCCGCGTTCCTTTAGAGCGCTTTGAAACGATGGCCGATTGTCGGAAGTCGCCCAGCATTGCTGAAGGGCGGTTTTGATTTCACGTGGATCGACACCGGCGCGCTTTGCTTGCTGCCATTCTTCCCGTGTGAAGTTAAGCGGATCACGTAAGCGACGATCTTGCATACCGCGCGGCATATCCCATCCATGTTCAAGATAGAGATCACGCGACACATCGCGAAGCTTGGTTTTGTAGTGAGGCATATTGATTGCGCGCATCTTCTCCGTATCGATGCGCGACCAGACGACATGTGCATGGCGTCTGCCATCCTTTTCATGAAAGACGATAGCGCGCGGTTGGTTTTCTAATCCAAGCTTCTTCCCAATCTGATCTGCTGCGCGATCAAAAACTTCCGTTTCTACATACGCCCCTTCAGGCGGGTTCAAGCTCATAGAGAACAGATAGTTCTTGCAGCGCGTTCCTCTGGCGATGGCATCGGCCTCGTGAAAGGCCTCAATCAGTTCCTCGCTGACGAATCCTGTCAGCTCATGAAGCTCGACATGCTCGTTATCACGCGTTGCCAAAAGATATCGTGCCAGCTGGCCACCATCACCCCTTTCTTTCGCCTTCAAGATCATGGCGATGCCCCAGGCGATTTGCCGAGCGCGCGTAAGAGATCGATGCGCAGCGCTTTGACCTCTTCACAGGCTGCAACGAGATCAGCTTCAGTTTCAGGTGTGACTGGAAGAGACCCAGTGTTCACGGCCTTGGCGAGCTGGTTAAGGTTTGATGACAATCGTGATCCGCCCAATGCCCCAAGAACGCGGCCCAAGGCTTCGGCATCTTTGATCGGACTGTTTCCTGGCTTTTTGCGCGGCGTGGCATCGTCACCGAACAAGCGTTCCCGAATATGAGCGGCAAGAGAGGCACGCCCTCGATCCGTATCAAGTCGCGCTCGTTCTTCAAAGGTCAGACGGATAGAGAACGGCGGCGGATACTTTGACGTTTCCGCTTCAGACTTTTCGGCGCGCGCCGCTATTTCATTGAAATTATGGTCTAAAGTGCTCATAGACGCACCTCAGACTCTTCGAGTCTAATTGTGCGAGATGGCGTTCCCATTCCTCAAGGGAATCGAACAGCGCGTTCAATTCCTTATCACCCAGGGAATTAAACTCAGGGTTCAATCTTTCTCCCTCTGGGCGCACCAATTTCCTTTCAGAACAGATTTTAGACGCAGCTTTCTGACAGGAGCTGCGAAATCAACCTGATTTATAAGTCTATTGAATCCGAAGCCCCGAGATGCGCGCCGATATTTCCGTACTGGTATCGTCGCTGTCTGCAGATACTGCCAGACCTACAAGGTTTTCGACGGGCGCGCCAAAGGCACGTTGATAGTCTTGGGCAAGATCGACCTGCTCGGAAGCTGTGCCAGTGCCGGCAGTCCTTTTGATGATGCTGCGGCCGCGCGCGCCCAGATAGGGGCTGGGAACGACTTGTCCCCGGGCGTGTGACCCGCCCCAGATGTACATCAAGACGCGCACATCCGGATTGTCCAACAGCGATTTTACACCTTTGCCTTGCGCGGCCTGCGCTGCGGCTTCCGGCAAGAAGATGAAATACAAAGACAGATTGCGGTCATCGCCGCCCTTCTTGGACAGATCCGTTGCGGGCACGGATGTGTCCACTGCCCAATCCCAACTGACCTGAGTTTTGGGCCACATCGCTTGGGGAAGGGCCGTCCATAAAAGCGAAACGGTGCCGTTTGATTTTACCCCAAGACTGCCGCCGTTCAGTGCAAAATCATTGCTGTTGAACAACGAAAACTTTTGCTCTTTCCAGGTGCTGTCAAAACTGACTTGCTGACTGCTGGCCAAGCTTGGGGCAGCCATCAATAGACATGCCAAGGCTGCTGCTGTTATTTTCATAAATTGAACTCCTCTAGGCAATTAACCTAGCGGAAAAAGCACGGTTGTCCGCAGCCCATCAGATCAAATCTGCGTCATAGTTTTTACAAAGGGCAGGCTTTCCCGAACACCTTAAAAATGGGACTGATCATGACCTTGGTGTAAGATTACCCATAAAACAGCCTTGGGAAATACAACGCGATTTCCGGAAACAGGATGATTAACGCCACGCCGATCAATGTCACCACAACATACGGGAAGACCGACGCATATATGTCGCCCATGGTAACGTCAGGCGGAGCGACGCCTTTGAGATAGAACAGGTTAAAGCCAAAGGGCGGTGTCATATACCCGACCTCCATCATGATGATGAACAAGATGCCAAACCAGATCGGATCAAACCCGGCGTCGCGGACGACAGGCAGGAAGACGGGCAGGGTGATCAACATGATCCCTACAGGATCAAGGACCATGCCAAAGAAGAACAGCACCACCAGCATGAAAAACAGCGCGCCCCAGCGGCCACCGGGGATGTAGGCCATCAGGTCGGCGATCAGGCTTTGGGCCCCCAATGCCGTATAGGCCGTCGAAAACGCATGCGCGGCAAACAGGATCCACATTACCAGTGCCGTCAGTTTTAAGGTAGAGATGGACGCCTCGTGGATCACTTTTGTATTCAGCTGTCCATTGATCAGCGTCGCAACAAGAGATCCGAAAACACCGATTGCAGCGGCTTCGGTCGGGGTTGCAAATCCACCAAAAATTGCGCCTAAAACGATTGTGACGATCATGATGGGCAAGATCACCGCCTTGAGGGATTTCAGTTTCATCGGCCAGCTTGCGCGTTCTTCGGGTGGCAGTGCCGGACCCAGTTCAGGCTGCAACCAGCAGCGCCCGCCGATGTAGATTGTGACAAGAATGAACAGGGTCAGTCCCGGCCCGATCCCTGCCGCAAACAAGCGGCCAACCGATACTTCGGTCAGCAAGGCATACAGCACCATCAAGATGGAGGGCGGGATCAGGATGCCCCATCCGCCCCCCGCGTTGATCGCCCCCAAAGCCAGCTTTTTATCATAGCCACGTTCAAGCATCTTAGGCAGGGCGATGGTGCCCATGGTGACGACGGCAGCACCGGAAATGCCAGACATGGCGGCGAAGATGACACAGATCAGCACGGTGCCGATGGCAAGCCCGCCGCGCACCCCGCCGAACCATTGGTGCATCATATCGTAAAGGTCATTCGCGACCCCCGATTTCTCAAGCAAGATCGCCATGAACACGAAAAGCGGCACCGCCATCAGGGTCGGCGACTGCATCGTTTCCCACATTTTCGAGGCCAGAAGATAAAAGCCGATCGGCCCCATCTCGAAATATAAGAAGACAACGGAAACCCCGCCCAGCACGAAGGCGAGCGGTGTTCCCAGCATTAGAAAAACCAGAAGGGAGCCGAAAAACAACAACGTAAGAAGTTCGATGCTCATCGCTGGATCTCCTGCGGATCTGGCCGGGGTGTGTCAGGTTCTCCGGGTTTTCCAAACACGTCTGGTGGGATCGGCAAGCCGCGCAATACACGGATATCGGCCCAAAGTCTGACGATGCCTTGCAACAGCAGCAAGATCGCAGCGACGGGGATAAGCGCCTTTGTCGGCCAAAGGGGTGCCTTCCAGACGGAGTTTGAGCGTTCCAGATCTTCAATCGCCTCAACGGCTATGTCCCAACCTTGCCAAAGCAGAACCCCGACAAAGAGCAAAAACAGGGGCCACGTTAGAATATCCAAAAGCGCGCGGCGTTTTTGGGTCATTTGCCCGTAAAAGATATCGACGTTTACATGTCCGCGTTCAGACAGCAGATAGCCACCGCCAATGATCGCGTAGACACCAAAAATCAATGTCGCAAGCTCGGCTGTCCAGATGGTCGGGCTGCCAACAAGATAGCGCATGGCCACGTCTGCCAGCAAAAGCGCAAAGATGAGCAGGACGCCAAGCGATATCCATCGCCCGATAAATTGGTTCACGCGCGTGATCGTACGGGCCAGCTGCAACATGCCTGCATGCTCCTTTTGGGAAAAAGGGGAACGGGGGGGCGCATCTGACGCGCGCCACCCCTTTCTAGTCTGAAGGGGGGGCTTATGCGTAGCCCATGTCCTTCATCAGCGAGCGATAGATGTCGGCAGCCTTGGCTGCGCGCTCGCCTTTCTGGCCCTCGGCCTCAAGAATTTGCGCCGATGCGGCGGCCAGCATTTCAAGCACGTCTTCGGGCAATTGCACAACTTCGACGCCTTCATTTGCGACGCCTTCTGCAAGGGCGATGGCTTCGAAATGCTGATACTCAGCCGAGCGCAGGAAGAACCGCTTTTCGATTGTGTCAACCAGCGCGTTGCGCAGATCTTCTGGCAGACCTTCCAGCGCGTCCTGGTTAAAGATGAACGCGTCTGTGGTTTGCGCCAGAACGGGCTTGTAATGGTACTTGCACACCTCCCAAAGCGACATCGACTGCGCTCCGATGGCCGCACCCCAATGTGCGCCGTCAACAACCCCTGAACTGAGAGACTGATACAGCTCTGAGCCCGGAATATACTGCGGTGCCGCACCGGCGGCGGCCAGATAATCCAGCATCGCGCCGGATGACCGGATCTTGAGGCCCTGAAAATCAGCCGCAGATTCGATCTTCTTGGACAAAACCATTTCCGTGGGGAGAACTTTTTCGCACATCAGATGCACGCCGTCTGCGTTCAGGTCCTCGTTTACCAGCGCCTCGACGCCGAGGTTCTTCATCGCGTGTTCCATTTCCCACGCTTGGCGCAGGGTGCCGGGGATGCCATAGACGAAGGTCGCTGCCTGCGCTTGATCCGAGATATAGGAGGGGCTGATTGTCCCCATCGGCACAACGCCTTTGCGCACGATATTGTAGATGTCCGGCCCTTTGGCAAATTCGCCGGCACCCAACAGTTCAAGTTTAAACGCGCCTTCGGTCTTTTCTTCCAACTGCGCGGCTACGACCCCAAGGCTGTCGGTGAAGGAACTGGATGCCTTGGGCCAGTGTGCCTGAACGCGCCAAGTAACCTCTCCTGCGGCGATGGCCTTGCCGACCAGCGCTGGCGTCGCAACGGCTGCAACGGCGGCACCTCGCAAAACAGACCGGCGGTTCAGCTTCATGTTCACTTTATTCATGTCTTCCTCCCATTATTTTTTCAAACCGATGTGCCTTGTACCAAGCACGCCCCTCCCGCCAGTGGACCCGGCGAAAACTCTTCCCGTTTGTTGATCCTGACAAATGTCCGGTTCAACCTCAACAAGTTAATTAATTAATTGCTGCGGAAGATCCGGGATTCGCCGATCATCTGCTCAAGTGCGGCGATGCGCTCTGCGCTTTGGTCAGAGCTGCGCGATTGCACTTCGGCCACCAGCGCTTCGATCAGAAAGTTGATTGCAAGCGTTGAATCCCAGCTGGACGGGACTTCGACCATTGAACGAAAGCAAAACCGCGCATGTTTCTCGATCGGCGATCCCCAGGCGTCGGTGAACAGGACAATGCTGGCACCTTGTTTGACCGCAAGGTTGGCCAGCTTTTCGAGCTCTTTTTCGTATCGGCGGATGTCGAAGATGATCAGAACGGCACTTGCGTCCATGTCCAGCAAGGATTGTGGCCACACGCTGGGCGACGAATCCAGCAGGGTGACCTGTGGACGGATAATCTGAAGGTGGTTGAAAAAATAATGCGCGTTTGAGCGCGTGATGCGGCCGCCCAACAAATACAAACGGCGCACGGGGTCGGACAGGACTTCGGCCACCTGATCAAATTCGGCCAGATCAAGCCTGTCTAGCGTTCGGTTGATGTTGTCTGATACGGCCTCGATGAACCGTGATACGATATGATCAAGGCTGCCCGAGGGTGCCGCTGCCTCCAGCTTTGCAAGCGGCTGTTTCATCCGTGCGCCGATCTCATCACGGATCGCGTCTTGCATGTCCGAAAAGCCTTCGAACCCCAGTTTGCGCGCCAAACGAATTACAGTGGGTGATGACACCTCGGCGCATTCGGCAAGTTTGTTAATGGATTGCAATCCTGTCAGCAGGGAATCGTCCAACAGGACAGCCGATAGTTTGCGTTCTGCCGCCGTAAGTTCGGCCTGCTTTTCTTTAAGCAGGTCTCGGACCAATGCTTTTTTATGCAAACGTTGTTCCTTTCGGTACAGAGACGCATCTTATGAAGCAAAGGTTACAGAAAAATTCTTGACACGCCAGAGAAATCTGTAGTGATGGGGGAAACATCACGAGAGAATTTGCACCTTGGATCACGATTGGACAGCAGCACAAGTCACGAACAGCGGCGGGCAGGGGGCCGTGTTGCTTGTGTGCGAACATGCGTCCAATTTCATTCCTGATGATCTGAATGCTCTTGGGCTGGGCGGCGATGGGCACACATCTCACGCGGCTTGGGACATCGGTGCGTTGGATGTTGCCATCGCCTTGTCGCGGCTTCTGGATGCGCCGCTGGTTGCGGGAACGATGTCGCGGTTGGTGTATGATTGTAACCGTCCTTTGTCCGCGCCTGACTGTATTCCGGTGCGCAGCGAAATTTATCATATTCCGGGCAATGCAGAGCTTGGCGATGCTGACAGACAGGCCCGTTTTGACCGGGTTCACACGCCTTTCCATGATGCTGTGACAAAACAATGCGGTATCGCCAATCCATCAATTTTGGTCACAATCCACAGCTTTGCGCCGATCTTCAACGGGATTTCCCGCGAGGTGGAATTGGGCTTTCTGTATCATGCTGCGCCTGCTGCTGCGCAAGCGATGTTGGCGCAAGAGCAAAAGCGCGACGTCTTCCGGTCTGCATTGAATGAACCATATGCGGCAAAAGACGGTGTTACCTATACGCTGGACAAACATGGCGAGGCGCTTGGGCTGCCTGCGGTCATGATCGAAATACGCAACGACCTGATCGACACGGCAGAAAAAGCGCAAGCGATGGCGCAGCATCTGAGCGTGTCGTTGAGCGCTGCTTTCCCCGCCCTTCGTCAACAGGCCGCTGAATGAACGCGATGCGCAAATATGTTTCGCTGGTGGACGGCTTTAACCATGGGCTTGGCCGGATCGTGATGTACGGCATTTTCGTGCTGATGGGCATTTTGCTATGGTCCTCGATGAACAAGACGTTCTTCAGCCCATCGCTTTGGACGTTGGAAATGGCGCAGTTCGTAATGGTCGGCTATTATATACTTGGCGGGCCATATGCCATGCAGATGGGGTCAAGCGTGCGGATGGACCTGTTTTATGCTGAACTGACGCCGCGCAAAAAGGCGTGGACAGACAGCATTACCGTATTTTTTTTGCTGATCTATTTGTTCATTTTGCTGTGGGGTGGCATCGAATCCACACTATATTCGTTCAAATACGGGGGCGAGCGAAGCCCGACCGCGTGGCGACCCTATATGTGGCCTGTCAAAGTGACGATGTGCATCGGAATTTTCCTGATGCTGTTGCAAGCCGTGTCTGAGCTTTTCAAGGACATCCTTTTCCTCAAATCCGGTGAGGACACACGTGATGTCGTATGAACTGATCGCCATCTTGATGTTTTCGACCATGATGCTGATGCTGCTGACAGGGCAACGTGTATTCGGCGCCATTGGTTTTGTCGCGGTGATGGCTGCCTTGTTCCTTTGGGGTGACCGTGGCGGCTATGACATCGGGTTTTCTGCCGCGATCAAGCTGATGCGCTGGTATCCGCTGCTGACGCTGCCGATGTTCATTTTCATGGGATATGTGCTGTCGGAATCCAAGATCGCAGATGATCTGTACAAGATGTTCCACGTCTTTATGGGCGGGCTGCGCGGTGGTTTGGCGATCGGGACAATTGGTTTGATGGTGTTGATCTCGGCCATGAACGGTCTGTCTGTGGCAGGCATGGCGATTGGTGCGACGATTGCATTGCCCGAGCTGTTAAAGCGCAACTACGACAAACTGATGGTGACAGGCGTCATTCAGGCGGGATCAAGCTTGGGCATTCTGGTACCGCCTTCGGTCGTGCTGGTGCTTTATGCGATGATTGCACGGCAGCCGGTGGGTCAGCTGTGGTTGGCGGGGGCCATTCCGGGCCTGATGATGGCCGCAATGTTCATCATCTATATTGCGATCCGCTGCCGGATTAACCCAGAGCTGGGCCCTGTATTATCCGCAGAAGAGCGTGATGTCGGTTGGCCTGAAAAACTGCGCCTTTTGCGCGCTGGGCTGCTCCCCGTGGTTATCTTTGCGGTGATGATGGTGCCCTTCGTCAACGGTTGGACTTCACTCGTTGAAAGCTCGGCCATCGGAGCGATTGCAGCTTTTGTTGCCGCTGTCCTGAAGGGCCGAATGACGCGTCAGGTGTTCGAAACATCTGTGCGCAAGACATTGGCCATTACCTGCATGTTTATGTGGATCATTCTTGCAGCACTGGCTTTTGGCGCGGTGTTTGATGGTTTGGGCGCGGTCAAGGCAATTGAGGCGCTGTTCACAGAACAATGGGGCCTCAACCCTTGGGTGATCCTGATCCTGATGCAGCTGTCGTTTCTGGTGATGGGTACGTTTCTGGATGACACTGCCATGTTGGTGATTGTGCGCCGCTTTATGTGCCCTTGGTGGGCGCGTTGGGGTTCGATCTGGTGTGGTACGGCGTGCTGTATACGATCACCTGCCAGATCGCCTATATGACGCCGCCCTTTGGCTACAACCTGTTCTTGATGCGTGCCATGGCCCCGCCCGAAATCACTATTATTGATATCTACCGGTCCATCATTCCGTTCGTGGGCGTTATGATCTTGGCACTGGCCGCTGTTATGATTTTTCCGCAGATAGCCCTTTGGTTGCCTAATTATGTCTATGGAAAATAACCGAAATAATCAAAACGTGGCTGGATGAACCGGCCCTAATCACCCTGAAACCCGACAAGGAGAGTTCAACATGACAACCAGACGTAAGTTTCTCAAAGGGGCTGCAATCGCAGGCCCCGCGACCCTCGCCGCGCCATCAATCCTGCATGCGCAAGAACCGATCCGCTGGCGCTTTCAAACCTACGCGGGCGCGGCCCTTGGCGAAGAAGTAACTAAGCCCGCCATTGATGCCATCAACGCGGCGGCCCAAGGTCAGCTTGAGATCGAGTTGTTCTATGCCGATCAGATTGTCCCTACCGGAGAACTGTTTCAAGCGCTTCAGCGTGGCACCATCGACGGCGTGCATTCTGACGACGATTCAATGGCGTCCCCGACGCCGGTTCGGTCTTTCGGCGGCTATTTCCCGCTGGCGACCAAGCATGCGCTGGACGTGCCTGTCCTGTTCAATCAATACGGACTGGCCGATATCTGGCGCGAGGAATACGCCAAGGTCGGCGTTCACTGGCTGTCAGCGGCGGGGCAGGATCCGTGCAACTTCAACACGGTAAAGCCGATCCGGTCGCTTTCTGATATGGATGGCCTCAAGCTTTATACCTTCCCGACTGCGGGTCGTTTCCTGTCGCAGTTTGGCGTTGTACCGGTAAACATCCCCTACGAGGACGCCGAAGTCGCCGTGCAAACAGGCGAGCTGGACGGCATGGCGTGGTCGGGCATCACCGAAGACTACACTGTGGGCTGGGCCGACGTGACCAACTATTTCTGCACCAACAATATCTCGGGTGCATGGATCGGGTCGTTCTTTGTCAACGCCGAGAAATGGGCCGAACTGCCTGATCACCTCAAGCAGATCGTGTCATCTGCGATTGATGCAAGCCACACCTACCGCAACCAGTGGTATTGGGGCGGCGAAGCCCGCCTGCGTGCGTCCGGTGAAAAGCTGGAGCTTACATCGATCGCGCAGGAAGAGTGGAAAACCGTCGAAGATGCGGCCGTCACTTTCTGGGATGAAATGGCGCAGGAAGGTGAAACAGCTGCCAAGATCGTTCAGATCTTCCGCGACTATAACGAAGTGATTTCGCAGGCGGGTCCGCCCTACACCTTCGGCTGATAGCCATTATAGTCTGACAAAAGGGGCGGTGCACAGATGCCGCCCCACACAAGCAAAAGGGACGTCTGCACATGGGCAATATTTCATTCAACAGGCTCAAGGAAATGGCCGCCGCAGGGGAGATTGACACCGTGCTGGTCGCATTGGTCGATATGCAGGGCCGTTTGATGGGCAAACGCTTTCACGTCAGCAATTTCATCGACCATTCCCATGCGGAAACCCATTGCTGTAATTACCTGCTGGCCACCGATCTGGTGATGTCCACGCCCGAGGGGTTTGCCGCCACGAGTTGGGAAGCCGGGTACGGCGACTATGTGTTGCGCCCTGATCTGTCGAATATGCGGCTGGTGCCTTGGCTTGAAAAAACCGTTCTTGTCTTGGGCGATGTGCTGGATCATCACACCCACGAACCTGTGGCGCATTCGCCCCGTGCCATGTTGCAAAAGCAGATCGCGCGTCTGGATGCCTTGGGCTTTGACGCCATGATGGCGACCGAATTGGAGTTCTTTTTGTTCGAGGGCGATTACAGGACCCTGCAGAAACAAAAATACGCCAACCTTGTGCCGCTTAACGGTCATAACGAAGATTACTGCCTGTTTCAGACCTCCAAGGAAGAGGCGTTTCTGCGGCCCTTGCGCAACCATCTGGTTGCCGCTGGCGTCCCGATTGAATGTACCAAGGGCGAGGCCGAAACCGGCCAGCAAGAGCTGAATATTCGTTATGCCTCGGCGCTGGATTGCGCAGACAATCACACGATTTCCAAGCAAGCGGTCAAGGAAATCGCCTTTCAACAGGGGTTTTCCGCGTCCTTCCTGCCCAAATGGGCGGCGGATAAGGTCGGATCTTCCAGCCACGTGCATATGTCACTTTGGAAAGACGGCGTGCCTGTGTTTTTCGACAAGGATGCCAAGCTGGGCATGTCCGAACTGATGGGGCATTTCATGGCCGGCCTGATCAAATACGCGCCTGACATTACCTATTTTCTGGCACCCTATATCAACAGCTACAAACGTTTCGCCAAAGGCACCTTTGCGCCTACGAAAACGGTCTGGTCTGTCGATAACCGGACCGCTGGTTTCCGGTTGTGTGGGGATGGAACCAAAGGCATTCGCGTTGAATGTCGCATTGGCGGGTCGGACCTGAACCCCTACTTGGCGCAGGCCGCATTGTTGGCTGCGGGCCTCAAGGGCATCGAGGAGAAACTGACCTTGCAAGAGCCCACGATGGGTGATGTGTACGAGGATGCAGGCGTTACGGAAATCCCCCGGACGTTGCGTGCCGCGACAGAAACCCTGCGCAACTCTGCGATGTTGCGAGAGGCGCTTGGCGATGATGTTGTCGACCACTACACCCGCGCGGCCGAGTGGGAGCAGGAAGAGTACGACAAGGTCGTGACCGATTGGGAAATCAACCGCGGATTTGAGCGAGCATAAGACATGACAAAGACCCTGAAATGTATCTCACCGATTGATGGATCGGTTTATTTAGAACGCCCGGTGCTGTCGCTTGACGCCGCGCGCAAAGTTTGTGCGCGGGCCAAATCGGCGCAGGCGGCATGGGCTGCGCGCCCCTTGGCGGAACGCATCGATCTGGTGCGTGCAGCGATTGCAGAGGTGGGAAAAACCACGGACCGTATGGCCGTGGAACTGGCCCATCAGATGGGGCGCCCCGTCCGCTATGGTGGGGAATTCGGCGGTTTCAAAGAGCGGGCCAGCTATATGGCCGATATCGCGGCAGAGGCACTTGCGCCCACGATCATCGAGGACAGCGAGAAGGCCATCCGCAAGATCACCCGCGAAGCGCGCGGTGTCGTGCTGGTCGTGGCCCCGTGGAACTATCCTTACATGACGGCAATCAACACGGTCGCGCCTGCGCTGATCGCGGGCAATACGGTCGTGCTGAAACATGCGACGCAAACCTTGCAGGTGGGCGAACGTCTGGCCGAGGCATTCCACGCTGCCGGCGTCCCGCAAGACGTGTTCCAAAACGTGTTTCTGGACCATGACACCACGTCGGCCCTGATTTCAGAGCGTCAGTTTGGCTTTGTCAATTTTACCGGCTCTGTCGGTGGGGGCAAGGCGATGGAGGTTGCCGCTGCTGGTACTTTTACCCCGGTCGCCACCGAACTGGGCGGTAAAGACCCCGGCTATGTGCGCGCTGACGCCGACGTTGACGCCGCGGTTGATGGGCTGATGGATGGCGCGATGTTCAACGCAGGCCAATGTTGCTGCGGGATCGAACGGATTTATGTTCATGAAAGCCTCTATGAAGCATTCGTTGAAAAGGCGGTGGCCTGGGTTAACGCTTTGACGCTTGGCAACCCGTTGGAACAGAACACCACGATTGGCCCAATGGCGCATGTGCGGTTTGCAAAAGAAGTCCGTGACCAGATTTCCGAAGCTGTGGCCGACGGTGCCACCGCGCTGATTGAACCTTTTGCCCAAGATGACGGTGCCGCCTATCTGACGCCGCAAATCCTGACGAATGTGACCCATGAAATGCGCGTCATGCGCGACGAAAGCTTTGGCCCTGTGGTTGGCATCATGTCGGTCAAGGATGACGCCGAAGCCATCGCATTGATGAATGACAGCCAGTTCGGTCTGACGGCAGCGATCTTTACCAAGGACGCGGATGCCGCTGATGCAATAGGTGCACAGCTTGAAACCGGTACCGTGTTCATGAACCGGTGCGATTACCTTGATCCGGCCTTGTGCTGGACGGGCTGCAAGGACACCGGCCAAGGCGCTGGCCTGTCTGTTCTGGGCTACCTCGCGCTGACGCGGCCCAAATCTTACCACCTTAAAAAGGCTTGATCCTCATGGAGCTGAAAAACAACTGGTCCTACCCAACCGCCATGCGCTTTGGCGCGGGCCGCATTGCCGAGATCGGTCAGGCCTGCGAGGCCGCCGGCATCAAAAAGCCCCTGCTTGTCACAGACAAGGGGCTGGCCAAAATGGACATCACAACCAAGACCCTTGATCTGCTTGAAGCCGCAGGATTTGGCCGTGCGATGTTCTCGCAAGTCGATGCGAACCCGACCGAGATCAACCTTGCCGCCGGTCTTGAGGTCTACCGCAACGGGGGTCATGACGGGGTCATCGCCTTTGGCGGGGGGTCTGGCCTTGATCTGGGTAAGATGGTTGCCTTCATGGGGGGGCAGACGCGCCCTGTCTGGGACTACGAAGATGTGGGCGATTGGTGGACCCGCGCCGACGCTGACGCCATCGCGCCTATCATTGCGGTCCCGACCACGGCAGGCACCGGATCAGAGGTCGGGCGTGCCTCGGTGCTGACCAATTCGCAGACGCATGTGAAAAAGATCATCTTTCACCCCAAGGTACTGCCAACGGCGGTGATCTGCGATCCTGAACTGACGGTCGGCATGCCCAAACATATCACGGCGGGGACGGGCCTTGATGCCTTTGCGCACTGCGTCGAGGCATTTTCCAGCCCGCATTATCACCCGATGTCCCAAGGCATTGCGCTTGAAGGCATGCGATTGGTTATCGACTATCTGCCACGTGCCTACGCAGACGGCACCGATATCGAGGCGCGCACGCAGATGATGTCGGCGGCTGCGATGGGGGCTACGGCGTTCCAAAAAGGGCTGGGTGCAATCCACGCGATGAGCCATCCTGTCGGTGCGGTCTTCAACACGCATCATGGAACCACTAACGCTGTCTGCATGCCAGCCGTGCTGGACCTGAACGAAGCGGTGATCCGTGAACGGTTTGACCGGGCGGCGGGATATCTGCGCATCGACGGCGGCTATGACGGCTTTCGCAGCTTTGTGCAGGACTTCAACGACAGCTTTGCCATTCCGCGTAAACTGTCCGACATGGGCGTGACTGCTGATCGTATGGACGATCTTGTTGCAATGGCACTTGAGGATCCGTCTTGTGGCGGCAACCCGGTCACGCTGACCTCGGAAAACCTGCGGCAGTTGTTTGAGGCGACCATTTAGCGTTTCGCCTGAATAAAAGTGTCCCGGCAGAGTTTCCTCTGCCGGGACTGCTAGACCACACTGCAACTGAGTGGACTATCTTTGGCAGGTTGAGGAACCCGCCAAAGCTCTTGACCGGCGGCAGCCAAGACTGGGCCGCCGGAATGTGGGTTTAGGCGTTTGCCGGTTTCAACGTGCCGATGGTGACAGCACGGGTCATTTCCTGCCCCTTGTGCAACACCACCACATCGGCGGTTGCATCTGGGTCGGTATCGGCCACCGCGCGGGTCAGATCGCGCAGCTCTTCGATTGCCATGCCGTTGAAAGACAAGATGATATCGCCTTTCACCAGACCTGCTTTTTTGGCGGGGCTATCGTCGCCTACGGCTTCGATCACAGCGCCTTTCGGCGTGCCGTATCCCAAAACTTCTGCCACTTCCTGGGTCATGGGGCGAATTTGAACGCCCAGCCAGCCGCGCGTGATTGTGCCATCATCCGCCAGATCGGCGACGATGTTCTGAACCATATCGGACGGTACGGAAAATCCGATCCCGACCGATCCGCCGCCAGGCGACAGGATCGCAGTGTTCACGCCAACGACTTCACCTGCATTGTTAAACAATGGCCCACCCGAGTTGCCCCGGTTTATCGCGGCATCGGTCTGGATGAAATCATCATAGGGACCTGAGTTGATATTGCGCGATTTGGCCGAAACGATGCCTGTCGTGACCGTACCGCCCAGACCAAAGGGGTTGCCCATCGCGACGACTTCATCGCCCACGCGCAGATCTTCGGAAGACCCGAAGGTCACGGTGGGCAGATCCACATCCGCTTCGATTTTCAGCAATGCGATGTCTGTCATGGGGTCACTGCCGACCACGGTCGCTTTGAACTCGCGGCCATCGGACAGCTTGACCGTCACTTTGTCCGCTCCTTCAACCACGTGGTTGTTGGTTACGATCTGCCCGTCTTTCGAGATGATAAAGCCTGATCCCAAGCCTTGAACGGGCTGCGCCTGGGGTCCGTCACCTGGCATCATATGCTCAAAATGGCGGCGCAGTTCCTCTGGCATACCTTCGGGCATTTCCACTTTGGGGCCAGCTGCTGCAGATGTCCCGGACACTTCGATAAACACGACTGAAGGGGAGATGGTTTCGACCAGATCGGCATAACCGCCAGCAGGGACGGCCAGCGCCGTTGTGGGGGTGATCGCTACGAGCGATGTAGTGGCCAGCGCGGCTGCAAGTACCAAAGGCATCGCGCGGCGGGGGGATTTAAAAAAGGGTGTCATATATGCTTCCTTGCATCATCTGTTATGAAACCCAAATGGCAGTCAGTTCTAACAGCGTGTTTTTGTAGGCTATACAAATCTGTTAGATTGCAATGCACTGCTGCCAGACGCCCCTAAATGAGGTATCGCCAACGGGTATTTGGAACGGAATTGATGAAATGAAGCTGCTTGTTGTAGAAGATGACGCCACCACCGGCACCTATATCGCGCGCGGTTTGCGCGAAGAAGGGCATACCGTTGATCTGGTGGCCCAAGGGCGCGAAGGGCTGATCCAGGCCACTTCAGGCACTTATGATGTGCTGATTGTGGACCGGATGTTGCCCGAAGTGGATGGGCTGACGCTGGTCAAGACCCTGCGCGGCGCGGGCAACACAACGCCGGTTTTGTTCCTGACGGCGATGGGCAGCGTCGATGACCGCATCAGTGGGCTGAATGCAGGTGGGGATGATTATCTGGTGAAACCTTTTGCGTTCGGCGAGTTGTCGGCGCGGGTGGCGGCCCTTGCACGACGCCCGCAAGCGCTGGAGCAAGAAACCGTGTTGCGTGCCGGAGATCTCGAGATGCATTTGATCACCCGCAAAGTGACGCGGGCCGGGCAGGACATTGATCTGCTGCCACGTGAGTTCGCTTTGCTGGAACATCTGCTGCGGCGCAAGGGCAGGGTGCAGACCCGCACCATGCTGCTTGAGGCGGTTTGGGACATCAGCTTTGATCCGATGACCAATGTGGTAGAAACCCACATAAGCCGGTTGCGCGCCAAGGTAGACAAACCGTTTGAGCGCGAGTTGATCCAGACCGTCCGCGGTGCCGGTTATAGGATTGATGGATGAGCGGACGGATTCGACAGATATGGCGCTCGATGCCGGTGCGGTTAGCGCTTTTGCTGGTGCTGCTGTTTTCGACTGTGAGCCTGCTAAGCCTTGTGGCCAGCTATGCGGTCACCAAAAATTCATTCGAGACGGCTATTCGGGCCGATCTGGAACAGGATATGGCCGGCTTCAGGGCGGCTCCGAATTTTCGCGCCGTGGCGTTGCTGGTCGAGGCGGAATCGCGTGAAACAGATCCAAGCCGGGTGATCCTGAGCTACATCACGCAAGGCGGGCAAATCTATGGCAACGGTGCCATCGCGCGCGACGACGAAGGCTATCATATCGTGTCCTTGGCCAAGGGGCGTAGCGAATATGACGGGGATTATTTGTCACTGACAACAAGGCTTTACGGCGGGCAGCTGACGGTTGCGCGTAGTCTTGCGCAGATCGAGGCGTTGCGAACCGTTTTCCTTAACATCCTTTTGATCAGCCTTTTGCCGACTGTCCTGATCGCGCTTTCCGGGGGGTTGTATCTTGCGCGGCGCAGCAAGCGCCATGTCGAGGTGATTGGGGGTACGCTGGATGACCTTACCAACGGCGATCTGTCGGCGCGGGTCAGCTTGGGGCCCCGCTGGGCCGATGACCTGGTGCGTATTGGCAACAAGGTGAACCAGATGGCGGGCGCGCAAGAGGCGCAAACGCAAATGTTGCGGCAGGTGTCATCGGATATCGCGCACGATCTGAAAACGCCAATCCAACGCGTCGCAGTGCATCTGGATGATCTGGCACGCACGGTGCCTGCTGCCTCAGAGGAGGGGGCATTGCTGGGCAAGGCACAGGAAGAAGTGACCGGAATCGCGTCGGTCTTTCAGTCGCTTTTGCAGATTGCTTCGGTTGAATCAGGTTCGCCCAAGGCACATTTCAAACCGGTTGATTTGAACCTGCTCTGCCAGACCATGACCGAAGTCTACGACCCAGCAGCCGCAGCCAACGACCAGACGCTGATCTGTAAACTACCACGCGATACGGTTCAGGTAATGGGCGACAAAAACCTGCTGGGGCAGGTGCTGGCCAATTTGATCGAAAACGCCATGCGACACACACCCAAAGGCAGCAAGATCGAGGTTAGCCTCGAAAAAAGCGCGGGTCGGGCCACGCTCGAGGTCGCAGATAACGGTCCGGGTATTCCCCAAGGCGAGCGCGATAACGTGTTGCGCAGGCTTTACCGGTTGGACGCCAGCCGCCACACGCCCGGAAACGGGCTGGGGCTGAGCCTTGTTCAGGGGGTTGTCAAATTGCACGGTGGTACGGTGACGTTGATGGATAACGGACCGGGGCTGAGGGTCAGGATTGACATCTAGACATAATCGATTGCGTCAATTTGTTCATGTGACATCCTTGGCGCAGAGTTTTAGCACATAATCATGTGCTGCAAAACTTTGGTTTTGTGGCTGCAAACAAGGGGTCTCTTATGTTTGATGGTTTTTCCGCTGAAATTCTGGCGCGGGTGCAATTCGCTTTTACCGTTTCATTCCACATCATATTTCCCGCGTTCTCAATCGGACTGGCAAGCTTTCTCGCCGTTCTGAACGCCTTATGGCTTTGGACCAATGATGAAATATATCAGGTCTTGTTCAACTATTGGAAAAAGATATTCGCGGTGGCCTTTGCCATGGGGGTCGTGTCGGGCATCGTGATGTCCTATCAGTTTGGTACCAATTGGTCGGTATTTTCTGACAAGGCGGGCCCCGTGATAGGGCCGTTGATGGCCTACGAGGTGTTGTCAGCCTTCTTTCTTGAGGCCGGTTTTCTGGGGATCATGCTGTTTGGCCTTAAACGGGTTGGGCCGGGGCTGCACATGTTTGCCACTGGTATGGTTGCGTTTGGCACGCTTTTGTCGGCCACATGGATTTTGTCGGTGAACAGCTGGATGCAGACGCCTGCGGGCTTTGGCATCAACGAGGTCGGCCAGTATATTCCGCTTGATTGGTGGAAAATCGTCTTTAACCCGTCCTTCCCCTACCGCTTTGTACATATGGTCTTGGCGGCTTATCTGACGACTGCCTTGGTGGTCGGGGCCGTCGGTGCATGGCATCTGCTGAAAGACAACCGCGGGCCAGCATCGCGGCGTATGTTCTCGATGGCGATGTGGATGCTGATCTTTGTAACACCGTTGCAAATCGCGGCGGGTGATTTCCATGGCATCAATACGCTTGAACATCAGCCCGCCAAAGTCATGGCGATGGAAGGGCATTACGACAGCCATCCTGACGGCGCACCGCTGATCCTGTTTGGTATCCCAAACCCCGCAGAAAAGCGGATCGATTATGCGATCGAGATACCCAAACTGTCGTCCTTGATTCTGAAGCATGATCTGGATGCACCGCTTGATGGTCTGGATACGATCCCCGACGAGAATGAGCCGCCAGTCGCAATCGTGTTCTTTTCCTTTCGTGTGATGGTGGGACTTGGCTTTGCGATGCTGGGTCTGGGCGTGTGGGCGGCAATTGCGCGGTGGCGTGGCAAGTTGAATTCTTCCCCGATGTTGCACCGTGCTGCTGTTGTGATGGGCCCGATGGGTTTCGTCGCGGTGTTGGCCGGTTGGGTCACCACCGAAGTCGGGCGTCAGCCGTTCACCATTTACGGATTGCTGCGGACATCAGACAGCCTAGCACCGGTCAGCGCCCCTGCCGTTGCCGCATCCCTGACGGCATTTATCATCGTGTATTTCTTCGTGTTTGGGGCAGGGGTCTATTATATCTTGCGGCTCATGAAGAAGCGTCCGCAGGTGGGATCCGTCGGCGAGTTGGATGATGGTCCGATCCGAACGGCCGGAACCACCCAGATCGCGCAAAAAGGCGCCAAAGGCCTGAAACCGGCAGAATAGGATAGACATCATGTTTGGACTTGAGCTTTCTTTCATTTGGGCCGCAATCATTGCTCTGGCGGTGCTGATTTATGTGATCCTCGACGGGTTTGACCTTGGCGTTGGGCTGCTTTTTCCGCTGTCCAAGGACGAGGAGGAGCGCAACGTCATGATGAATTCGATTGCGCCAATCTGGGACGGCAACGAGACCTGGCTGGTACTGGGTGGTGGTGGCTTGTTCGCAGTATTCCCGCTGGCCTATGCGACAGTAATGCCTGCCCTCTATATGCCGATCGTCCTGATGTTACTTGGGCTGGTGTTTCGCGGTGTGGCATTTGAATACCGCTGGCGGACCACACGCTGGAAAGGCTTGTGGGACATCTCTTTCTTCGGCGGTTCTTTTGTTGCCGCTTTTTGCCAGGGCATTGCCTTGGGCGCGCTGGTACAAGGGATCGAGATCGAGAACCGCGCCTATGCCGGCGGCTGGTGGGATTGGTTAACGCCGTTTTCCATCCTGACCGGGATTGCCGTGACCACCGGCTATGCGATGCTGGGGGCGACTTGGCTGAACATGAAGCTTGAAGGGCGGATCCAAGCACATATGCGCCGTCTTGCTTGGCCCTTTGGCATTGCGACCGTGGTCTTTATGGGCATCTTCAGCATCTGGACGCCGTTTCTTGAGGTCGAATACTTTACCCGTTGGTTTGCTTTCCCGACAGCGATCTTTACGTTTCTCGTACCCGCGTTGGTGGCCTTTGTGATTTACGGGTTGTTTCACGGGTTGCAGCGGCACTGGGACGTCACACCGTTTCTATGCGCCTTGGCGCTGTTTGTGCTGGGGTTCATCGGGATCGGCATCAGCTTTTACCCTTATATCGTGCCGCCAAGACTAACCATCATCGAGGCTGCTGCCCCCGATAGCAGCCTTAAGTTTGCGCTTGTGGGTACATTGATTTTATTGCCGATGATCCTTGCCTATACGATCTATACCTACTGGGTCTTTCGCGGCAAAATTGATCCTGCCGAAGGCTATCACTGATGCACGGCAACTGGATTTCCAAAACCGGTTGGTTCGTGCTGATCTGGGTGCTGAGCGTTCTGGCCCTTGGCATCGTTGCATACGGGATCAAGCTGGCAATCGTTCCGTAATCGGCACACCCCTGTAGCGTTTAAGCAAAGGCCAGAGGATAGGCTTGCATAATCGCTGATCCTCTGGCCCTTTTGCATTCAGGTTTACACAAGGATCCGTTCCATGCGCGCCATGCAAGT